>NZ_JBQFYW010000011.1:0-150254 GCF_056541825.1 Ruegeria sp. AF8 | reverse complement strand
CCAGCACTAAGTGTCGCGGGATGGAGCAGCCCGGTAGCTCGTCAGGCTCATAACCTGAAGGTCGCAGGTTCAAATCCTGCTCCCGCAACCAAACTTCTAGGTCGGATATCAAACACTTAGCGCCCCAAGGGGCGCTTTCTGCGTTTGTAGCTCTAACGCCCGGTGCTACATCGGTGCTACGCCATACGGCAAACTTCAGCACCGTGGAAGCACTCCGGAAGCATCGAATCTGAAAACCGTTTCCCACCCTAAATGAAAACCGTCTGACACTCACCGTCCGCACTGTCAGCACTGTCAGCCAGAAGGGATTGGGAGGTTCGCATGTCGTGGTGGTCCGCTCTGAGCCGAGGGTATGTGAAAACTCTGACCGTCCTGCGGAGTACACCGAAAACACCCTTTATGTGCGCTCTCTCGCGCTACTGGGAGAGCTTTTGCACAGGTGCTGAAAACGAGCGCGACGAGAGAGCTCATGGGCCGGAGTTTTCACACACCCTCAGCCCGTAGCTGACCCGATCATCTTGATCTATCATTCAAACAGTTTGAGGGATGCCCAGACACCAGATGGGGGAATGTATGCAGGATTTTAGCGAATTCGCTGCCCGCGAGCGCCTTGGCTGGGCCGACAAGAATATTGTCTCGGCTTATGTCGAGAAATTTGGACCGGTCACAGACTATGCGGCGAAGGGGTTGATTGACCGTGGGTCGCCAAACGGTAAGTCGGTTCTTGATTTATGCTGCGGACAAGGCGCACTGACTGCAATGCTGAGCGAAGCGGGTGCAAATGTCACCGGCCTAGACTTCTCAGAAGAGATGCTCGTCTTGGCAGCCAAGGCTGCACCAGATGCCATTCTACAGCAGGGTGACGCCGCATCGCTTCCTTTCGCAGATAATCAATTCGATCAGGTAGTCTGTAACTTTGGTATGATGCACCTTCCTGACCAGCCGAATGCGTTGGCCGAAATCAAAAGGGTGCTTCGCGCAGGCGGTCGTTTCCTAATGGCAACGTGGGCGACTCCAGATGTTTCGCCCGCATTCGGAATTGTGTTTGGTGCAATCAAGGCGAACGCTGATTTCTCAGATGCCCCTGCTCAGCCTGACCTTTTCACCTTCGCGCAGCCTGACGGGGCAAAGAAGATGATGGCCACATCTGGGATGCGCATGGTTTCCCACGAAAACATAACCACCCATTGGCGATTAAATGAGCCTGATGAGCTGTTCGAGATATTTCTCACTGCAACGGTCGCCGCGTCCCAACTCATTAAGGGTCAGAAGCCGCAAGTGATTGATGCTAT
This sequence comes from Ruegeria sp. AF8, assembly GCF_056541825.1. Lineage (NCBI taxonomy): Bacteria > Pseudomonadati > Pseudomonadota > Alphaproteobacteria > Rhodobacterales > Roseobacteraceae > Ruegeria > Ruegeria sp. AF8. Next base: position 148,962 of record NZ_JBQFYW010000011.1, on the reverse strand, counting down.
ACGAGCTCAAGTAACTGATGCAGTCCGAGACAAATTCCGTGAAGCAAACAATTTTAACGTTCCTGTAGCGATTGCCATCGTACAGGCTGAGGCCGAATAGCAGCCCTCAGACTGTTGATGTCTGCTTTGTCCGCATTGCGGACCAACACAATATGCAGAAATCTCCTAGGGAACTGTCTTAACGCAAAAGCGCCCGACCATTCAGGCCGGACGCTTCAGCGTCTTCCAAAGGGCTGCACCCTACCGACAACTCAATTCAATCACCCGCATGCCTGCTTTGCCTTCGCGGCTGAACGCGATGTTTACCCCCTGACGGCGCAATACAGGCTGCACCCTGCGCAGGGCCGCACCAAACCGGGCCTCTGACCGGGGAAAGCTGTGGCTGTCCTCTGTCAGCGCCGGAAAGCGGTCCCGCAAAGTTTGCTTCAACTCGGTTGCCGTCCCGTTCCAATGCTGCCGCCCCTCCATGAGAGAAAGGATGGCCAGTGCGACAGGGTTGGCCTCAACAGCGGCTTGGTCGCTGCGGGCACGGTTGGCCGCGTAGGAGTCCAGAAACGCGCCCTGAGTCCATCCAAGGGCATCTTCGGCAGCTACTACCCATTTAGCAAAATCGGCCATTCTGGGGGCCTCTGAGAGGCTCACAGAATCAATCCGTGCCAAGGCGCAGGATACGGCGTCCAACAGCGCGCCCAGAATGTAGGGTTTAGCCTTGGCAAAGTCGCGGTTGAATGCGCCCAAGGTTTTGCGCTTGGCCGGTGGGATCACCGGCAGGTGCACACCAATGGACCGATCCGCCAGATCAGGCCGCGCCGCCAGATCGGGAATCCCGTTCAGCAGGCAGGGCCGGGTGGCGTTGAACAACACCTCGTCGCTGTCGGTGTGCAGCTTGCGGGTGCCAAAACCGCCGCCCGTGGCAATCCGGCAGAAGGCGTCCGCCATCATCGGTCGGATGGTCGAGAGATTGTCAAAGCTCAGAACATGGTTGTGCATCGCGGCAATCACCAAATCCTGCTCGGAATTGGGGGTGCTGCGGGTGCTGGGCTGCGCCGGGTCGATCAGGTCGCGCAGGGTTTGCGCGGTGGTGCTTTTGGCGCTGCCCTGTTCGCCCGAGAGGATCAGAATGGGGTAGGGGCCTTTGGGGTGGAAACACCCCAGAACCCACGCCACCAGCATGCGGAAATCATCCTCGCTGTCCACGTTCAGGAAATCGCGCAACAGGTCGATGCCGTGTTCGTGCCGTTCCGGGACTGGCAGCGCCTGCATGGCCGGTGAACGCCGGAACCGTGCAGGCGGGTGGCTGACCACCTGCCAGCCTTCGGATGTGATCGCCACCGCCTGCCAGTCCGTGTCGCCAAGATCGAGATAGACCGTGCGCCCGATGGAGGCGATGCGGCTGGACACAGGGTAAGTCTCGCCTTCGAACCGCGCCACCCCTTCCAGCATCCGGCGCTTGTCATCGAGCGCGGCATTTGACGGCGCTTTGCCCTCGGCCTTGTAATGGGCATAGGCCAAATAGTTGCGGAAGGTCGGCGATCCGACAGGCCAGTGTTCGAAGTGACCTTTGGCCCGTATCGTTACATAGGGCTCACCCTGAGGGGTGTTCCAAAGTTCCAGCCCGTCCACCAGCGCCGCGTTCTCTTCGTTACATATAGGCGGGGTCTCATCCCTACGTATAGGTATCGTACACGGGTCGGGGGTCTCCCTACGATACGTAGGGGGATGCGGGTCGTTGGCGGCAGGTTCAACCCTATACGTCAGGTAGGCGGCGGTTGCATCCGGCAGATCACAGGCCACGCTATTAATCAGGGCGTCGATCTCGCCTTGGCCCCAGCCTGCTGCAATGGCGTCGGCCACGTCCCAACCCTTAGGTAAACGTTTAGGGATCAGGCCTGCCGGGTCATGCCTATTAACTAGAGCGTCGGTGATCGGCAGGACCAGCGGTGTTGCCCTATGTATCGTAATGAGGTCTGCGGCCAGCTTGGCGGCATAGGCCTGCCCCGGTTCATCGTGATCGGGCCAGATGATGACAGTGCGGCCCGCCAGCGGCGAGAGGTCGGTTTTTGCCAATGCCTTGCTGCCGCCAAAGCTGGTGGACGCCAGATAGCCAAGGTCGGTCAGCGCGTCGGCGCACTTCTCGCCTTCAGCCCAGATCACCGGCTGATCCGGGTCCGCCTGGGCGATCCGGTCCAGCTGATAGATCGGGCGCGACTGTGGCGCTTTCCACGCCGCCTTGGTCACGTCATAGGGCAGGAAGAACTTGCCCCTGCCGTTGCCCTCATAGCGGTTGGCAACCAGTGCGGGCGCACCTGCCGTATTGCGGTAGACATGCTGGGTGTCAGCCACACCGGCAGTCGGGTGGCGGAGGTCTGGCAGCGCGCTCATGCCTGCACCCCCAGACGCCGGGCCAGCGCACGCGCGGCCTGTCCCTGCTGCACCCCGTTGAGATAGGCAAAGAGGCTGATGGCATCGCCGCCCTTGTCATCTGTTGCGAAGTCGGCCCACAGGCCGCTATCGAGATTGATCCGAAACGACCCGCGCGAGCGATCCGCGCGGGTGGGGTTCAGCGCCACCCATTCGCGCCCGATGATCCGGCCATCGGGCAACCATTCTGCCAGAAGGCTGCGCAGGTTGATCCGGGCCAGTTCCGCGATGGCGGCAAATTCGATGGGCTTCCAGTTACCAGTCATTTGCCACCACCTCCTGAAGACGGGCAATCTCGAAGGCGTCAACGTCGCCTGCGCGATAGCGGACCAAGCGGCCAACTTTGACATAGGCCAGCGGATAGCGCTTGGTGCAGCGCCATGTGGCAAGGGTGGTTGTGGACACGCCGAGGCGTTCCGCGACCTCTTCGGGTTTGAGCAAGGTGTTTGCCTGTTTTGGCATTGTGATTTCCTCCATGAATTTTGATCGATGAAGGAACATCTAGGGGGCAATTGGGCAGCGCTAAACCGATGAAGCAGGGAGCAAAAAAACAGTGCGTACGTAGGAAACGGGGTCAGGTAATTGCCACAGAATACGGCAAGAATGTGGCTAAATCTCCCGCATCACCGTGACCACACGGGCGCGTGTCAGGTCGGGGTCAAGCTTTTGGCCGATCAGATGAATCGCATCCACGGCGCGGGCCTTGTTCTGCTTGGTGGCCGGATCATAGCGGCCCGCGTTGAACGGGCGCATGGCGTTGCGGTCCCAGCAGGGACGAAAAGCACGGGCCAAGGCAAAGACGGGTTTGCTTTCGGTCTGCTTTGACCTGCGCTGCCAGCGATCCAGATCGGCCTCATAGTAGCTGCTTGGGCTGTCATTCTCGCCCAGAGCAACCGTTTGCGCGGCGGCCTTTTGCAACAGGTCGAGAAACGACGCGATGTGGCCTACAGGGTCACCGGGACCAAACGCGCCTTCGATCAGGTTTGCAATTCCGGCGGCGCTTGGGTCAGCTGATCGGGCTTGCGTTTCCAGCGCGTCGGCCAGTTTCCCCGAGCAATTGGGCGAGGCCTGAACCCGCGCGAGTTCAACGGACACCGCGCCAAGCTTTTCCGACAAGGCGGACAGGCGGCGGTGCTCCATCACCCCCGGCTTGCGGCGGCGCATCCTGCGGCGTTCGCGGATATAGGCCCGAGTTGCGGCTTCTACCCCTTTGCGCAGGTCGTCAACATTGGCCTTGGGACCAACCAGCATCTCAAGTTCGAGCATGAATCGCGCATCATAGAGGCGGTGTAGCTCGATCAGGAAGCCGTGGCCCGCCGTCAGGCGCTGCCATGGCGGGATGAGTGCCGCTTTGGTGTCGGGGCGGGTGTCGTCAGCCTGTTCCATGCCATCGCTTGTTCAGCAAAACCGAGCCAAACGCCAGAGGCTGACAGGGCTGACAGTGCAGACGGTGGAATTTGGGAGATGGCGTCCCATTGCGGTCACTCGCGACATTGACCGGTGCAGCGGTGCGGCCCGCCAGTGGAGACATTCGCTGCGCCCGCGAAATCACGCGACATGCGAACTCACACTGGGCGGAGAGGGTGTGTGAAAACTCCGGCCCATGAGCTCTCTCGTCGCGCTCGTTTTCAGCACCTGTGCAAAAGCTACTCCAAGTAGCGCGAGAGAGCGCACATAAAGGGTGTTTTCGGTGTACTCCGCCGGACGGTCAGAGTTTTCACACACCCTCCGGACGAAGCTGCCATTCACTGTCATGGACGTTGCACAACTTATGGTTTCCAGAAGCCGACCGAGCTATGGATTCGATAGCAACTGACTCGGGGCATTATTGCGGAATTTGGATAGCTATCAGAAGGCCTGCCACAGAATTTCTTAGATGGCCGCTGATTGCGACCCAATCTCAACGAAAGTTGAGTTCATTGATGAGTTATTCAAGCCATTCCCCTTGGGGGCCAACGCTGTTAGAGGCAAGCGCCTCGAAATCAGTGTAACTACATCCATCTGACAACCGGCGCAGGCGATCTGCGAAATCCTGCGGGCTTCCTGCGCTCTTCACGGCTTTACCAAGGCCCAGCCCATACCAAATTTTTTCAGGGGATTCAAAGCTGTCTCTGAACCCGACAAGCGTCATTCTGACCACAAGATCAATTACTTCGCGCGTCCACCCATGAGCCTCGATTACTGCTGGGATGGTATGTAACGAGTAAAAATATTCGTGCTCCTCGTCCACCAGATCACCGTACTTCCTTACGAGGTCGACCGATTTTGCATCGAGCACTCCAAGTGCTCTTGCTGCTGTTGCGAATATCGCAGTCATGTCCCTTTCACCTTTAGACAGTGAGCTCGTTCGCCAAGCCAACTTGCCATTGGTACGTTCAGACAGTTTGATCGTTTCACTAATCAAGTCGCGAAGAGGCACCACGGCTTCAGGACAGTTGTCGCGAACATGATCAAAGAAAGCACCTTCATCAAGCGGCTCATCCTGAACTTCGAATGTAGCCTCAAACATGCGAACATTTTCGTCACTGGAGGGTAGCTCCGCGACAAATTCTGCAAGCTCCTTGATTGCGACGATACAGTCTTCCTGTGACAATGAACTAAGCTTAACAGTTAAGGTATTTCGTTCGGCCTCTATCGCGTGAATACGTTGATCGATTTCACGTAGAGTTTTGTTGTCGCCAGACGGTGGGTTGTGCCACCCATCAAAATCTTTGGGCACTAATACAATGCATTGCGGTCGTCTTTGGGGGGCACCGTCCAAAATGGCGATCCCTTCAGGGTACACAACATGAGCCGTTTTGTTTCCGGCAGGGGTGATCTTTCTAACAAAGTCATTGTAGATCAAATTGGATCTTGGGGGGTCTGGGAGCCGTTTGAGATTCAATCGCGGGGACATTTCGCCGGTGATCTCGACGCGAACTATGCTGTCATTGACCGCACACCAGAAAGCTGATTCATCCGGCTCCCAGACCAATAGCTTTTCAAGATTCCAAACTTCGTGAAACCAATAAGAAAATAACTTGTGCTGCGGGTTTATTCCCAATGCTGGTGGAAACTCCCTAAGCGCCTTTGTCGGACTTAGATTGTGCCTTTTGCAGTGATCTGAAACCGCATCCAACACTTTGCTTGTTACCTGTTGGTTTTCCTCCAAAGAATCCCGCGTATTGAGAAAACTTCTAAATTTGAAGTCGTCTGACGTTTTCCAAGCTACGAATAACCGGCGCAACAGGCGAAGGGGTGACGTTTGCCAAAGTTGGAGCCCAAAGCCATAGTATCTGATTTTTTCTCCTATGTGCAGAAAGCCAAGGGGGCCGGCCCTTACGTCTGTTCTGGGCAAGATACTCAACTCGGGGCGAAGCAAATAAGAACCTTTCGGACTAACAGAAAAAAAGCCGGGCCCATCCATTTCGAGTACATCTACACTTGTTGATCCTGTGTCGGGATCAAACAACCCTGTCCCCGTGGCAGAACTGTCTCCATGTATCGGGAATCGAATTGTTCCGTTGCAGACCTCGACAAATGGAGTTCCATAGATGTCCCGAAAATGATCGGAAGAGTTGACCACTCGACAATGTTCCAGAGATATCGCATGTAATCTTCTGAAGGTCTGACCCTCTGGCTGGTCACTAGTTTCCACTTCAAACGAAGTACGCACAAACACCTTGGTGCCGTCTTGGCTATTGACCGCCATTGCCCCGTAGGTTTTCTCCCCATCAGGCAACTCAAGCACCTTGATCAAGCTTTTGGAGGTCGCGTCAAAAATTTTGAATGATGATTTCCCATCATACGCCCAGACACGATTGCCGTTGCCCACATTTGCATGCGTTGTCTCGAAGCCAACCCAGAACAACCAGTCACTTCCATCGGCGTAGCCTGTGACGTGAAGGTACCTACCTAAGTTCCGAATATCGACTTTAAACATCTAATGTAGTTCCAAAAGTGGCTTGTAGGGAAATCAGCTTTAGCAAGAATACTTGTTGTGGCTGTGCATTTAAAGTCAACCGCTCACACGCTTCCGTTTTGGGCTCGAAGCTGCCATGCGACGATGCAGAAGAACCTTGGGATTTGACGCCATCTGAATGTCGGCTGCCGACATTTCGGCTTGACTGGCTCGCACCTGAAGCGAATTCACACTTTCTTCGCTACTTCCCTTGCGAAAACATCAACTCGGTCGCCTTGTCTACGCTCTCTCGGACAGGGTCTAGATTCAGCCTTGCATAGATTGCAGTGGACTGCTGCGACCGATGCCCAAGCGACTTGCCAATGATATACGCGTTCGCTCCCGTCGCCGCCTGATAGCTGCCCAAAGTGCGGCGCAGGTCGTGGATGCGCAGGTTTTCAATCCCGGCTTCGTATAAAATTCGGCTCCAAGCCTTCTTGGGGTCGGCAAGATGGCCGCTCTTGCCCGAACCTTCGAATACGTAAGGGCTGTCCGACTTCAGTTTCCGCTCGATCAGCAATTCAACCGCCTGCTGGGGCAGGTGGACCGTCAGCGGATCGGCGTTCTTGGTTTCTTCAATCCGCCATGTTGCCGATTGGAAGTTGATATCCTTCCACATCATTGCCAGCGTGTTTGACTTTCGCGCCCCGGTCAGAAGGGAAATCATAAAGAAATCCCGTGCTGCCTCGTTGGGTTCATTTGCCAATGCCTCGAAGAACCGGGGCAACTCGTCCGGCTGCAAGAACCTGTCGCGGCTTTGTTCCCGAAACTTCTTGATACCGATTGCCGGGTTCACACCTTTCCAACCCCATTCAATGGCCTTGTTGAAAATGGACCGGATGCGCTCAAGCAGGCGGTTTGCCTGATAGAGACCATTTTCCTTGCCGACCTTTGCATGAAGCCGTTCCACCTCGGCCCGGTCAATGCTGGAAATCTTGCGGCGGAACCAATGCGACAGGTATTTGTTGACTTCCCGTTCGTCGTATTTCCACGACTTCTTGTGAACTTTGGAATACTTGTCCATGTATTCAGCAAAGAGCGCCCCAAAGGTCATTTCATCCCGAACCGCTCGTTTCTCTTTCTGAGGGTTCGCTCCGGACGCAATACCGCCCTTGGCCTTAGCTGCCGCCTTGCGGGCCTGTTCCACGGTCATGTCAGGAAATTTGCCGAGCAACAGGCGTTCGGGTCGCCCTTCAATCCGTTTGTAGAGATAGAAGCTCTTCGATCCCGCGCCCGTCACGGCCAGTACAAGACCAGCTTCCCGTTCATCATAGTAGTAATCCCGCGATCCTTTCTTGGCGGCTGGGGCTTTCAGAAGGACGGCTTTGGTGAAGTTCAAACGGTGACTGGCCACGGTGTATCCTTGAATTGCATTGGTGCTACAAATGTTGGCGGTGCTACACTGGTGCTACACCGGAGAGCAAATTTGGACAATGTAGGGAATGTAAAAAACAAGCCAGAACAATGGTAACATACTGATAAAGCTAGTAAGAAATAGCTTCAGCTAATATCAGCAAACATACGCCTGTGAGGCTCATAACCTGAAGGTCGCAGGTTCAAATCCTGCTCCCGCAACCAAAATAAACGCACAATTACAGATGCTTAAATACCGCCTCAGGGCGGCGTTTCTATTTGTGCCATCCCCGCCGGAGGCACTACGGAAGCATGCGGAGCGAGTTGGCAGCGTGTTGTGGATTGGCAACATCGCTGGTTCCTCTATCGGCCCATTCCGGTCACTCGGCGACACGCGAAACTTCTGCGCCCGCAGCCCACAAAGCTGCCATTCGTTGCAATACCGAAATTTGCTCGGTGGGCAAATTCACAGATCGCGGGAACTAAGTAGTCGTTCGCAACTCAGCTCAAGGGGGCCTTGTTAGACGAGCTAATCAACTGAAGCTCTGCGAATTCAAACAAAGCCAGCAACGGGCGCTGCCTGGCTGAAGATCGGGCGCCGCGCTGTAATCGTTCGATAGGCTTCTTGGATATGTCCCGATTTCAACAGCAGGTTCAGATATGTCAGTTCCAATAGGTCGCGTTGCGCACGGCTGCCGCCCAGGCGCGCGTGATCCGCCATGACCGGTGTGAGCTGTTGCAGTGCAACCGTCCAATCCTGCCGTGCGATCGCATCCCAAGCACTTGCCACTGGACGTACGAGGTCCGCCGCAAAACCCGATTGTGTTTCAGTCAGGACCGCGAGGCGTTCTCCGTCTCCAGCCATAGAGTGGGCCAGCGCGCTGTGAATGTCCGCAAAACTCATGCCCGGGTTCGGAAAAAACCGTGAGGCGTAGTCGCTGAGGTCGCGCCAAAGCGCGGGCGCCACCTTGTGACCCGCAATCTCGGAGCGGTACAGAAGTGCAGCAGCATCGGTTAGAACATTTATTGGCAATGAATAGGACACGGCGGGTGCGATAGCGCCTTCGTAAATCGCCCACAGCTCCGCTTCATCCTCCTGCTCCAAGGCCCACAGAGCGCGATGCCAACTTAGGTGGCCGTGCAACACAGAGCGCGCATCATAGTCCGCGATCCAGTCGGCAAGGTAGATGCGACCAGCTTCCCCAGAACCCTGTTCGTACAGCGTGTGTGCTTTGAAGTGCGACGCGTTTGCGTTGGCATTGTTCAAGGAGAGCGATCTGTCCATCATGGACATGGCCTCATCAAGTCGTCCAACCTCGCACAGCGCCTGACCATGCACGTTCATAGATCCACCAATCCTCGCCCAGGGCATCATAGAGTCTGGTAGTGTAGGCAAGTTGCGCGCTTTCCCGACCGGGTTCGCCAGATGTCCCGATCAAACCGAAAATGTTGGTACAGATTTGTGCGACAAGAACATCACCCGGGTGACGTGCAGCGTGTTCCTGAACTGCGCTTCGCGCCTCGGAAACACGTCCCTGAAGCAGGAGACCCAGGGCCGCGAGATGCCCTTCCTCGCGTTCGGTGAGGCCGGACGCGCAGGCGTGGGCCGACGCCATCGCCTCTTGAGCGCCCGGCATATCGTTTTCATACATTCGAGCCCGAGCAAGCCCAACGTAACCAAGAGCAAAACTGGGATCGGCCTCAATGGCAGCGGAAAAGGCGTCGCTCGCACCAAAAGTGGCTGCAAGAATGTGATCAAGCCCCGTGACATAGGCGTCCCGCGCTTTAGGATCGTTGGTTGTCAGAGTAAGTCCGTATCGATCAGCCAACATTTTCCCACCTCCATTTTGCGAGCAAGTCAAAAGGTGTGCGCACGCAATTGATCAATGCTACCATAAAAAAGGAGCCCTAAGCATTTGAGTGGATAGTCGACCGCATGCGGAACAAAACCGTCACACACTGCATCCGAGCGATTGACGGCTGTCGGCCCATTCCTACCGTTAGCCAAGGGGCATTACCGCTGCGATACGGCCGGCAGAGAAGACATTCGCTGCTCCTGCAACTATCGGCGCCGTTCAATGACTGAGATGCAGACGAACCGGAAATAACAATAAAGGCAACTATAGGCGCTGCCTCAAGGTTGCAGACGCCGGAAACCGTTGGCCGATGAAACTCGCTTTCTCAACGCCGCCGTCGAATCCGCCATTCTGACAGGCTCGAACCGGTAATCGAGGCAAAGGCACGGGTGAAGCTGGGGAGATGTGCGTATCCCAGTTCTCCGGCGATGGACTTGATCGGCAAGTCGGTCTCGTTCAGCAACGCACAGGCCCGCGATACCGTAGCGGCGTTAGCCAGCCTTCGAAACGACTCACCTTCATCGCCGAGACGTCGCTGAAAACGACGTGGTCCTATATCGAACATGCGCGCCGTATTCTCCATGCTGACATTGCCGGCCCGGACCTGTACATCCACCACCTCGCGGACGGCGGACAGGAATCCGAGTTCCCGGCGCGGTCCGCGCTCTCGCAACACGTCGCCGAATGTAGTCAAGGGGCCTTCGAAAGGCGGACGGGCAACGCGCAGCTCTTCGGGAAGGAGCGCCAGACCGACCTCGCCCGAACCGTAGTTCATCGGAAACGGAAATATAGTCTCAATTGCCTCGGTGTATTTGGGCCTTGGAAGGTCGATCTCGCCAGCGAGCGGCAGCCAGTCGCGGCCAAGAAACTGCCGGCACAGATCTATCAGGATGCCCAAGGTGGCCCAGGCCAGGTGATGATATTCAGGCACGGAAGCCGATGGGAACCGCTGCCTCAGCCACACCCGCCCTCCGACCATTTCGACTCGCACACCGTCATAGGGCGTGTGCAGGGGAACGATGCGCTTCAGGCGCCCGAAACACTCCGCCAGGTCAGCCGCCTGCGACAGGTATCGTCCCCAATATCCGTAGCGCTCGAAGCTGACCGCGGTTGCCAGACGAATGCCCGCAAACTCGTCTCCCATCAGGCGTGCCGTGGAGGCGAGGAATAGGACAATCGACACTTCGGGGATGAAACCCGGCGCGCGGCGCTCCACATCTCTCGCCAGGCCAGCATCGGCATAGGCCTTCGCGAGAGGCCGCTCGCCGAACTCTGCGCGCACGAAGTCTGTCAGCCCTACAAGGCCCGACGTGTGGATAAGAGGGACGTCATTCGATGTCATCGCGCGATGAGCTTACTGGCATGAGCCACTGTCGCAAAGTGCTAGCAGTTTGCCCTGTCCCTGCCTTACCCGGTTTGTAACAATACGGTGACTACGGGAGAAACATCATGCATCGAAAGTATCTCATCCTGTCGCTCTGCGCCCAACTTGTCAGCGGGAGCGCGGCTCTGGCCCAGATGTCCGCCGTCGAACGGGACACGGCGGTGCGCCGTGCCTGCGAGGCGGCGATATGGGGCATGCCGGCCGTGGGGGTCTACGATGTCGAACTCGCGCTTCAGCGCGACGCAGGCGCCGCAGCTGGCGTCATCGGCTACATGACCGAACCCATGGATAGCCGTCACGGCTTCCTGACAGCCAACGATGTGACCCCCTATACCTATGCCGGTCTGACGATCGCAGATGGTCCGATCGTGATCGACGTGCCCCCGGCCGGCGACAAGGCGGCGTTTTTCGGCACAATCGTGAATGCCTGGCAGGTACCCGTCTTCGACGTGGGTACAAGCGGCGAGGATGCGGGCCAAGGCGGCAAGTATCTGATCCTGCCGCCGGATTACGAGGGCGACGTGCCCGAGGAAGGCTATTACACCGCCCGCTCCAACACCTATGGCGTCCATTTCGCCTTCCGACCCGTGGCCAAGGATGGCGGTACTTCGGCCGATCAGGCGGCCTATGCCCGGACGCTCCAATGGTATCCCCTGTCGGAGGCGGAAGATCCGGCACCTTCCATGTTCGTCGATACCTACAAGAACCCGGTCAGCACACTGCCTGTCTACGACATCACATTCTTTCACGATCTCAACGCTGTCGTGCAGCGCGAGCCTGTACTAGCGCAGGACAAGGTGATGATGGGCATGCTCGCCTCGCTCGGAATAGTGCGGGGAAAACCCTTCGAGCCCGATGGCGAGATGGAGCAAGCGTTGCTGGAGGGACTACAGTGCGCCTATGACACGATGCAGGAGCATTTCGTCACTCGCTCGGTCGTGCCGCTCTGGGAGGACAGGCAATGGGGTGTCTGGGCATTTGCAGAGGGCCAGCCCCAGGCGGGATTTCCCTACGTCACCGACGACATGGTACTGATCGACGACCGGGCGGGCGGCTCGTACTTCTGGATTACCTACCTGCCAAAGTCGCTCGGCGGCGGTACTTTCTACCTGACCGGCCTGAAAGACAGCGATGGTGAGAGGCTGAACGGAACGGACACCTACAGGCTGACTGTTCCCGCCGACACGCCAGCAGAGGATTTCTGGTCGGTCATCGTCTACTCGATGAAGACGAAAGGCTTTGTCGACGGCGCGGAGCGCGTCGGTCTTGCAAGCCCCAACTTGCCCGACATGCAGGTCAACGACAATGGCTCGACCGATGTCAACTTCGCACCCGAACCGCCCGAGGGAATGGAAAGCAACTGGATTCCCACAGGGGAGGACTTCTTCCTACTCTTCCGCCTCTATGGGCCGGCCCAGGGCTGGATCGAAAGCGGTTGGAAGTTGGCCGATGTCGAGCGGATCGAGTGAGCCGACCAAAATCGCTAGATCAGGCGCGACACGCTGCCCTGCATTCTGCCCGGATAGCGCGCCTAAGCGGCGCACAACGATCATTGGTTTCAAGTCTCATGGAGGAAGAGATATGAAAAGACACCTGCTGGCCGCTACGACCGCGCTCATGACAGCGATGCCGGTCGTCGCGCAAGACGCACTGACATTTAAGTTCACAACAGATTTGCCCGACGGGATCACGACACCGGACAACATTCAGACTCGGCTCGGTGACCTCAATTTTTTCGACGGCGTACCAGACGCTGAATCGACCGAAAAGATCTATAACCTGCTCGACTTCCACCATGCGTTGGAAGCTTATCTGAGCGGCATCAAGATCGCGTCGATGGATGCTATGCGCCGCGGAATCGAAGCCTTCGGCCCCGCGAACACCACGGTTCTTCAATTTGCCGACCTCATGGATTCGCGCGCACTTTTCCTTACCCCTAACACCACGAGCGTTTATCAGACGGCGTGGCTCGATCTCGGCGACGAGCCGATGGTGATGGAGACGCCGCCGAACGTGCTCGGCCTCGTCAACGATGGCTGGTTCAAATACGTGGCCGACTTCGGCAATCTTGGCCCCGACGAGGGCAAGGGCGGCAAGTTTCTGATCGTTCCGCCCGGCTATGAAGGCGAGGTAGACGAGGAGGGCTACACCGCCGTCATGCGCCCGAGCACCTTCGGAAACTGGCTCCTATGGCGAGGCTTCACCATCGACGGCTCTACCGATCAAGCTGTGATGCAGACGCAGGAGATCTTCAGGCTTTACCCGCTGAGCCAAGCCGACAATCCGCCGGAAATGACATTCGTCAACGTCTCGGGACAGGAGTTCAACACTATCCATGTTATGGACGCGCGCATGTTCGAAGAGATCGACACCGTGATCCAGAGCGAACCGCTCGACGGCGAGAGCCCCGAGATCTTCGGCCACCTTGCCTCGATTGGGATCGTCAAGGGACAGGAGTTCGCCCCGGACGAGCGCACGGAGAGAATCCTCCAAGCCGCCGCTTCAGCGGGAAGCGTGATCGTCAAGACCCTGGTATCCAAGCCGCGCGATGACCGCGCGCTGTGGTACCCGGGCGAGAGCTATTGGCAGAACGCCTTTCCGGGTGGTGCCTATACCTTCGTGCTGGACGGTGTGACGCTGCATGACTTCCGCTCGATGTTCCACTTCTACGCCACGGGCATCACCCCTGCGATGGCGGTGAAGGCCGTCGGCAAGGGCTCGCAATACGCCTTCACCTATCGCGATTCCGACGGCAACGCGCTCGACGGCTCGAACACGTACAAGATCGTCGTCCCGCCGAATCCACCGGCAGAGGATTTCTGGTCCTTCACGCTCTACGACAACCAGACACGCTCGATGTTGCAAACCGACATGCAGTTCCCCGCTATCGGCAGCAATACCGAGGGCGTGGTCCAGAATGACGACGGTTCGACCGACATCTACTTTGGCCCCGAGGCACCCGAAGGCTGGGAGAGCAATTGGATCCAGACGATTCCCGGTCGCGGCTGGAACACGATCCTGCGCCTCTACGGTCCGCTTGAGCCCTGGTTCGACCAGACATGGCGGCCGGGCGAAATCATGCTTGTCGAGTGACCCTGCAACAGGGCGCGGCGAAACCGCCGCGTCTGCATCCTGTCAATGCCAGTCTGGTAAAGACTTCGCAAGGACACGAGCAAGACGCTTCTCAAGAGCGGACATTTCGGTCCTTGTTGAAGAGTGTGACGGCTGAGTATTGAGTCGGGCGCGTGATGCTGACACTCAACAGCGCAGCACTTTCGAAATGGCCTCCGAACTGACTTGCGGAGGTGCAGAGTGATGCTCGAAGTCAATTCATTCTGAAGGTCTGCTTTCAATCTCTCGCTCCGAATGGCTCGCACCCGCAGCGAATGGCGGGTTGCTTCCTGTCCAGCGCTATGATCGTCTGCCTTAAGATAACATGAGGAAACCATGCCGGTTGAGGATCTGCCCGCCAATCTCCGACTATTGAGTGGATATGCCCGGTCCGTTTCGGACATAAGCCGTCGGCTGAAGATCAACCGCCAGCAGTTCGGCCGCTATCTTGCCGGCAAAACCCAGCCGTCACTGGCGAGCCTGAGGCGGATTTGCGACCATTTCGGCCTCGATGAAAATGAGATCTTTCTGGAACACCAGAAATTCAAGGAGCTGGTTCAGCTTCGCCCGGCAATTACCGGCGGCGGGCACGACCCTGCCCGCCAGTTCTTTGACCAATTGGTCCGGCCACAGGACCAGGAGAGCTTGCAGAAATTTGTTGGCTATTACCTTTTCTATTACTGGCCGGACCGGAAGCTTCCCTTCATCTATCGCAGCCTGGCTCGAATTTATTCCAAAAAAGGCAGCCTGATGTGCAAGCAGATCGAGCGGGTCTGCGGTGACAGCCATAACCTGCCGGAGGTTCTCAAATATGAAGGCCTGGTGTTCGGTTCCGCCGACCGGCTGATTATCATCGACCGCGAAAGAAGGGTCGGGCGATCCTTGTGGCAAACGATCCTGTACGGTTCCGATTTTGAAGAACCCAACAGCCTGACAGGCCTGATGACGGGGATCGTCCCAGATAGTGCCCACCAGATCATCAGCATGCGCGTCTTCTGGCAGCCAATGGGTCGGGACCCGGACCTCAGGGCGCTGCTGCGAGCCTGCGGCCGAATCCCGGTCGATTCGCCTGAACTGGGTGACTACTTGAAATACTGTGTCGATAATGAGATCGGGCCGGATGATGAAGGTTTCACTCCGAGATTCTAAACACGGGGACTCTTCGGCGCTGGGGCACCGTGGGCTGCTCGCAAGCAGCCCCTCGCTGATCAGAATTTCACTTCCGCAGTGACCGCGCGATGGTCCGATGGCCATGGCTCGACGGCCACATCCGCTTGGGGGACGGCCTCGCCCCAGACCTGTGACTTCAGGATTTTCAGCCCGCTGCCCTTGGCATAGATATAGTCGATCCGGTCCAGATGATCCTCGGGATCCGTGGGGTCCAGGCCGGGTGTCCAGGTGAAGCCCGGCTTGGCCACCTCATTGGGAAACGCCGTCCGATAGGCGTCAAGGAAACCCAGTTCCGCAAGTTTGCTGCTGACCGGATAGGCAACCGGCACTGGTTGCAGGCCAGCCGTAACGGCCCGGTCAGTCCAGTCGAGATGTGAGGGTTCATTGAAATCGCCGAAGACAAAACTGGCATCCGCAGGCCCGGCGGCCGTCATGGCGTCAACCAGATCAGTCAGGCCGGATCCTCTTGCCTGCAAAGCAAAATGAACAGCCTCTTCCCCGGTTTGAATATAGGGGGCGGGGCCATATTCGATCTCCAACAGCTGGTAGGGCTGGTAGGGAAAGTCATTTAGGTGAATGTTATAGGCGTTGATGGTCCGACCATTAACATCGATGCGCACCCCCAGATTCTTGGGCAGCGGTCCGTCGATGGGGTAACGGCTGATCACGGCATTGGCCCACAGGGCCGGGCTGTCGCCGGTTTGGTCGTAATGGTGATAGCCCAGGGCAGCCGCAAGTTTGGCCGCGACGCTTTCCCCCGTGGGCGGGCAGCTTTCCGCCTCGCAGGGATCGCCTTCCAAGCGTGTTTCTTGCAGTCCAATGATATCTGCTCCGGCACGGCGGATGATATCGGCCGTCTCATCGACGGGTTTCTGCTCGTTGGCACCGCCGCCCCAGATGTTGAAGGTCATGACAGTCAGCGTGGTTTCCGCCCGGGCCGGCAATATGGATCCCAGCGTGATCAGTAGGCCGAGCGTGGAGCCGGCAAGTTTTTTTAAGAAAGTCATCATTCTCATTCCCGGTTGCTGATTGATAGGGCGGACAACCCGCATGGCCCGAGTGCCGCCTGTCCTGATAGCAAGCCATCGAACCTTCGAATGGCGCAATTGAAATATGATCAAAAAGTTGGCGCTGTTTGGCGGGTAGGAGTATCAACGTGCTGCAGGTGGCAAGGAAAAGCGGACACAGTGGCAGGGATAGATAAATTTTTGCGGGAGTGGATCGCAGCAAATTCACGCCAATCGCCTATCTGCTTCACCGCACTGCGCACACAGAAATTGCCGTAAAACCATTCGTAAGGCAGGGCTCGCTTTTGGCACGACCGTGCGCCTTCTCTTGTGACGGGAGGACGTGTCGCTGGCGGCAAGGATATAGGCCCGCGCTGCGGCCTCAACCCCTTTGCGCAGGTCGTCAACATTGGCCTTGGGACCAACCAGCATCTCAAGTTCCAGCAGGAACCGGGCGTCATAGAGGCGGTGTAGCTCGATGAGGAACCCTTGCCCCGTCATCAGGCGCTGCCACGGGGGGATCGGTGTCGATTGGGTGTCGGGGAAAGTGTCGTCAGCCTGTTCCATGCCCCTGCTTGTTCAGCAAAACCGAGGCAAACGCCAGAGGCTGACAGGGCTGACAGTGCAGACGGTGGAATTTGGGAGCTCGCGTCCCATTGCGGTCACTCGCGACATTGACCGGTGCTGCGGTGCGGCCCGCCAGTGGAGACATTCGCTGCGACCGTGAAATCACGCGACATGCGAACTCACACTGTGCGGGACAAACCAACCGTTGAAATCTACTTTTTGAATGACCGTTTTGTGCGCTTTGCAACCGCCGCGGAGGACACGTCGAGCCCAACGCGGACATGCATACAGTCCAAAACTTGGATAGCACATCGAGTTATACAGATCAGATAGAGACAACAGCTGAGATATTTGTCTTGTACAAGAGGTCTCCGCCAGGGGTCACTGTTTGGACAGAAAAAGTGACTTTCCGTTATCTGTTCTGGTCATTTTAAACTGATTGTTGCCTTCGTCAGTTACAGTTCTACAGGTGGGAGCGCCATTGCGTAGGGCCTTGATCTCAGTACAAACGGCATCATTGGTCACGTTCCAGGTGCCTTCATAAACGTCATTACCATCAATCATTTTGACGTTTTCCGTTCGCGTTGAACGTCATCTTAAAGCCATCGTTGGTTCCCTCAAAGCCGGAGATTAACTTTTCCAGCGCGGCTCCGGTTATGGCCTCTCCGGACAACGCCGCAGATGCAGATACCACGAGGCCAAGAGTAAAACCAAAAAATGCATTGCAATGTTTCATTGAACAAACCTTTCTTGCGAAACTTAAAATCAATTCTGTAAGATTAGCGCCGTTCCAACATCCTGTCACTTCGTCATTTGCGACGGCCGCTTAGTCGACAAAGCGGTCACTCATGATACTGCAGCGAATGACGGCAATGAGCCCTTTGCAGAAGTGTTGATTTGTCGCTGCGCGCGCTCGCAGCACAGAAAATGCTGCACCTTCGCAAGAATCCTATTTGCAATGCGGCGGAGATTGCAGCCATTCGCGCAAGCAGCGGCATTTATGGAATCGCAGGTTCACACAGCGCGGACAAAGTTTCCTTCTGCGGGGCTCGGAACAGTGGCTTTTATCGGCACATTTCTGACACGATTTTTTTGTAATTGAACATCCTAATACCTATCGCAGAACCATTACGGTGCAGGGCGAACGGCGTACCACGCGTGACGCGGTTGAACCGAGGAAATAGTCCTCAATGCCAGGCCGGTGTGATCGGATGACGATCAGATCGGCGCCGGTTTTTTCGGCCATCTCGGCAATTGCCAACCCTGGCTTGCCGGTCATGACTTCGACGGCGATACTGTCCTGTCCGACGACCTCCGCCTGAAGCCGATCCCGAATGGCTTGCTGAATCTTGGTAGATGGCCGGACGGTCACATATTCGGCCACATAGCCCGGTATATCCTCGACAACGCCGACAAGCGTGATCTTGCCCGCTTCGCCCTGCAGAGCGCGCGCAATAGTAATCGTTTTGTCGAGATCCGTCTGGTGATCCAGGGCGACGGGGATCAAGATATTTTTGAACATTGTGGTCTCCAATTCGGCCGAGAACAGCCCATCCGGCATCAAGTCGCGACGTGGGATACATCCCGGTCGGGAGAGTAAATGTCGAGGATGTTCCAATGTCCTGTTGTGGGCGTCGGGTTGTTTATCATGGGTACATCCAGAACAGTAGGCCTGCCGCTTGCGATGGCCGCCTGCAGCGCTGGCAGCAATTCGTCGGCTGAACTGACGCGGATGCCTTCGGCGCCAAATGCCCGTGCGATCTCGGCGTAGCCCGGCCCATTGGTGGGCGCCTCGGCAGATCCAGGAAATGTGGTCCCGTAAGTCAGGCCGTAATGTGCCTTTTGCAGCCCGGCGATGGTGCCAAAGGCGTTGTTGTTCATCACCAGCCAGATGACACCGAGGTTGAGTTCCACCGCGGTGGCCAGCATTGACGGGTTCTGCCCAAAACCGCCATCCCCCACGAGGCTGAGAACAACCCTGTCAGGTGCGGCCAGCTTGGCGCCCAGGGCACCAGGCGGGCCGAACCCCATGGTGGCAAAACCGCCAGGCGTCAGGATTGAGCCGGGAGTGAGAATGTCGAATTGCTGGCCAACGCCGTTCTTGTTCCAGCCCACATCGGTGGTGATGATCGCGTCTTCGGGCAAGGCTGCGCGGGTGTCGGCCAAAATGCGTTCGGGCATCATCGGGAAGGCGTCGGACGTTGCCATGTCGGCGTTGCGGGCTTTGAAACCGGCGCGAAAACTGGATATCTCGGCCTTCTTTTCGGCGCGGGTGAACCCAGCCGGATACACCTTTTTTGCCACCCGCGTCAGCACGCGCAGCGCCGCCTTGGCATCCGCTACCACACCGATTTCGGTGGGATAATTGCGCCCGATCTCGCTGGGCTCAATGTCGACATGGATGACCTTTGATCCAGGAATGTTGAATGTATAGCCAGGATACCAACTGGAACAATCCGCCTCCTTGAACCGTGTGCCCACGGCAAAGATCGTGTCGGCGTTGAGGCAGCTTTGATTGACCAACTCGGTGCCCCAAAACCCGGTCATGCCCAGAACCAGCGGATGGTCGTCACGCAGCGCGCCCTTGCCCATCAGACTGTGCGCCACCGGCAACCCCATATGTTCGACAAATTTGTGCAGTTCCTCTGACGCCTGCGCCAGAAGGATGCCGCCACCGACATAGGCCACCGGGTTTTCCGAGTTCGCCAGTTGCTCGACAATCGCGCGGGCGGTGGCGTCATCGATTGAGGGTTTGACCAACGCGCGCGTGTTGGTGGCGATCCGGTCGAACGTATCCGGGGGAATGCGCTCGGAAAAGATATCCATTGGCACGTTGACCAGAACCGGGCCGGGCTGCCCGCTTTCGGCCAGGTGAAAGGCCTTTTCGAGGATTTCAGCCATCAGATCGGCACGGTCCACCCGCCAGGCACGCTTAACGAAGGGGCGGTAGATTTCCCATTGCGCCGCGTCGGCGTGCATGTTGACCTCCTGATGCGGATGCTTGCCGTAGTAATGCGTCGGAATGTCGCCTGCGATCACCACCATCGGAATGCAATCCAGCGCAGCATTGGCGACCCCGGTGGCACAATTCGTCAACCCGGGAGAAAGGTGACTGAGCACCACCGAGGCCTTGCCGGTCACACGCGCATAGGCGTCCGCCGCATGGCTGGCGATCTGTTCGTGGCGCACGGTGACGAAATCGATCGGGCTCTCGGCCAGCGCCGCGAGCACCGCAATATTTGTATGGCCACACAGGCCGAATACATGCTTGACCTCGCGCCGCTCAAGAAAGTCGACGATATGCTCGGCGACGGTTTTGTCCTGTACTGCTGCGCCGTCCATTATGCGATCTCCTTTCCGAAGAATTCCCCGAATAGCTCAGCCTCAGACGGGCGGTCCTCGGGGATGGGCCGGCTGACCCAGGTGTAATTCATCATGTGTTTCATCGTGACGTTCTCATTGGTGATGTTGCCGCCCCAGATGCCGCAGCCTAGCGATGAGGTCATCGGCATGCCGTTGGTCCAGGCCCCGGCGTTGGCCTTGGATTGCGGCTGGCGCACCATCATCCGGCTGACCGGTGCCAGCCGGGCCAATGCATCGATATGGTCATCATTATGCGAGTAGATACCGCAGGAATGGCCTTTGCCGCCAACCTCGTAGATCTGCCGCACGGTTTCCAACGCGTCGTCGAATGTCTCGAAATGATAAAGCGCCATGAGCGTGGTCAGCTTCTCTTTGGAAAACTTGTACGCGGGGCCGATCTGGCCCTGGTTCTCGACCATTAGAAATTTTCGATCCTCGGGAATGGAAAACCCGGCCACATCCGCTGTTTGCTGCGGGCGGCAGGCGATGGTGGGGAAAGTGCGGTTGCCCTTTTCATCCCACATCGCTTTTTCGAGCAGAGACTTTTCCCCATCATTGCACAGATATCCACCTTCGGCCTCAAGCGCCCTGACCATCCGGTTGTAGATCGAGCGCTGGATGATGATGTTACCGTCGGCCGAGCATCCGGATCCGAAATCCGAGGTCTTGGAAATCCTTGTGTTCCGCGCCGCGATCTCGATATCGGCGGTCTCGTCAATCACGATCGAAGAATTGCCCGCGCCCACGCCATAGGCGGGACTGCCCGAGGAATAGGCCGCCTTAACCATCGGTTTGCCGCCGGTGGCCAGCGTCAGGTCGCAGATTTCCATCAGGTGCTGTGTCAGCGGGATCGACGGGTAGCGGACTGCCTGAAACAGGTCTTCGGGCGCACCCACCGCACGGCAGGCGGCACGCATCACTTCGACCATCTCCCAGGTGGTCCCGGCCGTCCGCGGATGGGGTGAAAAGATCACGGCGTTGCGCGCGTTGGCCGAAGACACACCGGTTACCGGCGGCGTCATCGCCGGGTTGGTCATCGGGATAAGAGAGGCAATCACACCGGCGGGTTTGGCGTATTTGACCAGCCCGCGCGCTTCATCGACTTCAACAACGCCGGTCGAGGGCGTGCGCAGCACATCGCGCAGGACCATGTGGATCTTGAACCGCTTCGCGGGGCGGCCTTCGCGATCGCCAATGCCGCTTTCGTCAACGCCCTGTTGCGCCAGACGCGTAAAGGTTTTTTCATTGCCCGCGTGCCAGGCAATCGCCTGGCTGAGACGGTCGAGGTCTTCCTGCGACCAATCTTCGATGGTTGCCATTGCCGCACGGGCGCGTGCCAGCATCTCGCCGGCAAACTGGCGGTCTTTTTCAGTAAGCTCTTTGGTCATGTGTCAGGTCTTGTCCTTGCATCGGTATGATGGGGTGATTGCGCCGTTGCGACGTGACATGGCCAAAAGTGTGTTTGGCATGCTGCAGGCAGCGGCGCGCGTGTTCTTCGAAGCCCAGCTCGGCCAAGCGGGATTGGTTGGGCAGTTCGATCGAATAGTCGACCGGCGGCATTCTCTCGATGATGCCCTTGAAATCGATGCAGCCTTCGCCCGGGTAAAGCCGCGCGTCGCGGGCAAGCTGGATCATACCCTGCTGTGTGTCGGCAATGCCGGGCAATGCATCCGAAATATGCAGAAAATTCAGCAGGTCACCCGGCACGTGCAGCAATTCTGCGAGGTCAACCCGGCTGAGATGCAGATAAAGCGTATCGACCAGAATGCCGCCATTGGGCTGATCGGCCGCGCGTACGATGTCCAATACCTCGTCCAGCGTGCGCAGGCGCGAGAAAGAGGGAAACTCCAGATCAACACTCAGCCCGTAGGGTGCCGCGATATCGCAGGTTTCCGCATAGCAGTCGATTAGGAAATTTCGGTCGGTCCGGTCCTTCGTCCATGCGCTCATGATCATGCGGGTTGCGCCCAACTCGCCGCCCAGTTCGCAGGCGGGCTCAAAGCGTTTCGGGTCGCAATCTTCGGTGATCCGCGCCAGTTCTACGTCCAGCACCTTGAGGCCCGTCGTGGCCAGCGCAGTCTTGGTCGCGGTAATCATGTGCTTGTCGAGCGGGGATTCGGTAAACTCCCCCGGCACGTTCATCTGGATTAAGCGTGGGCTGACCGCGTCATAGCCCGCCCTTGCCGCGATATAGATCAGCTCGGGCGCTGTGCAGTTAATCAGGGTCAGATGCGCCAGCGAATAAAGCGGCTCTTTCCTCTCCCCAATGCCCATTGTGAATCACCTCATGACAGACACCCCTTTTTATCATAATATAAAGTAAAAAATCTATGATATTTTTTACTTTAACATATTTTTAATCAGCTCAGCTTGGTTTTTTAAGTCTTCACCGTCTGGCACGTATTCAGGGAGGAGATTTGGTGGCATCGGGCCTTTGTTGCGCCCGCCCTGACGGGTCTGTTCCCAGGCATGGGCCAGGATGCCAACACTACGCGACAGACAAAACAGACCGCGTGCTAGAGGCGCCTCAAACCCCAACTCGCAGAAAATCACGGCCGTAGCGCCGTCGATATTCATTGCAAGGGGTCGGTTATTGCCCAGCCTGGCCTGAACTTTCTCGCCAATATCTGCGAACCTGCCTGAAACGGCACCTTTGGCGGCGGTCTCGCGCACCAGCTGCATCAGCCGGGGCGCGCGCGGGTCGACGGGCTTGTGAAACCGGTGCCCGAAACCGCTGACGATATTGCCGTAGCGCGCGCGCCAGGCATCGAGACCTTCATCGACAGCCGCCTGCAGCGCCGCGCCCTGATCCATCCGAGCGGCGATATCATAATAAAGCTCGGCGCATTGCTCACCCGCGCCGCCATGTACATTGCCCAGCATGTTGATGCCGGTGGCCATCGCGTTGTTCAGCGCAACGCCACAGGTTGCGGCCATCCGCGCCGCGGCGATCGACGGCGCCTGCGGTCCGTGATCCACCCCGGCCACCAGCGCCGCTTCGAACAGCGCGGCCTGAGCCGTGCTTGGAACGTCACCCCGCACCATCAGCCAGATCATCTGCGGAAAGCTGACATGACCGATCAGCTCTTCGATGGCCTTGCCGCGAAAAGCGATCCGCCCCGGGGCCATGTCAATGATCGACGTGCGCCACCAATGTCGTATCTCGTCGGTGTCAGTGTTCAACTTTGGATCTTTCCTGTTGGGGCCGAGCCTCATCCGCCCGCACGCCTTGCTTGAACTTAACCTGCGCCGACAGGCGCACGGCGGCGTTTCGCGCGCCGTAGCCCTGGTAGCGCCCGCGCCGTTCGACAATTTCGAAGAAAAACCCATCGAAAACTGGCTCGCTGTAGAGCTGGAAATACTCCCCGGCGGTATCGCGATCATAGAGGATATGCTTCGAGTGCAGCTCTTCGGTCATCGCATCGCTCAATCCGAATTGCGCCTGGGTTTCGGTATAGTAATTGGGCGAGATCCGCAGCCTTGGAAACCCCGTCACTTCGAGCTGGTCCGAGGTCTCGAAAATATTGTCGGTAAGAAAGGCCAGGTGCTGCACCCCCGCCCCGACCTGGTCGGCCAGAAAAGAACCCGCGAAGGTCTCCCGCCCCTCTGCACCGTTGAGGTTCAGTCGCACTTCGCCCTCGGGACTGGCGATGGCCTGGCTGTGAACGGGGCCTGACGGATCGGCCACATCCACCAGCGCAGTCTTTTCCATCTCGAAAGTGGAAATGTAGTAGAGCAACCAGCTTTGCATTTCGTCATGCTTCATGGTCTGCGCCACATGATCGATCCGCCGGATGCCTGCGGGTGGTGTGGTCTGCGTCTTGCGAACGGGGTCAAATTCAATGTCCCAGACCCGGTGCAGATCCGAGTTTTCGTCGATGAAATGCACGATGTTGCCACCGACGCCGCGGATGGCGGGAATCTCCAGTTCTCCCAGACCGACAGGTTGGGTGAAGGACGGTGTGCCAAGAACCGCAGCACGTTTCACCGTGGCGTCGGCATCGCTGACGCGCAGTCCCATGTCACATACCGTCGGCCCGTGGGCGACGAGGGCGTCATGGGCATGGCCCCGTGGGTCCTGATTTACGACGATATTGACCGCGCCCTGCCGCCACAGTTCCACATCCTTGGACACATGCCGGCGTTCCATTCGAAAAGCCATGGCGGTCAACATGTCTGTCAGTGTTTTCGCCCCGGTCCGGTCGACCGCGAATTCGATGAATTCATAGCCCGAGCTGTAGATGCGCGGCGGCAGTTTCGGGATCGGAAATCGCAGGTCAGGTTCGGACTGGGCCGCATCATCCAGCAGGTTGACCAGAGCGCGATAGCCATCGGATGCCGCGTTTTCCGGTCGCAATGGGCCGGTAACCGACCACGCGCCGCTATAACCGGACTTGCCGATCACGCGCACGAAACCGGCAAGGTTCAAATCCCCCTGTCCGGGCCAGAGCGGCGTCTTGGGGTCCGCGCGATAGCTATCGGCAAGTTCGACATGAAAGAGACGACCGGAGGGAACATCACGCAACCGCGCCGGTTTGGAACCATCGGACAGCGCGTCGCGGCTGTTCAGTGCAAGGCCAACATGCGGGAAATTAATGTCTTCGATCAGAGCAAGCACATTTGCGTCACTGGCCGGCCCGGGTCTGAACGCCAATCTTGCGCCGCCATCACCGACCGCCAGAGCCATTTCGGAAAAATCGCTCCGCATATTCGGCAGGTCCAGCCCTTCAGGCATGTCGATCATCAGCAAATCGGTTCCTAAGCGCCGCGCTAGTTTTGCTTTACCGGCAATTGCGGAAGACGGGTCAGCACTGTTCCAGACTTCAACCGGCCCGATCAGTGCCACACGAAGCCCGAATTCGCTTATCAGTTCCGCGACAAAATCCAGGTCGCCATCAAAGCCGACAATGTCCGAAATGCTCAGCGAGATGTCATGAAATCCGGCCAGCGCAATCGCCGACAACTTCTCGGGCAGTGAGCCCGGAACCGATGCCGTCGTGATGCACAGGCCCATTTTTCACCCCTGATAACCGAAGACACGCGGAAGCCACAGAACCAGATCCGGCATCATCAGCATCAGCAGAAGGGCCGCGATCAACACCGCAAGGAAGGCCCATATCTCTGTAATGATCTCGCGCAACGGGATTTCCGTCACCGCATTGATGACAAAGAGCAGGATGCCGTATGGCGGCGTAATAAGACCGATCATCGAGTTGACGACGACCAGCACGCCGAAATGCACCAGATCGATGCCCAACGCCTCGCAGGTCGGAATGAAAAGCGGCACGATTACCAAGATGATCGTCGTCGCATCCAGCACGCATCCCAGGGCCAGGATCATTAGGTTCACCAGGATCAGAAACAGGATCGGGCTCACGTCGGATCCTTCCAGCAGGGTCGAGATGGATTGCGGTATCTGCTCGGAAATCACGATGAAGTTCAGGATGAAGGCGCCGCCGATCACGATGCCGACGGCAGCCGAAGAGCGGGCGCTGTCGACAAACACGTGATAGAGCCCCTTGAGCGTGATGGCGCGGTAAAACATGGCCGCCAGAAGCAGCGCATAGAAAGCCGCAACAGCCGCTGCTTCGGTCGGCGTGGTGACACCGCCATAGATCCCGTAAAGTAGAATGACGGGCATCAACAGCGCGGGAAATGCGTTGGCAGTCTTTGCTGGCAGTTCGCGCAGCGGTACTGGATTTTCGATTGCAAATCCGCGCTTGCCGGCAAGGTAGTAGTTCATGGCCATCAAAACGACGCCCATGATCAGGCCCGGCAGGATACCAGCGAGAAACAGCGAGCCGATGGAAGCCTTGGAGACCAGCGCATAGAGCACCATTGGGATCGACGGTGGAATGATGGGGCCGATCGTGGCCGAAGCCGCGGTAATCGCCGCCGCATATCCACGGCTGTATCGGTTGTCCTTGGTCATCATCTCGATGATAATTTTCCCGATGCCGGCGGCGTCCGCGACCGCTGACCCGGACATGCCCGAAAAGATCAGCGAGGCCACAACGTTCACATGGCCCAGCCCACCTTTGAACCGGCCGACTGCGGCCACGCAGAAGCTCAGCAACCGGTCGGTGATCGAACCCGCGTTCATGATGTTGGCGGCTACGATAAAGAGAGGCACCGCCAGAAGAATTGTGCTTTTATAGAAACCCTGCAGGATTTTCTCTCCGGCCAGCGCCACGTCGAGGCTGGCAAATCCGAGATAGACGACCGATGCCAGAAGGATCGAATAGCCGATCGGCGTGCCGACGCCCGCAAGCACAAACAGCGTGACGAGGCAGGAAGCGAGTTCAAAGCTCATGATGCGTTTCCTTCGTCGTCATCTTTTTCGTCTTCGTGGCTTGCCTCTACGACAAGCTCGAGTTCTGTTTTCGGGGGGCCGTTTCGCAGGACATCAAAGAACAGCCAGCCATAACGCGCCGCCACGGCAAGCATGAAGACCGCGTAGATCGAGAAGACATCTCGCAGTGGAATTTTGTTTCCTGACAGTGGGTTACGTACAGTCGAGGTTTTGCGGATTTTCATCCACTCGATGTAGTCCCATGTCGGCAGAAACGTGACGAGCATGCCGATAACGATGGCCGCTGCGGCAATCAGGGCAAATATCTGCCGCACGCGCCGGGGCACCGCGAGGTAGATGATATCGAATTTGACATGGTCCTGTTCGCGCACGATGAAGGCGCAGCTGAAGAAAATCACCCAGACCCAGAGAATGCCGATCAGTTCCAGCGTCCATCCAGCGGGGGTGAAGAAATAGCGCAGCAGGATCTGTAAAAGAAATATCAGGAAGATTGCCGCCAGCATGCCGCCGGCAATCGCTTCTGCGAAGCGGGAGAACCACTTGACGAAAATTCTCATGGTCGTTCTCCCCTTTCTTATCCGCGGCTTATTTGCCCAGAGCGTTTATCTTGTCGAGCACGCCCTCGGGCCAGGTTTCCGCAAACTCGCTTTCGAGATACATCGACTGCACGTTTTCACGGAACGCGACCAGGTCGGGCTCGTAAACATCCAGCCCGTTCTCTTCTAGGAACGTCACCAGCTCGCCTTCCAGTTTCAACTGTTGCTGTCGTCCAGCTTCGGCCGCAGCGTCGGCGGCTTCCTGAACCTTGGCCTGTTGTTCAGGCGTCAGTTCGTCCCAGACGCCCTTGCCAATGGCGATGTAGTTCAGATCGACAAGGTGCGATGTCAGAACAACTTGCTTGGTGACCTCGTAGAATTTCTTGTCGACCATGGTTGGCAACGGATTGTCCTGACCATCGATCGCGCCGGTGGATAGACCGGTGTAGACTTCCGAGAAAGACATCGGTGTTGGTGCCGCACCTAGCGCTTTGCCGAGGAACTGCCACGCATCCGTGCCGGGCATCCGCAGGTTCACGCCAGCCAGATCGCCAGGCGTCGTCACCGTGCGCTCATCTTTGCCTTCACGCAGGTTCAGTTGGCGCCGTCCCAGATACATGACCGACAGGAGTTTGACGCCCAGATCATCCTCGACCGTTTGCTTGAAGGTATCCATCAGCGGGTCGTTGAACACAGCGACCTGGTGTGCCGCATCCTGATGGACGTAACCTGCGGTGAAGATTGAAAACTCAGGAAAGAACTGCGCCAACTCCTGTGCCGAGGTGATCGACATTTCCAGGTTGCCGCGGCTGATCGCGTCAAGCTCGGTGCCCTGAGCAAAAATCGTGCCATTGTAGCTTGGCTGGTAATCAGCAAATTCGGCCACCATCGGCGCGAAAACCTCGGCCATCGCAACCGAACGCTGATCGGTATCCGATCCGGATGTGGCCAGGCGAAGCTGGATCTTGTCGCCTGCCAGTACATCGACGGTAGCGCCCAATAGCGTACTTGTCGCGACCAGAGCCGACAGTGCTGTACGGCGTGTGAGATTGAGTTTCATCTGCGTCCTCCCAGACATTGAGCCGCTGCCGTGGCGGCATCACTTACGGCATTATTGCCGTGTTTCGGAAGTTTTACAATATATTTTGGAAAATATCATATATTTTTAACTTTGTGACGTAATAACAGTATTTTGGATGGCCTCTAGAGGCCGCGATTGAGGTAATTCGATGGTTTTCCCAGATTCTGCAGCGGATTGAATTGCCTCAATGACCTGCATCGTCTTGACCCCCTCTTCGCCAGAAATCAAAGGCGCGGTTTCGCCTCTGATCACTTGCACGAAGTGTTCGATCTGATTGACCAAGGGATCAGAATTCGCTCTTGGCGAGTTCGTGGCGGAGATCGGGCTCCACCAGCTGCGTTCACCTGGATGCGACCAATGAGTCAGGTCGGGCAAGGACAAGGCCCCCTTGGTTCCTCCGAGCAAGTAGCAGGACTGCGACGTCGCGGGATAGATTGGGTATTCCCCCGATGTCAGCTCCCAGCTCCAGGGCGATGCAATCGAATCCGAAACCGTGATTGTCCCGATAGCGCCGGTATCAAACCGCAGCACCGCCGCCGCTACATCCTCGTTCTCAAAGCCCCTGCGGGACGGGGCCGCCTGTGCCTGAACGTTGACGATCTCGCCGCACAGGTACCGAATGAGATCAATGTCATGTACCAGATTGACCGAAATCGGCCCGGCCCCCTTCAGCTTGCGCCAGGGGGCGACATCAAAATAGTCGTCAGGCTTGTAAAACCAGCAGGTAGCCTGAAGGGCGCGAATATCGCCAATCGCACCAGCGGCTATCATCGCCGCGGCTTTCTGAATCAGCGGATTGTGGCGCCGGTGGTGCCCAACCAGCAAAGGTACATCGGCCCGAATAGCAGCATCGCTAAGTACCTTTGCCTCGTCAGCCGTGACGGCGAGCGGTTTTTCGACAAGCACAGGGCAGTTTCGGCTGACACACTCAAGACCGTGCTGAACGTGCAGAGGTGTGGGTGTTGAAAGGACAACACCATCAGGCGATAGATTTGCAAACATTTCATCGATCGATGCGAAGTTTGGAACGCCCAAACCAGAAGCGTAGGAACTGCCCTCCGGTCCGGGTTCGACCAACCCCGCCAAAGAAACGCGCTTGCTGCGGTTTATGGCTGTGACGTGTCGCTTGCCAACGAGGCCAGTGCCGACAACGACAAGCTTTTGAGGCTCGGTCATTTGATGTCCTTCTACGCACCACAGTGATTTAAATCAGACGTTAAGTGTTTATATTGGGATTCGCAATAATACATGATATTTTTATCATAATCATACTTTTCCTGATATTGAATACCATCCTATGAAGTTGTAATGATCAGAAAAACCGGAGGCCAAACGATTAATCCCATGCCGCGCGCCACGATGACCACCGTCGGATCCAGCACCTACGAACGGATCAAGAAGGACATAATTTTTGGCGCGCTGGCACCAGGCGCCAAACTGAAACTCGACAGCCTGCGAGACCGATATTCAGCCAGCGTCTCAACTCTGCGCGAAACGCTGAACCGCCTGGCTAGCGACGGGTTTGTGGAGGCCGCAGAACAGCGTGGATTTTTTGTGCAGCGGGTCTCAAAGGAAGATCTGACCGAAATTGCCAATCTGCGGATTCTTTTGGAATGTTCCGCGCTGCAAACCTCCATCGAGAACGGAGACGCGGATTGGGAGGGCAACCTCGTTGCCGCGCACCACAAATTGCGCCTTATGGAAGACAAGATGCTGGCCGGGGATGTTTCCGAAAAAGAAACCTGGAAACGCTATGATTGGGAGTTTCACAAGGCCCTGATTCAGGCGTGTAACTCACTCAACCTGCTGTCCTTGCATGAGATCATCTACGACAAGTACCTGCGGTACCAGATGCTGGTTTTGACCCATCGCGGCGAAGAAGCGATGAATGAACACAAGGCAATGTTCGAAGCAGCGCTCGCGCGCAAAGTATCGCAAGCACAATCGATACTGAAGACGCATATCCGCAAAGGCCTTGAGCACACATTGGCAGCAATGTAGCAGAAAAGTTCTCCGCTTGATTTGTGCAAACTTCGCTATTTGCTGCAAGGTAACGTTCACGTTCCTTCCGGATTCAGAGTAAACGCTCCCTGACCAATCGTGATCGACTGGGTATATCCTCGAAGCCAACTCACGCTCCGCGGTTTCAGCAATATCGCGAGAATTCAACGAACCTGGCGTAGAGTGGATTTCGTAAACGGCAACTCGCCATTGATCCTCCCCCACTGAGGTGGTCCGCCGTTATGTTTAGGAAAACGGAGGATTGCCTTCGCTGCGGCCTAACGTTTTTTTAGCGTCAGAATGGCTGGCTTGCTCGTGAATATCTTGCGGATCGGTCCTTCAGACAGAAAGAGTTTCTGCAAAAAAATCAGCGTGTCGTCAGGAGGCCGAACAACGACGCCGCGCCAAGATAAGCTTGGATGCGGCGTCATTCGCTTCACCTTTTGCCGGCCACGATCCGGTCGAGGATCAGGGCGCAGAACAGGATTGCCAGCCCCGCCAGGATGCCTTGGCCGGCGGCGGCATATTGCAGCGCTTCCAGCACGTCCTCGCCCAGCCCCTTGGCGCCGATCAGCGAGGCCACAACCACCATTGCCAGCGACAGGAGAATGGTCTGGTTGACGCCGGCCATGATCGTCTTGCGCGCCAGCGGCAGGTCCACCCGCCACAAGAGGTAGCGCGGGGTGGCGCCGAAGGCGAGCGCGGCTTCGCGCACGGTTTCGGGTACCTGCTGCAGGCCCAGCACGGTGAAGCGGATCACCGGCGGACTGCCGAAGATCATGGTCGCCACCACGCCTGCAGGCTTGCCGGAGCCGATGAAGGCGACCACCGGGATCAGGTAGACGAAGGAGGGCATCGACTGCATGAAGTCCAAGACCGGGCGTACAACCGCAAAGACCTTGGGCCGCCGGGCGCAGTAGATGCCGAGCGGAATGCCCAGCGTGATCGAGATCAGCGCCGCAGCACCCAGGAGGGCAATGGTGGTCATCGCCTTTTCCCAGAAGTCCAAGAGCCCGAGATAGGCCAGCGCGGCGCCGGTGAAGATAGCCACCCTTGCGCCTGCGGACAGATAGGCCAGCATCACGATGACCAGCGCCACCACCGGCCAAGGGGTATCGACCAGCACCACCTCGATCCAGTCCAGAAGTGTGCGCATCCCCGCGGTTAGCCCGTCAAAGAAGCCGCGGCCTGAGGTCTTGGTCCAGTCGAACGCGGCCTGCACCCCGTCGCCCACGTTGAGCCGCCAGTCGCGGTTGGTCGGAAAGGCGTTCAGCAACGAGAAGGCATCGGGCATCGCGAATTTCAGCGCCGACAGAACAATCACCGCCGCCGCCAGCACGGAAGAGACGATCAGTCGCGGCAGCGACCAGCCGCTGGCCACCCGGCGGTCTGAGCGCCACCGGGCAAACTGCCCCTCCAGCGTCCAGTTCGCCAGCGAGGCCGCCAGGAATTTGACGGCCAGAAGCAGCGCCGCGCCAGCGACCAGATACATGGTGCCGCTGGCATTTGCCGCTACCGCGGCCTGTTGCGCGCCTTCCAGTGCGGCTTCCAGCGACTCTGCTGCTCGTTTCAGGGATTCCAGCGAGGACGCGCCCGAGGCCTCCGCTGCAGCAATCTGCTGGTGCCGCAGGTCCAGCGTTTGGGCGATCTGCTCGGCGCGCAGTCGGGAGTCCCGGCCGAGGTCACCGAACAGCCCCATTGCGATCTGGATATAGGCCAGCGTTTCCAGCAGCAGAAAGCCCAGGAACCAGGCCCACAGACCCCGCGCACCGAACCAGACCGGTCCCAGCAGCGCGGCGGCGCGGTTCAGGGTGAAGCGGTATCCGGGCGCTTCCATCATGTAGCTGAAAACGCGCTGGTAATAGGCCTGCGACTGGCCGGTGAATTCCGCCACTAGCGCATTCAGCCGCCCGGCGGTTTCCGGTTTGATCTGTGATTGGTCGAAGTGCTGCATCTTCACCTCCTTACGCCTGGCTGTCCTGAATGGCGCGGATCAGGCCCGCGCGGTTGATTACGCCGACCGTGGCGCCGCCGTCGGCAACCTTGACGATGCCGTGGCCGTCCACCGCCAGCTCCATCAGGTCGCTCAGGTCCATGTCGGGTCGCGCCTCCCTTGCGTCGGCGGGCAGGGCGCCATGGGTGGCTTCGAACTCTGCCACCGGTTTCATCACCGAGTGGGCAAAGATCATGTTCAGCTTGGAGATGCCGGCCACGAAGTCCGCCACATAGCTATCCGCCGGATTGAGGATGATTTCCTCCGGCGTGCCGATCTGCACGATGCGGCCGTCCTTCATGATGGCGATGCGGTGGCCAATGCGGATCGCCTCATCCAGATCATGGGTGATAAACATGGTGGTCTTGCCCAGCTTGCGGGAAAGCTCCATGAACTGGTCCTGCAGCTGCTTGCGGATCAGCGGGTCCAGCGCCGAAAACGGCTCATCCATCAACAGGATTTCGGGGTCGGAGGCGATGGCGCGGGCCAGGCCGACGCGCTGCTGCATGCCGCCTGACAGCTCATGGGCGTATTTGTCCTCCCAGCCGGAAAGCTCCACCAGCTCCAGCACCCGGTCGGCCTCTTCCCAGCGGCGGGCCTTGCCGGTGCCCCGGATCTCCAGCGGCATCGCGACATTGTCGCGCACCGTGCGGTGCGGCATCAGGCCGAAATTCTGGAACACCATCGCAACCCGGCGGTTGCGCAGGTCGCGCAGGCCTTCAGCATTCAGCCCCATCACATCGTCGCCATTGATGTAGATATGACCGTCAGTCGGTTCCAAGAGCCGGTTCACATGGCGCACCAGCGTTGATTTGCCGGAGCCCGACAGCCCCATCACACAGAACAGCTCGCCGCGTTCGATCTGGAAACTGGCATCGGCGACGCCGACCACGCAGTTGAACCGTTCCAGCACCTGCGGCTTGGTCAGCCCTTCGGCATGAATGGCCTTTAACGCTTCTTGTGCTCGGTTGCCGAACACTTTCCAGACGCCACGCGCGTCGATTGCGATATCCGCTGTCATACTGGCCCCGCTGATATTGGTTTGGTGGTATTGGACCCCGGCTGCCTTCCGCCGGGGTCATGTTCGGCTCAGTTGATGTTCAGGCCCAGCCAACCATCTACGATATCGCCGTTGGCAGCGATCCATTCGGTAACCACCTCATCGATCTCGCGGCCTTTCACGACCACCTCATAGGTGAGCCCGCTGAGCTGGTCCGCATCCATGTCGATCTTGGCCAGGAACGAGGCCGCCGCCGGGTTGCGCTGCTCCAGAGATTTGGAATGGGCCACGGTCACGGTCTTGACCGGCTCGCCGGTGTCGACGCGCGAGTTGTTGTACCAGTCGGCATCCTGATCCGGCTGCACCATCTTGTAGGTGTTTGCGTCATGCTCCGGCTCTTCCAGGATGGTCACGTCATAGAGCGCGTGCACATAGTGCGGCGCGTAGCAATAGAAGGCAGCGCCCTTTTCCTGGTCGATCTGATCCTTGAGGCGGGAATAGAACACGGTTTCGTCTTCGGTTGTCGGGGTCAGGAAGGTTTCGATGCCGTAGTCGCGCACCCGCACCTTGAAGGTGTTGGTCGAGGCCCAGCCGGAAGCACCGACCCAGACCTCTCCCATGCCGTCGCCATCGCTGTCAAACAGCACCTGCGCCTCGGGAGTTGCCAGGTCGAAGATCGATTTGATGCCGTGCTTTTCCACCATGTAGTTCGGCACGCAGATGCCCGCGCGGCCTTCGTAGCTGCCGGAAGACAGTGCCACGGTGCCTTTCTGGTCGACGTATTCATCGGTGAAGGATGCCTGGTTCGGCAGCCAGACATCCGGGTGCACGTCGATGTCGCCGCGGCCGCCGTCCATTGAGGCGAAGATCACCGCGTTGGCGCCGGGGGCATAGCCGGCCTCGCTGCCGAGGCGGGTTTCGATCACCTGGCCGATGATCCGGCTCATGATCTTGGCGCCGGGCCAGCTGGGCTCGCCCACCATGACTTTCTCCTGTGCCGTGGCACCGGCTGCGCCCAAGGCGGCAACGGCAGTGGCGAACATAATTTTTTTCATCGTTTTTCTCTCCTGTTGGTGTGTGGTTTGAGCGCCTCAGGCGCGCGCCCGCTTGCGCTGCGGGTCAATGAAGGGAATGTCCGTGACCGTGGCGCCGAGGCGCTTCATCCGTCCGTCGAGCTGGCCGATTTCCAGCTGTGTGCCGTTTTCTGCGTGTTCGACGCCCAGCCGGGCGATGGCGATGGCGTGTTCCAGCGTGGGCGAGCGGGCGGCGGAGGTGACGGTGCCGACCTGCCGTTCGCCGGCATAGACCGGGCTGCCGTGCAGCGGCACGTCATTGCAGCCCAGAAGCAGGCCCTTGAGCACTCGGCGCGGCTCGCGCGCGTTGCGCTCCAGAGCTGCCTTGCCGGTGAAGGCGGGCTTGGTCAGGTCGACGGCAAAGCCGAGCCCGGCCTCGAAGGCATCCACGCCCGGTGCGAATTCCGCGTTGGCGGCGGCCAACCCGGCCTCGATCCGGATGATTTCCAGCGCGGCGGACCCCATCGGAGTGATCCCGAATTCCTCACCCGCGGCCATCACTGCGTCCCAGATCTCCAGCGCGTGCGCTTTGGAACAGAAAATCTCGTAGCCCAGCTCGCCGGTATAGCCGGAGCGCGACAGCATGAAGGGCGCGCCCTCACGGTCGTTCAGCCGCGCCACGGTGACGCCGAACCATTTCAGCTGGTCCAGCTGCGGCACATGCGGCTGGGTAAAGGCGATCTTGCGCAGGAGGTCGCGCGACCTGGGGCCTTGGATAGCCAGATTGGGCATTGCGCCGCGCATGTCGTGGATGCGCACCTGCAGCCCCGTTTGCTGCGCCAGCGTCTCCAGCAACCGGCCGCTTTCCTCGGAGCCGCAGCACCAGCGGAACAGGTCGGGGGCGAGCCGGAACAGGGTGCCGTCGTCGATCACTGTGCCGGCTTCGTCGCACATCAGCGTGTACGAGCCGCGCCAGACCGGCAGCTTGGCCACATTGCGGGTGGTGGCCTGCTGCAGCAGCGTCTCGGCGTCCGGGCCGGCGATGTCGTATTTGCGAAGCCCGCTCATGTCCTGCACAGTCACCGTGTTGCGGCAGGCCCAGTATTCACCGGTGGTGCCATGCGACGGGAAACTCACTGGAGCCCAGAGATCGCGCGCGGGGGCGAAATGCTGAGTCAGCGGCTCTAGCCGTTCGTGAAAGGCGGAGTTCTGGCTGATCGACATCGGGGCGTCTTCCTTTTCGCGGTAGGCAACAGCGCGTCGCAGGGGTGTTTCGGGGCGATAGATGCGGACGTGCACGTCGGTCGGGTTCCAGCCGTTGATCGGGTCGATGTCGTCCGGGCAGGCGGTGGAGACGCAGACCAGATCCTCCAGCGCCCGCATCGACACGTAATCGCCGGGGCGGGAGTGGGATTCCTCGGTCAGGATGTGGTGCGAATGCGGATCGATCCAGGTGTTCCAGAAGAAATTGATGGCAGGCCAGGCCGCCCGCCGAGCCACACCGTAGGGCGCCAGCGCATGGGACATGTTGTCGGAGCAGTTCACATGGCCCGGAAAGCCGCGCTCCTCATAGCCGCGCGCGGTGCAGGCAAGGCCAAAGGTGTCATGCCGCCCGCAGGTGTCCTGGACCACGTTCAGCAAGGGGCGCATGTCGCGGTCAAAGAATTTGTCTAGCAATCCCGGCCCGGGATAGGCACGCCGAACCATCGACCGGGTGGCGGTGCTGTCGATCATCAGCTCCTCGCCCCGGTCCAGCCCATCGGCGCGGAAAGCGGTGAAGTCTGAGCACTGCTGCCCCTCGACATCGATGATCTGGATAATCTCGCCCTTCATAACCTCATAGGCAAACCCGGTGCCGCGGCCGACTGTGAATTCATCGCGGGTATCCCCCAGCATAGGCGGCAGTAGCGGTGCGCGGCTTTCAGCAGGCTGCCACGTGATCTCCATCCCGCCGGAAACAGTGCCGTGCACCAGGTCGTGCGGCAATGCGGTGCGAAAGATCCAGACCGTGACCCTGGCGGCGGCTTTCAGGATCAGCGGCTCATTCGCTGCAGTCAGGGTGCAGGCCGGAATTTTGGCGGCGCTGTTGCCGCCATGGGCATCGATCCAGCCCAGAAGCGCGGCGAGATCGCAGTCCGCCGGGTGCAGCGTGCCGTCTGCCATCAGCCCCAGCGCATTCAGCGCCGGGCCGCCCGCCGCATTCAAGGCTGCGACCTGGCATTCCGACCCGGTCAGCGACAGCAGGTCCCCCGGTCGCATCTCCTGCATTAGGCCTTCGCGCGGAGCAAGGTTGTGCGTCACGCCTTCGCTGGGCTTGGGAAAGCCTGGAAAGGACCGGGCGGGGGTTCTGAACCCCATGTTGTCGAAGTCGCGAAGGACTGCGTAGCGGGTCATTATTTTGCCGAATCTGGTTATGTAACTGGTTACATGATTGATGAAACTAGTTACATGTGTCAAGAATTTCATTTAATACGAACCGGAACTGGCAAAAAGGGAGGCAGGCGGAATGCAAGGGAGCACCAACCGGAAACGTGCCAATCTGCGAGATGTTGCGGCTGCGGCCGGCGTCTCAGTCGCCACGGTCTCCCGCGTCATGAACGCACCGGAAACCGTGGCCGAGGCGACCCGGAAGAAGGTCGAAGAGGCGATGAACAGCCTGCACTGGGTGCCGAGCGCCGCCGCCCGCGCGATCAATAGCGGGCGCACGCGGTTTGTCGGGGCCCTGGTGCCAACGCTGGACAACGCCATCTTTGCCCGGGTTCTGGCCAGCATGGAAAGCCGGCTGGCTACGCACCGGCTGTCGCTGGTGGTGGCCACAACCGACAATGACCCGGATCAGGAGGCGGAGAAGGCCAAGGGGCTGGTTGATATCGGCGCAGAGGGGCTGATCGTCTCTGGCATCACCCACGCGCCACAGTTCTACAGCCTGATCGAGCGCGGCCAACTGCCGGTGGTTTCCACGTCGTTCTATGATCCGGGCTACCGTCTTCCCACCATCGGATATGATAATGCGGCAGCGGCCCGTACCGCCCTCACCCATCTGACGGATCTGGGCCATCGCCAGATCGCGGTGGTGCATGGACCAAGTGCCAACAACGACCGGACGCGGGCGCGTATTTCCGGGCTCGAGGGCCACAGCCCAAAGCCCGATCTGAGTTTCTATGAAGTTCAGTTGTCCATTGCCGGCGGCTGCAAGGCGGGCCTTGCGATCCTGCAGGCGGCGGTGAAGCCAAGCGCCGTTCTGTGCCTGTCGGATGTGTTGGCCTCTGGCGTGCTGTTCGAGTTTCAGCGCCAGGGTGTGTCCGTGCCGCAGGAGAAATCGGTGATGGGTCTCGACGACCTGGCTGGGTCAGCCCATTTGTTTCCTGAACTGACCACCGTTCACCTGCCGGTTTCGCGGATGGGTACGATGGCGGCGGATGCGATTGCTTCCTGGGTCGAAACCCAGAAAGTGCCTGAGCCAAGCCTGTTAAATTCGGATCTCGTTGTCAGGGCATCGACAGCCAGTTCCGGGGCAATTGGGGACAGCGTGTTGCCAGAAGAGCGAGGACGGATTTAGGCAAATAGGCCATTCTATGATCCACCTGACACCTTCGTTCACAGCGGGAACCTGGGTAATCTACTCAATCGACGTCCGGCTATTGTTCACATTGAGACGCCGCTGAGCTTCTAGCGAAGATCTTTCAGGCTGGTGTCTCTCAACACAAGAAAGGTGGGCAAACCTGCCCCCTACTTTCCGTGCCGTCGCGCCAACCGAAGCTTCCCGCAGGGAGATATTCAAGGAATCGCCTCTGCGATGATGCTGTTCGTGCATTCTGCAGCATCCGTCACTTTGGGCTCCAATCAGACCTTTGCTACATTTTGATCGAATGCTTGTTTTGTTCGGAACCGGCGCCACATCGCATCAAGACTTCCACTTTCGAAGGTAGGGTTACTGGAAACAGCTCTTGTGGCGATACCTCCACTGCAAAAGACTTGCGAAAACTTGTGCCTATCTCATGCAGCGGGTAGGGCGAATCAAACTACCAAAACCCAAAACTTCACACGCGGTTCGGGCGCTGACCTTTGAGGATATTTTCAGCGATGGACTGCCAATCGTTGCAGACTTCAATCCCACGAGCGCGGTTGTAGTGTTTCTGGGCCATGTCGAGGGCGCTGTGGCCAAGGATATCCCGAATGATGTTTGCGTGTTCCGGGTCGGCCTCCGCGATGGTCGTAGCCGCAACGTGTCGAAA
The DNA here is from genome assembly GCF_056541825.1 of Ruegeria sp. AF8. Taxonomy (NCBI): domain Bacteria; kingdom Pseudomonadati; phylum Pseudomonadota; class Alphaproteobacteria; order Rhodobacterales; family Roseobacteraceae; genus Ruegeria; species Ruegeria sp. AF8. Next base: position 110,618 of record NZ_JBQFYW010000011.1, on the reverse strand, counting down.
CGCATGCGGGCGCAATTCGACACCACCAGTCGCTTCGGCAATGAAAATTCGCGTGTTTTCTTGTCCTTCATGTCAGATGCGCCAAAGCGAATGTCAAACCCGCCTGACACGTTGATCACAAGTTGGCCCAACCGCATCGCCGGAAAAGCGCGCCGACGCACCGGGCGCGAGATCAGGAAAGCAATCATGAGTGCCTGTCTGTAGTGCACCGCTTGTGCCATGGGCATGAGTTGGACGCGATCCTCAACCTCGATCATGCGTGTGATAGCTCCGCCAGAAAAGCTCTTACGCGTCGCCCGAGTTCGATGGTATCGCATTCGTGTTTCACACGATACGAAGGATCAAAATGAGGACGATGAGTCCATGGACTGTCATCCCCATTCTGAATTAGCTGATCCCGGAAGCAGGTTTTCTTAACGTCTATAAATGTTAATTGTGTCTATTTTTTCTTCCAAAGAGCATGGTGATTTCGCCAAACTCTAAATCCTGCTCCCGCAGCCAAAAAAAACAAAACAGCTACAACACGCTAACGCCCAAGAGGCACTCCCTGCGTTCGAGATCCCAAGTGCCGGTGCTGCGCCGCCAATGACCAGCCGGGTATTCGCAGATGCCGTACCTATCCTGAAAGGCCCGATATTTCCCTGGATTTGCGTGCGCGGGCTTCAAGAACCGGCGCTTTCCGTTCCCGGGCGATCGAGACAGCCCGTTCAAAAGCGCGTTTCGCCCCTTCACCATCGCCCCGGGCCACGCGGATTTCGCCCTTGACCCTGTGCAGTTCCGCTTCCGCCCACCGTTCACCGGTTGCTTCCTGCTCGCAAAACGCGCGTTCGATCGCCTGTTGCGCGGCATTCGGGTCACCGGCCCTCAGCAAGGCTTTGGCCTGTTCAAGCAGGTAGAGCGTGACCCACAACCAGCACCCTTTCGCACGGTATTCCTCCAGCGCATTATCCAGCCTGGCATGGGCGCCTGCCTCGTCGGTCATGCAGGCCAATACCGCGTCGTGGATGACAACGAAATCCTGCCACAATGTCATGTCGTGATCCCCGGAGACCGCGCGCATTTCATCGTTGATCCTGCGCACCCGGGCGATGTCGCCAGCCCAGATGGACAGGGTGACATCGTGAAGACCGGCATAGCAGAGCGTGTTCGCATGCTTCAACTCGCGCGCCCGGGCCATCGCCTTGTCGGCGGTCTCCCTTGCTCCGGCCTCGTCGCCTGTCATCCATTGCGCCAGCAGGATATAGCACCAGATCTGAACACCGGGATCCTGCGCGAACTTGGTTGAGAAATCCACGATGTCAGCGGTCTGATACGCCGCATATGCGGTTCTCAGATCTTCCAGTGCTTCAGGTGCCCGGCCCATCGCGAGCAGCGTCGCCGCCCGCATTCGCCGCGAGATCAACAGTGGGATTGGATCGGCCTCGTCCGCCATCTCCGCAACAAGCCGGGTCACAAGGTCAAACGCGCGGCGCAGGTCGTTTCCGATATATGGCCCGATCCAGGTGCCGTAATAGATCGCGATCTTCAGCTCGGAATCCGAAGTGGCATCGATCCGGTCCAGCGCCTGAGAGAATGCCTTGCTGGCTTTGGCGGAGGCATAGCCTTCTTTCGCGATGTGAATCTGGGCAAGCTGCACGAGCAGCGCCAGTTCCTTTTCCTGCCACTCGGGCCTGTCCAGCAAATGCCGGACCAGCTTCAGCGCCGTTCGCAAGTGGTTGGCCGCCTCGACATAGGCAGGGCGGGCCTGCGCGTTCTTAGCAGCTTGCGCCCACAACAATACGGCCTTTTCCGTCAAACCGGCTTCGGTGGCGTGATGGGCCACAAGTTCAGGCGGCACAGTTGGATCGGCTTCGAAAAGATCCGTGAGGCGATGGTGAATTTCCGCCCTGCGGCGTTTGAGCAAACTTTCATAGGCCACGTCGCGCACCAGCGCGTGTTTGAAAACATAGGTGGCGTCCGGCGGTGTGCCCCGCCGGAACACAAGTTCGCTGCGTTCCAGCTGCTTCATCGCGTCGTCGAGTGCCCGATCATCGACCCGCGCGATTTTCGCCAGCGCGGCGCGGCTGAAGTCGCGACCGATGCAGGCCGCCATCTGGGCAATTTCCTTGATTGGTTGCAGCCGGTCAATGCGCGCCATGAGAGAATCGTGCAAGGTCGAGGGGATGCTCACACGGCTGAGCGGGCCTGCCAGCTCAAAGCCGTTTTCGGTTTCGATCAATTCACCGGATTCGACGATCGTCTTCGTCAGCTCTTCGATGAATAGCGGAATACCGTCGGTCCGGTTGATGATTTCCGCGACAAGCTCGTCCGGCAGGCTCTTGCCGCCGGTAATTTTTTCAAGAATGCCTTCGGTCTGGCCCGTGCCAAGCCGGTTCAGCGTCAGCTTAGAGACGATTGGATGACCGCCAAACCCGTAGGTAAAGCTGGGTCTTCCGGTAATCAGTATCATGACGCGCTCGCCCGAGATCTGATCCAGACAGGCCTCCAGCATTGCAAGCGTCGATGCATCGCTCCAATGCGCATCCTCGACCACCATCAGAACCGGCTTTTCGCGCGACAAAGCCCGCACTTCAGCGGCGGTTTCCTCCATGATCCGAAGCCTGAGTTGCTGTGGGGTCAGTTCCGGCGTGCCATCCGGCGCGGGCACGTCGATCTGCAACAGCCCGGCAATTATTCCGGGATCGGCTGCGCGCAGCTGTTTTTGCAGCTTTGCGAGTTTCTGTTCCGCCGTATCGGTTTCACGAATGTGCATTGCGTGCGAAAGCTGCCGGATGACCGGATAAAAGCTCGAATCCGTGTGGTATGGCGAGCAGTGGTAGCCGATCCGGTAATGATCCTGCGACTTTATCTCGTCCATTATGGCTCGGGAAAGTCTTGATTTTCCGATCCCGGCCTCGCCGGTCAGAACGGTTACCTGTCCCTCGCCCGACAGGGCGCGGTGCCAGCGCTCCATGATCAGCCCCAATTCGTGACTGCGTCCGATCATGGGGGGCACGGGAGCGGTTTCCTGTTCCGCGAACCAGCTTTCCAGACTGCGCTCGGATGCGATGCGCCACGCCGGCACGGGGTTTTCAAGACCCTTGATGTCGAGTTGGCCGAGCGGGGTAAGCTCGAACGCGCCTTGAATGAGTTGTTTCGTGGTGTCGGACACAACGACCTGACCCGGTTCGGCGCCCGCCTGCAAACGGGCGGCCAGGTTGGGTGTGTCGCCGACAACCGTTTCCTCCTGCGCCGTTCCCTCACCGATCAGGTCGCCAACAACGACCATGCCCGTGGCCGCCCCGGCGCGGGCGGCCAGGGGGCTTCCGTCAGGCGCCTGCATTTCGGCCACCGACCGGGTAATTTCCAACGCCGAACGCGCGGCGCGTTTGGCATCATCCTCATGGGCTTCCGGCCATCCGAAATAGCACAGCACGCCATCGCCCATATATTTGGCGATATGTCCGTTATAGCGTGTGACGATGCCGGCGACGGTATTTTGATACCGCTTGATGATGTCGCCCATATCTTCGGGGTCCAGTCCGGCCGACAGGGCCGTTGACCCTGCAAGATCGACGAACAGGGTCGTCAAATGGCGCCTTTCTGCCCCGCGCGCGCCATCGGTTGAACCAGGCACATCGTTTTGGGGCCGATCGGTTTCAAATGCGTTGATCGCAGCGCGCAACCTTTTGCGCGCGCCCAGAGACAGGCCGATTTCGCGTAGGTCGTCATCCGTCAGATCGAACAAAACATCCAGATCGATATCGTTGTCGACAAGGCTTGCCTCGAGGTTTCCGAGGTTCCGTTGCTCCAGCCATTCGCGAATTTCAGACATTGCTGAATGAAACCTTTTTTCCGACCCTACCGCCAATTGTTTTTTCGACCCAGTCAATTTCAATCCGGTCAATTCCGGATCGGGCCTTCAAATTAAGACCCATGCGAATACACGTAGACACCGGGCAAAGTTGCCAACTAGGCTGGCCCGGAACACCAATCACTCGGAGGCAAAAATGGGCATGTGCGCAGCGACATATGAAAAGATGACCGAAGCGTATACTGCGGCGTGGAACTCGGGCAACCCCGAAGCGGTTGCAGATTTTTTTGCTCCCGGCAAAGGCATCACGATCAATCGGGGCGAAAAGCAGTTTGGCCGCGAGGCGATGATCGCCATGGCGGGCGGGTTCATGTCGTCTTTCCCGGACCTGGTCCTCAAACGGGATTTCTTTCGCGTGGCCGGAGATCGCGCGATATTCGGCTGGACGCTTGAAGGCCATCACTCGGATACCGGCAATTTTGTCAGGGCCAGCGGTTGGGAGGAATGGGAACTGGCCGAAAACGGCGCGATTGCAAACTCTCTGGGCTGGTTCGATGCCCAGGATTTCGAACGTCAGGTCACCGGATAGGGGCCGCCGAATTTGACGAGGCAGGCGCATTTTTTCGTGCGTCCATTGCTGCCGGGGTCATTCAAAACTGCGCACTTGGCCGAAACTCGTGATGTTGAACGGCACACATCCGGTATTCACCAAGGCCCCGACGGCCTCTCCCCGGCACTTTTCTCCTGACAACGAGTCCAGCCCTGCTGACGCTTTCTTCGTTCAGGATGCGGCCAATGCGCATCTGCGTGTGTCTCCTCCGTTCACCTGACCTAAGTCAAGTTCCCCATGTTGAAATCGGCGTAGGACTCGGGGCGAATACCAACCCCGAGTCGGATGTTTCATGTTCACCCGTCGCCCTAACCCCTTCCGCACCGCCCGCGCGTTCCAAGCGGTGGCTGGGGTTTTGGGCATCCTCCTGTTGCTGTTGCAACTCATCGCTCCGTCGCTGGCGAGCGCGGAGCAGGGCGAATGGATGGAAATCTGCTCGGAGGCAGGGGCGGTGTGGGTGCAGGTGACTCCTGAAGAAAATGAACCCGACACCGGCCCCTGCCAAGAATGCGCGAGCTGCGCTTTGTGTGCCATAACAGCCACTGCGCCGCTGCCCCGGATGCCGGAAATCGCCCCGCTTTTCTTTGTACGAAACGAACAATTGGCGGGTCCTGACCTTTATAGTTCGGACAAGTCGCTTCGGCTTTGGCCCGCTGGCCGTGGCCCCCCTTGCGCGCCCCAAGACAGAACCGAACGCGCCCCACGCGCGTCCATGGCGTCAATCCAAGTTACCGGAGGTGCGCCGTGGTCCTGAAACGCGCAATCCATTTTTTTCTGGCATTTGTCTTTTCCTGCCTTTGCACGCTGAGCGCGCAGGCCGACAGCCTGGCCAGCTTCCTTCCCGAACTTGAACCCGCCGATCTAGCCCCCGGTGCCGATGCCTTTGGCCCGGTACGGCAGGACGTCAAGGTTGCCCCCGTCTTGAAAGGCGGCGAAACCGTGGCCTGGGCCTTTCTGACCTCAGATTTCGTTGGCACAACCGGCTATTCCGGCAAGCCGATCCATGTGGTGGCGGCCATTGACGCCGATGCGGTTTTGACCGGTGTGCAGTTGGTCAAGCACTCGGAACCCATTGTTCTTATTGGTATTCCCAATTCCCGCATGGTTGAGCTTACAGAAGGCTACGCCGGTCTGGACCTCAAGCGTGAGGTCGAGACCGGGGGCGAAGGGCATGACCTCGACATCATCTCGGGAGCGACCGTGACCATCATGGTGATCGACGACAGCCTTGTGCGCGGCGGCATCAAGGTGGCCCGTGCGCTGGGTCTGGGCGGCCTGTCGCCGTTGCAGGCCGATGGACCCAAGCGCGAAGTCGATATGGCGAAGAATGCCATCTACGACTGGTCGACCCTGTCTGGCGACGGCTCGATCCGGCAGCTGACGCTGGATGTCGGGCAGGTTAATGCCGCCTTCGAGGAAACCGGCGACCAACGCGCCATCAAACGCCCCGAACCCGGTGAGCCGGATGATACGTTCATCGATATGCATGTGGCGCTGGTCTCGGTCCCGTCGATCGGCAAGTCCCTGTTGGGCGAGGCCGAGTATCAGAACCTGACCGAATGGCTGGACGAAGGCGAACAGGCCATTCTGGTGCTGGGTCGCGGGGCTTACAGCTTCAAGGGCTCGGGCTATGTCCGCGGCGGCATTTTTGACCGCATTCAGCTGATCCAGGGCGACAATTCGGTTCGGTTCTTCGACAAGCAGCAAGAGCGTTTGGGCAAGGTCGCGGCTTCGGATGCACCGAGTTTTACCGAATTGGATATCTTCAAAATCCCGGCCGAGGCGGAGTTTAACCCAGCCGAGCCATTCCGCCTGCAACTGCTGGTGCAGCGGGCCGTGGGCGCGGTGGAAAAGACATTCCTGACCTTCGACCTGGGCTATAAACTGCCCGAGCAGTATTTGCTACCCGTTGCCGCCCCGACTGTGGTCGATGATGCCACCGGCGAAGCCGCCGCCAAGGCCGCTTTGTGGAAGCGTATCTGGAAGGACCGCACCGTTGAAATCGGCGTTCTGGGCGTCATGCTGTTGGTATTGACCGCTACCTTCTTCTTCCAGTTCCACGCCACCATGAACGCGCGGGTCTTTTACTGGTTTCGCATCGGGTACCTGACCATGACGCTGTTCTTCATTGGTTGGTACGCGAATGCACAACTGAGCGTGGTGAACCTGATGGCACTGGCCGGTAGCTTGCGCACAGGTTTCTCATGGGATGCCTTCCTGCTGGATCCGCTGGTCTTTATCCAATGGTTCGCCGTTGCTGCGGCCCTGCTGTTCTGGGGACGTGGCGCCTATTGCGGCTGGCTATGTCCGTTTGGTGCTTTGCAGGAGCTGACCAACAAGATTGCCCGCGCGCTGAAAGTGCCGCAATGGACCCTGCCCTGGGGGCTGAACGAACGTCTCTGGCCGGCAAAATACATGATTTTCCTGGGTCTCTTCGGCCTCAGCTTCGTCTCGATCCCGCTGGCCGAGAAATATGCCGAAGTCGAGCCGTTCAAGACCGCCATCATCCTGAAATTCATGCGCGACTGGCCCTTCGTGGTCTTTGCGCTGACCCTGCTCGGGATTGGACTGTTCATCGAACGGTTCTATTGCCGCTATCTCTGCCCGCTTGGCGGAGCGCTGGCAATCCCCGCCCGCATCCGCATGTTCGACTGGTTGCGCCGCTACAAGGATTGCGGTACCCCCTGTCAGACCTGCGCCAACGAATGCCCCGTTCAGGCGATCCACCCCACCGGTGAGATCAATCCGAACGAGTGCGTCACGTGCCTGCATTGTCAGGTGCTCTACCAGTCCGAGACGAAATGTCCCGTCGTTATCCGCCAGTTGAAACGGCGGGCCAAGACAGGGTCGGTCCAGACGAAGACCCCGCTCGGACAACCACCGGCGAACCATCCGAACGCCAAACCGCAAGAAGTTTCCTAAAAGGAGGAACGATCATGTCGGAACACGATAAGAAACTGAATCTCACGCGCCGCGGGATGTTGGGTGCAACAGCAACCGGCGCAGTACTTGCCGGGACCGGTCTGGGCTCGACCTTGATGACCGCGAAGCAAGCCAGCGCTGCGGCAAATGCCAACCTGGAGCCCGGCGAGCTGGACGAATATTACGGCTTCTGGTCCTCGGGTCAGACCGGCGAACTTCGTATTCTGGGCTTCCCGTCCATGCGCGAACTGATGCGGGTACCCGTGTTCAACCGCTGCTCGGCCACCGGCTGGGGTCAGACCAACGAGTCACTGAAGATCATGACCGACGGCCTGCTGCCGGAAACCAAAGAGTTTCTCGCCAAGCGCGGCATGAAAACCTATGACAATGGCGACCTTCACCACCCGCATATGTCGTTCACCGACGGCACCTATGATGGCCGTTACCTGTTCATGAACGACAAGGCCAACACGCGCGTCGCCCGCGTGCGCTGCGATGTGATGAAATGCGACAAGATAATCGAGATCCCGAACGCCAAGGCGATCCACGGTCTGCGCCCGCAGAAATTCCCGCGCACCGGCTATGTCTTTGCCAATGGCGAGGATGAAACTCCGCTGGTCAATGACGGCAGCGTGCTGGATGATCCGTCGCAATACGTGAACATCTTCACCGCGCTGGACGGCGACACAATGGAAGTGGCATGGCAGGTGATCGTGTCGGGCAACCTCGACAACACCGACTGCGACTATCAGGGTAAATATGCCTATTCGACCTCGTACAACTCGGAAATGGGTATGAACCTGGCCGAAATGACCGAGAACGAACTGGACCACGTCGTTGTCTTCAACCTTGCCGAAATCGAAGCGGGTATTGAAGCCGGTGACTATCAGGAGCTGAAAGGCGTCAAGGTTCTGGACGGACGTAAGGGTCAGAACAAGAAGTACACCCGCTACATCCCGATCCCGAACTCGCCGCACGGCATCAACACCGCGCCCGACGGCAAGCACGTCTGCATCAACGGTAAGCTGTCGCCGACCGTATCGATCATGGACGTCACCAAACTGGACGCCCTGTTCGAGAGCGATGCTGATCCGCGGTCCTGCATCGTGGGTGAGCCGCAGCTGGGTCTTGGCCCGCTTCACACTGCCTATGACGGTCAGGGCAACGCGTTCACCACGCTGTTCCTGGACAGCCAGATCGTGAAGTGGAACATCGACAAGGCTATCGAGGCTTACGGTGGTGCCGATGTGGACCCGATCATCTCGAAGGTCGACGTTCACTATCAGCCGGGTCACAACTCGACCTCCATGGGCGAAACCAAGGATGCCGACGGCAAGTGGCTGATTTCGATGAACAAGTTCTCGAAAGACCGGTTCCTGAACGTGGGTCCGCTGAAGCCCGAGAACGAGCAGCTGATCGACATCTCGTCCGACGAGATGAAAGTGGTTCACGACGGCCCGACTTTCGCCGAACCGCATGACTCGATCATCGTGCGCAGCGACATCGTCAACCCGGTCAACGTCTGGGATCGTAACGACGTCACATGGGAAGACGCCCGCAAGCAGGCCGAGGCCGATGGCATCGATCTGGAAGAAGGCGCTGAAGAACCCATCCGGGACGGCAACAAGGTGCGAGTCTATATGACATCGCAGGCCCCGACCTTCAGCCTTGAGAAGTTCACCGTCAAACAAGGTGACGAGGTGACGGTTTACATCACCAACCTGGATGACGTGGACGATGTGACCCACGGCTTCTGCCTGGGCAACTACGGTATCGCGATGGAAGTGGCACCGCTGGCAACCGCCTCGGTCACCTTCACCGCTGACCGTCCTGGTGTGCACTGGTTCTATTGCCAGTGGTTCTGCCACGCGCTGCACATGGAAATGCGCGGCCGGATGTTTGTTGAACCGCAGGGAGCATAACCCATGCGTTGGTCCCTGCTCGTACCGCTCCTGCTCGGCTCGCCCCTTTGGGCGGCGGACTGGGATGTGCCCAACCGGGCGGGGGCCATCAGTGAAATACTGGCACAGGCGGCGGATGGAGACACCCTCCGCCTGAGTCCCGGTGTCTACACCGAATCTCTGATTCTGGACCGGCCCGTCACCATTGACGGGTTGGGACAGGCCACAATCGACGGACAAGGCGCGGGCAGTGTCATCACCGTGACCGGGCCGGGCGTGACAGTGCGCGGGCTGACGGTGATCGGCTCTGGCTCTGATCACGACGGGATCGACAGCGGCATCCAACTGACCAAGACGGCCAAAGCGCCGGTGGTCGAGGACAATGTGTTGCTGGGCAACCTCTATGGCATCGACATTCACGGCGCCAAGGACAGCATCGTACGCGGCAACCGGATCGAAGGGCGGCAGGACCGGCGGATGAACGACCGCGGAAATGGCGTTTATGTCTGGAACGCGCCGGGTGCGGTGGTCGATGGCAATGACATCCAGTACGGGCGTGACGGGATCTTTGTGAACTCGTCCAAGAAAAACACCTTCACCAACAACCTGTTTCGCGATCTGCGTTTTGCCGTGCATTACATGTATGCCGACGACTCGGTCGTCAGCGACAATGTCTCGATCGGCAATGATCTGGGCTATGCGGTGATGTTCACGACCAATGTGACTGTCGCCAACAATGTCTCGATCAGCGACCGCGAACACGGCGTGATGCTGAACTACGCCAACAAGAGCGTTATCACAGGAAATGTGGTGAAAGGCGCCAAGGAAAAATGCACCTTCCTCTATAACTCGAACAAGAACGAATTCACCGACAACTGGTTCCAGGGTTGCGGCATCGGCATCCACTTTACCGCCGGCAGCGAACGCAACCGCATTGTTGGCAACTCTTTCATAGGGAACCGGACACAGGTGAAATACGTCTCGACCAAATGGGTCGAGTGGTCCGAGGAAGGCCGCGGCAATTACTGGTCCGATTTTGCCGCCTACGATGTGGATGGCGATGGCATCGCCGACGCCCCCTATCGCCCCAATGACAGTATGGACCATGTGCTGTGGACCCAACCCTCAGCCAAATTGTTGCTCGGCTCCCCTGCCGTGCAACTGGTGCGCTGGTCGCAATCGGCCTTCCCGGCGCTGCTGCCGGGGGGCGTGATAGACAGCAATCCACTGATGCAAGCCCCTGAACCCCCAGCTATGAAAAAGGTGCCTCATGACGGATAAGGCCCTGTCAATTGACCATGTATTCAAGGACCGGGGAAAGATCCGCGTTCTTGACGATATCACCCTGTCCCTTGCCCCCGGTCAGCGCGTTGCGCTGCTGGGTCATAACGGCGCGGGCAAATCGACCCTGATCAAATCCATCCTCGGCCTGACACCGATCCACGGCGGAGCCATTCGGATCGGAAACGCCACCCCCGGCAGTGCGCAGGCGCGGCGGGAAACGGCATATCTGCCCGAAGCGGTGTCCTTCCACCCGGCCCTGACTGGACGGGAACAGTTGACGCTGTTCGCGCAATTGTCCGGGGCCAAAGCCGACGTGCCCGGCCTGCTGGACCGTGTCGGCCTCAGTGATGCGTTGGATCGCCGGATCGGAGCTTATTCCAAGGGGATGCGGCAACGTCTGGGTCTGGCGCAGGTGCTGCTGGGTCAGCCGAAAGTGGCGCTGTTGGATGAACCCACAAGCGGCCTTGACCCGATCTCGCGGCAGGATCTCTATGCCATCATCGACGAACTGGCCGCGCAGGGTACCGCCGTTCTGATCGCCTCTCATGCGCTGACCGAGGTCGAGGCCCGCACCGACCGCATCGCGATCATGCGCAAGGGGCGGATGGTGGCCGATGACACACTGACCAACCTGTCGGCGCTGGCTGGTTTGCCGATCCGCCTGAAGGTGCGCGCCAGCGCCAATCCGGAGGCCCTGGCCGCGGAACTGGGCGGCAACCGGATCAACGGCGCGTCGGTGGAACTGCTCTGCACCCCCGAAGACAAGATGGAGGCCCTGCGCCGTATCGCCGGATTGGGCGACGCGGTGGCGGATGTGGAAATGACCCCACCCAAGCTGGAAGACCTCTATCGCCACTACGCTCAGGAGGATTTGCAATGACCCGCTTCCTCGCCATCACCCGGACCGAGATGCTGATCCTGCGCCGCAACCGCTGGCTGCTGGTCGCCACGCTGATCATGGTGCTGTTCGCGCTGGCCTTGACCTTTGCAGGCAGCGCACCGACCGGCACGCTGGGGGTCGATATGCTGACCGTCTCCGTTGCCTCGATGACCACACTGTCGGTTTACCTCGCGCCTCTGCTGGCGCTGATGATTTCCTTTGACGCCATCGCCGGCGACGTGGACCGGGGCAGCCTGTCGCTGCTGCTGTCCTACCCGGCGGGGCGTGGAGAAATCCTGTTGGGCAAATTCACCGCCCACCTCGCGGCGCTGGCTTTTGCCATGACCGTGGGCTTTGGCACCGCGGGTGCCGTGGCCGCGTTCTTTGGTGGTGCCGGACCCGAGAGCCTCATGGCGCTGGTCCGCCTCATCCTTACATCCATCCTGCTGGGCGCCGTGTTTCTGGCGCTGGGATACCTGCTGTCTGCTCTGGCACGGGGCGCCACGGCGGCGGCAGGTCTGTCGGCCGGGCTCTGGCTGGTCTTTGTCGTCCTCTATGATCTTGGGCTGTTGGGAGCCGTCGTCATGGACAAGGGCGGCACCTTCACCCAATCCGTCTTTCCCTGGGTGATGGTGGCCAACCCGGCCGACGCATTCCGTTTGTGGAACATCGCGGCGACCGAGGGCGTTGCAATGGCATCGGGCATGACCGGCGCCGCCCAGGCGCTGCCTGTCTGGGCCGCGCCCGCGTCGCTGCTGATTTGGCCGGTGCTGGGTTTTGCCCTGGCGCGCGCCGCATTCCGGAGGGTTGAGCCGTGAAACGTCTCGCCCTGATCGCGCTGATCGCACTTTCAGCCTGTAAGGAAGAGGTAGCGGTTGCCCCCGACCCAATCGACCTGACGCCGGATGCGCTCAGCTTTTTCTGCCAGATGAACGTCGCCGAACATGGAGGCCCCAAGGGTCAGATCCATCTGGAGGGATATCCGGCACCGCTGTTCTTCGCGCAGGTGCGCGACATGGTGGCCTATCTGAAAAGCCCCGAACGCGATGCGGACATTACCGCCATCTATGTCAGTGATATGGGGGTTGCACCCAGTTGGGATCAGCCCGGCATCGGCAACTGGATCGCTGCCGATGGTGCCACATTCGTGGTCGGGGCGAACGTGGCGGGCGGCATGGGAGCGCCGGAAATCGTACCTTTTGCCGATCCGGCTGCGGCATCCGGCTTTATCGATCAATATGGCGGCGACGCTCTGCCGCTGTCCGATATCCCCGAGGCCGATGTTCTTGGCCCCGTTGACCTGGACCTGACCCTGGAGACACCGGCATGACCTGCCTTTCGCGCCGCCGCTTTCTGACCATTTCCGCCGCCTGCGCGGCGCTGCCCACGGTTGCGCTTGCCGCACCGGTTGCCCGGTGGCGCGGAACCGCGCTCGGTGCTGGGGCCAGCCTGCGCCTTGAAGGACTGAACGAGGTGCAGGCTGCGCCCATCATCACGGCGGTTGAGGCGGAACTAGAGCGGCTTGAGCGGATCTTCAGCCTGTATCGCCCGGATTCGCAGCTCAGTCGGCTGAATGCCCGGGGGCATCTGCAAAATCCCGCGCCCGAATTGCTGGATGTCCTTGGCCTTTGTTCCTCACTGAACGAAGCGACCGACGGCGCGTTCGATCCCAGCGTGCAGCCTCTTTGGGTAGCGCTGGCGCTGGGCAAAGGGCAGGCCGATATTGACGCCGCCCGTGCAGTCATCGGCTGGAACACGGTTCACGTCACACCGCATGAGGTACGGCTGGCCCGGCCTGGACTGTCCGGGCTGACGCTCAACGGCATTGCGCAGGGCGCGATCACCGACCGCGTCGCCGATTTGCTGAAGGCGCTCGGGCTGCGCGATGTGCTTGTGGACATGGGGGAAATTGCCGCGCTGGGCGCGCATTCCGACGGTTCGGCCTGGAGTGTCGGGCTGCTGGGCGCGGACAAGACCATCCGCCAGAGGATTACCCTGCGCGACCGGGCCGTGGCGACCTCGGCCCCGAACGGAACCCTGTTGAACGCGGATCGGGGCCATATCCTCGACCCGCGCGGCGGATACCCTGTTCATCAGACGGTCTCGGTCTCGGCACCTCGTGCCGCCGTGGCGGATGGGCTTTCGACCGCACTGTGTTTGTTGCCAAAGGAACAGGCGGTTGCCGTCCTCGGCCGTTTCCCGCAAGCCAAACTGGAATTGATCATCTGAGATCCCGGTCTTATCGCCGGGTTTCAAACCTGACGCAATGCGTTGAGGCAGCTTAGGATTTCGTCAAGTTGCCGCTGTTGCGGCACATCCGGGCGGGTGACGAGATACATGGGCAACAACAGATCGCGGGCTTCTGCAACTTTGGTAAGCCGGCCCGAGCCAAGATGCTCATGGATGACGTAATCGGGAAAATATCCGCGCCCGCCCCGTTTCAGCACATACCGGAGCGCCATTATGCAGTTACCCAGAAAAATCGTCTGTCCTGTCGCCTGACGCGCAGCCGAACGGACATGATGCTGATAAAGATCGCCGAGTTCGAGATTGACGAAAACCGCATCATCGCCTGCCGCGTGACCGGGCGTTTCCACCAGCAGCAATCGTTCGGGCGACAACTCCTCGAAGGCGATCTGTTTGCCGCGAGGTTTTTCATGCGTCACGGCGGCATCGAGCACATTTGACGACACCGCCTCGATCATGTTGAGGTCGTGATCATAGTTCAGCGTCAACAGAAGCTTGCCGAAATTCTGTTCCAGACTGACGGCGAGATCAACCAGAAGCGGATCCCAGATGCTCAGTTGCGCGCCCAGCCGGATCGACAGGCGATCGAGTGTCTGACTGGCGAGGTCCTGCGTTGCGAAATGCCACAGCGCGACCATCTGTTCGGCATATGGACGGAACTGATGGCCGAAATCCGACAGTGCCGTGCCTCCGGCACCGCGTGTAAACAGCTCTTGCCCCAGCGCCTGTTCAAGTGTGCGTATCCTGGCGCTTACGGCGGTCTGTGTGACGTTCAACTTGCGGGCCGCCGCATGAAACCCGCCGGAATCGGCCACAGAAAGAAAGGTTTTCAGTGCATGAATCTGCATCTGAAAACATTTTCGTATCAGCGTGATGAAATCAATTCGTTTTTTTGCTCTCGAAGCTGCTGCTAGAGTGTTTTGGCACTTTAGCATCAGGGAACCGCCATGCTGGACAAAAGCCACAAACCCACCTGGACCAGTTTCGAGAACGCCACCAAGGAAGATTTCCTGGCGGTGATGGATTACGAGGAAGCGTATAACGCGGCCCTGCCGGATCGCATTCTGGAGGCCATCCGCTCGCTCGACGAGGAATGGACGCCTTATCCGATCAATCGCTATCAGCACTGCCTGCAGGCCGCGACCCGGGCCTATGAAGATGGCGCGGACGAAGAAATCGTGATCGCCGCGCTGGTGCATGACGTGGGCGACATCCTCTCCCCCTATAACCATGGCGAGCTGTCGGCGGCGATGATGAAGCCTTACGTCAGCGAGCGGACCTATTGGATTCTCAAGCACCACTGCGTGTTTCAGGGTTATTACTACAATCACTTCCTGGGCGGTGACCGCAACGCGCGCGACAAATATCGCGACAGCCCGTATTGGGAAGATTGCCGCGATTTCTGCCACAAATACGATCAGTGCGCCTTTGATCCGGATTACCCGACCAAACCGCTGGAGTTCTTTGAACCAATGTTGCGACGCCTGCTGAGCAAGGGCGACGGGCATATGGAACTGAACGAAACCGCCGAGGACGGCAAGACTGATTGAAAAATTGGACTGCCTGCGATCAGCAGGCAGCCATCAGGCGATAGACAATCTGTGCCGCCGTGAAATCCCAGGCGGCATTGCCATCGGGGGCCAGTTCGACCACGTCGAACCCCACGCATTTACGCCCTTTCAAGGCGTGTTCGACCAGTCGCAGCGCCTGATAATAACCCAAACCGCCGGGGACGGGCGTGCCGGTTGCTGGCATTTGTGACGGGTCCAGACCATCGACGTCAAAGCTAACATAGACCAGCTCGGGGAAATCCTCGGGCAGGTCGACGGCGTGGATATTGCCGGTGACCAGGTCCTCGGCATCCACGTGGAAGACGTGGTTCTTCAAACGGCTTTTGGCCTCTTCGGTTGAAAAGGCCCGCACACCGAACTGGGCCAGCCGGACGCCTTCCTGAGCCAGCAGATGCATGACAGAAGCGTGGCTGTGTTTCTCGCCCTGATAAGCATCGCGCAGGTCGGCATGCGCGTCGATCTGAACGATACCGATGGGCTGACCCAACGCGCGGGCCACACCCATCACGGCGCCGTAGCTGAGCGAATGCTCGCCGCCCAAAGTGACCGGCACTTTACCCGCGCGGATGGCGGCTTCGGTGCGTTGGGCAAGACGCTCCATGATCTCGGGCAGGGTGGCGTCGCAGTCCAGCGGTACTTCGGTAAAGATGCCTTCGGCGCAGGGTTCGGCATGGCCGGTGATGCGTTCCAGTTCATTGCTGGCCTCGATGATCGCTTCGGGGCCTTTGGCCGTGCCCGAGCCGTAGGACACGGTGCGTTCCAGCGGCACCGGGATCACGCGGAACCGGGCGTCTTCGGTGCGCTCGGATGCGGTCAGTTCACTGTCGAGAAATATGCTCATGAGAGTCTGTCCCTGAAGTCGTCATAGCCGAACTGTTTGATGATTTTCAGTTCGTCCGTTTCGCTGTTCCACAGGGCGATGGTGGGCAGCGGCACGCCGTTGAACGTGTTGGTCTTGACCATCGAATAATGCGCCTGATCGAGGAAAGCAAAGCGCTGGCCGATTTTCAGCGGTTTGTCCCACGTGTAGTCGCCGATCACGTCGCCCGCCAGACAGGATGGCCCGCCCAGACGGTAGGTATGGCCTGTCTCGGCCTCGTCCATAAGGGCGGGGCGATAGGGGGCCTCGATCACGTCGGGCATGTGGCATGTGGCTGAGATATCGGTGATGGCAAGGTTCATGCCATTGGTCGGCAGATCGAGGATTTCGCCGACCAGAATGCCCGCGTCCAACGCCACGGCCTCGCCGGGTTCGAGATAGACGTCGATGCGGTATTTGCTGCGGATGCTCTTGATGAGCTCCACCAGTGCATCGCGGTCGTAATCGTCGCGGGTGATGTGGTGGCCGCCGCCGAAGTTCAGCCATTTGAGGCCGCCGATGAAGGGCGCGAGTTTGGGTTCGACCGACGCCCATGTGCGTTGAAGCGGTTCGAACCCCTGTTCGCAGAGCGTGTGCATGTGCAGGCCGTCGACGCCGTTCAGAGCCTCAGGCGTCAATTGGCTGACCGGGGTGCCGAGGCGCGAACAGGGCGCGCAGGGGTCGTATTTCGGCACCTCGCCTTCGGAGTGTTCGGGGTTGATGCGCAGGCCCACCTGTTTGCCCGTGGCGCGGGCATTGGCGAGGAAGCGGTCTTTTTGCGCGGGGCTGTTGAAGATGATGTGGTCCGACAGGGCGAGGATCTCGTCGATGTCGCTGTCCTTGTAGCCGGCGCAGAAGGTCGCGACCTCGCCGCCATATTCCTCGCGGCCCAGACGTGCCTCGTAGATGCCGCTGGCGCAGGTGCCGCCGAGGTGTTGGCGGATCAGGGGCGCGAGCGCGAACATCGAAAACGCCTTGAGTGCGCTCAGCACATGCGCACCCGAACGATGACCGATATCCGCCAGCACCAAAAGGTTCCGCTCGACCGCCTTTTCATCCACCACGAAACAGGGTGTGGGCACGCGGCTGAGATCGAAGTTGCGGAAGGCTCCGGCATCGCCCGCCTGAGTGGTCATCATGTCTGCCATTTGGTGTTCCCTGTGAGATGCGTTCCGCCCGGCGGCACGCCGGACCGCGCCGGCCCGCCCCCATGGGGCGGCGCGATTGCGCCACCCCGCGGGTCTATGCGGCCCTCATCGCTTAAAACTCGACTGGTCCGTCCAGTTCATGCACCTGCCAGGGCAGGCCATGTTCGTTGAGCATGTCCATGAAGTTGTCGGGGTCGAGCTGTTCCATATTCCACACGCCGGGCTGCACCCAGTTGCCTTTCAGCACCTGAGCCGCACCGATCATCGCGGGCACGCCGGTGGTGTATGACACAGCCTGCGAGCCCACCTCGGCATAACATTCCTCGTGATCGCAGATGTTGTAGATGTAATAGGTCTTTTCGCCCGAGCCGCCCTTGGCCTGACCCGTGGCGATGTCACCAATGCAGGCCTTGCCCTTGGTTTCCTGCCCCAGATCGCCGGGATCGGGCAGCAGGGTTTTCAGGAACTGGATCGGGATGATTTCCTTGCCGTCATGCATGACCGGGTCGATGCGGGTCATGCCGACATTCTGCAGCACCTTGGCGTGGGTGATATAGGCATCCCCGAAGGTCATCCAGAAGCGGGCGCGCTCGATCTCGGGGAAGTGGGTGCTGAGGCTCTCCAGTTCCTCGTGATACATCAGGTACATGTTCTTGGGCCCGATGGCGGGGAAGTCGAATTCGACCTTGTGGGTCATGGCCGGGCTGTGGTGCCATTTGCCACCTTCCCAGTGGCGCACCTCGGCCAGCACTTCACGCAGGTTGATCTCGGGGTTGAAGTTGGTGGCGAATTCCTGATCGTTGGTGCCGCCATTAGCGTCCAGCACGTCGATCTGGCGGATGGTGTCCAGCTTGTGTTTCTTGAGCCAGGTGGCGAAGACGGATGTCACGCCCGGATCGAAGCCGGATCCGAGGATGGCGGTCAGGCCTGCCGCTTTGAACCGCTCCTGGTAGGCCCACTGCCAATGATACTCGAACTTGGCCTCATCTTCGGGCTCGTAATTCGCGGTATCCAGGTAATGAATGCCGGCCTCAAGACAGGCATCCATCAGCACCAGATCCTGATAGGGCAGGGCGAGGTTCACGAGGATTTCGGCCCCGGTGTCCTTGATCAGCTTGACCGTGTCTTCGACCTTGTAGGCGTCCAGTTCCGCTGTGGCGATATCAACGCCCACGCGCTCTTTCACCGCTTTTGCGATGGCATCGCATTTCGACTTGGTGCGGCTGGCCAGAGTGATTTCGGTGAAAATGTCCGAATTCATCGCCATCTTGTGCACGGCGGCGTGGGATACGCCGCCTGCGCCGACAACCAGTGTTTTGCCACTCATAGTTCCCATGGGGGTAATCTCCTCTCTGGGGTTATTCGTAATAGGTGTAGCCGTTGATCGAGTCGCGATAGGCGCTCATCAGGGTTTTGCGGTCCTTGGCTTGCAGAGTACCGGTCGAGATCGCCTCGTCCACCATTTTGCGGAAAGCGGCGACGCAGTCGTTGGGGTCGAACTCCACATAGGACAAGACTTCAGAGATCGTGTCGCCTTCCTGTTCGTGCAGCAGGTCAAAGCCGCCGTCTGGGCGTAGATCGATGGTGACGACATTGGTATCGCCGAACAGGTTGTGCAGATCGCCCAGCGTTTCCTGATAGGCGCCGACAAAGAAGACACCCATATAGTATTCGTCATCTTCGGGCAGCGTATGCACCGGCAGGCTGGGTGAGACGCCGTCGGCCAGAATGAATCGGTCGATCTTGCCGTCGCTATCGCAGGTGATGTCAGACAACACCGCGCGGCGATCGGGGGGCTGGGTCAGGCCCTGCAGCGGAACGATCGGGTGCAGCTGGTCGATGGCCCACACATCGGGCAACGACTGAAACAGAGAGAAGTTGCAGTGGTAGATATCGGCGACCTTCTCAAGCTGGTCGTCCAGATCCGTTTCCAGATCATCGCTGGCGGCCAGCGCCTTGAGGCGGGACATCAGCGACAGATAGATGCGTTCGGCCCGTGCCATCTGGCGCAGGTCCACGTAACCGCGGCGGAACAGGGCGCGCAGCTCGTTGCGATAGAAAGTGGCGTCGTTCCAGCATTCCTGCAACCGGTCGCTGCTCAGATAACCGTGCACGGCGGCCAGGTCCGAGACCAGATGGTGATCGTCCGGTTCCACTTCGGGGCCGTTGGGGGCGTCATAGAGCGTGCTTTCCAGCACGTTGAACAGCAGCATCGAAGAGGTCGCCACCACCGCACGGCCGCTTTCAGTGACAAGGGTCGGGTGGGCGACTTCGGCCTCATCCATCGCGTAGGCGACGGTTTCAACGACGTTGGCGCAGTATTCCTCGACCGTGTAGTTGATCGAGTTCTCGGCGGCCTTTTTCTCACCGGTATAGTCCACGCCCATGCCACCACCGAGGTCCAGATGGGTCAGCGGCACGCCCTCACGGGTCAGTTCGGTGTAATACCTACAGGCCTCGCCCACGGCGCGGCGCACGTCGTTGACGTCCTGCACCTGAGACCCCAGATGCGAATGCTGCAGTCTTAGGCAATGCAGCAACCCCGCCGCTTTCAGCTTGTCCACCGTCGTGACCAGTTGATCCGTGTTCATGCCAAAGGCCGAGCGGTCGCCTGAGCTTTCCTCCCATTTGCCGCTGATCTGGTTGGTCAGCTTCACCCGCACGCCGATCAGTGGCTCGATGCCAAGCTCGTTATAGACCTCTATAACCGTATCGGCCTCCTTCGGGCTTTCCAGCACGATGACGGTGTTGAACCCGATCTTGCGGCTTAGGATCGCCAACTGGATGAATTCGGCATCCTTGACGCCGTTGCAGACGATCAGGGCTTCGCTGGCCAGACGATGGGCCAGCGCGATGACCAGTTCGGGTTTCGATCCTGCCTCAAGCCCATAATTGTACTTCTTGCCGAACTCGACGATCCGGTCGACAACCTGCGCCTGCTGGTTCACCTTGATCGGGAACACGCCGCGATAGTTGCTTTTGTATCCGGTGCGGGCAATCGCCTCGGCAAAACTTTCGTTGATATGCGCGATCTCGTTTTCCAGATATGAGCTGATGCGCAGGATCATCGGTGATTTGATGCCGCGCTGATCAAGATCGTGCAGAATGCCCGGCAGGCTAATGGCGGCCACGTCGGGCGCAAGGGGGTTGCGCAGGCCGATCTCACCGTCCTCTGTCACCTCGATGAGGCCCTTGCCCCATTTCTCAACCCCATAGATGGAATGCGGCGCATCAGACGTCTGTTTCAATCAACCATATCCCCCGTGGTTCGAAACCTTTGGATGTGCGCCGCCCTTTACGGGAGGTGTTTGATTCGTCCAAGCGTAAACTCTTGCCATGACGAATTTTGCTGCAGGAGTACGCGTTTTTCCAGCAGGCTTGACGGTGGTTTGAAGGTATACGCAATCCGCCCTGCCGTTAGTGGAGCTTTGATTGAAACCTCGTGCAATCGGAATGTCAAATCGCCCCGACGAGTTGTGAGATTCCTGAATGTATCCGCAGCAGCAAGGCAACGCCGGTGCGCATGCGGGGAACTTCAGTGATGAAGAATTCACGAACGTGAAGAAAATTTAACCATCAAACCAGATTTCGATCAGACCCGCGCGACATATATCCTTTGTCCAGGGCGCAACTTTTGAAGAGGGTGGATAAGGTCATGAAAGTGAACACCAGGTTCATTTCGGCAATTGTCGCCGCCGCCGTGTCTGTAACTGTAATCACGCAGTCGGTGGGTACCACCCGTTCTCCGGTCGATCAGGCGATCCAGACCTCGGGGATCAAAACCAGCGCCGTCAAATTGCCCGAGGCCAATCCGTATATCCGGGTCAAGCTTTGATTGGAGGGCGTGAACCGGGATACCGCAATTCATGACCGGCCGGGTCAAGCAGCGACAGCCAAACCAACTCCTCTGCGGCTGAACCAAGACTTGCGGAGGGAGGCGCCCTGCGCGTTTCAGGGAGGTCGCGCAGGGCGCTTTTGGCCATGCTGTCAACCAAGCCGGTATTGTGCTAATCGCGCGGTTTTAGATGCAGCAACAACCCCCGGACCGCGCGGAACAATTCGGTTTCCGCTCCTTGCGGTGCGGCGTCCAGCGCACTTTCGACATCCTTAACCAGAATGCCGATCGAGTTGTCGTCGCGATACCCGTCCCGCGCGAATTCGATCTGTTCGAAGCCGGAGGCGAACCAGTTTTGGCCCGAACTTGTGTGAATGAGATCCAGCAGCTTTCGTTCATCCAATCCGTCTTGCCGGGCCCATTCGAGAACAAGACGGGTGACAGTGGTATTGGTCGCGGCCAAAAGATTGTTGAGAACCTTGGCCTGCATTCCCGCGCCATACGGGCCCATCCGGTGAAAGAAACGGCCCATCGCATCAAAGAGCGGCTGCGCCGCGTCCAGATCCCTCGCATCGCCGCCCAGCATGAAGGACAAGCGCGCCTCTTGCGCGGCAATTTGCGCCCCTGACATCGGGGCGTCGATCAGGGTGATCCTGTCGGCGATCCGCGTGCGCAAGTTGCGGACATGGCGGGGGGACAGCGTCGAACAAACGATGATGCGGGACAGGTTCGGCGCACGGGCGAAGCCTTGGGCCTGAAACAGAACGTCCTCGGTTTGCGGCACATCCCGCACCACCGTCAGCAGGGTTTCCAGATCGGCGGCAAAGGCGGTCGGATTATTGGTCACGAAAGGCTGCAAAGCCCCGAATTCGGACGGATCGCAGACATCGAACCCCCGGGCGTTGAACCCGGCGCGTCGCAAGGCGGCCAGCATGGGCGCGCCCATCCGGCCACAGCCAGCCAGGCCGATCATTTGACGATCACTTCGTCCTTCACGAACATGTTGGCCCAGGCCCGGTCGATCAGATCCGGGGACATCTGATAGGGAATGCCCTCGAACTCGCAAATGGCGATCATCTGGTCGATCAAAAAGATCGGCTGATAGTTCGCATAGACATTGTTGATCGTCGGGTACCTGACCTTGAGCAGATGCACCAGCGCCGCCTCGTCCAGCGGCATTCCGCGCTTGCGGGCGACCATGGCAAAGATCTTGAGGAAGTTCTCCTGATCCGGCCCGTCGATCTTGATCTTGAAGAAGATCCGGCGCAACGCCGCCTGGTCGAAGATTTCGTTCGGGTGGAAGTTGGTCGAAAAGATCACCAGCGTGTCAAAGGGAACTTCGAATTTCTCACCTGATTGCAGGGCCAGGATATCCTTGTTTTCTTCCAGTGGAACGATCCAGCGGTTGACCAGCGCCTGCGGCGGTTCGGTCTGGCGGCCAAGGTCGTCCACGATGAAGATGCCGCCCGTGGATTTCAACTGAAGCGGTGCCTGATAGGTGCGCGCCGTCGGGTTATAGACCAGATCCAGCATGCTGAGGGACAATTCACCGCCGGTGATAACCGTCGGCCTTTCACACATCACATAGCGGGTGTCGAAACGCTTGCGGCGGCGCAGTATGTTGGGGTCGTCCGGTTCCTGCTCGATCATGTTGTGTACGATCGGGTCATAGACCGTGATGACCTGTCCGGCATACTCGATCGCGCGCGGAACATAGACGTGATCGCCCAGAGCGTCACGAATTCCGTTTGAAATTGAGGATTTACCGTTGCCCGGCGGACCATACATCAGGATCGAGCGGCCCGCGCTGACCGCGGGGCCGAGGTGATCCAGCAGGCTGTCCGGCAGGACCAGATGCCCCATAGCGCCGGTCAGCTGGTCGCGGGTGACCTGAATGTTGCGGATCGACTGCCGTTTGACCTGCTCGCGATACACTTCCAGCGGCACCGGCATTGCGCCGAAGTATTCCGATTGGCTGAGCGCGTCGAGCGCGCGTGCCTTGCCCGCATCGGTCAGCTGATACCCCATCTCGTTGCCTGCGTTGGCGGTGAGGGTGCCGGTTGCTTCCAGCAGTTTCTGTTCGCGCGCGATGTCCACCAGTTCCTGCGTCACCGAGCCTGGCAGGCAGATCGCCTCGGCAATCTCGCTGACAAGATTGGCGTTTTTGCGAAAGATGGTCTTGAGAAGAATATCCCGCATCATGACCAGCGGAAGCTGCATTTCGGCCAGTCCCTTAGGGGCGGGCGGGGCCATCACGGTGGTGGTCTGCATGTTCATGAGCGGCGCTCGTTCGTTCGGATTCGCTGGTATTGTTTCGCGGTTGGAACCGCACAGGGTCAAACTGGCCCAGCAATGTGGCAGCACAAAGGCAGAGCCGGGGCGCGCAGGTGATCACTCACGCCCCATAAAACACCCCGAGAATCAAGTAGATGGACAGGCTTCCGGCCAAAGTCAGCCCCATTGGGAAAAGCTTTCCCGCCTCCCAGCTTTTCCACCCGGGCGCGATGCGGCGCAGGGCGGTGTATTTGGCCAGCCGATGAGTGCAGAACGCCCCCAACAGCCCGGCGGCCAGAATGGCCAGCACAAGCCTCAGATCCGATGTCCAGACAAACGGCGCGGCAGCGGCGGCAAACTTGGCGTCTCCGGCACCGACCGCTCCGCCAGCGCTCAGCAGAAATCCGATCACCAGCACGACCAGCAGGTGAAGAAACTGCCAGGCATAGATCGGAAGCGACAGGGTGAAGGGGCCGATGGTCCCGGTCGGCCATTCGGTCGACCACGGGGGCAGGGCGACCAGCCCGACGACAAGAAAAATCAGGCACAAGGCCATGTTGGCCTGGTTCTTGATCTTCATCTCGCGCAGATCGGTAAA
Organism: Ruegeria sp. AF8; assembly: GCF_056541825.1. Lineage (NCBI taxonomy): Bacteria > Pseudomonadati > Pseudomonadota > Alphaproteobacteria > Rhodobacterales > Roseobacteraceae > Ruegeria > Ruegeria sp. AF8. Next base: position 86,696 of record NZ_JBQFYW010000011.1, on the reverse strand, counting down.
CGCCACATAAAGGCACACCGGCAACACGAATGGCAGGAACCAAAGGGCCGCCGTCGACGGAATCGCCATTCCTCAGGCGCTTTCCAGCGCGTCCAGCGATCTCACGGCTTCCTCGAAATGCTGCGGATGCGTCGAAATCGCGTCCCGCAGAAGGGTCTTGCCGGTTTCCACGTCGCCCTGCTTGATCGCCGACAGCGCCATCGTGTGCAACAGCGTGGCCCGTTCGACCTGATCCATCGGAATGACCGGCAGCGTATAATTGCGCTGCGCGCCGCGGGCCAGAACAAGGTTGTTCTTGGCGGTGAACATCGATTTGTCGTGTTTGATGGCCTCGTTGAACAGGCGCTCGGCATCTGCGAACTGGCCGCGCGTCAGCTTGGAATATCCCCAGTTGTTCATCACGCCGGCCGGGCGTGTGGTCAGACCGATTGCGGTTTCATAGAACGTATCCGCGCGCTTCCAGTCCTTGTTCGCGTCGGCCACCATCGCCTCAAGCCGGTAGCGGCTGAAGGTTTCATGTGTCGGGGGAATGGAATCCAGAACGTCTTCGGCCTTGTTCCAATCGCCCGATCGGATCAGCGCATCGGCATAGCCGACCTTGTCGTCAGTAGTCGAGCCGTTCATCTTCACCAGATTGGACCATGCCACGGCGGCTTCGGTGTTGCGTTTAGCACGGCCCAGAGAAAAGGCGAGACCGCGTTGCAGGTCGGCGCGACCAGGATTGGACGCCGAGGCGCGCTGAAAATATGCGACCGCCTCGTTAGGGTCGGCGACGCTCAGCATGACGTCATTGAGGTTGGTTTCGTCGATGACGTTGATGTCTTGCAGGGTCTTGTCGACGGTCTCTTCGCCCTTATCGGTACAGGCCGACAAGGTCACTCCGCACACAAGCATGGTCGGAATCAGGATTGAGTGGCGCATTTTTTGCGTCCCTTACTGCTCTTGCCTCGATCACGGTGTTCTGCGCAGGACAAAATCGCCCTGTCCACGCTGCACCAGCTTGAATTCTTCTTTTTCCGGGATGGTAGCAGGACTTTCCATTTTTGCGAGAGCTAACTGTAAATTGTCGCGTATTGCGTCACTTTTGCCATTGTCCAGGGCATAGGCCTTTTTGAACACCAGCGCGGCTTCGGGATACTGCCCGGTTTCCACCAGGACCACACCGAGATTGTTCCAGGCCTCGGGCCAGTCAGGAGCTTCCTCGACCGCACGTCTGAGCAGTTTTTCTGATTGCCCAAGCCGCCCGAGTCCCAGATTGGCCGTTCCCATTCCGGTCACGATCTCGGTTGTCATTCCTTCCTTGAGCGCCGCGCGGCTAAAGGCGTTCAGGGCCAGTTCGTATTCACCGGATTCCATGAGCCGATGTGCCACGACAAGCGGATCCACCTCTTCGCCCCACGGATCAAAGCCGGGTGGATAGGGGGAGTCGGGCAGGTCGTTGGACGTGCACGCGGTCATCGCTGTCAAAACGACGACGACCGCGAACATACTTCCAAAATTTCTGGGCCCGTCCACGCCCGTTTCGATCATGTTTAGTTGCCTGCCCCGATATTCTGCAAGTTTGCGATGCCTTGTGCCGAGGGTCCGACCAGGATGACCAGAAGTGGCGGAACCGTCAGCATCATTGTGGCGAGGGTCATTTTGGTTGGCAACTTGTTTGCCGCTTCTTCCGCGCGCATCACGCGTTTATCGCGCATCTCGTCGGAATATACGCGCAGCGCTTCCGCGATCGACGTGCCGAAAGTCGCGGATTGGATCATCACAGTTACGAACGAAGACACGTCCTGCACGCCGCAGCGCGTTCCCATGTCTTTCAGGACCTTGTCTTTTTCTTTGCCGGCTTTCATTTCATGCGCGACAATTTCAAACTCTTCGGCAATGTCGGGATAGGAGGCATGCATCTCGGCGGCAACCCGGACGATGGCCTGATCCAGCGACTGACCAGCTTCGACACAGACCAGCATCATGTCCAGGGCGTCGGGAAAACCGGAAGTAATGTTTTCCTTGCGCGTGGCGACCCGGCGGGTAATCCAGTATTTTGGCAGAAAATATCCCACGAATGCCGGGGCGAGAACACGAATGGCAATCTGTTGACCACTGAATTCCTGCCCATTCGCCAATACCGTCACCAAAGAAGTACCAATCAGCAGGCCAAGGATAGCCAACGCGAACTGGGCGAAATGGAAAAAACGTACCGCGTCTTTCGAGCGATATCCGGCCTGACGCAGCTTGAGCTGCATTGCGGACAGTTCTTCGGCGTCTTTCGGTTCAAGAAAACCGGCGAATTTTTCAAGCTGCTCGTTTCGACCAGCGTGGCGAAGCTGCTCCTTCTTTCCTTTTTTTGGCGCTTTTGGCGATGCGTCGCGCTTGAGCTTGTTGAGGGGGTCCTCTTTCTGGTTCAGCAGAACCGGAATCGTCAGCAGGATCATGAACAATCCAAGCACACCGACGGCGATCAGGGGGCCAAACTCGCCAAGGTGTTCGGTCAGCAGATCATTGATCTTGGTCAGGAATTCCATGTCGATCCCCTTATACTTTGATGTTCGTCAGCGCGCGCATGACCACAAGGTTGAGCGTCAGCATGATACCGACAAAGAAACAGGCCGGAATGAACCACGGATGATCGAGAACCACGTCATAGTAATTCGGGTCTTTCACCATGATGAACATCAGGCAGAACAGTGGAAATGCCGACAGGAATTTGCCTGACCATTGCGCCTCGGCAGTGATTGCCTTGACCCGCCGGAACAGACGGAACCGGGCGCGGATCACCTTGGCCAGACCGGCAAGGATTTCCGCCAGGTTACCGCCGGATTGCTGCTGAATTGCGACGGCCACGGCGAGAAACCTGAGATCCTGCATGTCAAGGCGATGTGCCATCTCTTTCAGGGCATCGCCCACGTCGCGCCCATAGGCGCTTTCGTCCGCAATGATGCCGAACTCGGTTGCGATCGGGTCGCCAACCTCTTTCGCGACGATCTGGATGGCCGAGACGAACGGGTGACCCACCCTCAGCGACCGGACCATCAGTTCAACCGCGTCCGGAAGCTGTTCTTCGATAAGGCCCATCCGTTTTTTGGCTTTGTGGTTCACCCACATGTAAACCCCGCCGACACCGAATGCGACGGAAATTGCGGCGCGAATCGGCGTTTCGGTGTTGGTTCCGACACTGAGGGCGACGAAGGCAAATGCCGACACGAAGACCATGATCATGATCAGTTGCGTTGGGGTGAATGCGATGGCCGCTTTCTGCGCCTTTTCGGACAAAAGCGAATAAAGCGGAATGGATTTGGTCTTCATGTGCTGCTGCATTTCCTTGCGCAGCTGCTCAAGTACCTGTTCGCGCCCCTGGCCTTTGTCGAGCATTTCCAACCGGCGGTTCACACGGCTGTTCTGGCTGATCGACTTGCCGAAGGCCACCAGGTACAGACCTTCTACCAAAAACAGGACGCCTATGAAAATGGCGCCATAGATGAACGGCTCCAGGCTGAGTTGCATGGCGTGATCCTCACATCGTGGTTGGGTCGTAGATGGACGGCGGCAGATCATAGCCCCAAAGGCGGAACCGCTCGGAAAAGTGACTGCGCACGCCCGTCGCCGTGAAATGACCGATGATCTTGTTATCGGGCGTCAGCCCGACACGCTGAAAGCGGAATATTTCCTGCATCGATATCACGTCGCCTTCCATGCCGGTAATCTCGGTGATCGAAATCATCCGGCGCGAGCCGTCCTGCAGACGGCTGGCCTGCACGATCAGGTTCACAGCCGATGAGATCTGGCTGCGCACGGCTTTGATCGGCATCTCGATCCCCGCCATCGCGATCATGTTCTCCAGACGCGAGATGCCATCCCGGGCCGAGTTGGCGTGAATTGTCGTCATCGACCCGTCGTGGCCGGTGTTCATGGCCTGCAGCATGTCGATCACTTCGGCGCCGCGCGTCTCGCCCACGATGATGCGGTCGGGGCGCATGCGCAGAGCGTTTTTCAGACAGTCGCGCGGGCTGACTTCGCCTTTGCCTTCGACGTTGGGCGGGCGGCTTTCCATCCGGCCCACATGGGTCTGCTGCAGTTGGAGTTCTGCCGTATCCTCGATGGTCAGAATACGTTCCGAGTTGTCGATGAAGCTGGACAATGCGTTGAGCGTGGTGGTTTTGCCCGAACCCGTACCCCCCGAAACGATCACGTTCAGTCGGGTGGCGACGGCCGCCTGGAGATAGGCTGCCATCTCTTCGGTGAAAGCGCCGTAACTGACCAGATCGTCGATGTTCAGCTTGTCTTTCTTGAATTTCCGGATTGATACCAGAGAACCGTCAACCGCAATAGGCGGTACCATTGCGTTGAAACGCGAACCGTCCGCAAGGCGGGCGTCGACATAGGGGTTTGATTCATCGACCCGACGGCCCACGGCGGATACGATCTTGTCGATGATCCGCATCAGGTGCTTTTCATCCTTGAACGAAATATCACTCAGTTCAAGTTTGCCAAATCGTTCGACAAACACCTGTTGCGGGCCGTTTACCAGAATATCGTTGACACTGTCGTCCTGCAAAAGCGTCTCAAGCGGGCCAAGCCCGGTGACTTCGTCATAAAGCTCCTTGTTCAGCTGCGTTCGGTCATCGCGATTGAGAACGACGCTTTTTTGTTCAAGAACCTCGGTGGCAATCGAACTGATCTCGGCCCGAAGCTCGGCTTCCGAGGCGCGTTCAAGTGCTGCGAGGTTCAGGTTTTCCAGCAGTTCGCGGTGCAACTCGATCTTGAGTTCACCCAACCGTTCCTTGCGTTTCCGGTCCCGATCCGCGCCTGCCGCAGCGGCGGGGCGCAATTGAACGGGCTTTCGCATTGTGGCGGTCGGGGCGGCCGCCTGCTTTGGATCCTCGACCGCCGCACCGGGGGTTTTTTCTTTCGTGCCGACCGGTACAGCCCCCGGTTGTTTCTTGTACCTGGAAAACACAGTGAATCCCCTTCAGGTTGTGGTCAGGCGGCTTCGGCGTCGTTGCTGCTAAGGGCATGCAAAGACTCAGCCAGTTTCGAGATTTCCTTGCGCAGCGGGTTTTTGGCCGCCGACGAGGCCAGCGGCAGGCCATGATCGCAGCCGTGCATGACCTGCTTGCCGCCGTCCGGCAACTGCAGGTCGATCGAGATGCCCAGGCTCTCTCCCATCCGTTTGACACGGCTTTTGCCGGTCAGATCCGTGAATTTCGGGGCGCGATTGAGAGCGAAACGCAACTTGTTGAAAGGCAGGTCTTCCGCTTGCAGGGCACGTTTCAGGCGCAACGCGTTCTGTGCCGAACGCATGTCCAGCTCGATCAAAGCGAAATACACGTGTGCAGCCTGCAATACGGTTTCAGACCAGTGAACCAACGTGGACGGCATGTCGACGACAACATAGTCGAAATGCGCCCGGGCAATGTTGATTACGCGCTGAACGTCTTCCTGAGTGATAATGTCGAGCGGGACCAGATCCGCCGGGGCGGTCAAAACCTGCAACTTGTCCTCATAGGTTTGCAGCGCCTGGCCAAAGGCGTCTTCGTCCATGGAGGTGGTATCGGAAAGCATCTCGAAAACCGCTTCCCGGCGTGGCAGATCAAGATAGGTCGATGCGGTGCCGAATTGCAGATCCAAATCCAAAAGGCATACGCTTGGCGATTCCTTTTTGGACACTGTGGCCAGTTCCCAGGCCAGATTGACCGCCAGCGTGGTCGCCCCGACGCCGCCCGCGAGGCCGTGAACCACCAAAAGAGCGCCCTCTTTGGAGTTCTGGGAGTCCAGCTGCGGCGATGAACTTTGGGCAACAAGTTTCGGCTCGGGCTTTCTGATTCGGTGAACCGCGTCCTGAAGCTCGTTTTCGGGCAAAGGGTAGGGGACGAATTCATCCGCCCCCTCCCGCAAAAGCTTGTGCAGGGCGGCCGGAGTGACATCTTCGGCAATCAGGATAACCTTGATCCCGCGCGATTTGGCCTGAGCGATGAGTCCGCGCAACTGGTCAAGGTCGTTTTCGTCCTCGCCATCGATGGCGAGCGCAATGAATTCAAGCGTTTCGGCTTCGGGTTGCTCTAGGAAAACCTGTGCCTCGGCAAATCCGAGATCACCCCAGTTTTCGCCCATTGCCCCTTCCATATCTTCGATGAGCAGATCGAAATTCTGAACATCACGGCTGACCGTGCAGGCTTTTAGCGAATTTTCCTCGGAGTGCGGCGAAACGCTGCTCATCATAAAGATCCTTTGTTGCATGAGCGCAGGTCAGAGGATCAGCGTTTTCGCCTATTCTGGCCTGAGATCGCCCGATTGCGGTCGAATCTGCCCGCAGATCACATATTGATGACAAGATTGCCGTGAAGTTGGGCGAGATTGGGGCCGAAACGAATTAATTGTAGGGAATTGGGCGACGATGTCGCCCAATGCCATTTATTGTCCTGCCTCAATGGCGCCCGTGTAGCTGCCGGTCCTCAGCGGGTTCGGCGGGATGGCGCTGCCGATATACTCGCGGTACACGATCCGGGCATATTTACCGTCCAGAACGTTGGCGTGCCGGCTGACAAAGCCGGAAACTTCCGTGACCGTGCGGCGGTTGCGGCGGTCGCGATCCGTAGTTTGTACCAGCGGCTGGGTTTCGCCATAGGAAACAACGGCCTCCAGGCGTGAACGTGAGATACCCTGCCGCGCAAAGAAGTTAACGACAGCTTGCGCGCGGCGCAGGCCCAGGCTTTTGTTATAGGATGGCGAGCCGACCAGATCGGTATGGCCATAGACCCGGAAGCGAACCTCGGGGAATTGTTTGATCCAATCTGCTTGCCTCAGCAGAATCTGCTGCGCCGACGCATCCAGCTGAGCGCTGTCAAAGGCAAAGTTGATTTGGTTCGGCACTTCCTGAGCGAAGCGCTCGGCCAGGATCTGGCCATAGCTGCGCTCACCGTTCATGACCTGAACGTTATTAAGTGTCGCATTTCCGAAAGTGCCGGTGTCGACATCATACCCCGCTTCGCGTCCGCAGGCAGCGACAGCCAGCATCAGACCCAGGGTGAGTACCTTGTTTTGCATTGGTCCCATCCTTCCAATCAATCCAGAACGTAGCCGTAGGAGCCGGTGAAGTCCTGTTTGGCGACCTCCGAGGCAGCGCCGCTTCCGGCGCGCACAGTGCGCGTAGTGTGACCATTCAGGAACAGGTCGGCTTCGCTTGGCGGTTTGACGCGATCCGTCGGCAGGGTCAGGGCCTCTCCGATCGTTGGCGACACAAGATGTGCGGTCACGATGATCACCAGTTCAGTCTGGTTCCGCTGATAGTTGGAGCTGCGGAACAGGCTGCCAAGGATCGGAACATCACCAACCCAGGGAATTTGCGACGCGCTATCCTGGAAATCGTCCGAGATCAGGCCGGCGATTGCAAAGCTTTCGCCATCACGCAGTTCCACCGTGGTCGCGGTCTCGCGTGTGATGAAAGACTGAATGTTGAAGCCGCTGATCGTGATCGAGTTGTTCGGATCCAGCGCCGACACACCAGCCACCATCTCGAGATTGATCAGATCGCCATCCACAACCCGCGGGACGAATTTCATTTCGACACCAAACGGCTTGTATTCGATCGTCGTCACGCCTTCTTCCTGCTGAACGGGGATCGGATATTCGCCGCCTGCAAGAAAGTTGGCCTCTTGCCCGGACAGCGCCGAAAGGTTCGGTTCGGCCAGCGTGCGCACGGCCCCCTTTTGCTCCAGGGCTTCGATCAGAAGCCGGACCTGCGTCGAACCTGCACCAAATCCGAACAGGAAGGCGCCGGTATTCGTCTGTGTTGCCGGAATCTGGCTGCCGAGACCCGGGGTAAAGTTGCCCAGAGCGGCGTTCAATGCGCCGGCTGTATTCAGTGCTCCTGTACCACCGGCCGAATTGCTGGGATTGCCGGCTGTGCCGCCATAGCCCCACGAGACACCAAGCGCCTTGGACACCGAACGCTGCATTTCGGCAAAACGGACTTTCAGCATCACCTGCTGCACACCGCCTACGCTCATCAGGTTGGAAACCCGTTCCGGCGCATAGCGTTCCGCCAGCTCCAGCGCGCGGGCCAGCTTGGCCGAGCTTGAAATCGTACCGGACAGGACGATGCCATCATTGGCGGTCCGAACTTCGATCCGCTCGCCTGGCAGGATCTGCTGCAGACGCTCTTTGAATTCGGTGACATCCGGTGCGACCCGAACTTTAACGTTCGTTATCAGATTGCCGGCCCCATCGAACAGCGACAGTGTCGTCAGACCGGGCGACTTGCCAAGCACATATATCGTGCGGTCGGACAAAGACGAAATATCCGCGATGCCGGCATTGGCAATGCTGAGCTCAGCAAACGGTTCTTCGCTTTCCACCACGATTGCGCGGTTCATCGGAACGTTCAGCGTTTCCGACGTGCCGTTTTTCACCACACGCAAATCTTGCGCCCACGCGGATTCTCCCACGTGGCTCAAAACAAGAGCCAGCCCCAGCAGGGCTGGTTTCATCCAGGAACTAATTTTCATGTGACCTGCCTTTCCGATCACGCCTCGTTTCGGGTCTTATGCCCATGCTTTTAAGTTACTCTGCGTGAGTTCCCGTTTTATTGCAATAATCAATGGTTTCCGGAGTTTTCTTTATGTGGAGAAATGGCAACAACCAAAACGCGAAGACCGCGCAATTGCGCGGCCTTTGTCCGTTAACGATTTGATTTCCGGTCAGTTTGTGCAGGGGATCGGAATGACTGCAACTTCGGCACCACGGCGGGTACGGATCGTGCAAACTTTTTCCTTGACGATTTCGGGTGCGGCTTGAATTTCGCCAAGCCCAAGGAGTTTGCGCTGATTGACCTCCACGGCTGCGGAAACCGTATCGTCGCCGGCTCCGACCAGTGCCAGCGACATGCTGCCGGTGTTTTGAGCTTGCGCGAGTGAGGCAATTTGTTCCGGCGTCGCTGCGACGGTGACGGTTCGCGCAATTGTCGCCCCGGTCAGATCCTTACCGGCAGTCTGGTCCACGGCAATGACCTGGATATTGTTCTGGATCAGGCGGGTTATCTCGCCACGACCACCCTCGACTGCACCATTGAGGCGCCCTGTCCAATACACGTCTACGTTGTCTCCCGGCCGCAAGAACCCGGACACGCCCGAAGCGACGTCCACCCGAATCGCAAAGGCCCGCATTCCCTTCGACAATTGCGACGTCAGGCCTGCATCCTCGCCGGGGTTGGTGACCTTGACGGTCATGACGGCCTCATCCTTTTCCATCGCGCGAAGGACAAACCGATTGTCTTCTGCATTTTCGGGAAACAGGACAGCGGGATCTGTAAAAGCGCCTTCGGGGATCGCATTTTCGGGCCATTTGACGATACGAACGTCATCCTTGTTCAATCGCTGCCCATAACGAAGCGCCTTGTTCGTGACAATGACATCTACGGTTGGAACGATGAGTGCGCGAGCCTGACGCTCTTTCGCGAGTTCAGCCTGATACGCCGTAATATAATTTTTGGCCATCATGACCGCGCCACCTGCGAGTGCCACGCCCACAACAAGGACAAGCCCGAAGACAACCCTCATATCTGCACCTCTTATTCGCTTATCCGGGGATGCAGTGTCGGCGCATCCCAGCTCTCAGTGAAGAACGGTAAATCTTAATTGTGTCGAAAACAGGGACAAAATTTGCGAGATTTCAATTTGTCCCAAAATCGGAAAAAGCCTTGCTTTTGCCCAATTCTTTCATTCCTGCGGGAACGGATTAAGACCGGTGGCAACTTGTTCGTCGGAAAGCGCTTTGCCAATTTTTTCACCGACTGTGCCGGTTGGGCCGGTTACCGCGGAATAGGCAACAGCGGCCAGTGCTACAACAGCTGCGGTTAACACCACCCAGTCGACGGTTACGGCCCCGTCATCTGCGGAACAGAACGCTTTTAATTTGACAAACACGGAGCCATCCCCCGGCTAAAAAAAGACCGCGCCCTCGCTGACGAGGCGCGGTCTGGCAATTCTAGATCAGACGGACTTCAGCTTATTCAGCGGGTGCGGTACCGCTGCCGCCACCGCTGATGCCGCCAGTGGAAACGTTCACGGTCGACAGAGCGGTGCTGATGTTGCCGGCGATGGTGCTGGTGCCGCCCGAAATCTGGTTATATGCGATTGCTGCCAGGGCAACCACGGCCGCGGTCAGCACGACCCAGTCAACGGTTACGGCGCCGTCTTCGTCTTTGCGGAAGTTCTTGATGAACTTGATCATTGTATGTCCCTCCTAAGGATCAAAACTTAAAAACTACCTCGGCGTCGTCTCAGAACCACCTCTCATCGGTTCATGTCCGTCGCGGTATGGGTATATGATTGCCTGTGCCCCATGGCAGGAATTGGGCCAAATCACGGATTTTTTGCCCTGAGGTTAACTTTTCAGTCATTCTTTCCGTAAAGCATTGAAGTGACAGTGAAAAATTTTTGTCCCCCTTGACTGAAACTGGCAGGCACGATGCAATTTGGTATCAAATTGGGCAAAACCGCCCCAATTCATTGAGAATTTCTGGCTTTGACGGCAGGATTCGGCGAGAAATCACTAAAAACAATATGTGAGGCAGGCAGATGATCCTCCGGAGAGCAAGGGCATGCGCCGGCGCGTTGGCGATTCTGGCCTTTGGCGCTATGGCGACCCATGCGAACGAGCCCGCATCGGGTGGTGCGCTCAAAAGAATCAAGGCGCCGCCCCCCGGGGCCCGGCCAAAGGTGACGGTGCAGATCTCGCCCGAGGAACATGCGGCCCGTCCCTTTGCAAAAAGCACGGGCGGGGCCCTGGACATTCCAACGGTCATTGCGCGGGCCGAACCCGCCCCCGATGTGAAACCGCCCGGCAAGGCGGGCCGGTACAGTCGCTTCTGGGAAACGGTGTCCCCGGATATTGCCAAGGCCGGTTCCGGTCGGCTGGACGAAGCCTATCGCGCGCTCAGCAGTATCGGCGCAGGCGGGCCGCGGTTGCAGGCCCTTCAGGACATCGCGAAAGAGCGCGGCATCGACATTCTGCGCTCGACCGTGGGAACCAACGTTTCACCTGCACTCGTGCTGGCGGTGATTTCGGTTGAATCCTCCGGCCGGGCGGACGCGGTCAGCTCGGCCGGGGCACAGGGGCTGATGCAGCTCATGCCTGCGACTGCCAGGCGGTTCGGGGTCAGCGACAGTCTTGTGCCCGGACAGAACATCGCCGGCGGTGTGAAATATCTGAACTGGCTGATGAACGAATTCGGCAATGACCCGATTCTGGTGCTGGCCGGATATAATGCAGGCGAAGGCGCGGTGCGCAAACATCAGGGTGTTCCACCTTATACAGAGACGCGGGACTATGTGCCCAAGGTGCTTGCGGCGTTTCAGGTTGCGCGCGGTTTGTGTTCGACGCCGCCGGAACTCATTTCGGATGGCTGCGTGTTTGCCGCGATGCAATGAAAAAGGCCCGCCGGATCAGGCGGGCCTTTTCAGATCAGAGATCCGATCAGTTAACGATCGTGGCCTGCGTGGCCGCGCGCATCTCTTCGTCCGAGACACCGTCGGCCAGTTCGACGATCTTCAGCCCGCCTTCGACCACGTCCAGAACGCCCAGATTGGTGATGATCCGGTCGACCACGCCCTTGCCGGTCAGCGGCAGGGTGCATTCCTTTAGCACTTTGCTGTCGCCGTGTTTGTTGGTGTGGTCCATCACCACGATCACGCGGCCCACACCGGCCACCAGATCCATGGCGCCGCCCATGCCCTTGACCAGCTTGCCCGGGATCATCCAGTTGGCCAGATCGCCTTTCTCATCCACTTCCATCGCGCCGAGGATGGCCGCGGCGATCTTGCCGCCCCGGATCATCGCAAATGACGTGGCGCTGTCGAAATAGGCAGTGCGGGCCAGTTCGGTGATGGTCTGCTTGCCCGCGTTGATCAGGTCGGGGTCTTCTTCGCCCTCGAACGGGAAGGGGCCCATGCCCAGCATGCCGTTTTCGGATTGCAGGGTGATGTCCTTGTCACCCACATAGTTCGCCACCAGCGTCGGAATACCGATGCCGAGGTTCACATACATGCCGTCTTCCAGCTCTTCCGCCGCGCGGGCGGCCATCTGATTGCGGTTCCAGGGCATTATGCGTCCTCCTTCTTGCGGGTGGTGCGCTGTTCGATGCGCTTTTCGTGCTGGCCCTGAATGATACGGTGCACATAGATGCCGGGCAGGTGGATGCCATCCGGGTCAAGCTCGCCACGCGGGACGATTTCCTCGACCTCGGCAACACAGATCCTGCCGCAGGTGGCGGCGGGCACGTTGAAATTGCGCGCGGTCTTGCGAAAGATCAGGTTGCCGGTGTCGTCGGCCTTCCAGGCCTTGACGATGGCCAGATCGGCAAAGATACCGTTTTCAAGAATATAGGTCTCGCCGTTGAAATCCTTGTGCTCCTTGCCTTCGGCGATCACGGTGCCCACACCGGTCTTGGTGTAGAAGCCGGGAATGCCCGCACCGCCTGCGCGCATACGTTCGGCCAGGGTGCCCTGCGGGTTGAACTCCAGCTCCAGCTCGCCGGAAAGGTACTGGCGCATGAACTCGGCATTCTCGCCCACGTAAGAGCTGATCATCTTTTTGACCTGCCGGGTCTGCAGCAGGATGCCGATGCCGAAATCGTCGACGCCCGCATTGTTGGACGCAAAGGTCAGATCCTTGGCGCCCGACTCTTTGATTGCGTCCAGCAGCAGTTCGGGAATGCCGCACAGGCCGAAACCGCCCGCGGCGATGAACATCCCGTCATGCAGCAGACCGTCCAGTGCCTCGGCGGCATTGGCGTAGACTTTCTTCATGGAAAACTCTCCCAATGACTTGGTGATGGCGCAGGTTGTGCCGTCGCGTCACGGGGAAGTCAATGAATGCATGGGGAAATGGTATTAATACGTAACGAACGGACCCGGCACAGATGCCGGACCCGAAGCACTACTTTGCGCCTGTCTTTTTGGCGGTCTTTTTCTTTGCCGGAGATTTCTTTTTGCCCCCCTTCTTGGCGGCTTTCTCGGCGACCAGTTCAACGGCCATTTCCAGGGTCACATCGGCGGGTTCCACGCCCTTGGGCAGGGTCGCGTTCACCTTCTCCCATTTCACGTACGGGCCATAGCGGCCTTCCATCACGTTGATAAGCCCGCCGTCGGGATGCTCGCCAAGCTCCTTCAGCGGCTTGGCGGCGGTCCTGCCGCGCCCTCCGGGATTGGCGCGTTTTTCGGCCAGCAGCTCGACCGCCCGGTTCATCCCGATTTCAAACACGTCGTTGGGGTCTTTCAGATTGGCATAGACCGGTTTCGCCTCATCCGGCAGTTGATGCATGATGTAGGGTCCGAACCGGCCGAAGTTGGAACTGATCACGCCGCCGTCGGGATGCTCGCCAATCCGGCGCGGCAGGGACAGCAGTGTCAGCGCCTTTTCCAGATCCATGTCATCCTTGCTCCAGCCGCGCGGCAGCGAGGCGCGCGGGGGCTTCTTGTTCTCGGGCGTGGGTTCGCCGCGCTGGACGTAGGGGCCGAAACGGCCGGACTTCAGCCAGATCTCGTCGCCTGCATCCTCTCCCAGCAACTTCTCGTCTCCGTCCGCACCCTCACCCGCGATGGGGCGGGTATAGTTGCATTCGGGATAGTTGCCGCAACCGACGAACCCGCCGGTGCGCGAGGTTTTCAGGTGCAAACGCCCGAGGCCGCATTTCGGGCAAACGCGCGGATCGGACCTGTCCTCGCGGGGCGGGTAGAGCTGCGGGGCCAGCACCTCGTCGAGTTTTTCCAGAACTTCCGAAATCCGCAGTTCCGATGTTTCCCCGATCGCCGCTGAAAAATCCCGCCAGAACCTGCCCAGCAGGTCCCTGTAGTCACGATCGCCAGCACTGACGTCATCCAGTTCCTCCTCCAGATTTGCGGTGAACTCATAGCCCACATACTGGCGAAAGAAGTTCAGCAGGAAGATGGTGACGATCCGGCCCTTTTCCTCGGGGATCAGCCGGTTCTTGTCCTTGCGCACATATTCGCGGTCCTGAATCGTGGTCACGATCGAGGCATAGGTCGAGGGCCGCCCGATACCGAGCTCTTCCATACGTTTGACCAGCGTCGCCTCGGTATAACGTGGCGGCGGCTGGGTGTGGTGCTGCAATGCCAGAACGGATTCGTTTTCGGACAGAATGGCCTCTTTCGCGATCTTGTCGCCGCCATCGCTGGCCGCCTTGACGAACTGGTCGCGCAGCGACGTCTTGGCAAAGCGCGCCGGGTCGCCCTGCATGATCTGCGGCAGGCGCTTTTCGTCATCGTCGGTCACATCATCGCGACCTTCTTCATAGACCCGCATGAAACCGTCGAACATCACCACCTGACCGGTGGCGCGCAGACCGACCTGACCGTCCTCGCTGCCGATCTCGACGGTGGTGCGCTCCAGCCGCGCAGCAGCCATTTGACATGCAATGGTACGTTTCCAGATCAGATCATACAGCTTGCGCTGATCCTCATCCGTGACCTTCAGCGCCTTGGCGTCCCGGGTCATATCCGTGGGGCGGATACATTCATGCGCCTCCTGCGCGTTCTTGGCCTTGTTTTTATAGATGCGTGGGCTGTCCGGAACATATGCCGCGCCATATCGATCAGTGATGGCATCCCGCGTGGCAGCGACAGCTTCGGGTGCCATATCAATGCCGTCGGTCCGCATATAGGTAATGTAGCCGGCTTCATACAGCCGTTGCGCCACCTGCATCGCGTGGCGCGCACCCATGCCGAACTTGCGGCTGGCCTCCTGCTGCAGGGTCGAAGTCATGAAGGGGGCGCTGGGGTTGCGCGCCGCCGGTTTTGCTTCGACCGAAGTCACGCTTAGCGCGCGGCTGATGATGGCTTGAACCGCCAGTTCAGCCTGCGTGGCGTTGGTCAGATCGTGCTTGTCCAGCTTCTTGCCGGCCAGAGTAACAAGACGCGCCTCATAGGTTTGACCGCGCGGCGTTTCGAACAGCGCCTTGACCGACCAGTATTCCACCGGTTTGAACGCCTCGATCTCCATCTCGCGCTCGACGATCAGGCGCAGACAGACGGATTGCACCCGGCCAGCGGATTTTGCACCCGGCAGTTTGCGCCACAGAACGGGCGACAGGTTGAAGCCCACCAGATAATCCAGCGCGCGGCGGGCCAGATAGGCCTCGACCAGCGGCATGTCGACCTGGCGCGGGTTCTGCATCGCCTGCGTCACCGCCTCTTTGGTGATGGCGTTGAAGGTGACGCGGCTGACCGGCGTATCCTTCTTGATCGAACGGCGCTTGGTCAGCGCCTCTTGCAGGTGCCAGCTGATCGCCTCACCCTCGCGATCGGGGTCGGTGGCGAGGATCAGCGCGTTGTCTTCCTTGAGTGCGTCGGCAATGGCCTTGACATGTTTACGGCTGTCATTGCCAACCTCCCATTTCATCGAGAATTCATGGTCGGGATCGACCGATCCGTCCTTGGGAGGCAGGTCACGCACATGCCCGTAAGACGCCAAAACCGTGTAGTCGGGGCCAAGATATTTGTTGATCGTTTTGGCCTTGGCAGGAGATTCTACAACAACTACAGGCATTTAAAGGAAAACCTCTTTTATCGGATGCGGCGCTTTCTATGGCGGTGCAACATGTGGAGTGCAAGGGCGGATTGTCAATCCGTTCCTTTATGACCTGAAATCATGCCATTTTTCGGACACGAGAACCGACCCGCCAAGGGCAGGGTTGCGAGGAATGAAGGACAGGTGAGTCGTTGCGCAATGTCAGCCGATGCGCGACAACAAGCCCCCGGGCTGCCTTTGGATCCGGCCATCCATTTCCAGGTCGATCAAAACCGGGCCAACCTCGCCAGCACTGGCGGAAAGGTCACGGATCAGTTGATCTTCTGCCAGAGGCGAGGGGCCAAGCCGTTCGAGAATCTGCATATGCAGCTTTTCGGGTTCGAGCGGAGTGTGCTTTTGAGGCCGGGCGGGTGGCCGGGCATTCAGGTGGTCCTGCAAGGGTGGGGGCATCTGCGCGTCCTGCGGGGCTGGCAGGGCCTCGATTACATCCTGCGCATTGCGGATCAGATGCGCACCGTCCCGGATCAGCAGGTTGCATCCGGCCGCGCGGGCGTCCAGCGGATGCCCGGGAACGGCCAGCACTTCGCGTCCCTGATCCAGCGCATCACGGGCGGTGATCAGGCTGCCGGATTTCGCTGCCGCCTCGACCACGACCACGGCCTGCGCCAGACCCGATATGATGCGGTTGCGGCGCGGAAAATGCCGCGCCTGCGGTGTGGTGCACAGCGGTTGCTCCGACAGCCGCAGGCCCTTCCTTGCGATATCGGCCGCGAGATGGGCGTTTTCCGCCGGATAGACGACATCGACACCTCCGGCCAGAACCGCGACGGTGCCGGTGTCGAGCGTTGCCAGATGCGCCGCCGCGTCGATGCCGCGCGCCAGCCCCGAGACCACGACATATCCTTCGGTCCCCAGATCACGCGCCAGCGCCCGGGCCATGCGGGTGCCGAGCGAGGAACAGTTGCGGGCCCCGACCAGCGCGATCATGGGCCGTTGCAACAATCCTGTATCGCCCATCGCCCACAGAACCGGAGGCGCATCCGGAATATCCGTCAGCGCTTTGGGATAGGCAGCATCGCCCAGGCACAAAAGCTGCGCTTTGGCGGCTCTCGCGGCCCTAAACTCTGCTTCGATTACCCCGGGTGGGCAGATTTCATAGCCCTCGACCCCCGCGGCACGCGCCACTTCGGGCAGTGCGGCCAGCGCGTTCTGCGCCGTACCATGCTCGTTCAGCAGCCGCCGGAAGGTTGCCGGCCCGACCCTGCGCGAGCGCAAAAGACGAAGCCACGAAAACCGATCCTCTTCCGTGGTGGGTGGGAGTGGGGGGTGAATGGAAGAATGATGCTTCTCGGTCATCCGTCGCTCCGCCTGTTTGCAAAACTGGTTTACGCAACGGCGCCTTAACAGGCGGTGAATCGCGCAGATTTTATTTCACTTTTTCAGGGGTCAATCGGAGCAAAAGGCCATAAGCGATTGAAAAACAAAAGTTTCAAACCGCGCCGCAATGCCGGAAAGCAAAGAGCCGACACGGATGTTATCAGAATCGGACCCGCCTCGTATTAACCCTGAGCCAGGCCCGTTTCTGTCTCAGGCCGCCGATCCGCCCACGGTCAGCCCGTCCATCAGTACGGTGGGCTGGCCGACACCGACCGGCACCCACTGGCCGTCCTTGCCGCAGTTTCCCATTCCGGGGTCCAGTTCCATGTCGTTGCCCAGACCGCGTATCCGCTGCAACGCCGACGGCCCGTCACCGATCAGCGTGGCGCCTTTGACCGGCGCACCGATCCTGCCGTTCTGAACGCGATACGCTTCGGTGCACGAGAACACGAACTTGCCGTTGGTGATGTCCACCTGTCCGCCACCGAATCCGACCGCCCAGATGCCATCCTTGATCTCGGCCACCAGTTCGCCCGGGTCGGCATCACCGCCCAGCATGATCGTGTTGGTCATGCGCGGCATCGGACTGTGGGCATAGCTCTGCCGCCGCCCGTTGCCGGTCGATTCCGTACCCATCAGGCGTGCATTCTGACGGTCCTGCATATAGCCGGTCAGAATGCCATCCTCGATCAGCACCGTACGTGATCCCGGTGTGCCCTCGTCGTCCACCGTGATCGATCCGCGCCGGTCGGGCAGGGTGCCGTCATCCAGCACCGTGACGCCTTTCGAGGCGATCCGCTGACCCATCAGCCCGGCAAAGGCCGAACTGCCCTTGCGATTGAAATCACCCTCCAGGCCGTGTCCGATGGCTTCGTGCAGCAGGATGCCCGGCCAGCCGGGTCCAAGCGCCACTTCCATCACGCCTGCCGGGGCGGCAACGGCATCGAGATTGACCAGCGCGATGCGCAGCGCCTCGCGCACCTTGGCCTGCCAGTCGGCGGGGTCGATCAGCCCGTCCAGCCCGACACGCCCGCCGCCGCCTGCCGAGCCGCTTTCGCGCCGCCCGTCCTTTTCAACGATCACCGACACGTTGAGCCGGGTCATCGGCCGCACGTCGCGGACGTGCACCCCGTCGGGGCGCAGGATCTCGACCTCCTGCACCGACGCCGCCAGGGACGCGCTGACCTGCACGACGCGCGAATCCAGGTCGCGGGCAAATGCATCGATTTCGCGAAGGGTTTCGATCTTGACCGGAAAGCTCGCCGATTCGATTGGATCGTCATCGCCATAGAGCCGCCTGTTCGTGGCCTTTGGCGGTTCGGCGAGCGTTCCGCCGCCATCGCCCACCGCAAGGCGTGCGGTCTCGGCTGCCCGTTTCAGCGCGGGAATCGAGACGTCCGTCGAATGGGCATATCCGGCGACCTCGCCCTTGACCGCCCGCAGCCCAAATCCTTCCGAGGCGTCATAGGACGCACTGCGCAAACGGCCGTCGTCAAAGACCAGCGCCTCGGATTTGCGCCGTTCCACGAACAGCTCTCCGTCATCCGCCCCCAGGGCCGCGGATTGTAAAACCGCAAGCGCTTCATCGTGCGGAATCGCGGTCTCGAAGGGGCGAAACGGGTCTTTGGGCATGGGCCGGAACCTTTCCGATTTGATCCAGATCAAAAATAGCGTCCGTTTGACGCAAGCATTTTGCTTTAACTAGTCTCCGGAATATGGTTTTTAACGCGGTCAAAGACAACGGGAGAGGTGCGACCTGATTCATACCTCCCTGTCAGGGACGCAAAGATCAAACGATCAGGACAGAAAATGAAGAATGCTTTGACGCTTTCGGGGCTTATCGCCGCCCTTTCCAGCCTGCCCGCCATGGCTCAGGAGCTTGAACCCATCGGTAAACCCACACCCGGCGGGCTGGGCTTTCAGCCGGCCGCGACGGAACTTGCCCGTGATCTGCAATCTCTGGACGGGCTGATTCTGGTCATCATCACATTGATTTGCATCCTCGTTGGATGTCTGATGCTCTACAGCTTCGTGCGCTTCAACAAACGCGCGAACCCGACACCGGCAAAATTTTCGCACTACACCCCGGTCGAGATCGCGTGGACAGTCGGCCCGATCATGATCCTGGTTCTGATCGGATCGTTCTCGCTGCCGGTCCTGTTCAAACAGCAGGAAATCCCGGAAGGTGATATCTATATCAAGGTCACCGGCTATCAGTGGTACTGGGGTTACGAATACACCGACGAAGGGTTCGAGTTCGAAAGCTTCCTTCTTGGCAAGGAAGCGCTGGCCGAGAACGGTTACAATCAGGACGAATACCTGCTGGCCACCGACAACGCCGTCGTTGTTCCGGTTGGCAAGATCGTCGTGATGGACGTCACCGGCGCCGACGTGATCCACTCGTGGACCATCCCGGCTTTCGGCGTCAAACAGGATGCGGTTCCCGGCCGTCTGGCGCAACTGTGGTTCCAGGCCGACAAGGAAGGCGTCTATTTCGGCCAGTGTTCCGAACTGTGCGGCAAGGATCACGCCTATATGCCCATCACCGTAAAGGTCGTGAGCGAAGAGGAATACGATCGCTGGCTGACCGGAGCCAAGGAAGAATTCGCGGGTATCCCGCAATCCTATCAGGTCGCCTCGAACTGACGTGACGCGCGGCGGGGGAACCTCCGCCCAACCGAAAATGATGCAGGGTGCGTGGTTTCCACGCGCCTTTCGCCCCCAAAGGACCCGAAATGAGCGACGCAAGCATCAATGCAAGCACAGTCCGCGAGGACGAGGCCAGCTTTGGCGATTATTTCGCCCTGCTGAAGCCGCGAGTTATGTCGCTCGTCGTTTTCACGGCGCTGGTCGGTCTGTTGGCCGCGCCGGTGCCGGTGCATCCTTTCGTCGGCTTCTGCGCGATTCTGTTCATCGCCATCGGCGGCGGCGCTTCGGGCGCGCTGAACATGTGGTGGGATGCCGATATCGACCGCGTGATGAAGCGGACCAAAAAGCGCCCGATCCCCGCCGGCAAGATTCAGGAAGGCGAGGCGCTGGCCTTTGGTCTGACGCTTTCGGGTTTCGCGGTGGTCATGCTGGCGCTGGCGACCAATATCCTGGCCGGGGCCTTTCTGGCCTTCACCATCTTTTTCTACGTTGTGGTTTACACGATGTGGCTCAAGCGCTCGACGCCGCAGAATATCGTGATCGGCGGCGCGGCGGGCGCGTTTCCGCCGGTCATCGGCTGGATTGCGGCCACCGGCACCATGTCGGTCGAGCCCTGGCTGATGTTTGCGCTGACCTTCATGTGGACGCCGCCGCATTTCTGGGCGCTGGCCCTGTTCATGCGCTCGGACTATGACGATGCCGGCGTGCCGATGCTGACGGTGACGCATGGGCGCCGGGCCACACGCGTCCATATTCTGGTCTATACCGCACTGTTGGCGCTGTTGGCGGTCGGTACGGCATTCTCCGATATCGGTGGCCCGGTCTATCTGGCTGTTGCCCTGATCCTCAACGCCCTGTTCCTGCGCGGTGCATGGAAGATCTCGCGCCGTGACGAGGATGTGTCCGAGGCAGACAATTTCAAGGCTGAGCGCGCTTTCTTCAAGCTGTCGCTTCTTTATCTCTTCCTGCACTTCGGTGCGATCCTGGTTGAGTCGCTTCTGAAACCCTATGGGCTGGGAGGCTGGGGATGAGTCTGCGCAAGACGCATGAACTGCACAACCGCCGGTTCGGCCGCAATCTGGGCGTGGCCCTGACACTGGTGGCATTTATCGTCATCATTTTCGGCCTGACCGTCGTCAAGGTCAGCCGGGGCGATTTCGAAGCGCCGCGCGGAGAGGTGCAGAACTGATGGCGCTTCGGGGACCACAAAAAACGGTTCTGCATCTGGTCGGCGTCGTCGTGGTCATGGGCGCGCTCGCATGGGCCGCCGTGCCGTTTTACAACTGGTTCTGCCGGGTCACCGGTTTTGGCGGCACCACCGGCGTGGCCGAGCAAAGTTCGGAAACGATGCTGGACCAGACGGTCACGGTGCGTTTCGACGCCTCGAAAGAACGCGGCATGCCGTGGGAGTTCAAGCCGGTCGAGCGCGAGGTCACCCTTCGTGTCGGCGAGACCGGCCTGGCCTTTTATGAGGCCTACAACCCGACCGACAGGCCCATCGCAGGGCAGGCGTCATATAATGTGGCGCCCTATTCGGCGGGGGGATATTTCCAGAAAATCGCCTGTTTCTGCTTTGACGAACAGGTGCTGCAACCGGGGGAACGGGTTGAAATGCCCGTGACTTTCTTTGTCGATCCGGAAATCGTCAACGATCCGGAGGCACAATACGTGCATACGATTACTCTGTCGTATACATTCTACGAAATCGACCTGCCCGAGGGATACGCAGCCTTCGACGCGCAGGCGGCAACAACAACGAACTAATGCCTGTAGGTGAGGGACGCTGATGGCACACGCTAAGAACCACGACTACCATATTCTGAGCCCGTCGATCTGGCCGCTGATCGGCGCGTTGGGCGGCTTTGTGATGCTGTTTGGCGCAGTGCTGTGGATGCACGGTATCACCGCATACATGTTCTGGGCCGGATTGGTCGCCGTACTCTACACCATGTTCGCATGGTGGTCGGATGTGGTGGCCGAAAGCCGTGCCGGCGATCATACACCGGTGGTGCGGATCGGCCTGCGCTATGGTTTCATCCTGTTCATCACCTCCGAGGTGATGTTCTTCTTCGCCTGGTTTTGGTCCTTCTTCAAGCACCGCATGTACCCGATGCAGGACTATGTCGGCACGGAGTACGTTGCCCCCAGCATCCACGCGGTTGACCCGTTCCACCTGCCGCTCATCAACACTCTGGTGCTGTTGCTGTCGGGGTGCGCCATAACCTGGGCGCACCATGCGCTGGTGCACAACAACGACCGCAAGGCCCTGATTCAGGGTCTCTCCATCGGTATCGTTCTCGGCGTCGCCTTCACTTTCCTGCAGGGCTATGAATATGCCGAGCTTCTGATGCACGAGGGCTGGGAATTCGGCGGCGATCAGTTCTATTCGAACTTCTTCATGGCGACCGGTTTTCATGGTGCGCACGTCATCATCGGAACCATCTTCCTGACCGTCTGCCTGCTGCGCGCATTGCGCGGCGACTTCACGCCTGAAAAGCATATCGGGTTCGAGGCAGCGGCCTGGTACTGGCACTTCGTGGATGTCGTCTGGCTGTTCCTGTTTTTTGCCGTCTATATCTGGGGTCAGGCACCCCTGTTCTGAAACCTGACGTCTCGCGAACAAGGCGTTTGAAAACGCCTTGTTCAAGCGGCTCGGAAGCCGCTTGAAAGCCGCTTCCAAGCGGCTTTTTACGTTCCGTGACCCGTCGGATTGCCCTGCATACAATTGATCGGTTGCAATCCTGCGTCCTGCGGCCTTAACAAGGCACCGGTTCGCGGACATCCCGCAGCCCATGACGACTGGACCCCAAATGCGCCGTATCCTGTTCCTGCTGATATTCGGTCTGACCGGACTGGCGATATTGTTGTCGCTAGGCACCTGGCAGGTCCGGCGTCTGGCCTGGAAAGAGGCGCTGCTGACCGAAATCGACACCCGGATTGCTGGCGAAGCGGGCGGTTTGCCGGACCAGCCCGACGTGCTGACGGACCGTTTCCTGCCGGTTGCGGTTTCTGGTGAAATGCTGACCGGCGAAGTGCATGTTCTGGTGTCGGTCAAACAGGTCGGGCCCGGATACCGCGTGATCTCACCGTTCCGGATCGCAGACCGCACGATATTGGTGGACCGGGGATTCATTCCCACCACCGCCAAGCTGGACACGCGAAAGGGCGGTCCGATGGACGTCATCGGCAACCTGCACTGGCCGGACGAAATCGACGGCTACACGCCCGAGCCGGACCTGAACAGCAATATCTGGTTTGCCCGCGACGTTCCGGCCTTGGCCAACCATCTGGAAGCCGAGCCGGTGCTGCTCATCGCAAGGCAGGCAACCGATCCGGATGTAATGCCTCTGCCCGTCGACGCTGCGGGCATCCCGAACGATCACCTGCAATATGCAGTCACCTGGTTTGGTCTGGCCGCTGTCTGGGCCGCCATGACTGCCTATTTCCTGTGGCGCAGCCGCGCCAAAGACGAAAGCTGAGAGCGATGAAATATATTTCGACCCGCGGGCAGGCGCCCGAACTGACATTCGAAGACGCGATGCTGACAGGTCTCGCTCGCGACGGTGGCCTTTATCTGCCTGCCGAAATCCCGCAGATGACACAGGCAGAGATCGCGGCGCTGGCCGGGCGGCCTTATGAGGAGATCGCATTCCGCGTCATGTGGCCCTATGTCAGCGGCTCCTTTGCCGAGGACGAGTTCAGGGCGATCATCGCACGCGCCTACGACGGTTTCGGCCACGCCGCCCGCGCGCCGTTGAAACAACTGAACGAGAACCACTTCCTGCTCGAACTGTTCCACGGTCCCACACTGGCCTTCAAGGACTTCGCCATGCAGCTGATCGGCCAGCTGTTCCAGGTAGCGCTGAAAAAGCGCGGCGAACGGGTGACCATCGTGGGCGCGACCTCCGGCGATACCGGCTCGGCGGCGATCGAGGCGTTCCGGGGGCTCGACGCGGTGGACGTCTTCATCCTCTTCCCGCATGGCCGCGTCTCCGAGGTCCAGCGCCGCCAGATGACCACGCCCTCCGACAGCAACGTGCATGCGCTGGCGCTCGACGGTGATTTCGACGATTGCCAGGCCGCCGTGAAGGACATGTTCAACGATTTCGACTTCCGCGACGGGGTCAAGCTGGCGGGCGTGAACTCGATCAACTTCGCTCGGGTGCTGGCGCAGGTGGTCTATTATTTCTCGGCCGCCACCAGCCTTGGCGCGCCGCACCGCAAGGTCAGCTTTACCGTGCCCACCGGCAATTTCGGCGACATCTTCGCAGGCTACATCGCCAAGCGCATGGGCCTGCCCATCGACCGGCTGGTGGTGGCAACCAACCAGAACGACATCCTGCACCGCTGTCTTTCAGGCGAGGGGTACTACAAGGGCGACACCATCCCCTCGATCAGCCCGTCGATGGACATTCAGGTCAGCTCCAATTTCGAACGCGCGCTTTACTATGCCTATGGCGAGGATGGCGGCGCCGTGGCGCAGCTGATGGATGAGCTGAAACAGGGCGGCTTTGACGTCAGCCAGGGCGCTATGGAAGCGCTGCGCGAAAGCTTCGATTCCGGCCGCGCCTCGGAAGAGGAAACGCTTGCCGCGATCAAGACGACGCTGGCGACCAGCGGCGAGCTTCTTTGCCCGCATTCGGCGGTCGGCGTGAAAGTGGCCGAAGAGGCCCGCCGGGCCGATGAGGTTCCGATGATCACGCTCGCCACCGCGCACCCGGCAAAATTCCCCGCAGCCGTGGAACAGGCCAGCGGCGTGCATCCGCCTCTTCCCTCGCGCATGTCTGATCTGTATGAACGTCCGGAACGGGTGACCCGCATCGCCAACGATCTGGGCGCCATTCAGGATCATATCAAAGGGCAGATTTCTGCGTGACAGTAATTCAGGACCAACTGGCCAACGGCTTTCGTGTCGTCAGTGAGCACATGCCGGGGCTGCAATCGGCAGCCATTGGCATCTGGGTGGCCGCCGGCGGCCGCCATGAACGCATCGAACAGAACGGCATTGCCCATTTCCTCGAACACATGGCGTTCAAGGGAACCGAGCGGCGCTCGGCGCTTGAAATCGCCGAAGCGATCGAGGATGTGGGCGGCTATATCAATGCCTATACCTCGCGCGAAGTGACGGCGTACTATGCCCGCGTACTCAAGGACGACGTGGCGCTGGCGCTGGATGTGATCGGCGACATCGTGATGAACCCGGTGTTCGATCCGCGCGAAATCGAGGTCGAGCGCGGCGTGATCCTGCAGGAGATCGGACAGGCCCATGACACGCCCGACGACGTGATCTTTGACTGGCTGCAGGAAGAAAGCTATCGCGACCAGCCTCTGGGCCGCACCATCCTGGGCCCGACCGAACGGGTGAGCGCCTTTTCGCGCGAGGATCTGTCCGCCTTTGTCGCCGAACATTACGGCCCGGAACAGATGATCCTGTCCGCGGCCGGGGCCGTCGACCATGACGAACTGATGAGACTGGCCGAACAGATGTTCGGCCACCTGCAATCCCGCAAGGGACTGATTGCCGAACCCGCCCGCTTCATCGGCGGCGAGGCGCGTCACGAAAAAACGCTGGAACAGGCTCATTTCGCGCTGGCTTTCGAAAGTCCGGGCTATCGCGATGACGCCATATATACCGCGCAGATCTATTCTTCGGCGCTGGGCGGCGGCATGTCCTCGCGGCTGTTTCAGGAGATCCGCGAAGTGCGCGGCCTCTGCTATACGATTTTTGCGCAGGCCGGGGCCTATGCCGATACCGGAACCACCACGATCTATGCCGGCACCTCCGCCGCCCAGGTTGCCGAGCTGGCCGGAATCACCATCGACGAGATGAAACGCGCCGCCGAAGATATGACGCCCGAAGAGGTCGCCCGCGCCCGCGCCCAGATGAAGGCGGGGATGCTGATGGGGCTGGAAAGCCCCTCGAACCGGGCAGAACGCCTGGCCCGGCTGGTGCAGATCTGGGGGCGGGTGCCCTCGCTGGAAGAAACCGTGGCCAAGATCGATGCGGTCACCACCGCCGACGTCCGCCGGTTCGCCGAGGACATGGCCGTCAGGGCCCCGGCGGCGCTGGCGCTTTACGGGCCGGTTAATGCGGCGCCCTCACTGGCGGACCTGCAGGAGAGGCGCGCGGCGTGATGCTGCTGGGCAAGCGTAAGCTGAAACTCGAGACCGAGCGGCTCAGCCTGCGCCCGCCCGCGCATTCCGATTTCCACGACTGGGCCGCGCTCCGGCGCGCCTCGAAAGACTATCTGACCCCATGGGAGCCGGTCTGGGCCGAGGATCACCTCAACCGGAAATCCTTTACCAACCGGGTCTATTGGGCACAGCGTTCGATCTCGAACGGCTCGGCCGTTCCGCTGTTCCTGTTCCGTCGG
The DNA here is from genome assembly GCF_056541825.1 of Ruegeria sp. AF8. Taxonomy (NCBI): domain Bacteria; kingdom Pseudomonadati; phylum Pseudomonadota; class Alphaproteobacteria; order Rhodobacterales; family Roseobacteraceae; genus Ruegeria; species Ruegeria sp. AF8. Next base: position 60,759 of record NZ_JBQFYW010000011.1, on the reverse strand, counting down.
ACCGATGAAGCGCTGGTGGGGGCGATCACACTGGACAATATCCGGCGCGGCCCGGCGCAGGCCGGGACGCTTGGGTACTGGACCGGGCAGGCTTTTGCGCGGCAGGGTTTCATGCGCGAGGCCATCGGAGCGGTGGTTCACTATGCCTTTGCCCGCCTTGATCTGAGCCGGATCGAAGCCGCATGCCTGCCCGAAAACACCGCCTCGCGCGGGCTGCTGGAAGGTTCGGGCTTCAAATACGAAGGCGTGGCGCAGTCTTATCTGCAGATCAACGGGCGCTGGCGGACGCATGTTCTCTATGCCAGCCTGCGGTCCGACCGGCGCGGCCGGACGGATGCGGGGTAGGTAACCCTTTAGGAGCGGGCATTGGGGCGCTGCCCTTCACCATCGGGTCTTGAACCGATGGCGTTCCAACAGCGATCCCCGAGCAATTCTGAAAAGTTGAAAATCTGAAACGTGACTTGGCGCAGGAGTGCGCTACACTTGGGCTCATGTTGCGGGTTGTTCTGGCCTTGATTGTGATCGCGGGGGGCGTGGCGGCGCAGGAGCGGCGGCCTAGCCATTGTATCGCGATTGCCGATGCCGCGCCGGGGCTCGAATATGTGCACAAGGCGGCTTGGCAGGATCCGGTGCCGGAATATTCGGTGCGGCTGAGTTATATTGCGCATGCCTCGTTCCTGATCCAGACGCGCGGCGGGCTGAACGCGGTCACCGATTTCACCGGCTTTATCGGCGGTGCCGATCTGATCCCCGATATCGTGACCATGAACCACGCGCATGAAACCCACTGGACACAGTTTCCCGATCCGGCGATTCCCCATGTTCTGGAAGGCTGGGGGCCTTTCGGAGAGGGGATCGAGCATCATCTGGATCTGGGCGAGATGCTGATCCGCAATGTCTCGACCGATATCCGTTCGGTCTATGGCGGGGTCGAGGAGCGCGGCAACTCGATCTTTGTTTTCGAGGTCGAGGGGCTGTGCATCGGCCATCTGGGACACCTGCACCATGTCCCCAGCGACGCGCAGTTTGCGGCCCTTGGGCGGCTTGACGTGGTGATGGCCGCCGTCGATGGCGGCACCACCATGCCGCTGCCCCAGATGATTTCGGTTCTGCAACGCCTGAAAAGCTCGGTCATCGTTCCGATGCACTGGTTTTCTGGCTATTCGCTGGAACGATTTCTTGCAGGCGTCCGCGGCGACTTCGCCATCCGCAGGGACGGGGTGTCCGAGATCGAGGTGTCACTGCGGTCTCTGCCGGATCGGCCCACGGTCGTGGTGCTGGAGCCGCGCTATCTCATTGATCGCGATTAGGACTTGCCCGACGCATGCGAGTTGGGCATGGGTGAGGGATGATCCTGAATCCCGCCGATGACAGCTTTGCCACGCGCCTCGAAAGCGAAGTTCCGCAAGATGTGCTGCGCCCTGTGGAACCGCGCTATCTGGAAGAACCGCGAGGGCGCTATGCCGGACAGGCCGGAGTTCTGGCCATGCCGCGAAACGTGCAGCAGGTCGCCACGCTGGTCCGCTGTGCGGCAGAGGCCCGTGTGCCGGTCATTCCCTATGGCGGCGGTACCGGCCTGGTGGGCGGGCAGGTGATGCCCGAGGGACCGGCGCCACTGGTGATCTCGCTGGAACGGATGACTGCGATCCGGACGGTGCAACCGGCTGAGAACGTCCTGGTGGCCGAGGCCGGCGCCATTCTGGCCGACGTTCAGGCGGCGGCGTGCGCGGCGAACCGTCTGTTTCCCCTGTCGCTGGCTTCAGAGGGGACCTGCCGGATCGGCGGCAACCTGGCGGCCAACGCGGGCGGGGTGAATGTGCTGCGCTACGGAAACGCCCGCGATCTGTGCCTGGGGCTGGAAGCGGTGCTGCCCAGTGGCGAAATCTGGAACGGTCTGACCCGGTTGCGCAAGGACAATACCGGATATGATCTGCGCAACCTGCTGATCGGCTCCGAGGGGACGCTGGGCGTCATTACCGCGGCGGCGCTAAAGCTCTATCCCGTCCCGGCGGGCACCAGCACCGCAATGGTCGTGGTGCCGTCCCCTGAGGCGGCGCTGGAACTGCTGGCCTGCACCCGTGATCGCGTCGGTGAGGCGGTCAGCGCCTTTGAGTTGATCTATGGGCAGGGGCTGGAATTTCTCGCCGAGGTGCTGCCCGGAATTCGCCAGCCCTTCGATCCCAGACCCGAATGGTGCGTCCTGATCGAGCTTGGCTTGCCTCATGGGCTTGACCCCGCAGGGACCATGGAGGCGCTGTTCGAAACGGCGTTGGATCAGGGCTGGGTACTGGATGGTGTCGTGGCGCAGTCCGACGCGCAGCGGCAGGAATTGTGGTCGGTCCGCGAACATATCCCCGAAGCCAACCGGCTGATCGGTTCGGTGTCGAGCCACGACATCTCGCTGCCACTGTCGGTTATTCCTGAGTTCATCCGCCGCGCCACCGGGGTTGTTGCGGAGCTGGGCGAGTTTCGCATCAACTGTTTCGGCCATCTGGGTGACGGCAACCTGCACTACAACCTGTATCCGATGCCGGGCGTCGACCGTTCGGCGTTTGACGGCCAACTCGAAGCCGTCAAGCGGGCCGTGCACGATCTGGTGCGCGAGTATGGCGGATCATTCAGTGCCGAACACGGGATCGGGCGAATGAAGGTCGACGATCTGGAACGTTATGGTGATCCTGTGAAACTGGCGGCCATGCGGGCGATCAAGGCGACGCTGGACCCGGCCGGGATCATGAATCCCGGCGCCGTTCTGCGTGTCGGATGACGCCTCAGAGGCCTTCGAATTCGCACAACGCATGCACATCCATGCCCATGCTTTCCAGCACCTTGCGGCCGCCCAGCTCGGGCAGGTCGATGATGAAGGCGCAGGACACGATATCGCCGCCCAGCCGCTCGATCAGCTTGATGCCGGCTGCCGCCGTTCCGCCGGTGGCCAGCAGGTCGTCGACGACCAGTACCTTTTCGCCCGCCCGGATGGCATCGTCGTGGATTTCGACGATGGCCTCGCCATATTCCAGCTTGTAATCCTGACTGATGGTCGTGCCCGGCAGCTTGCCCTTCTTCCGGATCGGCACGAACCCGACGCTCAACTGATGGGCAATGGCACCGCCGAGGATGAACCCGCGCGCTTCCAGCCCCACCACCTTGTCGATGCGCTCGCCCGCATAGGGGTGCAGCATCTGGTCGATGGCCATGCGAAACCCGCGCGCATCGGCAAACAGCGTGGTCACGTCGCGGAACATGATCCCTTCGTGCGGGAAATCGACGATGGTCCGGATATAGTCCTTGACCGAGGTGCTTTTGGGCATGCGGCCCCCCTTGCTGACATGGTTCACTTGGGGGGTTTGACCCATCGGGCCGCGCCGATCAAGGGGGGGAAATCGACCCCGACGCTTGGGAAGCGAATTCGGCAGGCAGAATAGCTTAGACCGGACGGCGCAGCAGCGCGGTCGCCACCCCCATGCCCATCAATGTCACCCCACCGGCACGGGTGATCCCCGTGATCACCTTCGGACGCGCGATCAGCCGCCGCAACCGGTCCGCGAGCAGGGCGTAGGCGAGCGCGTTGAGCCAGCCGAGACCCACAAAGGTGGCGATGAGAATGGCGAATTGCGGCGTCAGCGCCACATCGGGTTTGATGAATTGAGGCACGAAGGCAATGAAAAACGCGATGGATTTCGGGTTCAGCGCCGTCACCGCCGCCGCATGACCGAATACGTTGCCCGCCGTCACGTTCCGTTCGGTGCGCACGGTTCCCAGCCCCTCCGACGGGGCGCTGCGCAGCAGTTTCCAGCCCAGCCAGATCAGATAGGCGGCCCCGGCCCATTTCAGCACCATGAACATTTCGGCCGAGGCCAGCACCAGTGCCCCCAGCCCCAAAAGCGAGGCGGTCATGGCCACAAGATCCCCCAGGGCCACGCCGGTGGCCGAGGCCACCGCAACGCTGCGCCCCTTGGACAAGGCATAGCTCAGCACCAGCAGCACGGTCGGGCCGGGGATCAGCAGCAGCGCGGTCGAGGCGGCGACAAAGGCAAACCAGAGGTCGAGGGGCATGGAATCACACCAAATCTGAAACGTCCGCGCATCAAACAACGTCTACGCGCAGGCGTCCATAGCCGGAGGGCCAGCTAGGGCAGTTTGATGGCCTGCACATGCATCCAGTCAAAGTTCTTTTCCCGACCAAGCGACACCCAGCCCTCTTCTTCCCAGAAGCGCCAGAAATCCAGACAGTCGGCGCGGGCCAGCCGGGCTTTCTTCCAGCCCCAGTCCAGCTTGTTGCGCGACGGGTCCCAATCGATGGCGGCAGCGAAAGAGTGCGTGGACCATGTCGAGCCATTGCGCTTGCGCCGCACCGCCTTGCACCCGCCATAGATGTCCAGCCCCATATCGACACGGGCATCGTGGTCGTAGCGGGCCGCGATGTTGGCCAGCACCCGTTCGAGGCTCTGCGCCACCTTCGGGTGACAGCCGATCTTGCTGGTCTTGACCGAACGGTCCCAGTCCAGCTTCATCGTCCACGGCACGGTCACGATCGTGGTGGCCGGCTGCCCGCCCGAATTCGGATTGAAGCCGAAGAAACTGAACAACTCGGATTGACCGCTCCTGTCAGTGGGCCAGCCGTTGGGGTTGACGTCCAGCGGCTCGATGTCCCGGAAATCCATCGGCAATTCTCCGGTTTCCCGGAAAAAGCGGAAATCGCTATAGGCCGCTTCCGTCAGGCTTCCCCAAAGGCCGTCTATGACACCCGGATCGATACCGACATCCTTAGTGACAAGCTGGAACGCGGCAACCCGTTTTCGGGCGGTGCTCCATCCATCTGGATCGCCCGACAACTCGCCGGTGCGGGAATGGGTCAGGGATGCGGCCGCCGCGTCCAAAGCGGCATTGATCTGCCCGTCGATCGGACCGGAATATGACCCGGCCGCGCTCAACTCTTCCTGCAGAATGCGGATGGCACCTTGTTTCATGAAAAATCCCCCACGAATTTCTGAAAACAATGGGGGTATTGTACCACATTTCGGCGGAGGTCTCAGCCACCGGCGGCAGATAGCCCTCTTCCTCCCGGAAGGGCCAGAAATCCATGCAGTCGGGGCGGTTCAGGCGAATACTGGCTGTGAACCGGGTTACAGCCAGGATGCTCAACTTTTGGTATAGTTTCTCTACATTTTAAGGAGAGTAGCTATGAAACCATACTTCTTTGCCTTTGCGGTCATTCTCTTGTTGTTGCCTTCAATCAGTCATGCCTGTCCCGACGGGTATTTCAACTGTGGCGGGTCCTTGTGTTGTCCTCTGCCGCAGCAACCCTGAGCCGGAGGTGCCATCATGGTAAAAGTGAACCTGACCTATGTCGCAGTCATAGTGGGCGCTTTGGCGCTTTATGGCACCAGCCGTCAACTTTTGCTGAATGCCGACGACGCGGATCTGCGTTACCAGAAACACAGCGTGTCCGAAGGCGTCGTGCATGGGCCTGAACTGGGCGCGGCGTATGCCTACAATCACCTGGCCCGGGATTTCAAGCCGACCAAAATTTGCAAGCTGATGATCGGTGGTGGCTCGGCAGATCTGTCACTTGTCAGTATTCGCGGTAGAAACTGGTGGGGGGAAGGCTGGAATGGCGCGATGGACTCAGTGACCGAATATGTCGGTGACAAGATCCGCAATACGATGCGTGCTGCCGAGGCTTCACGTGAATGGCAGTTCAATAAACGTTTTTGGGTGGCCGATAATCAGATCACCTTCGATTCCGACTGTCTCGCGAAAGTCGAGGAGTTTGCGCGCGATCCGGACCATTCGGTCTTCATTGTCGAGACACTGTATTTCGACAAGGATGCCGTCGAGAATCTGGAACTCGTTCAATTGTCGCACACATCCATTGTGTTCGATGACGACAGTGCCGATCGGATATCGCCGATCAAGGTCAAATCGGTCCTCAACGCAAGTTGGCTGACGCGCTCCAAGGACAAATGGGGCATCGTGCGGATCGAGTGACTTTAAAGCACCCGTCCCGCCACCGCGTCCAGTTTGGCCAGCAGTTCCGGGTTGCGCTTGTCCGGCGCGGTCAGAATGGCGAAATCCAGCGCCCGGTCGCAGCCATGCGGGCAGGGCGCGCGGTTCGCCCCCAGCAGCGCCGGTAGCCCTTTGACCATTGCGCGGCCCTTGTCGGCGTTGCCGGTGAGCGTGGCGATGATGGCGCTGATATCCACCTCGCCGTGATGCGGGTGCCAGCTGTCGTAATCGGTCACCATGGCGATCGAGGCATAGCAAAGCTCGGCCTCGCGGGCGAGCTTGGCCTCGGGCATGTTGGTCATGCCGATCACGTCACAGCCCCAGACGCCGCGATACATCCTGGATTCCGCCAGCGACGAGAATTGCGGCCCCTCCATGGCCAGATAGGTGCCGCCGCGATGGATGTTGATGCCTGCGGCCTTGCCTGCGGTCTCGCAGGCGTCGCTCAGACGCGGGCAGGTCGGATGCGCAAGGCTCACATGGGCAACGCAGCCGGTTCCGAAAAAGCTTTTTTCGCGCGCGAATGTCCGGTCGATGAACTGATCCACGATCACGAAATCGCCCGGCGCCATATGTTCGCGGAACGACCCGCAGGCCGAAACCGAAATCACGTCGGTCACCCCAAGCCGCTTCAGCGCGTCGATATTGGCGCGATAGGGCACTTCGGTCGGTGAATGCACATGCCCCCGCCCGTGACGCGGCAGAAAGGCCATGCCTACCCCGTCAAGGGATCCGGTCAGGATCTCGTCCGAAGGTGTGCCCCAGGGGGTTTCGACCGTGACCCATTCTGCGTTTTCCAGCCCGTCGATCTCATAAATCCCCGATCCGCCGATCACCGCGATTTTTGTCTGGGTCACTTGTGCTCTCCCTGCGTGTTCATGTCGTTTGGCCGGGATTTTTGAAGGGCTGCGCCGGGAATGGCAAGGGGTGCGTGCCCGTTCCCCGGGCGCAATCGGGTCACATTGCTCGGATATCGGTTTGCGTCAGGCCGTGCTTCCGGTTCGGCGGCGGGGCACCATCAGGGCCGCAAGGTTCGACACCAGAAGCGCACTGATTACCACCACGCCGCCCGCAATCGCCCAGGGGCCGGGATCTTCACCGATCACCGCCCAGACCAGAATGGGCGCCAGCACGGATTCCAGAAGGACCAGAAGCGAAACCTCGGCCGAACTGATATAGCGCGGACCAAGCGAAAGCAGGCACGACGCCGCTCCGATGAATGCGCCATGGGCCAGAAGCAGCGGCCATTGCCGCTCGAACGCCTCGACCGGAGATACGGACATTCCGATCACCAGAGCTGCGCCGATATAGGCAATCGGAATGGCCGGGACCATCGATATGTCCCTGACCTTCCGCACGGCGGTCAGGGCTGCAGCAAAGGCGGCGGACACATACAGGGCCCAGATGTCCCCTTTCCACGACGAAATCTGCGTCTCGCCCGATCCATAGGCGATCATCGCCAGACCGGTCAGGACCACCGACATCGTCACCACCATGCGCCGCCGAATGGGTTCCTTCAGGAATATCCTGCTGAAAATCGCTGCGAAAATCGGCATCGAGGCAAAGATGAACACCACATTCGCAACACTGGTATTGCTGACCGCCAGCACAAAGGCAGGCGCGGTAGAGCCGATCAGAACCGTGTATGTCACGCCGGGCCAGCCGCTCCGCAGCAACGCCCGAAACCCGCTCAGCCCTTGCACGGCCAGCAGCACGATCAGCACCACCCCACCAGCGGTCAGCGCCCGCCAGAACGCCGTTACCATCGGTTCGGCGCCGATCAGCCGCACAAACAGCGAATCCGGCACGATCAGCAGAACGCCCAGCGTCGTAATGACCAGCCCTTTCAAATGATCGCCCATGCCGGAGAGTTAGCGATAAGGCCCGTGCGAAGTAAAGGCCGAACCTCAGCTATTCCCGCCCTCCGGTCAGGCCGCGCTCCGCGGACCGTTCCAGAAAATCCGCCCACGCCGGGCCGAAACCGGTCAGCGGCCAGGTCAGGTCCTGTGCCCGCCCGTGCCGGTCGCGAAAGGCAAAGCGGAACGCGCCGCCGCTTTGCATCGCGTCCACCAGATCGCTCGCCGCACCACCAGTGAACGTGCAGCTCAGACCGATCAGGCATCCCGGGCGTCGCGTACGCCAGATAACTTGTTCGCCGTTTACGATGCGAAATCCCGAAGGGCTGAATAGGGTTCCCGCCTCCATCCCGAAATCAACCCTGACCCCGTCGGGCTCAGGCGTGATGAACAGGAACTGTGCCGCGAAATCCGGACGCGGCGAAAAAACGTCGACCCGGCGGATATAGCAGCGCTGGCGCAGCGCACCGTCCTCCTCACGCTCGTCGCACATGGAATTCCAGATGCCAAAGATCTCGTGATGGGTCACACGCCAGTTTCCCGGCGTGTCATTGCCCTGCAAATCCTGTGCCAATGCAGGCGCGGCGGCGAACAGAAATATCCAAAACCAGCGCATGACACAGCCTTGCGGCCCTCGCCCCAAGGTTCAAGTCACGTTGCCGCGAGACTTCGCCATGCGTGGGGCGCATGGCTGCGTCCCGTCCAGCCCGGTAGCTCGAAGGCGAACAACCGGGTAGAAGGCGCTTTCGCGCGAACAACCCGATCAACAGGACCGTCTCATGCCCCGAGCTTTGCTGGCAAGCTTTGCCAATCGCCTTGCCATACCCGATCTGCGCTGGATGCCGGATGAGGGGCTGACCTTGTCGCGTCTGCGGATCGAACTGTTGTCCGGCCTCACAGTCGCCCTCGCGCTGGTGCCCGAGGCCGTGGCCTTTGCCTTCGTCGCCGGAGTGCACCCGCTGGTCGGCCTTTACGCGGCGTTTCTGGTCGGGCTGATCACCGCCCTGATCGGCGGGCGCCCCGGCATGATCTCGGGCGCGACCGGCGCTCTGGCGGTGGTCATGGTCGCGCTGGTGGCCGAACATGGGGTCGAGTACCTGTTCGCGACGGTTGTCCTGATGGGCATCCTCCAGATCATCGCGGGCGTCATGCAATGGGGCAAGTTCATCCGTCTGGTGCCGCATCCGGTGATGCTGGGTTTTGTGAACGGTCTGGCCATCGTGATCTTTCTGGCGCAGCTGGGCCAGTTCAAGGTGCCGGGCAGTATGGAAAACACCGGTCACGGCATGGGCGGCGGCGAATGGCTGTCGGGGTTGCAGCTTTATACCATGCTGGGTCTCGTGGCGCTGACCATGGCAGTGATCTGGGTCATGCCGCGCGTCACGCGGTTCATTCCGGCGCCTCTGGCAGGCATTTTCGTCGTCGCGGCGCTGGTCATCGGCTTCGGTCTGGACGTGCCGCGCGTGGGCGACCTGGCCTCGATCGAAGGGGGACTGCCTGCATTCCACATCCCGATGGTGCCGCTGACCTGGGAAACCTTCGAGATCATCCTGCCCTATGCCGTCATTCTGGCCGCCATCGGTCTGATCGAATCCCTGTTGACCTTGAATCTGGTGGGTGAAATCACCGGCAAGCGCGGTGGTGCGTCGCAGGAATGCATCGCACAGGGCGCCTCCAACGTCGTTACCGGCTTTTTTGGCGGTATGGGCGGTTGCGCCATGATCGGCCAGTCGATGATCAACGTGAAATCCGGGGGCCGCACCCGTATCGCAGGCATCGCGGCGGCGCTGTTCCTGCTCGTCTTCATCCTGTTCGCGGCACCGCTGATCGAACAGATCCCGCTGGCCGCGCTGGTCGGCGTGATGTTCATGGTGGTGATCGGAACCTTCGCCTGGAACTCGTTCAACATCCTGCGCAAGGTGCCGCTGATGGACGCCTTCGTGATCGTTCTGGTGACCGTCGTGACCGTGATGGAGGACCTTGCTGTCGCCGTGGTGGTGGGCGTTATCGTCTCGGCGCTGGCCTATGCCTGGAACAACGCCAAGCGCATTCACGCGGTCACCCGCGAATCGGCCACCGAGAAGGGTGCCAAGGTTTATGAAATTCAAGGGCCTCTGTTCTTTGGCTCGACAGATGGATTCACCGAACTTTTCGATATCGCGAACGACCCCGAAACCGTGATCGTCGATTTTGCCGAAAGCCGGGTCGTCGACCAGTCCGCCCTGCAGGCAATCGAAGCGGTGGCGGCGAAATACGAGGCCGAAGGCAAACAGGTGATGCTGCGCCACCTCAGCCGCGACTGTCACAAGCTGCTCAAGAAAGCCGGGCATCTGATGATCGACAGCGACGATGACCCGGATTACGCCCTGGCGGTGGATTACCCGGTCCGCACCGGTATTTTGGGCGGTCACTGATCTTGAAAAGGGCGGCCCCACCGGCCGCCTTGCCCTGTATCAGCTCATCATGTTGACGACATCGTCCGTCCACCAGACCGCGTTGGCCATATAGCGGAAATTGGTCAGCGCCGCGGCGTATCCGTCGCCCTCGGGCAGTTTCGCGGCGGCGGTGGCATCGCGCACCACGGCGACCTCGAAGCCGTCCTCCAGCAATTCGCGCAGATGGCTTTCGGTGCACAGATTGGCGCTCATCCCGGCAAGAACCACCTGGTCGACGCCGCGCTTGCGCAGTTGCAGCGACAGGTCGTTGGTGTCGTTGCCGTACATCTTGTGCGGCGAAACGACGACGGTTTCGCCGTCCTCGATATACTGCTTGTATTGCGGCATCCAGTCCGCGCCCGACCCGTCGAACCCGTCCAGCGACAGCGGGCTGGTGCGGTCGAACATGCCGATCTTGTGCATCAGCTTTTCCAGCGCGCCTTCGAACTTCCAACCCTTGTCGGTGGGATAGTAATAGTGCGGCGAGATGGCGACGACAATTCCGGCGGCCTTGGCGGCCTGGAACAGCTTTTCGATGTTTTCGACGGTGCCGTGTTCCTCGACACTGGGGCCGACGACGGCCCAGGTCACGCCGTCGGGATGCAAGAAGTCGACCTGCGGGTCGGTGACCACCAGCGCCGTGCGGCTGAGGTCAAGTTTCATGTCGCTGGGCGGCAGCGCCGGCTCGGCAGGGTCGGCGTACGGGTCGGCTGCCTGCGCCTGCGCGGAAGTCGCAAGGCCTGCGGCGGCGGCCGCCGTGCCGATGGCAAGGCCTCCGCTCAGGGCCTGGCGGCGCGTGAGGCGGTTTTTGTCGTTGGGATCGTGGCAATTGCACATGGAATATCTCCTTTCCCGGTATTGACATGCTCTCATATTGAGGCCGCGCAGGTGCCTTGTCGTCCGGTTCACGTGACATTTCATGGAATATTTATGCCATTTGGCCTGGGCCGGGGGTATTCTCCGGATATGGACAGAAACGAACTGATCCTTGATGCCCTGAAGATCGATGCCGATCCTTTTGCATTATGCGAGCTGCGCGGCGAATGCTCGCTGGGGCTGGGACGGGCGCCCGCCACGAGGCTGCACTACGTGCTGGCTGGGCATGGCCATCTCTCCTATCGCGGCTTGCCCCCGCAAGAGATGGAACCGGGTTGCCTGGTGCTTGTTCCCGCATGCCAGTGGCACGCCCTGCACAGTCATGGCACACCGGGCACGGATATACCGGGTTGCTATCCTGCCGGGTTGAATCTGCAGCACCATATCGCGGGCGAGGGGGCCACCGGCGGCATGAGCGTGTTGTGCAGCGATATTCATGTCAGCTTGCGCGGAACGCATGGGCTGATCGATCTGCTGCGCCAGCCGATGTTCCTGGATATATCCCGGTGCGGTAACGTCGAAACTGCGATGCGTCGTATTCTGGACGAGCTTGCCGCGCCCCGGATGGGCAGCCATGCGATGATCCGCGCGTTGCTGCTGCAATGCCTGATCTCGCTGTTCCGCGAACATATGCTGCGCGATGACCCCGCCATCCGCTGGCTGGTTGCCGTGACCGAGCCGCGCCTGTGGGCCGCGCTGCAGCTGATGTTGGGCGATGACGGTCAGGCCGTGTCGGTCGAGCGTTTGGCGGCGGAGGCCGGGTTGAGCCGGTCGCAATTCGCCCTGCATTTTTCGGATGTGTTCGGGCAGGGGCCGATGTCCTTCATGCGCGAGCTTCGGCTGGCGCGTGCGGCGCAGTTTCTGGCAGACTCAAGTGACCCGATCAAACGGATCGCGGACCGGTCCGGGTTCAAAAGCCGCAGCGCCTTCAGCCGCGCCTTTTCGGTCAGCTTTGGGATGTCGCCGCAGCAGTTCAGGTCGAACGCCCGAAACGGGGGGTAGGGGCTGCCGGTCAGTCGTCGGGTCGGGCAAGGCTGAAGACCTCGCGCACCACCGAATAATCCCGGTACCCCAGCCGCGCCAGAGGCTGAAAGGTGGTCACGTCGAATATGCCCTCCCGCAGGCAGTCGTCACGCAGGTGGATGCCGGTGACCTCACCCAGAACCATCTGGTTGGCCTCTCCGGGCAGGGTCACGATCTGGGTCAGCTTGCATTCCAGTGCAGCGGGCGCACCCTCGACGCGGGCACAGCTGATTGTTTCGCACTCGACCGGTGTAAGCCCGGCATGGGCGAACTCGTCCACGTCCTTTCCCAGCGTCGCGGAACTGGCGTTCATCGCGTCGCGATGGGCGTGGGCCACGATGTTGACGCAGAACACACCCCGGGCGCGAATATTGGCCAGGCTGTCCTTGGTGCCGTCCTGGTCCGGTTTCGCCCCGGTGGTGGCAAACATGACCTGCGGCGGGGTATAGGCGACTCCGTTGAAAAACGAATAGGGTGCCAGGTTGTTCGTTCCGTCCGCATCCCGGGTTGAAATCCAGCCGATCGGGCGCGGCGTGATAATCGCGTTGAACGGATTGTGCGGCAGCCCGTGGCCATCTTCGGGGCGATAAAACATTCTGATCTCCAAGCGTTTGATCCAGACCTAGCGAAGTGCTAGGGCGATTGCCACAGGTGAAAAGAGGGCCAGGGTGCAGCAATTCGGAATCAGGCCGGAACAGCCGGATGACTGGTGGGAGGTCGAGGCCCTCTATGACCTGTGCTTCGCGCCCGGGCGCGAGGCGCTGTCCTCCTATCGCCTGCGGGACGAGGTTCCGCCCGTACCCGGCCTGTCGATGGTTGTGCGAGACAGCACCGATGTTATGGCCGGGGCGATTCGGTTCTGGCCCGTTCATGTCGGGGCGCATGACGCGCTGCTGCTGGGGCCGGTGGCCGTCCATCCCACCCATCAGGGCGAAGGTCTGGGCGCTTTCCTGATCCGCGAAGGGGTCGAGGCCGGGCGCGAACAAGGCTGGCGCCGGGTGATGCTGGTCGGCGACGCGCCCTATTATTCGCGCTTCGGTTTCTCGCGTCTTGAAGGTGTCGAAATGCCGCCGCCCACCAACCCGGAGCGGGTTCTGGGCATGGAACTCGTGTCCGGTGGCTGGGCGGGAATCTGCGGGCCCGTCACCCGCTGGACGAAATGAACCATTGAAACCTGCCGCGCGGACACCGATCTTTTCCAGGAAAAGGAGTGGTTGCGGATGCACGACATCGTGATCGTCGAACCCGTCGATGCCGAGGCGGAACTGGATCGGCTTGCCGCCGAGTACCGCGCGGCGGGCGGTATTGGTATCCGGCTGCTCAACCGGTTGGGCGGCAAGGCGGAAAACCTGCTCGACCAACTTCCACCCAACATTCGCGGCGGTCTGACCGAAGCCACTGAGCGCGCCTTGTGGGTCGCGATGCGCGCGGCCCAGGGGTCGCGCCGCGCCGTGCCCGACCAGAAGGCCTGGGTAAATACCGCCGTAACCACCGCAATGGGCGCCGCCGGCGGGTTTGGCGGCCTGCCCACGGCCCTGGTCGAACTGCCGGTCACCACGACCATGCTGCTGCGTGCCATTCAGGGCGAGGCGGCGCGGCAGGGCTTTGATCCGGCGTCGGAAAACGTGATGTTTGACTGCGTGCGCGTGCTGGCCTCCGCCGGGCCTCTGGCGCAGGATGATGGGGCTGATCTGGGGTTTTTCTCGATCCGGTTGACCCTGACAGGGGCAACCATGCAAAAGCTGATCGCGAGCGTCGCGCCGCGTTTGGCCGCCGCGCTGGGCCAAAAGCTCGCTGCGCAATCCGTTCCGGTTCTCGGCGCGGTCGCGGGCGGGGGTGCGAACTATGTCTATACCCGTTATTACCAGCAGGTTGCGGGTGTCCATTTCGGCCTGAGACGCCTTGCCATCAATGCCGACATTCCGCAGGACGAGTTGCTGACAAGGCTGACGGCAAAGATGCTGAAATAGCCGCCAGTCACTTTTCAGGGCCGAAGGTTTCGTGGTCAGCCGTGTCATTGCTACAATATCTGGCGAATTCCGGTTTTGTGCTGCCTGACAACGAAAGGATTTCCTGCTAGGCTGCGGGGCAGGAGGATTGATGAACGTAAAAATATCCAGCAAATTATTGAATACGCAGGACAAAGAGCCGGTCGGCATACAATATGGCGCCTTGTGTTATCGGGTTCACGAAGGCAAGCCGGAAATCCTTTTGGTGACTTCTCGCGGAAGCGGGCGGTGGCTGATACCCAAGGGCTGGCCGATCCGTGCGCGCGACGCTGCCGGAACCGCAACAATCGAAGCCTGGGAGGAGGCGGGCGTGATCGGGCTTTGTCAGTCGGACAGCATTGGCAGCTTCACCTATACCAAGATGCGGCCCAGCAAGGGAAATTTGTCCTGCTTGGTCAAGGTTTTTCCGATCCGGGTCTGCAGGCTTGCCTCAAACTTTCCCGAACGCGACCAGCGCCGCCGGAAATGGTTCCGGCCGCACAAGGCGGCGTCCTGCGTGCAGGAGCCTGAACTGGCCCGGATGCTATTCGGATTTTGTCCACAACATTTGCGCCGGACACAGATCAAGTCTTGATCTTGACGGGTGGCCGGATATCTATTCATAGACCTGTTGAATTGAGTGAAAGATGATTCAGTACGCTCTGAAATGCAGTGAAGGCCACAGCTTCGACAGCTGGTTTCAGTCTGCGGACGCTTATGACAAGCTCGCGGCGGCTGGGATGGTGACCTGCGCGGTTTGCGGCGGCGGCGGGGTCGAAAAGGCGATCATGACGCCCCGGGTGCGCCCGGCGCGGGCCATGGCGGACACTACGTTGGGTAAAGCGGCCGAAGCCGAAAAGCCTTTGTCCGCACCGGCCACTGCGGCGGAACAGGCGTTGGCCGAAATGCGCCGCCGGATCGAGAAAAACTCCGACTACGTGGGTCAGGAATTCGTCACCGAAGCCCGCAAGATCCATCTCGGCGAAGCGCCGGAACGGTCGATCTACGGCGAAGCCAGGATGGAAGATGCCAAGGCGTTGGTGGATGAAGGGGTACCGGTGACGCCATTGCCCTTCATGCCCAACCGCAAGACCAACTGACCCATGCATGTTGTCATCACCGGGGCGAACCGGGGCATCGGCAAGGCCCTGGCAGAGCGATACCGGCAAGCGGGGCATGATGTCACCGGTGCGGCTCGCGACGGCAGCCTCCAGATCCTGCTGGATGTGACGGACCCAAATCATCACCGCGCAATGGCTGACACGCTGCACGGTGATCCGGTCGATCTGCTTGTCTGCAACGCGGGCGTCTATCTGGACAAGGGCCAGACCATCGACGGGTATCCCTGCGAGATGTGGGATCAAACCTTTGCCGCCAACGTCACTGGTGTGTTCCTGTCCATCCAGGCACTGCTGCCCAACCTGCGCGCAGCACATGGCAAGGTAGCGATCATCTCGTCGCAGATGGCCTCGCACGAACACGCGCCCGGCGGCAGCTATGCCTATCGCGCGTCCAAGGCGGCGGCGCTCAATCTCGGGCGCAATCTGGCCACCGATCTGAAACGCGATGGTATTGCGGTCGGCATCTATCACCCTGGCTGGGTGCAGACCGACCTGGGCGGGGCCGCCGCCGCCATCACCACTGACGAGGCCGCCGATGGCCTCGTGCAGCGGTTCGACGCGCTGTCTCTGGCGTCAACGGGCTGTTTCGAGACCTGGGATGGGCGCGCGCACCCTTACTGAGAAGTCAGTGCCCTGCGCGGCAGTTCATAAACCTCGCCCGGCTCGATAAAGATCATCAGCACATCGTCCCGCGTTTCCGTGGACAGGGCCGAGGTGGAACTGGACGAGACCGCCTCTGCCCCCTCGAAGTAAATCCGCCGCACCTCTCCCGTTTTCAGCTGAACCGCCAGCGTGGCCGTGCCATCATCATTGCGGCGCAGTTCCGCGTGGCAGTTCTCTATCTGCTGTCCGGGAACGGCGGCACAGGGAATTGTTCCCAGCGCGCTCTGGCCATCGGTCCCCGATACGGTTGCCTCTTGTGCAGCGGCCTGGGTGGACAGCATGGTGAAAGCCAAAAGAAACGCTCGCATCAAAAACCTCTTGCGCTTTGGGAACAGCGTCAAGCTGGCACTCGCCGGCGGCAATGTAAAGCGATGCCTTGCCGCAGCCGAAACGCCTTTGTCCACTTGCCCTTGGCTGCCCCCTCGCATATGAGGCACGGAACCGGAATTCCTAGGCGCGGAGACTTTTGGCCCCATGCCCGTACTCGTGATGAAATTTGGTGGCACCTCGGTTGCCAATCTCGACCGTATCCGCCGCGCGGCCAAGCGTGTGGGCGTCGAAGTCGCCAAGGGCTATGACGTGATCGTCATCGTGTCGGCCATGTCCGGCAAGACCAACGAACTGGTCGGATGGGTCGACGAAATCTCGCCGCTCTACGATGCGCGCGAATACGATGCCGTGGTGTCCTCGGGCGAGAACGTGACCGCCGGCCTGATGGCGCTGACCCTGCAGGAAATGGACATCCCCGCGCGCAGCTGGCAGGGCTGGCAAGTGCCGCTGATCACCACCTCGGCCCACTCCGCCGCCCGGATCGAGGAAATCCCGACCGACAATCTGAACCAGAAATTCGGCGAGGGCATGAGGGTCGCGGTGATCGCGGGTTTCCAGGGCATCAGCCCCGAAGGCCGCATCACCACGCTTGGCCGGGGCGGGTCCGACACCACCGCCGTGGCCTTCGCCGCAGCGTTCGGGGCCGAACGCTGTGACATCTACACGGATGTGGACGGCGTCTATACCACCGATCCCCGGATCTGCGGCAAGGCGCGGAAACTGGACCGGATCTCGTTCGAGGAAATGCTCGAGCTGGCCTCACTCGGGGCCAAGGTGCTGCAGACCCGGTCGGTTGAACTGGCGATGCGCTACAAGGTAAAACTGCGCGTCCTTTCGAGTTTCGAGGAACAATCCGACGAGGCGGGCACGCTGGTCGTCGATGAGGAGGAAATCATGGAATCCAATGTTGTCTCCGGTGTGGCCTATTCCCGCGACGAAGCCCAGATGACCCTGCTCTCGGTGGCTGACCGCCCGGGTATCGCCGCCACCATCTTCGGGGCCCTGTCGGATGCGGGTGTGAACGTGGACATGATCGTACAGGACATCTCGGAAGAGGGCCGCACGAACATGACCTTCAGCCTGCCGAACGATCAGACCAAACGCGCCGAAAGAGCCATGAACGACATCAAGGGCGTCGCGCTGAACTTTGACATTTTGCAGATCGAACCGGATGTGGCAAAAGTCTCGGTCGTGGGAATCGGTATGCGTTCGCAATCCGGCGTTGCCGCCAAAATGTTCAAGGTGCTCTCGGATGAGGGGATTAACATCAAGGTTATTACAACCTCCGAGATAAAAATTTCCGTGCTTGTGGATCGGAAATACATGGAACTTGCCGTTCAGGCGCTGCATGATGCGTTTGAACTGGACAAGGCAGCCTGAGTTTTTTCGACTGGGGCGCCTGACACCGAAAAGTGATGGGGCCCATGGCCGACGGCACCGAAACAGAATCCCGCAAGCTGCTGGTGCGGCTGCGCGAAGCGATGGCCAGCGAAACCGCCGGTCAGGAGCGCCTTAATCAGATCACTCATCTGATCGCGGACAGCATGCGCAGCGAAGTGTGCTCGATCTACCTGTTCCGCGACGAGGACACGCTGGAATTGTGCGCCACCGAAGGGCTTGCGCCGGAATCGGTGCACAAGACCCGCATGCGCATGGGCGAGGGGCTGGTGGGCCGCGTCGCCAACACCGGAAAGGTGGTCAACACCCCGAACGCGCCGTCGGAAAAAGGGTTCCGCTATATGCCCGAAACCGGGGAAGAGCGGTTTTCGTCTTTCCTCGGCGTGCCGGTCCAGCGTCTGGGCGAAAAGCTGGGCGTTCTCGTGGTCCAGTCCCGCGAGGCACGCGAATTCACCGCCGACGAGGTCTATGCGCTGGAAGTCGTCGCCATGGTTCTGGCCGAGATGGCCGAATTGGGCGCTTTCATCGGCGAGGGCGCGGCACTGTCGCCCCTGCACCAGCAATCCGTCGTTCTCAAGGGCGGCCCGGCGCAGGAAGGCTCGGCCGAAGGACATGTCTGGCTGCACGAGCCGCGCGTGGTGGTCACCAACCCCATCGCCGACGATCCGCAGCGCGAGCTTGAGCGCCTGAATGAATCCGTCGAGGAATTGCGCGTCGGCGTCGACAAGATGCTGGAAATCTCGCAGGGCGGCGACAAGGAACAGTTGCAGGTTCTCGAAGCCTACCGGATGTTCGCCAATTCCAAGGGCTGGATGCGCCGCATGGAAGAGGACATCGCCCGCGGCCTCAGCGCCGAGGCGGCGGTCGAAAAGGAACAATCCCAGGCCCGCGCCCGGATGGAGCAGGTGAACGACCCCTATCTGCGCGAACGCCTTGCAGATCTTGATGACCTCAGCAACCGCCTGTTGCGGATTCTGACCGGGCAGGGGAACAATACCGGGCTGGAACTGCCTCCCGATCCCATCCTCGTGGCCCGCAATATCGGCCCCGGCGATCTGCTGGAATATGGCCGTTCGCTCAGAGGCATCGTGCTTGAGGAAGGTTCGGTCGGCAGCCACGCGACGATCGTCGCCCGCGCGCTGGCGATCCCGCTGGTGGTGCATGTCGGTCGAATTACGACCGAAGCGCTGAATGGTGACCATATTCTGGTCGACGGCGATCAGGGTGTGGTCCACCTGCGCCCCGAGGAAACCGTCGTCGGCGCGTTCCGCGACAAGATCGCCATGCAGGCCAAGGCGCAGGAACGCTACGGCTCGATCCGCGACAAGCCCGCGGTCACGCTGGACGGGCACAAGATCGATCTGGTGATGAATGCCGGGCTGATGGCCGACCTGCCGTCGCTGCCCTCCTCGGGGGCCGAGGGCGTTGGCCTGTTCCGTACTGAGCTGCAGTTCCTGATCCGCAATCAGATGCCGAAACGGTCAGAGCTGGTGGCGCAATATGCCCGGGTTCTGGACGCCGCGCAGGGCAAGCGCGTGGTGTTCCGGACGCTGGATATCGGATCGGACAAGGTGCTGCCCTACATGAAGCACGTGGCCGAACCGAACCCGGCGCTGGGCTGGCGCGCGATCCGCGTCGGCCTCGACAAGCGCGGCGTCATGCGGATGCAGCTTCAGGCGCTCATTCGTGCCGCCAATGGCCGCCCGCTGACCATCATGTTCCCCTTTGTCGCCCAGGCCGAGGAATTCTATGCCGCCCGCTGGGAGATCGAGAAAACCATCGCGCGCGAAAAACGGCTGGGCCACCCGCTGCCGGAAACGCTCGAAATAGGGGCGATGCTGGAAACACCTTCGCTGGCCTTTGCACCTCAGAAATTCTTTGATGAGGTGGATTTCATTTCCATTGGCGGCAACGACCTGAAACAGTTCTTCTTTGCCGCCGACCGCGAAAACGAACTGGTGCGCCGCCGCTATGACACGCTGAATGTCAGCTTTCTGACCTTCATCGAACGCATCGTCGAGCGCTGCAATCCTTCCAACACCCCGCTCAGCTTTTGCGGTGAGGATGCGGGCCGCCCGGTCGAGGCGATCTGCCTTGCCGCCATGGGCATCCGCAGCCTGTCCATGCGCCCGGCCTCGATCGGCCCGGTCAAAAGCCTGCTGTTGCGCGCCAACCTGCAGGACCTGCGCAAGATCATCTCCGACGCCCGCCATCGCGGCGACCAGACGGTGCGCCCGGCAGTGATGGAGTGGCTGCGCAATCAGGTCTGACATCTGCTCGTCGCTCAACCAGAAAAGATCAGACAGGTTCACCGCTTATTTTGGGCACGGTGAAGCATGCTGAATAACCGAAATCAATGGGCCCTGACCCCTACTGTGTCGATTTACTTCCTGTTCGCTAATTTGCTTAATATTTTGGCAATTGTTGGAAAGAAAATGATTGCTAGCAAAAGCAGAATCATCCCAACTGTCTCAATTTTACTTTGGAAGAAATCCTCTCTGTTTATCCAGCCGGATACAAATGCCAAAGTGAATATGGTTCTTCCCCAGTAATTTTTATCCCAATCTTCCTGCATTCTTTTCTATGAGCAGCAATCGCTCACCCTGCGCATAGGGTAGTGCTGATATCTTGTCAAATATTCGTCTTTGAGCTGTGACAAATGAACGGAACTGACCCTAACTGAGAAGCTATATAATCTCTTAGCCCTTGGTGCGCTTGATAATTCGGGCCAAGAATATCAAGTGTGAATTACCTTAGGGTAGCAAGGGGCGTGCCCCTCAGGAAGAGCAAGTATGAAATTACTACAGCACGGGTCGAGCGTTGGAAAGCTGTACAAGTGTGAGCGGCAAACCTCATCTTGCATTTGAGGGCAGATAGGATATGAAGCGAACAGAAATGTTAACGCTAACAGATTCACTTTGAAGCCCGGACCTGCCCGCTATATCATAAATACCGGGCAAACTTTCAGTAGGAGCCTCGAACATGGTTTCACGCGTGATACCGGTCGACCCGTTCGATCTGGTGCTGTTCGGCGCCACCGGCGATCTGGCGCAGCGCAAGATCTTGCCCGGTCTCTATCACCGGTTCGAGGTCGGGCAGATGCCGGACGAGGCCCGGATCATCGGCACGGCACGCACGGACATGGATAGTGCGGCGTTCCGGGGACTTGTACAATCCGGCATAATGCAGTCCGCACCCGAGTACAAACCGGACATCCTGGCCCGTTTTCTGGAACGTGTGGAGTACATTCCCGTCGATGCAATGGGAGACGCTGGCTGGCCCGATCTGGCCCGCGCTCTCCGTCCTGACGTGGTGCGGGCCTTTTACCTGTCGGTCGGCCCCTCGCTCTTTTCCGGTATCGCACAACGCCTGCACGATCACGGTCTGGCCACTCCGGAAAGCCGCATCGTGGTCGAAAAACCCTTTGGCCATGACCTGATTTCGGCGGAGGCCCTGAACAGGGAACTGCGCGCCTGTTTCGAAGAACACCAGATCTATCGCATCGACCACTATCTGGGCAAAGAGACCGTGCAGAACCTGATGGCCCTGCGCTTTGCCAATTCCCTGTTTGAACCGCTGTGGAACTCGACCCATATCGACCATGTGCAGATCACCGTCGCCGAAACCGTGGGCATCGAGGGGCGCGAGGTCTATTATGACAAATCGGGCGCGATGCGGGACATGATCCAGAACCATCTGGTTCAGCTTCTCTGCCTCATCGCGATGGAGCCGCCGTCAAAATTCAATCCCAACGCTGTTAGGGACGAAAAAGTCAAAGTAATCGAGGCGCTTGAACCCGTAGGTCCCGGTGACATCGCGCGCGGGCAATACCGGGCGGACAAAGGCGGAAACGGTTATCTTGATCATGTGGGAAATCCGGACAGCCGCACAGAAAGCTTCATCGCGCTCAAGATGCACGTCAGTAACTGGCGCTGGGCCGGGGTGCCGTTCTATTTGCGTACGGGAAAGCGCCTGCGCGCGCGGGAATCCGAAATTGCCGTCTATTTCCGCGACCCGCCACACACCATTTTCCCGAATGTGGGTCACTTGCACGGCAACGTTCTGGTGATCCGTTTGCAGCCGGACGAAGGCATCACGTTGCGCACCACCATCAAGGATCCGGGGCCGGGTGGATTCCGGCTGGCGGATGTGTCGCTGGACATGAGCTTTGCCGAGGCGCTGGGCGCGGAGGTGCGCACCCAGGATGCCTATGAGCGGCTGGTGATGGATGTCATTCGGGGCGACCAGACACTGTTCATGCGCGGTGACGAGGTCGAGGCCGCCTGGGCCTGGGTCGATCCGGTCATCCAAAGCTGGGAGGAAAGCCGCGACCGCCCCTCGCCCTATGATCAGGGCAGTTCCGGGCCGGAAGACGCGCTCATGCTGATGCATCGCGACGGCCGCCGCTGGCGGCAGATCGGAGAATAGGATGGTGCACAAGGTCATAGAACATGTCACGCAGCGTATCATCGACCGCAGCGCCGGCCCGCGTGCCGCGCATCTGGAGCGTATGGAACAGGCCCGTGTGTCAGGGCCCGCGCGGGCGCATCTGTCCTGCAGCGGTCAGGCGCATGCCTATGCCGGGGCGGGCGGGGATCAGGAGGCGCTGGCCATCGGCAGTGCCGGGCATCTGGGCATCGTCACCAGCTACAATGACATGCTGTCGGCGCATCAGCCCTTTGAACGTTATCCCGAGTTGATCCGTCAGGCGGCCCGCGCCGCTGGCGGCACCGCGCAGGTGGCGGGCGGCGTTCCGGCGATGTGTGACGGGGTCACGCAGGGCGCAGCGGGGATGGAGCTGTCGCTGTTCTCCCGCGACGTGATCGCGATGGCCGCAGGCGTGGCGCTCAGCCACAATACCTTTGACGCCGCTGTCTTTCTGGGCGTCTGTGACAAGATCGTGCCGGGACTGGTGATCGCCGCGCAGGCCTTTGGCCATCTGCCGGCGGTCTTTCTGCCGGCGGGACCGATGGCCAGCGGTTTGGCCAATGATGAAAAGGCTAGGGTCCGCCAACAGTTTGCGGCGGGGGAATGCGGGCGGGCCGAGTTGATGGCCGCCGAGATGGCGGCCTATCACGGGCCGGGTACCTGCACGTTCTACGGAACCGCCAATACAAACCAGATGCTCATGGAATTCATGGGGTTGCACCTGCCGGGCTCCAGTTTCGTGACACCCAACACCGCCCTGCGAGATGCCCTGACCGAAGAGGGCGCGCGCCGCGCCCTGTCGCTTAGCGCATTGGGCAACGACTATACTCCTGTCTGCCGGATCCTGGACGAGCGGGCGTTCGTGAACGGGATCGTGGGTCTGATGGCGACCGGCGGCTCGACCAACCTGCTGATCCATCTGGTCGCGATGGCGCGCGCGGGCGGGATCGTTCTGGACTGGCACGATTTCTCCGATATCTCGCAGGCAGTGCCCCTGGTTGCGAAGGTCTATCCCAACGGACTGGCCGAC
Organism: Ruegeria sp. AF8; assembly: GCF_056541825.1. Lineage (NCBI taxonomy): Bacteria > Pseudomonadati > Pseudomonadota > Alphaproteobacteria > Rhodobacterales > Roseobacteraceae > Ruegeria > Ruegeria sp. AF8. The sequence continues at coordinate 37,602 of NZ_JBQFYW010000011.1, read as the reverse complement.
GTGAACCACTTTCACGCGGCGGGCGGGCTTGGCTATACCATCGGTACGCTGCTGGAAGCGGGGCTGTTGCATCCCAACACGCTGACCGTGGCCGGGCAGGGACTGCACCACTATACGCAGGAGCCCCGCCTGATCGACGGCGAACTGGTCTGGCGGGACGGTGCGGGGCGCAGCCTCAATGAAAAAATCCTGCGACCGGCTTCGGACCCATTCCAGCCCTCCGGCGGGCTTTCACGGTTGAGCGGGTCATTGGGAACGGCGGTGATGAAAATCTCGGCCGTTGCGCCCGAGCACCGGCAGGTCGAGGCCCCCGTGCGCGTTTTCCACGATCAGGATGCCGTGAAGACCGCGTTCAAGGCGGGTGAACTGACCGGTGATGTGGTTGTCGTCGTGCGGTTTCAGGGGCCGAAAGCCAACGGCATGCCGGAATTGCATTCCCTCACCCCGATCCTGTCGATCCTGCAGGGGCGCGGGCAAAAGGTGGCGCTGGTCACCGACGGACGCATGTCGGGGGCCTCGGGCAAGGTGCCCGCCGCGATTCATGTCTGCCCCGAGGCGCTGGATGGCGGCCCGATCGCCCGCCTGCGCGACGGGGATATTGTCCGCGTGGACGCCGTCAGCGGCGTTCTGGACATCCTGACCGAAGGTGTTGTGGATCGAACGCCGGTGACGGCGGATTTGTCGGCGCATCACTTCGGTGTCGGTCGCGAGCTGTTCGCGACATTCCGGTCGGTGGTTGGGTCTGCGGATGCGGGCGCAAGCGTTTTCGGAGGATAGGACATGGCATCGAAATCAGCGCGCACCCGCGAGATATGCGGACTGGCTCCCGTCATCCCCGTGCTGGTCGTCGGGGATGCGGCGCGGGCGCGGCCCCTGGCTGAGGCGCTGGTCGCCGGCGGGTTACCTGCGCTGGAAGTCACGTTGCGGACGCTCGCCGCGCTGGAGGCGATCCGGGCGATGGCCGAGGTGCCGGGTGGCGTTGTCGGGGCCGGAACGCTGATCACGCCCGAAGACGTGCGCGCCGCGAAACAGGCCGGGGCACAGTTCGGCGTATCGCCCGGCGCGACGGACCGGCTGATTGCCGCCTGCGAGGCCGAAGGCCTGCCCCTGCTGCCCGGAGCCGCCACGGCGAGCGAGGCGATGCGCCTGTTGGAGCAAGGCTATGACATGCTCAAGTTCTTTCCCGCTGAGGCGTCGGGCGGTGCGCCGGCCCTTCAGGCGCTTGGCGCGCCATTGCCGCAGATATCTTTCTGTCCGACCGGGGGCGTTTCGCCCGCCAACGCCGCCAGCTATCTGAGCCTTCCGAACGTGATCTGTGCCGGAGGCAGTTGGGTTGCGCCCAAAGACATGGTCGTATCGGGAGACTGGGCCGGGATCGAAGAACTGGCGCAGAACGCGGCGGCGCTGAAAGGGTGACCGCGCCGCGGCTACTTCGCGCCGACCGAATTCTGCCCGGGTTTCGCACCCAGCATCCGCGTCACCACCCTGCGTAGCCAGCCCTGATCCGGCGTATCGGTGTCGACCGTTCGCCGGGTCTGCGCCGCGATGCCTTCGGGGTCGACAACGGTCAATCCGTCCTGAAATTGCAGGCGGTACAGATCGGCATAGATGCCGCCGCGCGCCAGCAACTCTGCATGGCTGCCCTCGTCGACGACCCGGCCGCGATCCATCACCACGATCTTGTGGGCGTTGCGGATCGTCGACAGCCGGTGCGCGATCACGATGGTGGTCCGCCCCCCCGACAGCTTGTCCAGCGCGGCCTGCACCACCTTTTCCGATTGCGCGTCCAGCGCCGAGGTCGCCTCGTCCAGCAGCAGGATCGGTGTGTTGCGCAGCAGCGCGCGGGCGATCACCACCCGCTGCCGCTGCCCACCCGACAGGGCCGAGCCGCGCGGACCGACCAGCGTGTCCAGCCCGTTTTCAAGTTTGGGCAGAAAGTCGGACACATGCGCGGCGTCCAGAACCTCTTTCAACTTCTCGTCCGGCACATCCGTGCGGCCCAAAAGGATATTCTCGCGCAGGGTTTCGTCGAACAGCAACGCATCTTGCGTCACCACGGAAAACAGATTTCGCAGATCGGGCAGCGCAATGTCCCCGACCGCTTTACCGGCAATCTCGACCGAGCCGGTTTTGGGATCCACGAGGCGTGTCAAAAGGTTGAACACGGTCGATTTCCCGGCCCCCGACGCGCCCACGAGTGCCGTTGTCTTTCCCGCCTCTGCGGTTACCGTCAGGCCGCGCAAAACCTTGGCGTCGCCATAGGACAGGGTGACATCCTTAAGCTGGACTTCGGGTAGACCTTCGGGCGCGGCGACCGGATTGGCCGGCGATTTCAGCTGGATCGGGGATTCAATCAGTTCCTTGATCCGCTCCATCGCTGCCGCCGCAACCTGCCATGTGCCCGAGATAGACGCGAGCCGGCGCATCGGATCAAAGGCCAAACCGATGGCCGTGAAAAAGCTCATGAACTGGCCGACGGTCTTTTCGCCCGAGATGATTTCGGCACCCCCATAGAGCAGCACGCCCATGAACCCCAGACCGGCCATCACGTCGATCAGACCGGTGATCGACGCGGTGCCGAACGAGGCCCGAATTTCAGAACGCACGAATCCGTTCATGTGCTTGCCGAAACGGTCCGCCTGATACTGTTCCAGATTGTTCAGTTTGATAGGAACGATGCCGTGAAATATCTCGTCCAGCCGCGTCGAAAGTGTCGCCCCGAGGTCGCGGGCCGAAGATGCCTTTTTGCGGACATATCGCTGTGCCGCGCCAATCGGCAGGAACATCAGCGGCACACCGATCAGCATGATCGCGGTCCAGGCCCAGTCCACGTTGATCGCTACGCCCATCAGGACCACAAGCGAAACAAGGTCCTTGCCCGCCCCCCGGATGATGATCTGCCAGACGTTGTTCACCGCGCTGACATCCGATTGCACGCGCTGGATCAGGAACCCCGGCGGATGCACCTGATGAAAAGAGGTATCCTGCCGGATCAGATGGTTCAGCAGATCGGTCCTGAGGTGCGCGGCGGTTTCCTGCGAGATGCGGGTCAGGATCACCTTTTGGATGACACCCGCCAGGCCCCGAACCGAAAAGATCACGAAAAACGCGATGCTGACCCAGACGAGCGCGCTGGAATTGCCCTGAACGAAGATATTGTCGAACATCGGTTGCATCATGTAGCTGATCGCGCCGACCATCGAGCCTTCGATGATCATGAAGAAAGCCGCAATCGCCAGCAGCCCCATACGCGGACGCAGGTACTTCTCCCACAGCCAGCCGAACAGTTCGCCCGAAGATTTGGGTTTGACACTCATCGTCTGGCTTTCTTTTGGGGGGAGGAGGGCAGTTTATCTGTCATGACGCGCCCATTTAAGCACCTCGGCCGCACGGCGCAAGCTGAGCGGGATTTTTTCATGGACTTGCGGGCCTTTGCCGATGCGAGGCCCGGACAATTTGCGGGTACCGGCCTTGACGCTATTTGCGCGGAAAATAGTGTAAGCAGGAAATACATTGGGCAGGTCGCATGTCGCAAACCACGAACGTATCGCAAGGGCGGGAATATCTGGCCATTCCGGGGCCATCGGTCATTCCCGATACGGTCCTGCAGGCCATGCACCGCCCCGCACCCAACATCTATGCGGGCGAACTGGTCGACATGGTGCCCGGGATCGCCGATGGTTTGCGCCGTGTTGCACGAACCCGGCATCAGGTGGCGATGTATGTCGGCAACGGCCACGGCGCGTGGGAAGCGGCGCTGGCCAATGTCATAGCCCCGGACGAGACGGTTCTTGCGCCCGCTTCGGGCATATTCACCTATGGATGGGCGGAAATCGCCCGCAGTCTGGGCGCGCGGGTCAGGACGATCGATTTCGGCAAATCCTCGTCCTGGGATATGGATCGGATCGCCGAAGCTCTGCGCGAGGATACGAAACACAGGATCAAGGCGGTGCTTGCGGTGCATGTCGATACGTCAAGTTCGGTCCGCAACGACATTCCCGCGCTGCGAAACCTGCTGGACGAACTGCGCCACCCCGCGCTGCTGATGGCCGATTGCATCGCTTCGCTGGCCTGCGAACGGTTCGAGATGGATGACTGGGGTGTCGATGTCATGGTTTCGGCCTGCCAAAAAGGATTGATGGTTCCGCCGGGGCTGGGTTTTGTCTTTTTCAATGACAAGGCTCAGGCAAAACGTCAGGCCATGCCGCGTGTGTCTTGGTACTGGGACTGGCTGCCCCGCGCCAATCCGGACGAGTTCTACCAGTATTTTGGAGGAACCGCGCCGACCCATCACATTTATGGGCTAGGGGCAGCGCTTGAGATGATCGAGGCCGAGGGCCTTGAAAAAGTCTGGGCACGGCACCAACGGCTGGCGCGCGCGATCTGGGCCGCAAGCGAGATCTGGGCCCAGGGCGGAAGCTTTGGAATGAATGTCGCCGACCCGCGACACCGCAGCCACGCCGTCACGGCGCTGCGGCTGCCCGGCGGCAAGGGCACAGCGCTCAGGCAATGGGTCGAGGCCAATCTGGGGCTGACATTGGGGGTCGGGCTGGGCATGGCCGCGCCCGACGGAACAGGCCGCGATGACTATTTCCGGTTCGGTCACATGGGCCACGTAAACGGGCAAATGGTGATGGGATTGCTGGGCGGGGTCCAAACGGGGCTTTTGGCGCTGGATATCCCGCATGGTTCGGGAGCACTGGACGCGGCGGCCAGTGTTCTTTCCGGCCTGGATCGGACCAATGCCTAATGCGTCCGGCGTGACAGCAATGTGATGCCATGGTTGAGGGCCAGGGCCAGCAACACCGCCGCCGGAAATCCCCAGACTGCCCAGATCGCAACAAGAATCCACATCAGGTTCACACCCAGCATGGCAAGCGCAGCAACGGTGTAATCCGGTGCTCGTCCGATCTTGTGGTCGCGCATCCGCGCCTCCTGATCCGATCTTCCTCTTCATTCTAGGGGATTTGAACAGGATGTCAGGTAAATCCCGCGCGACTAGCCTTGCGCGGCGGCGAGAGCCCGTGGAAGCGCCTCTGCAAAGGCGGCCAGATCGGCCTCGGGTCCGCAACTGACCCGGATGCAGCGGTCTTGTGGCGAAACAAAGGGCATCCGGACAAATATCCTCTGTTCGATCAATGAGGCGAGCACCGCCTTGGCGAAATCTCCGTCCGCGCCGCAGTCGATAGCGACGAAGTTGGTGGCCGAAGGCAGCGGCACCAGCCCGTTTTCGCGTGCGATCTGCCCGATCCGGTCGCGAGCCGTTTCGATTCGGCCCCGTACATGAGCAAGCCACTCGCCGTCGCGCAACGCTTCAAGCGCGCCGACCTGTGCCGCCCGGTTCATGCCGAAATGGTTTCTGACCTTGTTGAAGGCCGAGATTTGCTCGGGTGCTCCGATTGCGTAGCCGACGCGTGCGCCTGCCATGCCATAGGCCTTGGAAAATGTCCGCATGCGGATCACGCGCGGATCATCGGCAGCGATCTGCGAGGCTGTCCCTTCGGGCGCGCATTCGACATAAGCCTCGTCCAGTATCAGCAATGTGCCGTCGGGCAGGTGATCCAGCGCCTCGACGATCCCGGCGCCGCTGTGCCACGTGCCCATCGGGTTGTCCGGATTGGCCAGATAGACCAGCTTGGCATCCACCTCGGCGGCCTTGGCAAACAGCGCGACGGGGTCTTCGCGATCGTCTAGATAGGGCACAGCATGCAGCGCGCCGGCAAAACCCGCGACGTGATAGTTGAAGGTCGGATAGGCCCCCTCGGACGTCACGACAGCGTCACCGGGGGCAACCATCAACCGGACCAGATAGCCGAGCAAACCGTCGATCCCTTCGCCCACGACGATGTTTTCGGGTTGAACCCCGTGATGCGCGGCCAGTTCCGTGCGCAGGTCATGGTTTTCGGGATCGCCATACATCCAGATATCTTCGGCGGCCTTGCGCATCGCCTCGACCGCGCGGGGCGATGGGCCAAAGATATTTTCGTTCGCGCCAAGGCGCGCGGCAAAGGGTGCACCGCGCTGACGCTCCTGCGTTTCCGGTCCGACAAAGGGCACGGTGGCGGGCAGGGATTGGGCAAGCGGAGTAAGCAGAGGACGGGTCATGCGGATAGAAAAGCGCAAGCGGTCATGGCTGACAAGCCCGCTTACGCCCTTCGGATCAGAAGAAGATCAGATAGTTCAGGCCTGCGTACATCCCGTATTGGATCAGATAGTAAACCGGCTTGCTCCACTGTTTGATGCGTTTGCCAAAGGCCCGCACCGGGGGGGGGTGGTGCGGCGAACATCGCGCCTTTGAACGAAGGGATCTGTTCGACCATCTGCGTTGCTATCGGGCAAAGCTCTTTTGCCGAACTCAGCGACGAGCCGTATCATTTGAGGTAAAACCGAGCCCAACCGGTTTTGAAGAACAAGTTGAAGCCGATATCGTCCAGATCGCCCGAAGCCTTGATTGCGCCCTGATCGTTCAGGCTCTGCGCTTCGTGCCGGATGGCTTCCCGGTTGTCCTGCAATGGTTTGAGTTTCGGAAACAGCCGCGGATCGATGTACGGAGTCGTCGGAACCTTTGAAAAGGCGTAAAACAAGCAGTTCAGTGGCGCGAACAGGTTTGCATGGTCCGTGATACGACGCGCAGCAGATCATGGCGCAGAGTTCCGCGTGTCTGAACGTGGATCGAACAGACAACAAAAAGGAGCAGGACGGAAATTCCCATGGAGCTACCATTGTTTTCGGCAGGCTGGATTGTTGTGTGGACTATTTTCCCTGAAATATTGGCACAACGCCAATGCTAAGGTTTCTCCGGTCGCATTTCGGCGACGTAGCGGGATTTTGCGCACTCCACTGCCCCCACGTTCATGTGGAACTGGCGCGGACATACGGGCAATGTAGCGGCAGCTGAATGCCGGAGGATCGAATGGCGCGTGTTTCCGTCGAATACAAAGATCATATCGCTCATGTCACCTTGACCCGTGGCGACAAGATGAACGCGCTCGACGATGCGATGATCAAGGCGATCCTCGCCGCCGGGCAGGAAGTTGCCGCCTCGGACGTGCGGGCGGTGGTTTTGTCGGGTGAGGGCAAGAGTTTTTGCGCCGGGCTGGATATGGCGAGTTTCGCCACGATGGCGCATACCGACCCGACCGAATGGCTGATGAGCCGTAGCCACGATGATGCTAACGAAATGCAGGAACTGGCGCTGATTTGGCGCCGCGTCCCCGTTCCGGTCATCTGTGCCATCCAGGGTGTTGCCTATGGTGGTGGCCTGCAGATTGCTTTGGGTGCCGATATCCGCATCGCCCATCCGGACGCAAAACTCGCGGTGATGGAGATGAAATGGGGCATCATCCCTGATATGGGCGGCATGGTCCTGTTGCCGGAACTTGTGCGCTCGGACGTGCTGCGCCTGCTGACCTACACGGCCCGCCCCATTGGTGCAGCGCAGGCCGCTGATTGGGGGCTGGTCACAAAACTCTCGGATGATCCTCTGACCGAGGCAGTCGCTTTGGCCGAGGACATTGCAGGCAAAAGCCCTTCGGCCATGCGTTCCGCCAAGCGTCTGATTGGCGTCGCCGAAACTGGATCGCGCGCAGAAATACTGATGGAAGAATCCGCCGAGCAGGCCGCGTTGATCGGCAAGCCCGACCAGATCGAGGTTATTGCCGCCCAGATGCAAGGCCGTTTGCCAAGGTTTGACTGATCAGAAACCGATCACCAGTTTCCCAACCGCAGCCGTATTCTGGACCGGAGCCCGAGTGCGGCATTTTGCGACAGCGGTGCCGACAGCGTGGACTCTACGTCGTGTTGCGTAAGGCCGATGTCGCGCAAAGCCCGGTCTCCAAGCCGTCCGATCTCCTTGCGAGCGGCGCGGCGGTTGAGGATTTCACGACAGGCGGCCGCACACCATTCACGGAGGTGGACAGCTAGGCTTTTCCATTGTGTGCCGCCGATCTGCCTGGTTTGCATCTGTGACATGTGTTGACCCTCCTGCGATCAATATTCGAGCGAAATGCAATGTGCACGCAGGATCGCCGGTTTGGCTCCGACGCGGCTAGTGCGGATCCTGTAGCAACGCCGGTACTGTTTCTGAACTGGAAAGGTCGGTGCCTCGTTGGTACTCTTGTGGCAGGAAAGGTGGAACCGATGCCCGGCAGAAGATACGGGGCGATTTGCCCGATTTCACATGCTTGCAAGATACTTGAACCGCGGTGGACCATTCATGTGCTGACCGAAATGTGGGCCGGCTCGACACGGTTCAACGAGATACGTCGGGGTGTGGGGAACATATCTCCGGGGTTGCTGTCAAAGCGGTTGAAGGAACTGGAGCTTGCAGGAATGGTCCAGCGGGTCGAAGACAGCGCCACCGGGTCTGTCGACTATTTTCGAACCCAGAAAGCCATAGATCTTGAGCCCGCGCTGAATGCGCTGGGTGTTTGGGCCCAGCAGAATATCGCCGCCGAGGTCGCCTTGTGCGACACGGATGTTTCAGCACTGATGTGGAAGCTGCGCCGCGACATTGACGGCAGCAATTTCCCCGCGCGACGGATCATCATGCAGTTCCACTTTCACGACACGGACCTGGTCCGCGATATGTTCTGGATCGTTTTTTATCCTTCGGGTGAACGGGATCTGTGCGTCACGAAGCCGGATTACGAAGTTGACCTTTTCGTCGAAACCGAACTGGTCTCGATTGGTGGGATCCTGACCGGCCGCACCAGCATTGCGCGCGAGCTCGAGAATGGTGGGTTGTTCGTGAGCGGCGACAACAGACTGGCGCGCACGATGAAGGACTGGTTGCCGTTTTCCTACTATATCGACGTCGAGGGGATTATTCCCCTGCGCGCGGATGAACGGGCAGGGCCATTGGCATCGGGGATTCCGGTTCGGCCCGTTGCCGCTACCCGGTGAGTCATCGAATTTGGCGTTTGGTACCTGGCGGGGATGGCGCTGGCCACTATATCGCTACTTACCGCATGAAAGCGCGCCGCGCGTCGCGGGCCATATTGTATCGCATCTCAAGATCGGCCAGCCGCGCCATCGCGGCCTTGCGTTCCTCGGGGCTACTGAGGGACGCATAGTGCTTTCTGGCCGCATCCAGTTCCTTCTTGATCCGGAATTCCTCGGGCAGAACTCCGGCCTGCGCCATGATCCTGTGACCGGCGGCCAGAGCCGGATCGGTCTGGGCCTCGGCCGACTTGTCGGGCAGCGGCTTGCCCTCGCCCTCCAACCCTTCCAACTGGCCTTCGGCCTGCGCCTTTTTGATCTGGCGTTCGATAAGTTTGTCAAAAGCTTTGCGCATGCGCGCATTCTAGGCCGATTGCGGTGAAGGCAAAAGGGCTATCGGATCCGGTTCGAGACCAGATAGGCAAGACCGCCCGCCAGCAGGCCCCACACTGCGGCGCCAAGCCCAAATACCGTGATGCCCGATGCGGTGATCGCAAATGTCAGAATGGCGGCCTCTCTCTCGGCGGGCACTTCCAGGGCTGCGAATGTCGCGTTCGCCATGACACCGATCAGCGCGATACCCGTCAGTGTTCCCATGAGCAACGGGTCCGCGTGCACGGCAAATCCGGTGATGGCCACCGCAAAGACGCCGAACAGGCAATAGAAAACCCCGGCCATGACCGCCGACCAATAGCGCTGGGCCGGGTCCGGATGGCTGTCCGGGTTTGAACACATGGCTGCGGTGATCGCCGCAAGGCAGGTCGCCGGTGCACCAACTGTGGCACTCAGAAGGCTCGCCGCGCCCACCGAAGAAAACAGAGGCCCGGGTTTGGGGTCGTAGCCATAACTGCGCAACACAGCAACGCCCGGAATGTTCTGCGTGGCCATGGTGACAATGAACAGTGGCACTCCGATCCCCAGCGCGGATGCGACAGAAAAACTTGGGTTCGTCCAAACCGGTGCGGCGACGAACTGCTGGGGGATCACAGAGGTATCGCCAGCGTTGATCACCACAACGACAGCAGAGGCCACTACGGCGGCCGGAACCGCGAACAGCCGGTTCAGGCGCCCCGCCACGAACCAGACCAGGATGACGGGCAAGGCCTGCCAGGGCAGTTCGACTGCGGCCTTGAATGGGAGGATGCAGAGCGGCAGCAGGACACCGCCCAGCATCGCCTGCGCCAGCGTCGGAGGGATCGCCGCGGCCAGCCGGCCCAATGGCCGCCAGAGCCCGGCCAGAACGGTCAATGCGCCCGCGCACAGAAAGGCACCGACCGCGCCGGAGAACCCTTCCGCGGGCGTTGCGGAAACGGCCAGCAGCGCCGCGCCGGGTGTTGACCAGGCCACGCTGACCGGCTGGCGATACCAAAGGCTCAGAACCACCGCTGCCAGCCCCATCGCGATGGCCGCGCTCATGAGGCCCGAGGCCGACTGTTGCGGCGACGCGCCCATGGCCGAAAGCCCCTGCAGGACGATGGGAAATGAGCTGAAGAACCCGACCACTGCCACCACGAGGCCGGTCGATACGGTCTGCATCGGGGGAAGGGTGCGCGTCATCGAAACCTCTGATCAGATGCTTCGTGATAGCAACCGCAAAGGTCGTCAGGCAAGGTTAAACCTTGGTGATAAAACAATAATCCCCCGCTGGCGGTGAGCGGGGGATTGAAGTGGTTTTGAAAAGAAGAGGAGATCAGGCGATTTCGGACAGACGGGCGAGCGCCTCGTTCAGTTTCGCCTCTTCCTCTTCGCGCGCGGCGAGGTTGGCTTTGGCCTCTTCCACCACCTCTTCCGGGGCCGAGGCCACGAATTTGGGGTTGTTCAGGCGTCCGCGCAGGCCGCCCAGTTCTTTGGCCAGCTTGCCCTTTGCTTTCTCCAGCCGTTCCTTTTCCGCGCCAATGTCGATGATGTCGGCCAGCGGCAGGCCAAAGGAGGCACCGGGGGCGGCGATCGAGATGGTGCCTTTGGGCAGATCGTCCGCTTTGGTCAGGCTGTCGATCCTTGCCAGACGTTTGATCAACGCTTCATTGCGGTCCCAGGCGGCTTGTCCGTTCCCGTCGATCTCAGTGACCAGCATTGGCACATAGAGGCCCGCCGGAACCCGCATCTGGGCACGGGCCGAGCGGGTGTTCTCGATCACCGAAATGACCCAGTTCATCTCGCGCTCGGCGGGTTCGTCGATCAGATCGGCGGCTTTGTAGGCAGGCCAGTCGGCATGCACCAGCATCTTGGAGCGTTCGGCGGTGAGGCCCCAAAGCTCTTCGGTGACGAAAGGCATGATCGGGTGCAGCAGGACCATGCACTGATCCATCACCCAACGCATGGTGGCTCGGGTTTCGTCCTGTGCGGCGCTGTCTTCGCCCTGCAAAAGAGGTTTGGAGAGTTCCACATACCAGTCGCAGACCTTGCCCCAGACGAAGGCGTACAAGGCATTCGCGGCGTCGTTGAAGCGGTAGGTTTCGAGGGCGGCGTCGACCTCTTCCCGCACGCGGGCGGTTTCGCCGATGATCCAGCGGTTCACCGCGAATTGTGCATTTTGTACCTGTTCCAGAGAGCCTACTGTACGAATTGTACCATCGTAGACGCCATTCATCTCGGCAAAGCGGACGGCGTTCCAAAGCTTGGTGCCGAAGTTGCGGTAACCGGTGATGCGTTCGCGGGACAGTTTCAGAACACCGCCAATCGCCGCCATCGACGCGTTGGTAAAGCGCAGCGCGTCGGCACCGAATTCGTCCACGATCTCCAGCGGGTCGATGACGTTGCCCGTGGTCTTGGACATCTTCTTGCCCTTCTCGTCGCGGACGAGCTGGTGCAGGTAGACGGTGTGGAACGGGATTTCGTTCACCACGGCCAGCTGCATCATCATCATCCGCGCCACCCAGAAGAACAGGATGTCGAAGCCGGTGATCAGAACGTCTGTCGGGAAGTAGCGTTCCAGCTCCTCGGTCTGCTCGGGCCAGCCCAGCGTGCCGATGGGCCAGAGACCGGAGGAGAACCAGGTGTCAAGGACGTCGGGGTCGCGCCAGACCGGATAGATCAGTTTGGTCGGGTCCTGTTCGAGGGCATATTGCGCAAGGCTTTCCGCGAATTGATGAATCGCCTCGTGCTTGTCGGCGACCTCGACAACGGTTGCGTGGCTCAGCGGGCTGGGGATGTTGGCGTTGTCGTCCAGAAACCGATCGACAACAGCGTCGAAGCTTGACGCACATTCCATGACATTGCCACGGTGCAGCATGCCGCCTTCGTTCAGCAGACGACCGAGCTCGACCAGATCCAGATCGCCGTCATTCTCGTCATCCCTGAAATCGTCCGCCGACAGATCCAGCCCATACCAGACCGGAATCTGGTGCCCCCACCACAGCTGGCGCGAGATGCACCAGGGCTCGATGTTTTCCAGCCAGTGGTAGTAGGTCTTTTCACCCGACTCGGGGATGATCTTGACCGTGCCGTCGCGAACCGCGTCCAGCGCCGGGCCGACGACCTTATCGGCGTCGACGAACCACTGGTCGGTCAGCATCGGTTCGATCACGACTTTCGAGCGGTCGCCAAAAGGCTGCATGATCGGCTTGGACTCGACCAGCGGGGCGAGTGCCGCCGGGTCGTCATCCTCGCCCAGCTTCGTGCCCAGAATCGGGTTGTCAGCGCGGGTCATGACGGCGAGGCCTTCGGCGGTGATCTCCTCCACGACTTTGGCACGCGCTTCGAACCGGTCCAGCCCGCGCAGGTGGTCGGGAACCAGGTTGATGGCGTCGATCTCGCCTTCGGTGAAGGACTGACCGCGTGCGTATTGGCCTGCTTTATAGGCCTCGTTCGCATAGGGTGCGCCGTCGATCCGCATATGGCCGCGCGTGTCCATCAGGCGATAGCAGGGGATGTTGCCGCGCTTGGCCACCGCATAGTCGTTGAAATCATGCGCGCCGGTGATTTTCACCGCACCCGATCCGAAACCGGGGTCAGGGTATTCATCCAAAATGATCGGGATCTGACGGCGATGCTCTTTCGGGCCAACCGGGATTTCGCAGAGCTTGCCGACGATTGGTGCGTAACGCTCGTCCGAGGGATGAACCGCCACCGCGCCGTCCCCCAGCATGGTTTCGGGCCGGGTCGTGGCGATCGAGATGTAATCGCGTTCCTCTTCAAGGATGACGTTCCCGTCTTCGTCCTTTTCCACGTAAGTGTAGGTTGCGCCACCCGCGAGCGGGTATTTGAAATGCCACATGTGGCCCGCGACCTCGATATTCTCGACCTCCAGGTCCGAGATCGCGGTTTCGAAATGCGGGTCCCAGTTCACCAGCCGCTTGCCGCGGTAGATGTAGCCCTTTTCATACATGTCCACGAAGACCTTGATGACGGCATCGTGGAAGTTGGGCGAGTTTTCATGGCCCGTGCGCGGATCGCCCGGGGCGCCTGCCATGGTGAAGGCGTTGCGCGACCAGTCGCAGGAGGAGCCGAGGCGTTTGAGCTGTTCGACGATGGTGCCGCCGTACTGGCCTTTCCATTCCCAGACTTTTTCCAGGAACTTCTCGCGGCCCAGTTCCCGGCGGCCTTCGTTGCCGGTGGCGGCCAGCATCTTTTCGACCTGCAACTGGGTGGCGATGCCCGCGTGGTCCTGACCGGGCTGCCACAGTGTGTCGAAGCCGCGCATCCGGTGCCAGCGGATCAGAATGTCCTGCAGGGTGTTGTTGAAGGCATGGCCAACATGCAGCGCTCCGGTGACGTTGGGCGGCGGGATCATGATGGTGAAGCTTTCGTCGCGCGATTTGTTTGCGCCGGCCTTGAAGGCACCGGCCTCTTCCCAGGTCTTGTAGATGCGGGCCTCGGCCTCGGCCGCGTTGAACGTCTTTTCCATCGCCATGCGTCTTGAATCCTGCAAAGGGGTTTTCGGGTTGCCGCCTCCCATAGCGAATGGGCGGGCAAAGGAAAAGGGACCGCGTTCGGCGGCGCTTGCAGAAAGGCGGGATTTTGTGGATCAGGACCCGCCGACGGTCAAATGGCCCGGTACATGGAATTCCGCGCGTCCACCCCTTGTGAAAACGCCTTGGCCTGGGCTTTGCGGATGGTTGCGTACAGGGCCAGGGCCGCCGGGTCGAACAGGTTTTGCGGCGCCGGGATATGCTGAAAGTTGCTGATCTCGTCGCGGCCACGCACCAGCATCGCGAAATCGCGATCCGCGACCTGTTGCCGGGCTTTCGGGTTCAGGTACCGAATGGCCAGGCCGATCCGTCGGTCGTCTGACATGTTCGGTCCCGATCCGTGGATCGTCAGCCCGTGATGCAGCGACATCTGACCGGGCTGCAACACGATGCGGGTTTTGTCTTCATCGGCCACCTCCACGGCGATCTCCTGCCCGCGCGACAGCAAGTTGTTGTCGGAAAAGGTGTCGTTGTGCGGCAGGATCGGGTTTTTGTGGCTTCCGGCGACGAATTCCATACAGCCGCTTTCCGGTGTCGAAGGGGAAAGTGCCAGCCAGGCCGTTACCTGATCCGGCGTTTCGCCCAGCCCCCAATAGGTCAGGTCCTGATGCATCCCGACGATGTGGTGGGTGCCGGGTTCCTTGATGAAGAGTTCTGCCGACCACAACAGGATATCCGGGCCGAGGATGCCTTCGACCAGATCCAGAATGCGGGGGTCGCCGGCCAACCGGGCGACCAGCGGAATCACCACATGGGCGTTCACCCGCTTGTAGGTATTGAGCGGGTGCGGAAGATCGGCGTCGAGGTAGTCTCGTTCGATTGTCTCCAATTCGGCCCGGGCTGCCGCGGCCTCGGCGGGGGACAGGATGTCGAGCGGAAACAGATAGCCCTGTTTCCAGTAGGTCTCCTGCTGGTCCGCGGTCAGGTACCGGCCGGGCCGGGGGTCGGAAAGTTCAGACGTCATCGTGGTGCCTCCGGCAGCGGGTTACAGCATATCCAGGGCTTCGCGCAGTTTTTCCATTTCGCCCTCATGCTTGGGGATGGATTGTGCCGGATGGGGGAAGTTTCCGGCGCGGATTTCGGGCAGAAACTCCTGCAGTGCTTCAACCCGCTCGTGATACATCCGCCTGTTCACGCGGCCCAGATCTTGCGGCGGCGTTCCTTGACCATGTCGTTGCCCTCGTCGGTGCCGTCATGGAAGGTGTCGAACCACTCATCCCACGGGGTCTCCCACGTGCCATAGTTGCAGTCGAAGAACCTGTGGTGCAACTGGTGGAAGAAATCGCCGATCAGGAACCTGCGCGTTTTCCCGATCCTGAGGTTTTCGAACCCGGCATGACTGGTCGGTGCGCCGATACCGTGATGGAACAGCAGAAAGATGGCGTGAACCGGGTGCGAGGGCAGCAGGAAAAAGATCATCGTGTCGAACATCAGAAAGAAGCTTTCGACAGGGTGCATGGCCAGGCCGGACCAGGGGCCGGTGTTGATGTTGCGGTGATGCCAGGCATGGACCCAGGTATAGAGCTTGCCCACATGCAGCAGGCGGTGCAGCCAGTAGAAGTGAAAGCCTGCCCAGACCGGGATGAACACCACCATGGCGACAAACCAGACCGGGTTGCCGTCAAAAGTGATCATCCGCACCCAGCCGTTGGCATAGGCATAGAGGATGAAACATTCCCAGAATGTCCAGAAGGTCAGCGCCGGCCCGAGGCTCCAGAACATATTGTCCCAGACCTGGTTTTTGAAGGTGAAGGCGCGCGCGCCCTTCATCATCGGGCGCATGTCATAGCGATAGTCGTCCTGTTGCACCCGGAATTTCCACAGGGCCAGATGCAGGCCTCCGGCGATGACCAGCAGGATGGCCAGGTTGCGAATCCAGATCTCGAACACCCAGTCCCAGCTGAAGGTGGCGATGCGGTCCAGAGAGGGGGTCAGGAAATTCCATGTGAAGACCGCGAACAGGAACATCAGCGCGCGCAGGGCGACCGGGTTCCAGCTGCGCAGCAGATAGCGAAGCGATGCCAGCGGCTTCATCGGCCAGTCCCAATAGGGCGAGGTCTGAATCGGCAGGTGCGGGGTATAGTTCCAGATCTTGCGCTTTGGGCGCGGGGGCAGGGCGGGACTGGTCATGGTCCGGATTCTCGTCATTGAGTTGATTTTCTGTTCGCTGACTGGGAAACTAAACCGGATGCGGAAAAGGTCAGAACGGTATGTCTTGCTTGTCAGGGTAAGTTTTGCTTAGCCTGATTTCATGACCACCCGTGTCCCCTCGCTCAACTGGCTGCGTGTATTCGAAGCCGCCGCGCGCACCGAAAGCTTTGCCCGCGCGGCGGCGCAACTGAACATGTCGGCGGCGGCGGTCAGTCAGCAGGTCAAGGCGCTGGAGACGCAACTGGGCACGCCGCTGTTCCTGCGCCATGCCCATTCGGTGACACTGACCGAGGCGGGGCGCGCCTATCTGCCCAGCGTGCAGCAATCGCTGCTGATGCTGGAAACCGCCACGTCCGGGCTGTTCGGCGACAGCCGCGAGACCCGGCTGTACGTGCAATCGGTGCTGCTGTTCGCGCAAGGCATTCTGGCCCCCGCACTGGAAGATTTCATGCGCGCCCATCCGGCGGTCAACCTGGTGTTAAGCACCGGCGGCGGCGCGGTCGATTTTACCAATCAATTCGCCGATCTGCGGATTGTCTTTGGCAACCCGGCACAATTCGGCAATGAGAGCGATTTTCTGCTGTCCGAACTGATCTATCCGGTTGCGCTTCCCGGGATTGCCGATGCGGTTGGCCGGCCCGAGGACCTGCTGCGGTATCCGCTGATCGACGTCTCGGCGCACCGGGCGGGTTGGCCGCAATTGTTCGAGGCGCTGCGCCTGTCGCCCCCGGCGGGGCAGTTCATCTTTGTCGACGACACCATCATGGCGGCGTCGCTGGCCGCCGAAGGCGTGGGGATCGCGCTGGCCCGTGCCCCGGCAAGCAACAAGATCGTGCAGAGATCGGGCCTGACCCGGTGTCTGCCCGAGATCGAGGTGCCGGGCCGGGAAGGGTACCATCTGGTCTATGAGGACCGCGCCCTGCTGCGCGCGCCGTCAAAAGCGTTTCGCGCATGGTTGCTGGATTTTCTGTCCCGCGCTGCCGCCTGAGGGGCGCAAACCCGCCTGCGCACTGGACACCGGGGGATTGCGGGCTAGGCTCGCGGTTTGAATTGTTCGTATGGGGTGCGTTATGGAAAAATTCGGCAAGAGCCAGCCGGTCAGGCGGGTCGAAGACATCCGCTTTCTGACCGGGGATGGCGCATATATGGAGGACGCGGTTCCCGAACACGCGCTGTTTGCGGCCTTTTTTCGAAGCCCGGTTGCCCATGCGGTCATCACATCGCTTGATCTGGATGCGGCGCGGGAGATGGAGGGGGTCCGTCTGGTGATGGCCCTGCCGGATTTGAAAGCGGCGGGTGTGAACACTGTCATGAGCGCCACCGTCGTGCCCAATCGGGACGGTGCCAAGGGTGCTGCGCCCGAGCGGCACATGCTGGCGTCCGGGCGGGTGCGTTTCGTGGGCGAGCCGGTGGCCGTCGTGATCGCCGAAACCCCCGAACAGGCGCGCGATGCGGTCGAGGCGATCTGGATGGAGACCGAGGATCTGCCTGCGAAAATGGATGTGGCGCCGGGGGGCGAGGTCATCCACGCGGAGGCGCCCGACAACCGGGCGTTCGACTGGGGCACGGGGGATGAGGCCGCCACCGAGGCCGCGTTCCGGGAGGCGGCGCACAGGGTTTCGCTGAGCGTTCACGACAACCGGGTGATCGTGAATTCGCTGGAGCCGCGCGGCTGTCATGCCGAATGGCGGGACGGGCGGCTGCACTTTGCCTTTGGCGGGCAGGGTGTCTGGGGGATGAAGACGCAACTGGCCGAAAAGCTGGGGCTTGAGAGCGAGGCGGTGCATGTCACCATCCCCGATGTCGGTGGCGGGTTCGGGATGAAGGCGATGCCTTATCCGGAGTATTTCGTGGTGGCGACGGCGGCCCGGCTGGCCGGGCGGCCGGTGTTCTGGATCTCGGACCGGACCGAGGCGATGCTGAGCGACAATCACGGGCGCGATCTGACCTCATTGGCGGAACTGGCCTTTGACGCGGATTACAGGATTACCGCGTACCGGGTGCATACGCGCTGCAATCTGGGTGCCTATAACAGCCATTTCGCGCAGGCGATCCAGACCAACCTGTTCAGCCGCGTGATGATGGGCGTCTACGATGTGCAGACGGCATGGCTGCGGGTCGAGGGTTATTATACCAACACCACGCAGGTGGACGCCTATCGCGGTGCGGGGCGGCCCGAGGCGATCTATGTGCTGGAACGCGTCATGGACCGGGCAGCGCGCGAACTGGGCGTCGATCCGTGGGAGCTGCGGCGCAGGAACTTCATCCGGCCTGAGGCCTTTCCCTACAGGACCGCCATGGGCGAGACCTATGATGTGGGCGACTTTGGCATGGTGCTGGGCCGGGCGCAGGAGCAGGTCGTGGGGTTCAGTGCGCGCCGGGCGGTGGACCGGGAGCGTGGCCTGCTGCGAGGGCAGGGGATTTGTTACTATATCGAAAGCATACTGGGGGACCCTTCGGAAGGCGCGAAGGTTGAATTCAACGGCGACGGAACGGTGAGCCTTTATGTCGGCACGCAATCGAACGGGCAGGGGCACGAGACGGTCTATGCGCAGTTCCTGTCGGATCAGACCGGCATTCCGGCGGATCGGATCACGGTGGTGCAGGGTGACAGCGACCTGATCGAGCAGGGCGGCGGTACCGGCGGGTCACGCTCGGTGACGACACAAAGCCATGCAACACTTGCCACGGTCGATCAGATGGTCGCCGCATTCATGCCCTATCTGGCCGATAAGATGGGGGTGAAGGAGGACGAGGTGAGCTTTGATCACGAAACCTTCCGTGCGCCGGGGTCGAATCTGACGCCGACGCTGTTGGAAGCCGCCGGGATGGCACGAGAGGATGGGCGCGACGACCTGCTGCAGCACGCGGCGCGGGCCAAACTGCCGGGGCGCAGCTATCCCAACGGGGCGCATGTTGCCGAGATCGTGATCGATTCCTACACCGGCGCCGTGACCGTCGACCGCTATGTGATCGTTGATGATTTCGGCAATCTGATCAATCCGATGCTGGCCGAGGGGCAGGTGCATGGCGGAGTGGCGCAGGGGATCGGGCAGGCCCTGAGCGAGCATGTGGTGCATGATGCGGATGGGCAACTGCTCACGGCAACGTTCATGGACTATGCCTTGCCACGAGCCATCGACGTCCCCATGATTCAGTTTACCTCGGCTCCGGTGCCGTCGACGGCCAACCCGATGGGGATGAAAGGCTGTGGCGAGGCCGGAACGGTGGGTGCGCTGGCCGCAGTGGCGAACGCGGTTCAGGATGCGCTCTGGGACTGCGGGGTGAAACAGGCCGACATGCCGTTCACTCCGCACAAGGTATGGGAACTGCTGACACATGGTTCTGTCGCGGCTGAGTAGGAAAATTCTGGGATGGCTTGGACGGCCGCTGCAGTCCGAGCATTCCAAGGAGTCGCGGCACCGCGAACCTCTGTCGCATGTGATCATTCTGGACGGCACCATGTCGACGCTGGAACCGGGGCAGGAAACCCATGCCGGTCAGACCTATCGGCTGTGCTGCGAGATGGGCGCGCGGGTGTCGGTGTTCTATGAGTCGGGGGTGCAGTGGAAAAGCTGGAAGACCACGCCCGACGTGCTGATGGGGCGGGGCATCAACCGGCAGATCCGGCGCGCCTATGGCTATCTCGCCTCGCGCTACAAGCCCGGTGACAAGATTTTCCTGATCGGATATTCGCGCGGCGCCTATGGGGTGCGCAGCCTTGCGGGCGTCATCGGGTCGATCGGGCTGCTCAGGGCGGAACACGCGACCGAGCGCAATATCAAGCTTGCTTACCGACACTATGAATGCAACGCCCTTGGCACCCATGCCGCCGAATTCCGGCACCGGTTCTGTCACGAAGACGTGGCCATCGAGATGATCGGGGTCTGGGACACGGTCAAGGCGCTGGGCATGCGCCTGCCGCTGCTGTGGCGCTGGGCTGAGGATCGGCATGCCTTTCACAACCATCAGCTGGGGACGGGCGTGCGCCACGGCTATCACGCGCTGGCGCTGGACGAAACTCGCGAGGTTTTCATGCCGGTGCTGTGGGATACGTCGGCGGATTTCGAAGGGCATGTCGAACAGGTCTGGTTCCGCGGTACGCATGGGGATATCGGCGGCCAGCTTGGAGGATACGAAGAGGCCCGCCCGTTGGCCAATATTCCGCTGATCTGGATGCTGGAGCGGGCGGAACAGCACGGGTTGCCGTTGCCCGAGAACTGGAGTGAGCGGTTTCCGGCCGATCCGGCTGCGCCCTCGGCCGGTACCTGGCGCGGCTGGGGCAAGATTTTCCTGCTGCGCAGCCATCGCACGGTCGGGGTGGACCGGTCGGAGCGGATGCATGAAAGCGTCCCATCCGAAGAGCTACCGAACTGGGTGCAGGTGCCCGAGGCCCGGTCGCACCCGGCGCAGTAGGGCCGGCTTAGCCGCGCGGCAGGCTCAGGACGATGCAGGTGGTGGTGCCGGTGGCGTAGAGCCGTCCGTCTTCGACGCCGCGGATTTCTCCATGTGCAACCCCGGTGGAGCGGCCGACATGGTCGGTCTCGCCGATGCAATCAACTTCGGTCCCAAGCGGGACGCCGCGCAGGATATTGATCTTGTATTCCAGCGTCGTATAAGCCGCACCACGCGGCACGCAGGACTGGACAGCGCAGGCCATGGCGCTGTCCAGCAACGTGCCATACCAGCCGCCATGCACCGAGCCGAGCGGGTTGCACATTTCCAGCGTGGGGGTGCCGCGAAAGATCACGCGGCCCTCTTCGACGGCATGAAGTTCGTATCCCAGCGTTCTGGCTATGGGCGGGGCGGGCAGTTTGCCGTCCAGAATGCCCTGCAGAAATTCCAGCCCTGACATGGAGGCCATGTCTGCCGGTCTCAGAAGCTCGCTGAAATCGCTGGCGTAATACATGGGCGCGTTCCTCCGGATGTGTGTGGAGGAACGCTAGCAGTCAGAGTTGCCGGGGCAAGATTTACGCCACGTTCTGCAGTTCAACCTTCGGTGCGACGCCAAGCGCGTGACAGACATCGCGGGTCAGTTCGGGGCGGTTGAGCGTATAGAAATGCAGCTTGTCGACGCCGCCCTCGATCAGATCGGTGCAAAGTTCGGTGCACAGCACAGTGGCCAGCAGATCTTCGCGGTCGTCGCGCATTGCCTTTTCGAAGGCATCCTCGACCCAGGCCGGTATATTGGTGCCGCAGCGGCGGGCGAAGTTGCGCGCGCCCTTCCAGTTCTCGATCGGCAGGATGCCCGGCGTGATCTGTTTGTCGATGCCCGCCTTGGCGCAGGCGTCACGGAAGCGGAAAAAGGTTTCGGCCTCGAAGAAGAACTGGGTCAGCGCCTCGTCCGCGCCCGCATCCAGCTTGGCCTTGAGCCAGTCCACGTTGGCGGCATAGCTGCCGGCCTCTGGGTGCTTGTCGGGATAGGCGCCGACGCGGATGGTGAATTTGCCGGTATCGGCCAGTGCCTCGATCAGCTCGACTGAATGAGCGAAACCGCCGGGATGGGGTTCGAACCGGCCTTCGCCCGCGGGCGGGTCGCCGCGCAGGGCGACGATGTCGGTCACGCCCACCTCGGCAAAGCTGTCGGCGATGGCCAGAGTTTCCTCTTTGGTCGCGCGCACGCAGGTCAGATGCGCGGCAACGTTCAGGCCGGAAGTCTTGTGCAGCGTCGCCACGGCCTCGCGGGTCAGTTCGCGGGTGGTGCCGCAGGCGCCGTAGGTCACCGAAACGAAACGCGGATCAAGCGGGGCGAGCGTGTGCACTGTATCCCAGAGCCGGAAGGAGGCTTCGAGGGTTTTGGGCGGAAAGAACTCAAAGGAAATTTCAGGCGCGGTCATGGGCTTTCTCATCGCTTAGGCATTGATCACTTGTCGCATGGCCTGCATTGTGAGACAAACTCATATTATTCAAGAACAATATGAGTCATCCTTGGTCATGCATATCGAATTCCGTCATCTTCGCACCATCAAGGCCATCCACGAATGCGGCGGGCTGGCCCGCGCGGCGGATCAGCTGAACATCACCCAGTCGGCATTGAGCCATCAGATCAAGGGGTTGGAGGATCAGGCCGGGGTCGAGCTGTTCCTGCGCCGGTCGAAGCCGATGAAGCTGTCGGCGGCCGGGCTGCGGCTGCTCAGGCTGGCCGAACAGATTCTGCCGCAGGTCGAGGCGATGCAGGCCGAGTTTTCTTCGCTGCGCGACGGACGCGCAGGGCGGATGCATATCGCCATCGAGTGCCACGCCTGTTTCGAGTGGCTGTTCCCGGTGCTGGAGGCGTTCCGCAAGTCCTGGCCGGATGTGGATGTCGATATCCGCCCCGGCCTGGCCTTCGACGCTCTGCCGGCGCTGCAGAAGGAAGAGGTCGATCTGGTGGTGTCCTCGGACCCCGAGGATCTGCCGGGTGTCGAGTTCGTGGAACTGTTCGACTATAACGCGGTGTTCGTGGCGGCCTCGTCGCATCCGCTGGCGCAGAAGGAATTCATCGAGGCCGAGGATTTCCGCGGCCAGACGCTGATCACCTATCCGGTGGAACGCACACGGTTGGATGTGTTCAGCCAGTTGCTGATCCCGGCACGGGTGGAACCGGCGGCGATCCGGCAGGTGGAACTGACGGCGGTGATCCTGCTGCTGGTGGCGTCGAACCGGGGGATTTCGGTGTTGCCGGACTGGGTGGTGCGCGAGGTCAAGTACAATTCGGACTATGTGACGCGGCCCCTGACCAATGAGGGGATCACCCGCAGGCTCTATGCGGCGGTGCGCAGCGAGGACCTTGAAAAACCCTATGTGCAGGAACTGGTCGGGCTGGCCCGCACCGAGGCGCGCAAGCTGCAGGCGCAATAGGGCGAAAACCGGGGGGCGGCTTTGCGCATCATGCCCCTTGGCAAGCCCGCGTTGCATCAGTATACGCGCGGCTTGACCGGACAGGAGCCTTTGGAAAATGGTTGGCAGTGCAAATCTCAACATCATGATCAAGGCCGCGCGCAAGGCGGGGCGTTCTCTGGTCAAGGATTTTCGTGAGGTCGAGAATCTGCAGGTGTCGATGAAGGGTGCCGGCGATTTCGTATCCAAGGCGGACATCGCTGCGGAAAACATCCTGAAAGAGGAATTGCTGGGCGCGCGTCCGACCTATGGCTGGCTGGCCGAAGAGGGCGGCGCGATTGACGGCGAGGACCCGACCCGGCGCTGGATCGTCGATCCGCTGGACGGCACCACCAACTTTCTGCACGGGCTGCCGCACTGGGCGATTTCCATCGCGCTGGAGCACAAGGGCAAGATCGTCGCCGGCGTGATCAATGACGCCGCCAAGGACGAGATGTTCTTTGCCGAAAAGGGCGAGGGCGCCTGGATGAACGACATGCGCATCCGCGTGTCGGGCCGGCACCGGATGATCGAATCGATCTTCGCCACCGGCCTGCCCTTTGGCGGCCGATCGGACCTGCCCGCGACGTTGCAGGATCTGGCCCGGCTGATGCCGGTCTGCGCCGGGGTTCGGCGCTGGGGTTCGGCGGCGCTGGACATGGCTTATGTGGCGGCGGGCCGCTACGAGGGGTTCTGGGAACGCCGCCTGAACGCTTGGGACCTGGCGGCGGGCGTCATCATCGTGAAAGAGGCCGGCGGATTGTGCGAGCCGCTCAATCCCGAAGGCTCGATCCTGTCGGATGGCGAGGTGGTCTGCGCCAACGAGCCGATCTTTGACGGGTTTGCCAAGGTAATCCGGAGCTGATCCGGCAAAAACCGATGCTGCGCATCGGTGCCTCCGGCAGGCGTATTTTAGCATAGACGAAGTGGCGGGGCGTGCCTTAGCGGTCCGACGGGTGGTTGACGCCGTCATTCCACGGGATTTCGCCGTGGGTGCGGGGGTTGGCGCCTTCGATGCATCCCAGATTGACACCGCATTCGGCGGGGTCCGAGCGGCGCTGGTGATAGGCGTAGATGCCGCAGGTCTTGCAGAAGTGGTGCATTGCCGTGTGGGTACCCCAGCTATAAAGCGTCAGGTTCTCCGCGCCTTTCAGGATGGTCAGGGACGCGGTCGTGGCGGTGACGGCAGCGGCGCCCCGGCGGATGCAGAGCGAACAGTCGCAGCGGGCGGCCGAGGCGAGGCCCTGCGGAAAATCGGCCTCGATTTCTACAGCACCGCAATGGCAGGTGGCTTTCAGGCGGGTCATCGGCGCGGCACTTTCGGAATGCGGGACTGCGAGAGCTTATACCTGTGCTCGGGATGCGGCGGGTGGCCTTGCGTGCGCCCCCAGAAGCGCCGCCCGCCGCGCCGCAGCCAAAGGGGGACGCTGAACAGCAGCCCGATCACGAAGCCGCCCGAATGCGCCCAGTAGGCGACGCCGCCCTGTTCGGGGTCGGAAGCGAGGCTGCCGATGAACTGCATCCCCAGCCAGACGCCCAGCATGATGAAGGCGGGGATGGAAATGATGCGGACATATACGATGAGAAGCAGCAGGATATCGACGCGCGCGCGGGGAAACATCAGCAGGTAGCCGCCCATGACGCCCGCGATGGCGCCCGAGGCACCGACAGTGGGCACCGGCGAGCCCGGAGCCGAGATCACATGCGCCAGCCCCGCCGCGATGCCGCAGGCCAGGTAGAAGATCAGAAACGGGACATGGCCCATCTCGTCTTCGAGGTTGTCGCCGAAGATCCACAGAAACAGCATGTTGCCTGCCAGATGCATCCATCCGGCATGCAGGAACATCGAGGTGACCAGTGTCTGCAGACCGTAGCCATCGGCGATCCGCGCCGGAATGACAGCATAGTCGAAGAAAAAGCGGGCGAGCAGCCGGTCGTCGCTCATGATCCCGACATAGCTCAGGAAAATCAGGATATTGGCTGCCATCAGGGCGTAGACGACATAAGGTGTACGCCCTGACGGGTTGTGGTCGCGTATCGGTATCATGGCGCGACGCTGGGCCTTTCGCGGCCCGGCGTCAAGGCAGGTTATGCCGCACCGCCCAACAGGGCCGCGTTGCCGCCCGCCGCCGTGGTATCGACGCAGACATGGCGTTCACCGATCACCCTGGCGCGGTCGGGTTTGCCGGGGATCAGCGGCAGGATCGGGCCGGTGCGCCGGGCCAGATGGCGTTCGATTTCGCGCCCGGTGTCCTCGTCCCCCCACCACAGCACGCCCGAGATGCCCGGCAGGTTCTCCAGCTTGTGCGGATCGAGCGCCCCTGTGGCGCAGATCGCGGTGCCGCCGTGGGCAAAAACAGCCTCTGCCTGCATGCGTACCGTGTCGGCATCGGGACCGAGACACAAAAGCGGCTCGCGCGGGAACTCGCTGAGGCGGTTCGATTCGCCGGTGGGGCCGGGCAGGGTGCGCGTCCTGATTGCGGCGGGTGTGCCGGTCGGTACGGGCAGGTCCGCCATGGTGGTGCTCCAGGCGGTGCCGGTGCTCTGGCGATCGGGGGCGCAGAAGCGGGCCAGATAGTTCGGGCCGCCCGCCTTGGGGCCGGTGCCCGACAGGCCCTCGCCGCCGAAGGGCTGGCTGCCGACGATGGCGCCGATCTGGTTGCGGTTGACATAGACGTTGCCCGCATGCACCGCCTCGGTCACGTGCTGGACCCGGTCGTCGATGCGGGTTTGCAGGCCGAAGGTCAGACCATAGCCGGTGGCGTTGATATCGGCGATGACCTTGTCGATCTCGTGCGACTTGAAGCGGGCCACGTGCAGGACGGGGCCAAATATTTCCTCCTCCAGCGCGCCGATGCCGGGAATTTCGATCATCGTTGGGGCGATGAAGGTGCCCTCGGGCGGGGTGTTCAGTTCTTTCAGCACCCGGCCTTCGGCGCGGGCCTTGGCAATGTGGGAGGCGATATCGGCGCGCGCGCCTTCGTCGATCACCGGGCCGCAATCGGTGGACAGATGCCACGGGTTGCCGACCCTGAGGGCGTCCATCGCGCCCTGCAGCATGGTCAGCACGCCCTCGGCGATGTCCTCCTGCAGGTAGAGGCAGCGCAGGGCCGAGCAGCGCTGGCCGGCCGACTGGAAGGCGCTTTCGATCACCGCCTGAACGGCCTGTTCGGGCAGGGCGGTGCTGTCGACGATCATCGCGTTCAGGCCGCCGGTTTCGGCAATCAGGGGCGTGCCGGGACGCAGGTTTTCGGCCATTGCCTTGCGGATGCGCAGCGCGGTGGCGGTGGAACCGGTGAAGGCCACGCCGTTCACGCGCGGGTCCGAGGTGATTGCCGCGCCGACGATACTGCCGCGGCCGGGGGTCAGTTGCAGGCTGGCGCGGGGCACGCCCGCCTCGTGCAGCAGTTGCACGGCGCGGTGGGCGATGAGCGGGGTCTGGTCGGCGGGTTTGGCCAGAACGGCGTTACCGGCGGCAAGCGCCGCCGCGACCTGACCGGTGAAGATGGCCAGCGGGAAGTTCCACGGGCTGATGCAGGTGAACACCCCGGCGGATTCGGCCTCGGGCGCGTTGGCGCCGTAGTAGCGCAGGAAATCCACCGCTTCGCGCAGTTCGGCCACGGCGTCAGGGATAGATTTGCCGGCCTCGCGGGCGAGGATGGCGAAGATTTCACCGAAGTTTTCTTCGTAGAGGTCCGCGGCCCGGTTCAGAACCGCGCCGCGTTCGGCAGGCGTGGCCTGCCACGGGCTGGCCGAGGCCAGCGCCAGTTCGACATCTTCGGGGCTGCACATGGCGACCGAGCCGATGGTGCCGCCGTCGTTGGGGTTGGTAACATCCCTGGCGGCGTCGGGCGCGGCATCTTTGGCCAGCAAAGGTCCGGCGGTCCAGCTGTGCGACAGCCATGGCGCGCGCGCGGCTTCGATCCGGGCCAGAGTCGGCATGTGGTGCAAGTCGAAGCCCCTGGAGTTCACCCGTTCGGGCGCGAAGAGTTCGGGACCGGTCGGCAGCTTCCGGGCGGGCCGTTGTGCGATTTCGAAAGGATCGGCGGCGACCTCTTCGGGGGGGACGTTTTCGTCTACGATCTGGTTCACGAATGAGCTGTTGGCGCCGTTTTCAAGCAGGCGGCGCACCAGATAGGCCAGCAGGTCCCGATGGGCGCCGACCGGAGCATAGATGCGGCAGCGGGCGTTCTGCTGGTCCTTGACCAGAGCGTGCAGGGTTTCGCCCATGCCGTGCAGGCGCTGGAACTCGAACGGCTGCCCGTCCTGCGCCATGTGCAGGATGGCGCTGACCGTATGGGCGTTGTGGGTGGCGAATTGCGGGTAGATGCGGTCGGTCATGCGCAGCAGTTTGCGGGCATTGGCGATATAGGAAATATCGGTGGCCGCCTTATGCGTGAAAACCGGGAAGCCATCGACGCCTTCGACCTGCGCGCGCTTGATCTCGGTATCCCAATAGGCGCCCTTGACCAGCCGCACCATCAGCTTGCGGTCGTGGCGTTCCGCCATCTCGTACAGCGTGTCCAGCACCAGCCCGGCGCGCGGGCCATAGGCCTGCACCACGATGCCGAACCCGTCCCAGCCTGCCAATGCCGGTTCGGCCATGACCTCTTCGATCACCTGCAGCGACAGCGACAGTCGGTCGGCCTCTTCGGCGTCCACGTTCAGGCCCATTCCGGCCGCCTTCGCCAGCAGCGCCAGTGCGCGCAGGCGGGGAACAAGCTCATTCATCACGCGCTGTTCCTGCGCCACCTCATAGCGCGGGTGCAGGGCCGAGAGCTTGACCGAGATGCCGGGATTTTCGCGAATGTCCTTGTGGATGCAGGCTTCGGCG
This sequence comes from Ruegeria sp. AF8, assembly GCF_056541825.1. NCBI lineage: Bacteria > Pseudomonadati > Pseudomonadota > Alphaproteobacteria > Rhodobacterales > Roseobacteraceae > Ruegeria > Ruegeria sp. AF8. Next base: position 9,909 of record NZ_JBQFYW010000011.1, on the reverse strand, counting down.
ATAGCGGTGATGGCGCGTGAATAGGCCAGATGATAGCGGGCGGCGTCGGCCTCGGTGCGGGCGGCCTCGCCCAGCATGTCGTAGGAATAGGTGTAGCCCTTGTCCTCCATGCCCTTGGCGCGGTCCATGGCCGAACGGATGGTTTCGCCCAGCACGAACTGGCGGCCCATTTCCTTCATCGCGCGGCCCACGGCGGTTCGGATCACCGGCTCGCCCAAACGCTTGATCGCGCCGCGCAGGGCGCCGACGGGCGAGGCCTTGCGTTCGTCGAGCACCTTGCCGGTCAGCATCAGCGCCCAGGTCGAGGCATTGACCAGTGAGGAAGAGGAATGGCCCAGATGCCTGCCCCAGTCCGACGGTGCGATCTTGTCCTCGATCAGCGCATCGATGGTGTCCGCGTCGGGCACCCGCAGCAGCGCCTCGGCCAGGCACATCAGCGCCACGCCTTCGTCGGTGGAAAGGCCGTATTCGGCCAGAAACACCTCCATCAGCCCCGGCGTGGTGCTGGAACGGATGTCGCGGACAAGCTGTGCGGCGGACCCGCAGATTGCGGCCCGTTCGGCGGAGCTAAGGGCTGCCTGTTTGGTCAGGGCGGCCAGAATGTCGGACTGGTCGGCGTAGGTCTGGCTGTCGATCAGCATGCGCAGGTCGTGTTTCATGGTCTCTCCGGGCTTTTTGAGCAGTATATTGCGGAAAATGCGGGACAATCGCCGGAAATTGTCATAACTTTGGGCAAATGTCCTGAATTTTCGACCCACAGCAATGCAAAACGACTTTCCCGATCTGGATCGCTTCGACCGTGCCATTCTCAAGGCGCTGGCCGAGGACGGGCGGTTGCCGGTCGCCGATCTGGCGCGGCGGATCGGCCTGTCGAAATCCCCCACACAGGCGCGGCTGAAGAAACTGGAAGCAGAGGGCATCATCACCGGCTATCGGGCGCTGATCGATCCGATCCGACTGGGGCTGGATCATGTGGCATTCGTCGAGGTGCGCCTGACCGACACCCGCGAAAAGGCCCTGGCCGCGTTCAACGCGGCGGTGCGCAGGATCGCGGAGGTCGAGCAGGCCCATATGATCGCAAGCAATTTCGACTATCTGCTCAAGGTGCGCACGCGTTCGATGTCGGAGTATCGCGCGGTGATGGCCGAGAAGATCTCGTCGCTGCCGCATGTGGCCAGCACGTCGACTTTCGTTGCGATGGAGGCGGTGAAAGAGGCGGGTTTGCTCGGCTCGCTCGAAAACGTGAGTTGACCCGTGTCTCGCTTGCGCCAGCATTGGGGGATGAAACATCTCATTCCCCTGCTTGTTGCGCCCGTCCTTGCCGCCAGCGCCGCGCTGGCCGATACCTGCCCCGCCGCGCCCGATCATTCCGAGGGGCTGGATCGGCTGATCTCCGAGATACAACAGGCGCAGGACGAGGCCGAGGCACGGAACATTTCCAACCGGATGTGGGATTACTGGGCGGATGCGCCGAACGAGCAGTCCCAGGCGATTCTGGACCGTGGCATGTCAAAGCGCCGGGCCTGGGATCTGCTGGGCGCGCGCGAGGATTTCGACCGGCTGATCGAATATTGTCCGGAATATGCTGAAGGGTACAACCAGCGCGCCTTTGTCAATTTCCTGCGGCAGGATTTCCCGGCAGCGCTTGTCGATCTGGACCGCGCCATTGAATTGTCACCCCGCCATATTGCGGCAATCAGCGGGCGGGCGCTGACGCTGATGGGGTTGCAACGGTTGGACGAGGCGCGCGACGCCATGGCCGAGGCACTGGCGCTGAACCCCTGGCTGCCCGAGCGCGGTCTGGCCGCCCCCGGCGGACCGCTGGCGCCGAAGGGGCAGGATATTTGAGGTGGCGAAAAAAAACTCGATGCCCGGCGCGATATCAAGTTGAGCATTTTTTCATGACTGAGTAGAGCTTGTGTCACCATCCGGCGTTGCGGGCGTGATGGAATGGTAGACATATCGGACTTAAAATCCGAAGGCCTTAGTGCCGTGTGGGTTCGAGTCCCACCGCCCGCACCACGTTACATCTTCGATCCCAATTAGGCGCGCGCGGCAATGCAGGCTGTGCGATGCGGTCTTTGCCTGCTAAACTTGCCGCACGGCTGAACTATTCGCGACCGGCTTGGGGGGAGGCGGAGGTGCAGAACGCGGGAATGCCAGCAAAGAGTGATACATCCGGGGCCGATCATGTCGGGTTGCCCTGGCCAGAGGGGTATCAGGATTTCCGCCACGTGCTGCAAGAGCAATGGGGGATCAGCGACGACATATACCTGCACCATAAGCTGAGCGGGAAATCCGGGGCCTATGTATACGCGGCTGACGTTGATTGTGCCGATTTCAGCGGGCAGGCGATTCTGAAATTCGATCGTGCACCCGATCCTGCGTGGAATGAACTGTCGGAGGCCGAACGCCATGACATAGCATTCCACGCGGCGCCCGAATTTGCGGGAGTGCACCTGCCGGAACTTCTGAAGGCGAGCACGGTTGATGACAGGATTGCGATCTTGTCGTCGATTGCCGGCCGGGGGCTGGAATACGCCAAACCCTGGGCGGAATGCTCGCATGACGAACAGGTCGAGGCGGTGAAACTGCTGTCGACCGGATTGCTGGAAGACTGGAACCGCGATTGCCAACTGACGGCTGGGCTGGTGTCGGTCGGCGATATCCTGAGAGGATGGCTCGACTATCGGCTCGACCCCGAGCAGGGGCGGATTTTCGAGTTCGTTCAGAATGAATGCGGGCTTTCCGGGGACGATCAAAGCCTGGTCTTCGATGGCCGCTGGTATCCGAACCCGCTGCATCTGGTGGCGGGCGCATCAAACGGGTTGGCCGATCAGAAGCTGCGCGCCGTCATCGGCAACATACATGGTGATCTGCATGGGTATAACGTGCTGGTCAGCAGATCGGGGCGCACGGGCCTGACCTATTATCTGATTGATCTGGCGCTTTATCAGGACAAGCAGTTCCTGTTTTACGATCACGCCTATTTCGAACTCAGTCACCTTCTGCTGGCGCGCGACAAGGCGGATACGGAAAACTGGAGCGCGCTGATGGGGCACCTCGGCGCATTTGACCATGCCGGGTCCGAAGTGAAGCTGAAGGGGGACGATCTGGGCCTTGTTCAGCTGATTGCGACGCTCCGCCGGAATGTCATGGAGTGGGTGGACCGCAATCAGTCAAGCAGGCTTTCCTATATGGAAATGCAATACATGCTGGCACGGGTCGCGGTGGGCCTGAACTTTGTCAACAAACCGATTTCGGACAAGGCTCGCAGGATGGCGTTTTTGTATGCGGCGGCCAACCTCAAGGATATTCTGATTTTTTCCGGGGTGGATTGGGCAAAACACGGGCCTTTGTTCGTGATTTCCGAGGCGGAGGGCGTTGAAGCGGCCGAAAGGGTGTCGGGCAGAAGCAGCGGCAACGTGCGGCTCACCGCTTCGGACCCCACCCGTGTTTCGCCTGAGGACAGGCCGACAGTCGCCGTGCTGGCCTTTGAGAATCTGAGCGGTGACTCCGACCAGGAATACTTCTCGGACGGGTTCAGTCAGGAATTGCTGACCTGCCTGTCCTATGTTGATTGGCTGATGGTGATTTCGCGGGGATCGTCCTTTGCCTACAAAGGGCAACCCGTCGATGTGAAACGGATCGGGCGTGAACTGGGTGTTGATTACCTTGTCGAAGGCAGCGTTCGGCGGGCAGAGTCGCGGGTGCGGATTTCCGTTCAGTTGATCGACGCCAGTACAAGTCATCACCTGTGGGCAGAGCGATTCGACAGAGATATTCAGGACATCTTCGATTTGCAGGAGGAAATTGCTCAGGCGATCGCGATGAATGTCGATTCACGGCTGAAGATCGTTGAACGCGAGCGGGCCGGTACCGCAGACGGTTTTTTGGGGGCGTGGCACGGTTTTCAGCGGGCCATGTGGCATTTCTTCAAATTCTCGGACGATCACAGCCAGACGGCGCGGAACCTTTTGGAAACGCTGATCGAAACCACGCCGCAATTTGCCGAAGCGCACGCCCTGTTGTCTTTTCTGGACGTGCGGCGAATCATGTTTTGCGAGACCGACGCGCCGGAAGAGGTGCTGGAGCGGGCCCGTCGCCAGGCCAGCCTTGCGGTGTCGCTGGACGACAGGAACAGCATGGGCAAGGCCGCGCTGAGCCGGGTGCTGACCTTGCAGGGCAATTGCCAGAGGGCCACCGTTCAGGCGGAGCTTGCGGTTGCGCTGAACCCCAGTTCGACTGCCGCGTATATTTGTCTGGCGAATTCGCATTTCTGGAGCGGCCACGCCGAGACCGCCTTGCCGATCATCGATACGTCCATCCGGCTCAGTCCGAAGGGGCCTTTCCTTGATGTGAAGAAGTGTTTCAAAGCGGCCTGTCTATATGTCTCGGGGCGCACGGCAGAGGCGGAGGATCTGGCGAGGCCGGTCGCTCATGGTCAGCTTGTCGGTCCGATGGGCTTGGTGGTTTTGAGTTCAGTGCTGATGCGAAATGGCAAGTCGGAAGAGGCAAGGAGCACCGTTCAGGAGTTGTTGGTGGAACGGCCGGACTTCACTTTGCGCCGTTTTCATCGGTGCTGGAGCGGGCTTGCGCCGGACTACATGGCGATGATGACGGAGGACCTGCGCGAGGCAGGGTTGCCCGAGTAAATTGGCGCCCGGAGCGATTGCATCTTTGTCGAAACCGACGGGTGGCAATATGCTGGGGACACTGGTTTTTTTGTATTGGGTCTGAGCTATGGAAGTGCATGTCGCCCGCATCCGGCATTTGATTGATTGCCTGCAAAAATCCGGAGCCTCGCCGGAGGATATTGCCGGTATCATGGCGCAAAGCGGGCTGACGGCGGCCGATATCGACCCTCCGGCCGAGTTTTGCGATGTCCGGAACGAGGCCGGGTTCGTCAGGGCGGCGTGCGACATGCAGAAGGAAATCACTTTCGGGGCCAGGGCCGGGCTGACCTTCATGCATTCTTCCACTCTGAATGCGTATATCAGCAAATACTCCCGCAACTTGCGGGAAGCCATCGAATATTCGTCCCGTTTTCACGACATCATTGATCCGGCGATTGCTTTCAGTTTGCGGATTTCGGGCAATGTCGCCTCGTTCGAGGCGGACTGGAAGAATGCGGGTTATGCCAGGTATCACCGGCGGACCGAATTTTTGATGTTTGCGGCGGTTGCGCGGATACGGGCCGTGACCCAGACCGGATTTTTCCCGATCGAGGTGCGGTTTCAGCATCAGGTGGGGCAGGCCGCGCCGGCCTTTCGGAAGGTCGCAGGGTTTCCCGTGATCTTTGGCGCGGAAAGGATGGAGATCCTGCTGTCGCATTCCAGCCTCGACCTGCCTATTCCGACCTATGATTTCACGCTGCGCGATCATCTGGTCGAGTATGGCAATCGGCTGTTGGCCGAGCGGTGTGCGCCGAAACAGCCGCTCAGGGCCAGGGTCGAGGGATTGATCACCGCCTCGCTGCCGGGGCGGGTTATCCCGGCCGAAGAGGCTGCGGCCAGCCTCGGGATGAGCCCGCGCACCTTTACCCGCCGGCTGCGGGAGGAGGGCGCGAGCTATCGCGCAATCGTCGAAGACCTGAGATGCGATTTGGCGCAAACCTTCATCAAGACCGGAATGCATTTGTCCGAGGTTTCCTTTGCGCTGGGCTATTCGGATCAGGCCGCGTTTTCCACCGCATTCCGACGGTGGACGGGGGAATCGCCAAGCGCGTTCCGCGAGCGGGCGTCTTTCTCGGATGACGCATGAGCCGGACGGACGGAAACGGTGGCCGGGGGTCATCGGCGTTTCCACCTCGCCCCGGCCTGTCCGTGAGTGGACACAAAGCAGATGGAAAGGTCTCGGCGGGGTTTCTTTTGATTTTCGGCCAAATACATGATCGGTTCCGCCAAATTCGAAATCCGCCAACCGGCATTGACGAAAAAATGAGTTTTCGAATTGCAACTTGGGTCTACATCTTCGAAAACTCGCATATTAACCTCCGCCAACCACTCAGGGAGCAAACGGATGGCATTGACGGTCAAGGAAATGTTGCAGGCTGCGAATGCGGTTATCGAGCGGATCGACGCCGCGCAGGCAAAACAGATGATGGATCAGGGCGCATTGCTGCTGGATATCCGTGACGCACCGGAACTGGAACGGACCGGGCGCGCGGTCGGGTCGCATCATATTCCGCGCGGCATGCTCGAATTCCGTGCTGATCCTGAAACACAGTTTCATGACCCCGAATTGCAAAAGGACCGGGTGATTGTGCTGCATTGCGCCTCGGGGGGGAGAGCCGCGCTGGCCGGCAAGCTGCTCCGGGAGATGGGATATTCCCAGGTCTATAATCTTGGCGGCCTGAGCGATTGGCAGCAGGGTGGCGGCGATGTGATCGAGCCGGTCGACCTGGGAATGTGAGCGGCCTGATTCAGGTCAAAGCGAGCCACATTCAAAAAGTTGCATCATATGGCTGGACGGACAGGAAAGGACGACCCGGTCATGATGCGGCTTGCAACTATTCTGTATTCATTGATTTCCACGGCTCTGGCGGGATCGGCGGTGATCGCCGTCCTGACTGCGGGATTGGTGTCGCTGACGGCCATCCTGTCGGCGGCGGCGCTGGGATTTGTCGCGGCCGCGCCGGTGTCGTGGCTGGTGGCGCGGCGGCTTTACCAGGGCTGAGCCGGGATCACGCGTTCAGAAAGGTGCGGGCGGCGGCCTCGAATTCGCGGGGTTTTTCCGCATGCAGCCAATGTCCCGCACCGGGGATTTTGGCAAAGCGCGCGCGCGGGAACAGCGCGCGGATCAGATCGCGATGCTCAGGCTTGACATAGTCCGAGGCGGCGCCCGACAGAAACAGGGTGGGGCCATCCCAGGTCGCGTCGATGTCGGGAAAGCCCATGATTTCGGGCATCGCGTTGGCCAGCCCGTCGAGGTTCAGTCGCCACCGCCTTTCGTTCAGGTCCAGCGATTGGGTGAAAAAGCTTTGCAACGCCTTTTCGACCCCAAGGGCGGCAAGCTGTACCTCGACATCCGAACGCCGTTCGACCGTGGACATGTCGACCGCCCGCATCGCCTCGATAAAGGGCATCTGACTGTGGCCATAGGTCACCGGGGCAATGTCGGCGACGACCAGCTTGCGCACCAGTACGCTGTGCTGCAGCGTCAGCGTCATGGCCGCCTTGCCGCCCATCGAATGGCCGATCACATCCGCCGGTCCGCCGACGCGTTCGATGACTTCGGCCAGATCACTGGCCATGGACGGATAGTCATGCACATCTGTCCATTGGCTGTGGGCATGGTTTCGCATGTCCACCGCAATGACCTGCCGCTCATCGGACAGGCGTTTGGCGATGACTCCCCAGTTCCGGGCCGAGCCGTAAAGGCCATGCGCAATCAGCAGCGGGGGCAGGGCAGTGGGCGTGCCGTGAATGATCGTGTTCAACATGCCACGGTGATAGCCGTGCCGGTGCGAAACGACCAGCCCCATTGAGACCGGTGGACCCCGCGGATAAGTTGAACCGTTAGAAGGATGCGAGCGTGAGTCACGGCAGGCAGATACAGGACCAGATCGCCGAAACCATCGGTTTGCTGCAGGCCAAGCTGGGCGTGCGGGGTAAAACGCTGTCCGCATCGCTCCGGCGCGCCAGACACCGCCTGCCGCGCCGGATCTATGGTCAGGCGATGGTGCTGGCGCGAGCCGAGCCGATGGCGGGCCATCCCAAGCTGCGTCTGACGCTGGACACGCCGGCACTGGCGTCGGCGGCGCAGGAAGTGCAGGCGCATTTGCAGGCCATCGACCTGGCCGATCGCAGATGGGGCCGGTTTCTGGGCATTCTGGGCGCGCTTGCGTTCAACCTGCTATTGCTGGCCGCGCTGATTGCCGCGTTTCTGTGGTGGCGGGGCGCGATCTGATCTTTTCGTTCCGGATTGGGTGGCATACTGTGAACGCGGTTCAAAATTCGGGGCGCCATGGCGACGAAATCCCAGGCCCGCAGGGCTGAATTGCGCGAAAAGCTTGTCGAGGCGGCAGAGGTTCGGATTGCCCGCGACGGGGTGGCCGAGTTGCGCGCGCGAGATCTCGCCAGGGATGCGGGCTGTGCGCTGGGCGCGATTTACAACGCTTTTGACGATCTCAATGCGATCATCATGGCGGTGAACGGGCGGACATTTCAGCGTCTCGGGCAAGCCGTTGCCAGGTCGTTTGATGGCGGCGAGGAACCGGTCCGGCGCCTGATCGACATGAGCACCGCCTATCTGAGATTTGCCGAGGCCAACACCAATCTCTGGCGCGCGCTGTTCGACCTGAGGATGGTTGATGATGGCGCTGTGCCCGAGTGGTATCGGCAGGCGTTGTACGACCTGTTTGCGTTCATTGCCGAGCCGGTATCACAGCTGTTTCCCGATGACACGGAAGAGGAATTGCAACTGATGACCCGCGCCCTGTTCTCATCTGTGCATGGGATCGTGGCGCTGGGTCTGGAAAACAGGATATCCGGTGTCCCGCCTGAACAGATTGAGCGCATGATTGCCCGCATTCTTTTCCGTATTGGAAACAGATAGTTTCCTGAACGGTGTTCATAAAAAGTTTGAACGTCGTTCAAGGAGTTGCTATCTCCGATTTGTGAACGCCGTTCATAATTGGAGGAGCCCATGTTCAGCACGTTGAAGACCTTGTTCATTGGTGCAAACGCCCGTGCCGAGGATCGTTTGCGCGACACTTATTCCATCGAACTGATCGACCAGAAAATCCGCGAGGCGGAGCAGAACCTGAAAGCGGCGAAACTGACGCTGGCCAGCATGATCCAGCGACGGCGCAGCGAGCAGCGCCAGGCTGACAGCTTGCAGGCCCGCATTCGCGACCTGACTGATCGCGCCGCTCTGGCGCTGGCGGATGGGCGCGAAGACATGGCGCAAACGGCGGCGCAGGCCATCGCCGATCTGGAAAATGAGACGACTCTGCGGCAACAGACGCTGGCACGTCTGGACACGCGTATCCTGCAACTGCGGCAAACGGTTGAAACCGCAAACCGTCGCATCATCGACCTCAAACAAGGCGCGGTATCGGCACGGGCGATCCGGCGCGAGCAGGGCCTGCAAAAGCGGCTGAACCGGCATCTGGGCGGGGACAGCCCGATCGAAGAGGCCGAGGCGCTGATCAACCGGGTGATGCAGCAGGACGACCCGTTCGAGCAGGCCGAGATATTGCGCGACATAGACGGGGATCTCGACCATTCGGCGCTGGCCGCGCGGATGGAGGAGGCGGGCTATGGTCCGGGGACTCGCTCAACCGCGGCGAGTGTGTTGCGACGTCTGGAGCAGCATTCGAAGGCGGGCGCTGGACCAGATGCCCAGGGCAATAAGAGTTAACCAAAAAAGAATTGGAGACTAAAGATGAATAACCGCAGTGAAAACTCTCTCATCATGATGCTGAACGGGGCCGGTGTGGCGCTGGCCTATGGCTTGCTGGCGATCTCCCTGTACCTGTCCACGGATGTTCCGCTTGCAACCAAGGGATATTGGGGCATGGGCATTCTGTTGCTGACGCTCAGCCTGATCAATGTGGTCAAATACCGGTTCGACACCCGCTCTGCCGAGGACCGGCTGAACCGGATCGAGGAAGCCCGCAACGAAAAGCTGCTGGAAGAGGCGCTGAATGATCCCAAGGACGATATCTGAGCGACCGCGCCGCGCCATTCGGCGCGGCGCCCGGCCCAACGCTTTCAGCGTATCCCGGATACGCACGAAAGGGGCGGGAGAGCTTCGGTCAAAAAAAACGGCGCCGCTCGGGCGCCGTTTCCTGTCCTGAACGATCCGGTCGGTCAGAGGTTAGGATATAGGGGGAATCGGGCGCAGAGTTCTGCGACTTCGGCGCGGACCTTGGCTTCGACCTCGCCGTTGCCGTCGGGGCCG
>NZ_JBQFYW010000010.1:0-158802 GCF_056541825.1 Ruegeria sp. AF8 | reverse complement strand
CAACTTCGTCGACCGCCGAGATCATAATGACGGGTATGTCGCGCAAAGCCATATCCGATTTCATGCATTCCAAGGCTTCGAACCCATTCATGCCGGGCATCATGATATCCAGAAGAACCAAATTAAATGAGGTCTGGGCTAATTATTTCAGCGCTTCATGCCCGTCGCCGGCTTCAACAAGGTTGGAATATCCACAAAATTGCGATGCCGGAGCAACCCGCACCCTCGGTGCGGCTTCCGCTTTCTGTTACTGGTTACTGGTTGGGTCATGTTTTGGAATAGCAGGCGACGAAATGGCCGCTAGCCACCTCGCCTGTGGAGCTGCAGCCATGAAGGTGAATCACATTTTTCGCCAGATCTATCCCGACAAGGTCCAGTTCCATCATTTTGCTGACCCCCGGATGACTTCCACCTCCAGAACCTACCAGACGTGAGATCAGGGAATGGCCACTGCATCAGAACCCTCTCAATTGCTATATGCCAGTGCGCAAATATACCCAATAGGGTCGGTGATCAGAACCATGTGCTTTGCGATCTACCCAAACACTTTCTACCAGGTGCGCCAATTCAGGAGTTACAAAACAGTAGTCAAGCCGCAAAGGCTCTGCAGGTGCTCGGTCAGGTGGATCGGGCCACCACGTGAAGCCCTCGCCGGTGGGTCGGTCCCTTGCAACTCGCCAGCTGTCCGCAAAGCTGTTCCAGTGCAGGTTGTGGCCGGTAGCCAGGTCGGGCTCTCCGGTGAGAGCAGTGTATTCCGGACTTTCTGGGACCATATTGAAATCGCCCACTAGGATAGTATGGTGCGGCAGATCGGGCTGCGGTTCACCCTGGGACCAGTCCATAGCATGGAAATTGGCCAGCTCGCTTGGGTCATGCTCAGGGGCTGAACCTGTCCAGGAACCGCCCCGGGCCTGAGTTCCTCGGTGCAGGCCGAGGAGATGTTGCACCTGCTGCATTTTTTCGCGTCTAGAGCTGGCGGACAGATGCAGCGAGTAGACCTGAAGCGGACCGTTCGGGGCGTCAAGGATGCATTCCAGTGCGCCAGTCTCCATACCAAAGCTATTGGTGGTTGCAATTTTTGGCAGCGGATGGCGGCGAACCTCCAAGATCCGGTATTTTGAGAGCAGCATTGGGCCGAACTGACGGCGTCGGTTTTCGACCCGCCCATCAACCTCGGTGCGGCTGGCATCCATATCAAAAGCCGGGAAGAAACTCCAGTGATACTCAGGCAACAGATCCGCCAACAAAGCAGGCTGGTCGGTCATACCGCTGCGTCGCCAATTACGTTCGACCTCTTGAAGGGCGATAACATCAGCACCGCGAACCGCGTCGGCGATCCGGGCGCAATCAAAGACTCCATCCAGGCCGAGCGTGTAACGGATGTTGTAGGTAACAAGTTTCACGTGGAGTGCCTAACATTAACCGGCAGACTGCCGTGACAGGCAACCCACCGAAGTCTCTGAGTATCAGTTTACAATAGCCACGTTTTTACCAGAGCGCCGTCGAACATGGTGCCACCGCCCGGATCACCTTCCCACCCGCCGATCTGTTCGCTGACCGCGTCGATGAAGTCGTTGAACATCGGGATGATCGCGCCGCCTTCGTCGCGCACCATAACGCCCATTTCGCGGTAGAGTACCGTGCGTTTCGCCGGATCTAGTTCGGCCTTGGCTTGCTGCAGCAGCGCGTCGAAGTCTTCGCGTTTAAAGCGGGTGTCATTCCAGTCGGCGTCGGATTTATAGGCGGTGGAATACATTTGATCTTGCACTGGGCGGCCGGCCCAGTACGAAGCGCAGAACGGTTTTTTGTTCCAAACTTCGGACCAATAACCATCGTTGGGAACCCGTTCGATCTGTAACGGGATACCCGCCTTGGCAGCACTTTGCTGGAACAGCTGCGCGGCATCCACAGCGCCGGGGAAAGCGGCGTCGGACACTCTCAACACGATCGGGCCGTCGTGACCGGATTTCTGGTAATAGTGGCGGGCCTGATCAGGGTCATAGGTCCGCTGTTCTATGTCTTCTGCAAACAGCGGGTATGCGGCGTTGATCGGCATGTCGTTGCCAACGCTGCCAAACCCTCTCAGCACCTTATCGACCATCTCCTGACGGTTTACGGCCAGTTTCAGCGCAGTCCTGAGATCGTTACTGGCAAAGGGCGGAGTATCATTGTGCATGACAAAGACGTAATGACCACGGCCAGAGATGGTCTCAAGCCGCAGGCCGGACGCGCGTCCCAGCAGCTTTGCAATCTTCGGCGACACCCGGTTGATAAAATGTACCTGGCCGCTTTGCAGCGCGGCGGTGCGGGCAGTGTCGTCGTTCAGAACTAGGATCTCAATCTCGTCGGCGTGGCCGCGACCCTCATCCCAGTAGTTGGCAAATTTCTTGAATGCGTGGCGGCTTCCAGGCTCGTTGAGCTCGACCGTATAGGGACCGCAGCCCACGCCTGCCGCGGGCGCCCCTATTCCACCATCGGGCTGCACCACCAAGTGATAATCGGCCATCAGATAGGGCAGGTCAGCGTTTGGCGTATCCAGAGTGACGCTGAAATACTCACCATCAGTCTTCATCGACTCGATACCGCGCACAATTCCAAGCGCTCCAGACTGGGACTCCTCATCCGAGTGACGCTGCATGGTCTTCAGCACGTCTTCCGGCGTCACCGTCTTGCCATTGTGGAACTCTACACCCTTACGGATCTTGAAGGTCCAGGTTCTGGCATCATCACTGGCTTCAACCGATTCCGCCAGCCGAGGTACAATCTCGCCCTGCGGGCTGACCTCCACAAGCAAATCGCCAAAGGCAGTAAGAACATTTGCAGTGACAGAACTGGCCGAGAGCGCCGGGTCCAGGCTGTCGGTGCTAGCGCCGCCCTGCAAGCCCGCGCGGATAAACCCTCCTTTTTTTGGTCCCTCTGCGCGCACCGCAGAAGCCAGCATACTGTTTGCCGCGGCCGCAGCGAAACCCAGCGCGCCGACGCGGCCGATGAATTCTCGGCGGCTCATGAAGCCTTTTGTCACCCGTTCGACATAGTGTTCGATAATGTCAGACATGTAGATCCCCTGGCAGCTGCGCTTGCCCGTCCGGCAGGCAGAAGCAGCCCTCTTTCCGTTAAGCACCCAAATGCGGGCTGGCAGAGTTGTATTGGCAGAAAATGGTTTTACCTTCTACGTCCATTTTGGTTAAATATTGCAAACCATTTGGAGTGAACCGGTGTCGGAGCAAACCAAGCACATTGCACCGCTGCCCTTTCTGAAGTTGGACCGTGAGGGCGGCGCTCCACTTTACCTGCAACTTGTTCAACAGCTGCGCCGGATGATCCAGAGCGGCGACATCAAGCCAGGGCAAAAACTGCCCTCGACCCGCTGGCTGAAGGACCATCACGGCATCGCCCGTAGCACACTGGTTGCAGCCTATGAGCAGCTGAGCAGCGAAGGTTATCTTCAAAGCCGAACTGGGGCAGGGACTTTTGTCAATCCCGAGTTCCAGGGGTTGCATTCAGACAACGACTGCTCTGCAGAAGCTGGCAGCTCTCCTCGGCTGTCGCGCCGAGGCATTGCAGCGACGGAAGGGCTTGATCCGTCCTATTTGGACCCGTTGCTTATTAGGCCGTTCATCGCCAACGTGCCGGCCATAGACTTGTTCCCTCATAAGATCTGGGGCCGGATCGAGAACCGGATTCGCAACCGGATGAACCGCGCGATGATGGCCTATGGCCAGCCGGGAGGCTACCCACCACTACGCGCCGCGATTGCGGACTACGTGCTGAACCGGCGCGGGCTGAAATGCAACCCGGATCAGGTAATTGTCACTAATGGCAGCCAACAGTCCCTGAATCTGATTGCCGCGCTTTTGCTAGATCCAGGCGAAAAAGTACTGATGGAGGATCCCTCCAGCCCAATTGTGCGCCTCAGCTTTATGGCCCAAGGTGGGGATGTGGTGCCAATCCAAGTGGGCGAAAGCGGTGCAATGGTACCGTCGGAAAGATCTGACTATCGGGACGCACGGCTCGCCTATCTGACGCCGTCCTGTCAGTACCCATTAGGAACAGTTATGCCGATTGCGCAGCGGCTAGACTGGATGGACTGGGCCAGCCGCTCGGGCGCATGGCTGATCGAAGACGATTTGGATAATGAGTTTGTGTTCGGAGGCCGCCCCGACCCAGCGATTTATTGTGACGACCGGCAGAGGCGCACCCTCTATGTCTCCAGTTTCAACAACGCCTTGTTCCCGTCGCTGCGGCTGGGTTTCATCATTGCCCCCCAGAAGCTGGCTAAACAGCTAATGGCGCTGAGCACGATCACCGACCGCGGCCCCAATACTTGGCTGCAGGCAGTGCTGGCAGAATTCATTGAACAGGGCCACCTCAGTAGTCACATCAGGCGTATGCACAGCGCATATACACGCCGCCGCAGGGCGATGCTCAGCAGCTTCGCCCAAATCTCCAGCTCGCTGGTTTCGCCGCGCCAGAACACCAGCGGGTTGCGGGTCATTGCCGATCTGCCCGAATTTATGCGGGATACAGATGTTCTCGAGGCGCTCGCTGGCTGTGGCTTGTCGGCTTACGCACTATCCTACTATTGTATGCGGCGAAGCGACCTTAATGGCCTTCTGCTTGGATTCGGCTGTACTCACGAAGATGATATTCCCGCAGCAGTTGAAGAGCTTTGTTCGTGCTTGTCTGGGATTCATCAGTAGCTTGCGGGAGTTGTCACGTTAACCTTCTCCCGGTAACTTGAGCCTAGATGTGTCGCAAACTTCTTGCGAGAGAAAAGTTGGCCATTCCAATGGCACGCTTTTCCTACGAGGTGCGAGAACCGCTCAAATCCGACCATCCCTGAGTATAGGGACTGATGCTTCCCCCGAGCCGCGTCTTGTTTTGTTTGTCGCCCTTCGTGGATCCTCCGTTTTCCTGAACTTTGCGACGGACCACTTCAGTGGCAGAGGATCAGCAACACTCTCGGAACGGGAGGTTCCGAATTCAGCAGGCCTTCATTTTTTGTTGGCTAATGGAAGCGCCGCGAGTGTTGGGCAACCTTCTGATGATATTGGCGTAAGAGATTTTTTCCAGGTCGCAGAGAAAGGCACCTGGCGAGGAAACCGCAAGAATATCTCCTGCAATAGGTTCGAAATCTGCTCGGAAATGAGTGGTGCTCTTTACGCAAATCACTGAATAGACCGTGGGATTTAGCCCTATATGAGTAAAATGTGCGCGATCCAGACATTGGTTTCGCACGCTTGTGACGACTAGGTCAATTTCGGCCTCGTGCCCAACCAAGCGTAACGCGGCCGTCTTGCCGAGCGTAGCTACACCACCGCCATACATTTCTCCGGTGTAGCGGCAAGTGCCATCACCCAAAGCAAGGACTTCAAACTCTGCTTTGACCGGAACGTGACCAGCCAGGTTGGACTTTGCACCGATTGCCAGTTCAACCAATGCCCCTTCTCCAGCCTCATGGGCTTGGATTGCACTTTCCGGGTCGTGGAACAAACCCATCAAGACACTCTTTACACCGCCGTCTATCAGTGCTGCCAACAATCCTGTGGTATCTGAAGTCCCACCCGCACCTGCGTTATCCTGAACGTCCGCGAGAACAACGGGTTTTTCCCGCCTCTCGCGACATTTCGAAACGACTTCCTCCAGAGAAAACATCGAACAATCAAGATCCGCTTCGCGGGACAAAAACAAGTTGACGATTTCTTCAGCGGCAGTGGCAGCTTTCTGGGTTGTGGCTGCGTAGGCAAGACAAGACGGACCGGTGTCGGGAAAGTCTGCCGCTGTGAAACCAAGAGCGATCTCTGCCAGAACTTCCTGCTGCTCCAACATTGCTGGCAATTGATAGATTTCGTTAAATGGCGCGGAGCCCGTATGTTGCGCATGCAGGGGGATGAGATATGGCACCGGCTGGAACACCTTGTATAGTGTTTCGCCCGCTAACAATCGCTGCAAGACACGAACGCATCGTGCGCCCGTTTCCGCCATATCCAAATGAGGATAGGTCCTGAAAATAGACAAATAGTCCGCATATTCGACCATCTCAGCAGAGATGTTGGCATGCAAATCCAAACTTGCGACAACTGGGACTCCAGGGCCCGCAACTTCACGTATACGACGCAGAAGCTCTCCTTCACCATCAGCAAAGCTTTCGGTGACCATTGCCCCATGGAGATCCAGATAAACTCCGTCAATGTGGCCCGCATCCCGGATTCCATCCAACAACATCCCGCAGATGGTTTCGAATGCATGGTCGGTCACGTGTGCGGACGGCTCGGCAGAGCACCAAAGGATTGGTACAACTTCAAACCCTGCCGTCGCAGCGGCCTTGGCAAAACCTGCGACGGGTAGGTTCATACCAGTTGTTTCCAAGACCACCTGCGCACCATGCAACATGCCCGGCCAGGAATCTGCCATCTCAAACTCGTGCAAACCGGCCTTTGTCACACCAAAGCAGTTGGTTTCATGCTGAAACCCTGCGATCGCAATACGCTTGGTCGTCATTACGTGTGCTCGATTTCTTGTTCGGTATGCGTTGCCGCAAAAACACTTTGACCGTAGCGGATCGTTTCAAGCACCAGCGTATCTGTCAGGCGCTCCGGATCGTGCAACGGATTGCGCGAAAGGACAACCAAATCAGCAACTTTACCCGGTTCGATGGATCCGCGCTGATCCTCTTTGAACACCTGCCAGGCGGCGTCGATGGTCTGGGCGCGCAAGGCGGACAGAACGCTGATCTTCTGATCCTCGCCGAGCACACGGCCTGAACCGGATTTCCGATTCACCGCACAATGAGCCAGATGGATCGGACGTGTTGGCGTGACCGAGGCATCGTTGTGGATCGTATATCGCACGCCATACCGTTCGGCTGACGCCGCCGGCGATATCCGCTCGGACCGCTCAGGACCCAGGAAAGTATCGTAATGGCGATCCCCCCAAAAAAATACATGAGCAGGAAAGAAACTGACCGTAAGGCCTAGCTGAGCCATACGTTCCAACTGGTCATCCCGCAGGGCCTGACCGTGGATAATGGTGTGACGATGATCTGCGCGAGGATGCGCACGAAGTGCTTTTTCGACTGCATCGACAAACATCTCGGCACCAGCGTCGCCATTGCAGTGGCAATGAATCTGCAATCCCTTGCTATGGAGCCTGATGACGTCGGCGTCCAACTGTTCTTGAGAAGTGTAAGTCATCCCGCATGGGTGATCTTGATTTGTAGGCTTGAAATACGGGGCAGACAGATACGCGGTTTGCAACTGAAAGGCCCCATCGGTGAACAATTTGCGCGGACCCAGTGCAAAATGCGGGTTTCCGGGCCAGTTCGAGCCGATCCAGTGGGCAGACAACTCGGGCTCCAGACTTCCGACAGGTAAGAGCTCTATGTCAATTCCTGGGTCCTGATCCGCAGGCAGGCTGGCGAAGTGGTCCAACATGGTTTGCGACGCCCAGGCATTCTGGGCGTAGGTCACGCCGTGAGCCAGGTATTCCTCGCGACTGGCGTCAAAGCCTTGCCAAAATCTTTCGCGGTCGATCAGGAAATCAGTATCCCCCATCTCACCCATGGCCGATAACCCCTCGATCAATCCGGTCAGGGCTCCGGTTTCTGGGTCACGGCCAAAGCGGCCGCCCTCTGGATCAGGTGTTTGACGGTTTACCCCCCGCCTCTCAAGCGCAAGTGAATTCGCCACGCCATTGTGACCCGACGCATGAATAACCCAGATAGGATGACGCCGTGACACACCGTCCAACTCGGCCCGCGTCGGCATGCGGCCTTCGAGAATGGACGTATTGTCAAACGACACACCCATGACCCATTCACCTTCGGGTGTTGCGTTGGCCTTTTTCCGGAGTCTGTCCAGCGCCTCCGACATTTGCCTGCAATCCCCTAAAGGAGGCGACGACAGGTCAACACGAAACAGCCGGATAAACCCAGAATCCGGGAAATGTCCGTGCGGGTCGATAAACGCGGGCATCAGAGTACGACCCTGAAGGTTGTATTCCTGTGAATCCGAGGGCATGCGCGCGCGCAGGTCAGCCTCAGCACCCACTGCCTGAATTATGTTTCCTTCGGTCAGAACAGCCTCTGGTGAAGAGTTCTGCGCATCCATAGTCAGGATAGTGCCGTTAAAATAGAGTGTGCTTGGCATCGAATTTCCTATTACGACAGCGGGGCCAGACAACGCAGCCCGTGACCGCCGTCCACTTCCCATTCCGGGGTCTGGGTGCAGATGTCCTTGGCAAAAGGACAACGTTCGCGGAACTCGCACCCGGAAGGGCGCTGGAGCAGGCTGGGTGGCTCACCTTTGAGGGCGATCCGCTCCAATCGCGCGTCCGGATCGGGCTCAGGGTTCGCACTCAGAAGGCAGCGCGTATAGGGGTGACGCGGGTCGTTGAAGATTGCCTCAGTCGAGCCTTCTTCGACCAAACGGCCCAGATACATGATGCCCATTCTGTCGGCCACGTGGCGCACAACGCTGAGGTTATGCGTGATGATGACCATCGCCAGCCCAAGCCGCTCGCGCAGGTCGTTGAGCAGGTTCAGCAACTCGCCCTGTACCGACACATCAAGACCAGCGGTAGGCTCATCGGCAAGGATCAGCTTGGGTTCCAACGCCAGTGCGCGGGCGACGCCCACACGCCGTGCCTGGCCGCCAGATAACTGATAAGGATATCGGTCTGCAAAATGCGTGGGCAGGTTCACCATCTCCAACAGGCGTTTGGCCTCGGCATCCAGATCGCGGTCTTTCATGCCCTGAATGCGATAGGGTTCGGTGATCAGGCTACGGATCGTCAGGCGTGGAGACAGGCTTCCGACCGGGTCCTGAAACATCATTGCCATGTCTTTGCGCAGCGGACGCATGACACCTTCCGGCACGCCCCGAATTTCTTGGCCTTCGAATGTGACCGAGCCTTCCTGCGCGGGCGCAAGACCTGCAATGGCGCGAATAACCGTTGTTTTGCCAGAGCCGCTTTCGCCAACCAGCGCGTAGGTCTCGCCGGGTTTTACGGTAAAGCTGACACCCGCCAGTACATTGACCGGGCCATAGCTGGTTTTAAGATCCGCGACATTCAGCAAGCTCATGTGGTGACCTCCTCGTGGTTCAGCCAGCATGCGGCTTGGTGGCCTTCTTTCAATTGTTCAAGCGGCGGCACTTCGGTGGCGCAACGCGCCAAGGCTTGATCGCATCGATCCCGGAAAATGCACCCCCCCGGCAGGTTGGCCAGATCAGGCACTTCACCGGGGATGGTAGGCAATACGCGGGCGCGCTCCTTGATGTGACCGGGGTCGCATTCGATCAGACGGCGCGTGTAGGGGTGTTTGGGATTGTGGAATATCTCACGCACGTCCCCGCTTTCGACAACCGCACCGGCATACATGACCACCACCCGGTCACAGAGTTCCGCGATCACGCCCAGGTGGTGCGAGATAAACAGAATGGCACAGTGAAACTCGCGCTGCAGCTCTTGCAGACGCTCGATGATCTGCACCTCAAGCGTCGCATCCAGTGCCGTCGTCGGCTCATCTGCAATCAATAGGTCGGGTTCGGACATCAACGCCATCGCGATAGCGATCCGCTGGCGCATCCCGCCTGAGAATTCATGCGGATATTGCTTCAGGCGCGCTTCGGGATCGGGAATGCCAACGGCGCCCAGCATCCTGGCCGCGCGGGCCAGCTTGTCCGCCTTTGGCTCTTTGGAGCGGTGTTGAATGTCCAGCATCTGCTGCCCGATGGTCAGAACCGGATTATGCGTTTGCATCGGATCCTGAAAGACAATGGATATATCCGCACCGCGCAGGTCTCGCATCTGACGCTCGGAAGCCTGCAACAGGTCCTGCCCCTTGAACCGAACCTCACCTTGGCGAAACCGCGTATTCGGCGCGGTCAAACGCAGGATGGATGAGATCAAGGTGGATTTGCCACAGCCGGATTCCCCGACAATGCCAACAATTTCACCTTTGTTCACGTTGAATGTGATGTCCCTCAGGGCCTTCAGGTCGCCACGGCCTGTTTCGTAGTCGACGCTAAGGTGGTCGATTTCCAGAAGTGTGTCGGTCATCGCTGTTTCCTCAGTTTCGGGTCAACCACGTCGCGCAGGCTTTCGCCCAGGAACGTGAAGCCTAGCGTTGCCAGAATGATCGGCAGGCCCCCGCCAACCACCAGCCAGGGCGTTTGACGGATCAAGGAATAGCCATCCTTCAGCAAGGCACCCCAACTGGGTGTGGGGGGTTTTACACCCAAACCCAGAAAGGACAGTCCGGCCTCAAGCGCGATGACCGTGGGGATATCCATGGCCGCCAGCACAGCCAGAACGCCGATGATATTGGGCAACATATGCACGCCCAGAATGCGCGCCATGTTGGCCCCCATCGAGCGTTCGGCCAGTATGAACTCGGAGTTGCGCAGCGTCAGCGTCTGGGTTCTTGCCACGCGCCCATAGGTTGGGATCGAGGTTGCCATGACCACGAACACCACGGTCTGCAGGCTGGGTCCGACCAGCGCCACAACGGCCAGCGCGAACATCACTGTCGGAAAGGACCGGATGGTATCGAAGAACAACATCAGAAGGTTGTCCAGCCATTTCGGCCCGTACCCGGCAATCATGCCCAGCGTCAGGCCAATCGCCATCGCGCCGAAGACCGCAGGCAACGCCACCTTAAGCGCAACCTGGCCCCCAGCGATCACACGCGAGAACGTATCGCGGCCAAGCTGGTCGGTACCCAAAAGGTGGGCAGCAGACGGCCCTTGCATGCGGGATTTGATATCCATCGCAATCGGGTCGTAGGGCACAATCCAATAGGCGAAGATGGCGCAGAACACGATGATGCCAACGATGATCAACCCCATAAGGCCAAGCGGGTCACGGGCGACTCCGACTATGATCTGACCCAGTTCGGAACGAGACTTTTCCATTGCTCCCCCTCCTTAGTGTGCCGTGCGGGCGCGCGGATCGAGCAACGCATTGATCAGATCAGCCAATGCGGTCGACACCACGAACAGAGCCGTTGATATGAGGACAGAGCCCATCACAATCGGGTAATTGCGCGTGGTGATACTGTCGATGACCAGCTTACCCAGCCCCGGGCGGGCAAAGACAATTTCGGCAAACACGGCGGAGCTGAGCAGAAAGCCCATACCCACACCGATCACAGTGACCACGGGCAGAATGGCAATGCGCAACGCGTAAACCATCACCACGCGGCGTTCAGCGATCCCAAAGGCGCGGGCCGTGCGTACGTGACTTTCACCCATCACCTCAAGCATCGAGGCGCGGACCAGACGGGCAATATAGCCGACCCAGCTGAGCCCGATGGCAAAGGCCGGCAGGACAAGATGATCTAGACGGTCCCAAAACCCTTCGCCTGCGCCAATGGCAGGAAACCATTGGAGATGCACGGCAAAAACCAGAAGCGCCAGAAGCGCAACGACAAAGGCCGGAGCGGCCACAAAGCTGACAGAAACCGCAGCGGCGATCCGATCAATCACAGTATTGGGATGTGCGGCCGCGTAGGCACCAAGCGCAATGCCAAGGCTTGCGGACCACAAGATCGACGCGAAAATCAGTTCCAGAGTGAATGGCAATTGCTGGAACACAATCTCAGTCACGGAACGGCCCGAGAAGACATCGGTTCCAAGGTCACCCTGAATAAGATTCCCATAGAAGATCAAAAGTTGTTTCCAGATCGGTTGATCAAGCCCCAGCGCGGCTGTGAGCTGAGCCTGAAGTTCGGGCGTGGCGCGCGGACCAAGCATGATCTGGACCGGATCGCCCGGCACGGCGCGGATCATCAGGAACATGACGGTGACCGCCACGAACAGGATGAGCAGCGACAGCCCGAAGCGACGGGTTGCGAAATTCAGCATGGCTAACTGGCTCCTTGTGGCTTGATGGCGTTGTTTTTGGAACGGCGAGCGTCACGCGCCCGCCGTATCCGGTCGACCGGGGGACTTCAGGCCGCCTTGCCGAAATAGCGAAGCAAGGACAGGCCATCGGGGCGCAGCGCAGGTATGACACGCGCGCTGTGAATGACCGGTGTCGCCTCATGGGTGATGAAGCGATAAGCGCCGCTTTCTTCCATAAGGTCCTGGGCTCGCTGGTACATTTCTGCCCGCTTTGCGATGTCAGTTTCCGCAGCCGCGGTTTCATGAATTTCGTTGAATTCAGGACTGTTGAAACGTTCCCAGTTCCATTTGCCGATCTGTTCGGGCGTGAACCACGACGTCGCATAATACGGGTCCGGGGTCATCGAATAACGGTTCAGAACAAGCTGCAGGTTTTCATTGTCACCAGACGCCCAGAACGCACCGGATTCCAGAACGTTCACTTCAACCGTGATCCCGATCTGTGCCAGCGTCGCCTGAATAAT
The DNA here is from genome assembly GCF_056541825.1 of Ruegeria sp. AF8. Classification (NCBI taxonomy): domain Bacteria; kingdom Pseudomonadati; phylum Pseudomonadota; class Alphaproteobacteria; order Rhodobacterales; family Roseobacteraceae; genus Ruegeria; species Ruegeria sp. AF8. The sequence goes on along the minus strand of NZ_JBQFYW010000010.1, from coordinate 146,435 downwards.
CTGGGCGGTTGTCGTAAAGGTCGTCTTGTTCAGCGTGTCGAGGGTGAGAGTGACATTGGTTTCACCGGATTCCGCGAGCAACTGCGCCGCTTTCTCAAAATTCGCAGCCGGTGGCACAAGCGAAGAAGGTCGATGCCCGGCAAGGCCCGGCGCGATGATGCCGGTCGATGGCTTGGCAGCGCCAAAATATGCGGCCTCGAGAATGCTGGGGACATCCACCGCGTGCTGAATCGCTTGCCGCAGTTTTTGATTTTGCAGCTTCGGATGCTCTACGTTCATTCCCATCCAGACATAGTAGAGCGAAGGTTTCTCTACCAGTGAACCACCATTTGGAACCCCGGCGCGATAACGCTCGACCGAGCCTAGCGACACGCGGGTTACGTCCAGCTCACCCGCCTCGAACGCAATCTCGGCCGTGTTTTCATCGTCGATCGGATAGATCTCGACGGTATCCCAGGTGGGGGCATCCCCCTTCCAGTTTGGGTTGCGCTTGAGAACCGTCTTTTCCTTGGGTGACCAACTATCCCGCAGGTAAGGGCCTGACTCCGCAACCGGGTCAGCCCCGATCCGGCCACCGGCGGCTTCGACCGCTGATTTCGAGACGATGTTGCCAGTAATGTATGGCAGGGCAATCGACCAGATTGGTGCGAACGGCTTATTCAGTACGATCGTCCCTTCGCGTTCACCGGTTACATCAACATGACTGAACGGTCCCAGGTCGGGCTTGTTCGGACTGTCGGTCGCGTCGTCCACGATCCGTTCCATGCTGAATTTGACGTCCTCGGCGGTCATGGCGCCAAATCCGTTGGTGAATCCGATATCGTCACGCAACGCGAACTTGATATGGGTCGGATCAACCTGTTCGATCATAGTCGCCGCATCCAGCTGCCAACCCCATTCCTCGCCTGGTTTGTACTGGATCAGTTTGTTGTAGATGGCGGCATGAACTTCTTCTTCCACGACACCAACAGAATGTGCCGGGTCCATGTTCTGCGCATCACCATAAGCCCGCACCCGCAGAACACCGTCATCTGCTGCAAACGCGCGGTTCGCCCATCCCATCGGAAGCGCTGTGGCCGCCCCAAGCGCGGTTGCGCCTTTCAGAAAATTCCTGCGACCAACATTGGCCTTTGTCCATTCGATCTTCATGGTTTCCTCCCTTGGATCAAGTCAAAGAAGCCCGCGAGGAACGGTTTCGGACCATTCCTTCGTCAGAACTTCGGTTTCATCGGCGCCTTCCGTGGCGCGTAGTCTGCGGTAGAGGTAGAAATTCTGCGTGTCGCAACTCATGCGGCATTCAGTCGAGATGGCGACCTGCCAATCCGCCCTCTCAAAGGTAAAATTCCAGGCAGTCTCGAAACGCGCGGCCGCGGGATCATCGGGATGGATACCGTAGTGCATTCGCACATCGCTGCCGACAATCAGATCGTGGTAGGGATCCCGCGTTTTACCGTAGTCATCAAAGGTCTCCAGAACCACTCGGCCGTCTTCTGTCACGCTACGTTCGGATTGCGCCTCAGGTAACCGCAGTTGCTCGGCAGCCAAAACCGGAAACTCCTGCGCAGAACCGGGTTCGGAGGCTTGGATTTCGTTCGTGACTTCACGCACCGGTAAATGCAGAGCACAATCCTGCAAATGCAAAACCACCTTGGCAGATTGCGGCGCCGGCCAGATGATCGGCCAGTAAGACGTTGACAAGGCCAGCCGCAGCACATGACCCTCATGCAAACGGTGCGCGCATTCATTCAGGGCAATCTCGGCCTCGTAAATCTCCCCCGGTTGCAAGATTTCGGGCGTTTCGTGACTACGGTAATGGCAGAGGTTCAGCGATCGATAGCTGATGCGTTGTGAAACACCTTCCGGCGACACATCGCACAGTCGCGCGACAAGCTGGGCCACGGGTCGGTCCACTGAGAACTGAAATTTCAGTCTTGCACGCCCCAGCAACTCCAACGGCTCATGCAACGGCGCGCTGTCAAAGCAAACCGACAAGGCGTCATCACTTGACTGATCCCCGGCCAGTTCGTTGTCGATCCGCATACCAGCGCAAAAGTATCCGCTTTGCATGCCAATCTGGCAAGGCGATGCGATAACTACGGAAGCTGCGCTTGGGCTTTGGGAAAATCCGCCAGTGGTCAAATGCCAAGTCTGTTCATGCACGTGCGGCGACGGCCAGATAGCTTCTGCAATCCAACGACCTTGCCGAGGGCTATTTTGCGGCGCCGGGTCAAAGTGTTCCTGCATGTATGTCCGATAGGCTGGCAGGTCCTCGGCACCATTTTCTTGCCCTCTCAACCAGCGATCAAACCACCCGATTACTTCAGAATGAAAGTCTGCGGGATCAAGCTGCGAGATATGAGGATAGCGGTGCTCCCATGGCCCAATGACAGCTTTGGTAGGTGCCGTCAGATTCGCCGCCAATGCTGGAGGCGCATTTACATAGGCATCTGCCCAGCCGGTAATTGCCAAAACTGGAACTTGAATGGCAGACCAATCTTCGCAAACAGAACCGTGCTTCCAATATGAGTCACGCGTTTGGTGTCTTACCCAATCCGCAGCAGAGAAAGGGACGTCTTGCAGTCGAGTTAGCCAATCGTCCCGCCAGTCCGCACGAAGGTCCGGATCAGCCGGTCGGGTCAGATAAGCAAACATCTGACTGCCCCAATTCATGTTGTCACTCAGCAGGCACCCACCCATAAAATGGATGTCATCCGCATAGCGATCGACGGTCGAAGCGACGCTGATCACAGCCTTCAATGCCGGTGGTCGGCGAAAGGCCAGTTGCAGGCCGTTAAACCCACCCCACGATATCCCGATCATCCCGACATGACCGTCGCACCAGTCCTGCGCGGCAATCCAGGCTATGACCTCCTCGCCATCACGCAGTTCCTGCTCAGAATACTCGTCATCGAATTGGCCTTCGCTGTCCCCGGTACCGGCAATATCGACCCGGATGCAGGCATATTCTGCCTCAGCAAAAACTGTGTGCGTTGTTTCATCTCTGGGCGCAGTGCCGTCGCGTTTGCGGTAGGGCAGGTATTCCAGAATGGCCGGTGCAGGCCCTGTTGCAGGCAACCAGAGGCGCGCAGCGAGCCTGCGCCCATCGGAGAGAGTGATCCATGTGTTTTCGATGGTTTCAATCGGCATCTGGAAGCTTGTCTGTTACGAGCTGATGCTGAAGAAGAAACCAATTTGCAGGGAAAACAAATTGTGCGACCTTGTGCGAATTGATGCTATCTGTCGCGAGATAGCGTCAAAACGCGAAAGGTTTCTTCTGTGTCAGAGTATTTTTCTTCCAACCTAAGATCGTTGTGCGCAGAACACGGCAATATTTCACAGATTTGTCGTGATATCGGTGTCAACAGACAGCAATTTAACCGCTACCTGAATGGTTCAAGCCTGCCTTCGGCTCACAACATGCGCCGGATTGCGCGCCATTTCGACCTGACCGAAGCAGAGCTGTTCGCTGAATCTACGAGCTTTGAACAAATGCTCAAGGGCGCCCTGCCACAAGTTGATAAGACGCCTACAGACGCATTTTTGGATCCTTTTCGGGGTCAACAGAAAAACCTGAGGCGCTACGTTGGTTTTTACCATTCATTTTTTTGCACGCCATCCTGGGAAGGAAAGATCTTCTGCTCGTTGATCCGCCTTCAGGAAGTTGAAGGGCTTATCACAATCCAGTCTCGAGAAATTGCCACGTCACCAGACAAAAGCACGCACCAGATTTCGCGCTATGCTGGCTTGGTGACAATGCGCGGAAACAGGATATTCGTAACCGAACACGAGATCGCGCGCGAAGGCAGCGTTGCCAATACCATCTTGTACTCCGCACACCGTCAGCAGTTGAAGTATCTGCGAGGAATGACCATGGGCGTCGCGTGGCGCCCATACCCGCATCCCTACGCTGCCAAAACAATCTGGAAACGCTTGCACGAGCGTGTAACTGCGCGCGAGGCTATTGCCGCTTGCGGTATCTACTCAATCCAAAGCAATAGGATCGATCCAACAGTCAGGAAGCACCTGACCGAGGCCTGAAGCGTCGGATCGACATAGGCGAAGGCACAGTTTCCTCGGTACTGTATCCAGTTCGGATGGCACCTTCTCATCCGGGCTTCACCATGGCTGAGAATGATCGATTCTGCGACGTCAGTTGCAGCGCAGTGATATTTGTGCTGCTCCTACGAACCAATGCTGCGGCAACAATAGTAGCGCGAGCAAAAGTCGGGCCTGTTGTGATCGGCCCGCAGCCGGAATATCGAGTTGATCGTCCATCACAGTCCTACGTAGCTTTCGAAAATTGAGAGTAACGCAGGAAAGCGATGGCGTACCCAGACGGTGTAAGCGATGATCTCGCGCGGAAAAAGAAGCCCTTTCAAGAGAGCATTTTAATCGGCATTTGCATGCGCGAGGCGTAACCAGTTCACAACTCACTAACAGGTTGGCAATCAATGAGGAAAACATACTCGTGGAAGCGTATCAGTCTGCAATGAGCCGGAATCGGCCCCGTGGAAGGTGCCGGCGTTAGTGTCACGAAGAAATTGATCGAAGGGTGTTTTGAATCCCTGATCTGGCGCCAAGCAAGAGTCCCGGTTCAGAATTCACCGTGGGTCATTGGCCATCGGGTATCACCATGGTTTTTTCAGGCTCCCAACTGAGCCAGACCCGGCCGCCCTCGGTCAGTTCGGGGATGTCCTGATCTCGGGCAATCACCTTGAACACCTGTCCGTCGCAATTCAAGATACAGGTCGCCATTGCGCCAGCAAAGATGCGGCGCTCCAGAGTCGCGGGCATCTTCGACAACGTCGCATGGTCCGGTTCTTCGACCGAGATACTAATATTTTCCGGGCGCACAGCCAGCGTTGCATTCGCTGCTGTATTGGGCGGCAACTTAATACTGGCCGATTCCACACCAAGCACCCCTTTGCCACCCTTAGACAGAAAGTTCGCTTCGCCCAGAAATTCGGCCGTGAAAACATCCGTCGGATTGCTGTAAACCTCGCGCGGAGGACCAGCCTGAATCATGCAGCCGCTTCTGAGGATGCCGATCTTGTCGGATAGAGTGAGGGCCTCTTCCTGATCGTGGGTCACGAAAATAGTGGTGATGCCAATCTCGCGCTGGATGCGCTTGAGTTCAATCTGCATGTCGACGCGCAGCGCCTTGTCCAGCGCCGACAGGGGTTCGTCCAGCAGCAACACCTTGGGGTTGGTCACGATGGCCCGGGCGAGAGCGACACGCTGGCGCTGACCGCCCGATAGCTGATGCGGTTTGCGATCTCCGTGTTGGCCAAGCTGAACCAGATCCAATGCCTCGCCTACACGGCGGCGTTCTTCTGCCGCCCCGACTTTGCGCACGCGCAGACCAAAACCCACGTTGTCGGCCACGCTCATATTGGGAAACAGCGCGTAGTTCTGGAACATCATGCCGATGTCGCGCTTTTCCACTGGGACGTGTTCGACGGACGTATCGCCGATACGGATGGACCCACCATCGGTGAAGATGAACCCGGCGATCGCGCGCAACAGGGTCGTCTTGCCGCTTCCTGACGGCCCGAGCAGCGCAAAAAAGCCGCCGTTGGGAAAATCCATCGTGACATCGTTCAGTGCTTTCAGCGACCCGAAACTCTTGGTAACATTCTGGACAGAGACCTCGGCCATCAGCGTTCCCCTCCAAAGTTTGAGAACCGGGCCGCGAACAGCATCACGGCCATCGAAACAACAATTATGATCGTGGAGATCGCGTTGATCTCCGGGGTGAACCCTTTGCGGATCGACGTGTAAATCAGCACCGGCAGGGTGCTGTCTCCCGGTTCGGACAGGAAATATGACACGACGAACTGGTCAAAGCTGACCGCGAATGCAAACAGCGCCCCCGCAATTACGCCGGACGAAATCCACGGCAACGTTACACGGCGCGTCACGGTCCAGGCATCGGCGCCCAACGACCTGGCAGCCTCTTCAAGTGTGGCATCGAATGTGGACAGACGGGCGCTGACGACGACGATCACATAAGGCAGTGCCAATGCTACATGGCCGATAATAACCGACGGGGTCCCGCGCCCCAGCCCGACCCCGAAGAAAAAGATCAGCATGGCTGTACCAGTGATCAGCCATGGGATAGCGATCGGGGGAAACAGCATGACCTGCAAGAACCGTTTGCCCCGGAATTCAAACCGGAACAGAGCGACGGAGGCTGCCGTGCCCAGAACTGTCGCAATGATCGTGGTCACGATCGCAATCAGGACCGAACGGGTGGCGGCTGCGATGATCTCATCATTACCGGCCAAATCCTGATACCATCTGAGCGAGAATTCGAAAGGCAGCTGATAATATTGCGAGGCGTTGAAGGACATAAACGCCATTACAATGATCGGGGCATACAGGAAGAACAGGATCAGGCCCAGCCAGGTCTTGCCCAACAGCGTTAGGAAACGTCCGCTCATGTCTGTGCCCTCTTCAATACCGGGCTGGCTGCCGCGAGGATCAGCAAGACAACAGCCAGAAGGATGAAGGACAGGGCCGCCCCAAGCGGCCAGTTGAACACAGCTACGAACTGATCCTCGATCACGGTGCCGAAATAGGTGCCGACTCGGCCGCCCAGAATGCGCGGCTCCATGAACGAGCCGACAACCGGCACGAAAATCAGAACCGCACCCGCCAACAGCCCCGGCAGCGACAGCGGCAGGATGATGCGCCACAGGATCGTTAGCTTGCCCGCCCCCATGGAACGGGCCGCGTCGATCAGATTGTCGTCAATGGCCTGCAGGGCCAGATAGGATGTCAAAATCACGTAAGGCAAGTAGGAATGCACCAGCCCGATAACGATTGCGGGCGTAGAGAACATCAGGTTCACATCAACCTCGAAGGGCAGGATCGTGTTCAGGCCCAGTTCCAGAACACCGTTTCCGCGTAGCACGATCGCCCAGGAAAAGATGCGCACTAGCGAATTGGACCAGAAGGGCAGGATCACCAGCAGGAACAGCGCTTCACGCGAGCGCCCTCGGATCGCCTTGGCCAGAACATAGGCGCAGGGAAACCCAACCAACACGGATACGGCTGTGACCGTCAGACCCAGCTTGAGCGATTTCCACAGCAGCGTCGCATAGGTCGTGGTTTGGAAGAAGGCCTGGTAGTTTTCCGCCGTATGGTGCCAATCGGTATCGCCAAAGGGCACATCCGACAAGAAACTGAAATACAGCATCGCGGACAGCGGCAAGAAAATGGCCACTGTCAGCCAGAGATAGGCTGGGGAGAGCAGCCCGAAGATTTTCAACCGTTCCTGACTTGCAAGGACATTGGACATCTTCTTTTGCTCTCCCTTTTACCGGCGGCCGACCTATTGTGCCGCCTTCAGACCCTGCCAAAGTTCAAGGTATTTCTCGCGGTTTTCGTCCGAGACCGGGCGCTGGAACTGAACCCGCGCGACAATTTCTGGATCGCCCAGAATACGCTTGTTGAAGGCATCATCTGGCAGCGCAGCAGCAGCCTTGGCATTGGCGGAAGCCGGTGCACCCTCGGCAGCCCATTTCACATAAAATTCTGGGTCGATCATCCAGTTGATGAACTGATGTGCCGCTCCTTTCTTGGTCGATGATGCCGGAATGGACAGACCGTCGAGCCAACCGATCGCACCTTCCTTAGGCACGACGAACTGAACCGGCAGTCCGGCGGCCATCGACCGGCTTGCCGACCCCGACCAGAAAGTTGCAACATCAAGATCGCCTGCGGCCATGAACTGGTTCCAGTCGTTTTCCGAACCCCAATAGGTCTTGATCTGCGGCATCAACTCGGCAAGTTTGGTCTGAATTGCGCCCATATCGCTGATATTGTTGATGTCCTGACCCGTTGCGATGGCTGCGAACTGCACTGCTTCCAACGCGTCGTCCCGGATCGATACTTTGCCCTCATGGGCCTTGTCCCAAAACACATCGATCGAATCCGGCATCTCATCAAACTCGCCAGTATTGACCGCGAACGAAGTCAAGCCCCAGGTCCACGGTACGCCGTGCAAGGCACCACCCGTATTCAGGTCTTGATTGCCGGACATGTTCTCGGGCACGTCCTTGAGGTTTTCGACCAGTGTCACGTCGACAGGGCCGATCAGGCCTTCTTCCTGCGCTTGTGGCGTAAAGGCGGCGTTGATCAGAACCACATCGTAGGCGCCCGGATTTGTCCGCAATTTCGTAAGCATTTCCTGTTCGGAATTGAAATACTCATGAACTACCGTATGGCCAGTTGCTTCCGAAAACGCGTCGACAGCCCAGTCCAGATCTGTGCCATAACCTTGCCAGTTCAGCACCCGGATTTCATCGGCGATCGCGGACGTTCCGAAAAATGCGACAGTTGTCGCCAGTAAGATTTGCTTGTTCATTTTGACCTCCCAGTCAGTCGCTATCGGATATTCTCGATCAACAGGCCTCTTTGTTATTCAGAACCTCGGCAACCACCGCGCAGGTCGGTGTTGTCGCCGGGCCTTTTTGTGTTGTTGAAAGCGCGGCCGCGACATTGGCATATCTGGCGGCCTGCCACGGTGTGTCTCCACCCGCCAGCCGGGCGATGAAACTGCCGACATGGGCGTCTCCGGCCCCGTTCGAGTCGACCACCTGAACGCGATAGGGAGGGATGTGTTTGACCACCCCCCCGACGCCCACAAAGCACCCTTCAGCCCCGTTCCGCACCACAGAGCCGCCGCCAGACGGGCGCGAAGTGGAGAGGATGTTTGCGGCTTCGGCGGGATCGTGTCGACCTGTCAGGATGGCCGCTTCGCGGGCATTGGTGCTGATCCAGTGCGCCCGCTCCATCGCAGCCGTCCGTATGTTGTCAGAAATTGCCGCCACAACAGGCGAGGGGTCGAACACAAGATTGGGGATAATTTCCTCTGTTTCGAGCCAATGGCACAGTGTATCGCGAGACTCAGTGTAGTGCAGCGCATAGCCTGACAGCAGGGTCCACCCAAATTCGGCAAAGGCGATTTGCCTGAGGTCTTCAGGGCTGACATGCCCTTCGGCACCATCACTTGCCACAAATGTGCGCTCGCCTTCTGCATCGATCAAAACGCTGCAACAACCCTGATCGCGGGTCAGATCTTGTGGGCGCAGGAAAGGGATGCCTTCAGCATTCAACCCTTCGCGCACGATCTGGGCAAACGGACCCGATCCGATTGTCCCGCCATAACAAACCATCATGCCCGTTCGCTTTGCGGCAACCATCGCGTTATAACCGCCGCCTGGCTTGATCGAGAAACCACGGACAATGGCCTCTTCACCAGCTGCGGGCACTTGCTCCACTTCGTAAAGAAGGTCGGCAACAACACCAGACATTTGCAAAAGACGGTTCGTCATTGGTCAAACTCCGCGCCGCCTGGCGCAGGCCGGTCATGTCTGGTTCTTAAGTGCAGAAGATCTCGGGCTGTCTGCTCGAGCGGCAGGCTGTTTGCGGCCAGAACCGGCGCGAGCGCTTCAGGTGCGATCCGGTTTCGACCAGTACAAGCCCCAGCCATCGCCCCGGCAATCGCGCCAATCGTATCGGTGTCGTCACCGATATTTGCGGCTATTTTGGCAATTTCCCAGGGATTGCATCCGGCCAGCCGAACGATGCCAAAAGCGGCGGCAACGGATTCATGCGATGCCACAGAGGTTCCGACCCTTTGGGCAAATTTTTCCACGGGTATGCCGGAATCAGCCGCTGCGAGGGCCGCAGATATCTTCTGCGCCATGTCCGGCTCTCCAACAGAGTACCCGCGTTTCTGCCCTTCGCGAGCAGCCTGAAGCCCAGATGCGAGCGCCTGATCGAATGTCATGCCTTCGATGCCACAACTCACCACGGCAGCTACTGCAGCGGCTGCTGCGATTGCTTCGCCTGTGTTATGCGTCATGCGGCAAGCCAGCTCGACACGGTCCAGAAAACCCAGCAACGGATCAATCCGAGTGGCGATACCGACCGGGGTGATACGCATGGCGGCGCCGTTGGTTGTACCATCGCGCCCGGTCTCGGTCGGTGATGCGCCGGATATGATCGCGTCAAGTGCTGCTTTTGAGGACGGGCCAAGCAAATCGCGTAGACCCCGCTTGCGCACATCCGCTTCCCATCCCAGCAGATCCTGCGCCCAACGTGCTTCATCCAATGCACCGCCATCGTCGATCAACCGGCCAGCCAGCAACAGGGCCTGTTCGGTATCGTCAGTGATCTGGGCGGCCTTCAGCCCATGCGAAACGGGATGATCCGGGTACGGCGCCACATAGGTCGAAATCGTACCGTAGTTGCTCTGAATATCCTCACGCGGCAGGGTTTGCGACGGCATCCCCATCGCGTCGCCAATCGCCATCCCTGCCAGTGCACCACATGCGCGATCAAATTGGACGTCATATCCAGGCCCTTCCACCGTTAGAACTCCATGTGCAAGCCGAACATCAACGGATCGAGGATACTTTCGACAAATTCGATGACGGTGCCATCCGCTGCCCGCGTCAGACGCCGCAAGCGCAACATCGGCTCGCCGGTTTCGCGCGCCATCAACCTTGCATCCTCAGCCGAAAGTGCAGGTAAGACCCCTGCCCATTCGTCGCCCCCAGCAACAATCAATCCTTGGGACCGCAACAATTCAGTCAGCGATCCCGCCTCGAGCCCAGTGTTCAGAACAGGTTCAAAACTATCCCGCCAAGGCACCCTGCTCCGCTCCAGCGAAACGCCCTGGCCAGTTTCCACTCGGAACCGCAGGCGGTCGACAATCAAAAAATCAGAACCCGTTTGTTCGGGCACATCGGCGATGTCCATCGGCCCACGGTTCAGAACCAGAACGCGGGTTTCCAGACGGGTATCGCCCGAGGCGAGCGCGACGCTCCAGCCCGAGCGGTCGTCTATAGTCTTGCCGTCAAACGTGACGAAGGACCCGATACCGCTTTTGGTAGTTATCAGACCCTTGCTGCTCAATATCTCAAGGCTTTTGCGGATGGTGTTGCGGCTGACCGAGAACCTTTTGACAAGTGCGTTTTCGCTTGCCAGCGGATCGCCCTTGCTCAGCGTGCCGGACCGAATGTCCGATTCAAGCAGATGCGCGATTTTGACAGGCTTTGAAGCGCCGATCAATTCTGATCCTGTCCTGTCGTGTTCAAACCTGTTCATACCTGTACCTTAGCGGTGACGAACTCCGCCTGTCAACGCTTTTGCAGTTGTCGTCACGGGTTCTGAAGGTGTACCTGCTGTATCCGCGCTGCTCTTGTCGATGACGACCTTTTTTTGGGATCCCGTTTGACGAAATTACCCTGGCAAGGAACCTTGTTGGTGCAAGACCATTTCTTCGCTAAGACAGCATGAATTCAAGGGCGTTTCCTGCTTTTCCGACCACTCGATAGAGATACATCCACTCTCCCCGCACGCGCAGGTAGGTTTCGTCCATTCTCCAAGATTTTCGAGTTGAACGTTTCATCGATTGCGTTCGCGCCGCAATCATCAGCAAATACTACATAACCCACCTGTTGAGAGTGGCGCTGTCAAACTGAACACCGCGTTCGGCCATGATCTCTTCCAAACCACGATAGGATACCACGTATCGCATATAGGAATAACCTGCGTACAAAACCGCTTCATTTGGGAAATGGCGACCTTACTACGCTGAAAACAAACGTCAAAACCGGCATGCCGGTCAATCTAGACCTAAAGGTCGATCCAGGCCTAAAGATTGCGACACAGCCTCGCCATCTATGGCCAGTCCGTCAATCGTATGCCGCGGTGACGATCATTTCGACCTTCAACACATTGCGCGCCAGCTTGGCCTCGCCGCAGGCACGGGCCGGGGCATACCCTTCAGGCACCCAAGCGTCCCAAACTTCGTTCATCTCGGCGAAATCCGCCATGTCGGCGAGCCAGATTACACATTGCAGAATCCGGGTTTTGTCGCTGCCCGCCTTGGCAAGAAGGTCTTCGACCTTGGCCAGAATGTCGCGTGTCTGGTCGGCGACTGTGGTCGCGTCCGAGGTTTGGCCGCACAAATATGCGGTGCCGTTGTGTTTGACGATCCGGCTCATGCGATGGCCGGTTTCGATGCGTGTGATCGTCACGGTGGATGTCTCCTGTTAAAGGACCTTGCGGTCGAAACGGTCGATACGAAAAGGCGACAGATTGAAACGGCTTTGCTCGCCAGTCACCAAATCGGCCATGATTTGCCCCACCACGGGAGCCATCTGAAATCCATGTGCTGAAAAGCCGAATGCGTGAAAGGCACGAGCGGCGTTCACCCCCGGGCCGATGACCGGCAGATTGTCCGGCATGTAGGCCTCAAGCCCAGCCCACATCCGGTTGATACTGGCCTTACGCATGATCGGAAAGAACTCAGCCGTGGTCCGGCAGGCTGCTGCAAGTTTGGAATAGTCCAATCGGGTACGATTGTTGGCGCGATCCGCAAAACCTTTTGCACCGCCGCCGATCAAGACCGTGCCATTCTCGAATTGTTTAAAGCTGAGTTGGCGACTGACCGCACCAATCACAGGTTTGGCGAAACGTGGCATCCTGGCCGTGATCATCAGCATGGGTGCCGCATGGCTGAGCGGCACGTTGTCCCCGACCATCAACGCGATCCGATCCGCCCAGGCACCCGCACAATTGACTACAGCCTCAGCCTCATATCGGTGCCGACGACCTTGCGCCAGCCAAGTGTTTCCGACCCGCCTGAGCCCCAAAACCTCTTCGCCTTCTATCACTTGCGCACCCAAGCTTTCGGCGGCTTGGCGAAAAGCAGCGGTGGCCTTATAGGGGATCGCATACCCGTCCATCTCGGAAATCACACCACCTACGCATTCGGGGTTTACGTGCGGCAGACGGTCCATCAGCTCGGACCGGTCTATTATGCGCTCGTGCGTATGTCCCGCCACGCGCATCATGTCCTCGCGCGTGTGCAGGGATTTCAAATCTGCGTCATCTACAGCGATGTTGATCAGAGTTTGACCGCGAAATCCTGTGTCGCGACCCAATTCGTCATCCAGGGTTTGCCACATTTCCATCGATGCCTTGGACAGCGGCACTTCGGCCATGTCGCGACCCAACAAACGCACCCCACCTGCATTGACACCAGACGCATGACGCCCGGCATAGTCTTTTTCAAACACGATCGCAGACACGCCCCGACGCGCCAGATTGTAAGCCGTGGCACAACCCTGAATCCCGCCTCCGACGATCAGAACATCCGCCCTCATTCCGCAACCTCCGCCTGAACGGTGCCGTATCGGCTCAATTCCTCCAAAGTCAGCAAACGCTGAGGGCTGCGCAGCCGGTAATACCCAACCGTCTCCGGTTGCACGTTTCGCCATCGCGCCAACAATCCGGCCACGATGTGACCACATTGACGACCCTGACATGGCCCCATGCCGCAACGTGTCAGGGATTTAAGTGCATTCGGGTCGCGCGCACCCTGTTCGAACCCTTTGCGTAGATCGCCCAGAGATTGCTCTTCGCAGCGGCAGACCAGTGTTTTAGGGTCGTTTGGCAGTCGCAACGCGTCAGTCGGACGATAAAGCCTGTCGATGAAACGTCGGAATGGTTTCAAGGAAGACAGAAAGGACAGATCTTTGGCCGCCTTTTGATTACGCTCGGCCCGCGAAAGTTGGCCAAGTCGGTGCAGGATATTCAGCGCGGCCAGGCGACCCGCGGCCTGTGCGCCATCGGCACCGACAATACCCGCGCCATCTCCAGCCACCGACACATGTTCAACCGAACTTTGACCAAATTCATCCACAGTAACCTGCCAGCACATCTGCTCGGGGTTCCAGTGGTGGTCCAAGTCCATCGCGCGCGTCATGTTCAGATTGGGCTGTATGCCATGGTGCAGAAATACAGTGTCAGCAGTGACTTCGTGTTGCTTGCCCGCCGCATTGAACCTGAGCCCTTTTGCTTTTTTGTCGCCGATCACCTCAAGCCGTTCAGCGAAGTGATGGAACGAAACACCCGAAGCGCGGATTTCCTGCAACAAAGACAACCCTTTCCGCAGTTGCCCTGTTTGCCGCAGAACTCGGAACAGGTGCGGCGCGACATTAAAATAATGCTGCCGAGGCGTCGTATCGACCAGTGCGGCCACTGGCACCCCAAGGCGCAGGTATTGTGCCACGATCAGATAAAGCAGTGGACCGGACCCTGCGAATATTGCCCCATCGGCCACGGTTGCGTCCGATTTCAACATCACTTGCGCCGATCCGGCAGTCATGACGCCGGGCAATGTCCAACCGGGGATCGGCATAGGGCGCTCCATGGCACCAGGACACAACAGCATCTCGCGGCAGCACAATTCTCGCGTGTCGCCCTCGTGGGAAAACAGGATACGCCCGTCATCGCCCAAATGCCATGCGTCTGCGCCAGCAAAATGGGCCACGTTGGTCTGCTCGAAACTGGAAATTAGGACGGATCCGGCAGCGTAGTCCGCACCTAGGGCAAAAACATCCGGAACCGGGCTGTCCGCTGCCGAGCGGAAAACCTGCCCCCCTGCCCTTGGTGCCCGGTCCAGAACAGCCACCTTTACACCTGCCCGAGCCAGTTCTATGGCAGCAGACATGCCTGCCGGGCCTGCCCCGACAATCGCACAATCAAAGGCCTGCATCGAACGCCTCGGAGTCTTCTGAAATATCCTGAGTGGTGACGTTCATACCTTCTGCCACACGCCTCAAGCAGGCTTGCTGGTTAGGAAGACCGTTGATTTCTACCATGCACTCGAAGCAGACACCCATCGCGCAATACGCGCTGCGCGCATCACCCGACAAAGCGGCTTTACGGGTTTCGACATGGCCATTTACTGCCATGGCGGACCAAACGGACTGACCCTCGCGGGCGATTACCTGCTGGCCATTTATGGTCAGCGGTACCCGGTCGCAGCCATGATCTTGCAAGGATCTGAACATTATGATCTCCGTCGGAAAGCGGGGCAAGGCGCAGGGAGAACACGCCTTGCCCGATTTCAGGGTCGGGCCGGTTTAGTCGCCGATCTGGTCGAGAATGCCCTGACCCCAATCCTGACCGACGTCCTGCAGGACCTGCGGCCAGACCTGCGCGCGTACATGGGCAGCGGTCGCGGCAAGCTCTTCGTCCGTAAGTGAAACGATTGTGGCACCGTTATCGGCCAGCTTCTGCTCAAACGCGCCCTGATCGGCTTCGGCTGTTTCCCAACGCTTGGATTCGAATTTCAGTGCGGCCTTCTCCAGCGCGGCCCGATCTTCGTCGCTCATATCGGCCAACGTGCCCGAGTTGATGATCATGTACCAAACTTCGAAATGCGTATTGACGGGCACGTAGGACGTGGTCACATCGCGGAATGAGGCATAGTAGCCCTCGGCCCCTGACCCGACGACACCATCAACAACGCCAGTCTGAACAGCGGTGAAGGCTTCTGAGAACGGGATCGGTGACGAGATATAGCCTAGGGCGTCGGCCGTCAGCTGGAAGCTCTTGATGCCCGGCACGCGGACCTTGATGCCCTTTGCGGCAGTCGGATCACCCGGGTTTACGGCATCGGTGTTCAGGGCAACCCCGCCGAAATACACCGGATAGGCTGCCAGCATGGTGATGTCCTGCTTGGCATAGAGATCTTTCATCGCACCGTGGATCGCACCGCCGGGGCCGTAGATCTTTTTTGCCTCCTCCCAGTTTGCCGCCACATAGGGAAAGGCTGAGATCTGCATACGGCGATCTACGGCCGTGGCGGCGGGTTGAACCGCCATGTCAATGGCACCAACCGAAATGCGCTCCTGAACCGAGGTATAGTCTCCGAGCGCCGAGGCCGGGAACAGGTTCAGCTCAACCGAGCCATCCGTTGCAGTTTTCAGATCGTCTGCAAATGCGCGCAGTTCATTATCGATAGTTGCGCCTTGGGGGCGGATATGGCTGATCTTCAGCGTATCCGCAGCGGCGATACCGGCGGTCGCCAAAACGGCTGCGGCCATGCAGGTGGATTTCAGAAAGTTCATCATGGATAGGTCTCCTCCGTAAGTGATGAAGTGGACGGCTTAGTAGCCAAAGAAGCGGGGCAGCCACATCGACAGGTCCGGCCAGAAGCTGGTCAGGAACACCACCGGCAGATAGCCCAGCAGAATGAGGGTCATGGCGGGGCGGATCACACGTGTCACCTGCACCTGCCCGATGCGCGCGCCCAGATACAGGATCGAGGCATAGGGCGGCGTCACCCCGCCCATGGCGGTGTTGACGCCCATGATCGCGGCAAACTGGATTGGGCTGACGCCGATGGCCTGCATCAGCGGCAGCAGGAGCGGCGCGATCAGAATGATGGCGGTGACGTCATTGACCACCATGCCCACCAGAAACAGCAGGATGTTGATCAGCACCAGCAGCAGCGCCTTGTTTTCGGTCACCGAAAAGATCGCCTGCACAATGGCCTGAGGGACGCTCTCCAGAACGAACATCTGACTGAGGATCATCGAGAACAGGATCATCAGCATGATAGCTCCAACGGATGTGGCGGCTTCTTTGCCAGCGCCGAAGAACGTGCGGAAATCCAGCCCCTTGTAGATCAGGAACCCCACCGGGATTGCATAGATCACCGCCACGGCGGCGGCCTCGGTCGGAGTCATGATGCCGCCATAGATGCCGCCCAGAATGATCACCGGCATCAGCAGGGCGGGTGTGGCCTTGAACCCGCGTTGGGTTGCTTCGGACACGAAGGCTATGCCTTTGAGGGGTTCGTTCAGTTGCAGTGGGAACTTGCGCGCCATCCGGATATTGACCGCCGAAAAGCTGGCCATGATCAGCAGACCGGGTCCCAGCGTTGCCAGGAAGCAGGCCAGGATTGAGGTATCGGTGACCCAGCCATAGACGATCATGGTGACCGAGGGCGGGATTAACAAACCTAGAAGAGATGCGTTTGCGATCAGCGCCGTTGCGTATTCGCGGGGGTAGCCCTGTTTCTCCATTTCCGGGATCAGCAGCGGGCCGATGGCGGCGACGCCGGTCAGGCCCGAGCCGGAAATGGCACCGATAAGCGCGCAGGACACGGTCGCGACCACACCCAGCCCGCCGCGCAGGTGGCCGATGAAGATATTGACGAAGTTGAGAAGGCTTGCCGCGATGCCGGATACGGACATGATCGTCCCCGCCAGGACAAACAGCGGAATGGCCAGCAGCACCGGGTTGCCCAACTGTTGGAAACCCCACAGCATATTGCCCTTCATGACCACGTCACCGGCGAAATACATCACCATCAGACCCGCACCGAAGCAATAAGGCAGCGGAACGCCCAGTGTCAGCAGGATGACCAGAACCAGTACTGCGAAAAGCGCGATCTCAATCATTTCAGACCTCCTTCAACGGCGGGTTCGACGATGGGGGAAAACAGAGCGCGCAGATGCATCAGCAGATGCCAGGCGGTGAAGATCATCATCAGGACCAACCCGACAAACAAAGCGACATCGACATAGAAGGTCGGCAGATACAGCGTCGGACTTTCGCGCCAGACGCGCATCGAATACTTGGTGAAATCCCAGGCCCAGGTTGTCAGCCAGATACCTACGATCAGGCTGATGACCTCACCTATGACTGCAAGAACCTGATGCTGGCGTTCGGTGGACAGAAATATCTCGAGCACGTTGGCCCGAATATGCGTGTTCTCGCGCGAGGCATTGACCGCCCCCAGCATGTACAGCCACAGAGTGGGATAGAGCAGGCTCTCTTCCAGCCCCATGACTGGGATTTCCAGAACATAGCGTGTGATTACCTGCACGAATTGCCCTAGAGCAACCAGGCATATCAGGACTGTCAGCAGAACACTTGCAAAGCGTGTCATTTCCCCCTCCGTCGTTTCGAATACAGGTGGTGCATTCGTGGTGGGAAAAATCACGAGCTAATCATATTAAGTCAAAACGATTAAATTGATCATTGAATAAAGTTACTTTATAGGGTGTTGAAAAGTTAAGGAATAACACGGTACATGAACCTCAGTTTTCGCCAATTACAGGCTTTTCGCGAAGTCATGCGGACAGGGTCAGTGTCCGATGCCGCCCGAATCCTCGGTCGAACCCAACCAGCAGTGAGCGCGCTGATCGCAAATCTCGAAGCCGAGTTGGACATCGCCTTGTTCCGCCGGCAGCGCGGCAAAATGGCCCCTACCCCCGAGGCCCAGTACTTCATCACCGAGGCCGAGGCGATCCTGGATCGTTTGTCGCTTTCTACTCGGACAATGCGCGAAATCGGGGCGCTGACAAAGGGTCGTCTGAACATCGCCTGCATGCCAGCCGCCGCCAGTCTTTTGATGCCGCAGCTTTTAGGTGAGTTCCTGTTGGACAAACCAGATGTGAAAGCGTCGTTGATGATGCGGGCATCCCCGGTAATCGAGGAATGGGTTGCCTCCCAGCAATATGACATCGGATTGGGTGAATCCCCAAAACCCACCGCGGCGATCGAGACGATCGACTTCGACATGCGATGCGTGTGCGCGATCCCCGCGGGTGATCCGCTGACCGAATTGGACATGGTCGAGGCCCATCACCTGTCTGGCCGTCCAATGGCCGGACTGCAAGAAGGACATCCGAACCTGGTTGCGACTCTCCGGGCGTTTGCCAGTCAAAAGGCCCCGTTCGAACATCGGTTCGAACTTAGGACATTTCACCCGGCTCTGACCTTGGTGGAAAAGGGTCTGTGCTATTGCATATGCGACCCGATCACTGCGGCAGGATACGTCAATATGCGGCCCGAGCCCAGGCCCGTCGTCTTCAGGGCGTTCCGTCCTCATGTAGCTCTGAACGTCTCAATAATGCGCCCGGCCCACCGTCCCCCATCTGCTTTGGCAAGTGAATTTGCCCTGCAATTGGAGACGGCGTTGGAACGTGTCAACCAGCAGTTTTGAAGCAGCTATTTCAGCGCTGGATAGAACAGAAACAATGGCACTGTCATGTAGTTTGAAGATGTTGTTCGCTATTTGCCTTGGCCGGTTTGTACCATCAGGTGATTGGAGAAATCGGTCCAATTCCCGAAAGCATCAGCTTGAGCGTGACGGTAGGATTTGGCAGTTCGGTGGGATGTCTTCGCCCAGACAAAAGTTCGCAACATGACCACGCAAACCAGTTTCTGTGGTCCCTCATCACCGTGGCAAAATGGTATTGTCGAGAACACCATCCGGCGCGTCCGAAGATTGTTACCCCGAAAACGCGATATCCGGGCGGTCTCAGATTATGAATTGAAAATGATCTGCAACCGCCGCAACGCGACGCCTCGCAAATGCCTCGGATAGGGAACACCCGCCGGGGTCTTCCGCAAAAAGATGATGGAGGAAAAGAGCCGAGCCCCCTACCCTAAACGTCAATAAGAGTCGCGATTTGTTTACCGCTCACATTCGAATTTGTGTTGGGCGACCACCTTCTTCAAGCGATCGCTCAGTTCTATCAGACTATAGGATCAAACGCACAGGCAGCAGTACTTGAGCTCGAGATAATCTTCGATCCCGTATTTTGATCCTTCGCGCCCAAGACCGCTTTCCTTGATGCCACCAAACGGTGCCACTTCGGTGGAGATCAAGCCGGTGTTCACTCCGACCATACCGTATTCAAGCTCTTCCATGAAGCGCCAGATCTGCGAAAGATTCTGCGTGTAGACGTACGACGCCAGACCAAATTCAGTATCATTGGCAGCAGAGATTGCTTCTCCGATTTCTGAAAACCTGAAAACCGGTGCCAGCGGGCCGAACGTTTCTTCTCGCGCAACTGCCATTTCCTGCGTTGCACCGGTGATCACTGTTGGCTGAAAGAATGTCCCGCCTAATTCATGCGCCAATCCACCGGTAACGACGTCTCCGCCCTTTTCGACCGCATCAGCAATGTGTTCGCGGACCTTGGTAACGGCAGCGGGCGTGATCAACGGGCCAATTGCCGAACCCTCGGCAAAGCCATCTCCGACGGGTAAGGCAGCGACAGCAGCCGACAGCTTTTTGACAAAGGCGTCGTGGATACTGTCCTGCACATAGAAACGGTTTGTACAGACGCAGGTTTGCCCGGCATTGCGGAATTTCGAAATCATCGCACCTTCGACTGCCTTGTCCAGATCGGCGTCGTCACAGACGATAAATGGTGCGTTGCCGCCCAGTTCCAGTGAGAGCTTCTTGATTTGCGCCGCACCTTGCTGCATCAGGATTTTTCCGACGCGCGTTGAACCGGTGAAGCTGATTTTGCGCATCACTGGATTGTCGCTAAATGCCCTGCCGATGCCCACGCTGTCAGTAGATGTAATCACTGAGAACAAACCCGGTGGAATACCTGCTTCCTCTCCCAACTTTGCCATTGCCAGCGCGGACAAAGGCGTTTCGGCCGCGGGCTTCACCACTATGGCGCAACCCGCCGCCAGAGCCGGAGCCACTTTGCGCGCGATCATCGCGTTGGGGAAGTTCCACGGGGTGATGGCACCGACCACACCAATTGGCTGCTTGAGCACCATAATGCGCTTGTCGCGCTGGTGTCCGGGAATAGTATCGCCATAAACACGCTTGGCTTCTTCGCCGAACCATTCGACAAAGCTTGCGCCATACGCAATTTCGCCTTTGGCTTCGGCGAGCGGCTTGCCCATCTCGGCGGTCAAGATTGCGCCCAGATCATCCACATTGGCGACCATCAGATCGAACCAGGTGCGCAGAATTGCCGCGCGTTCCTTGCCAGTTAGCGCCGCCCAATCCCTTTGCGCGGATTGCGCTGCATCGATTGCCTCATTGGCATCGGCGGCTGAGCATTCCGCGACCTGTGCCAAAACCTCTCCGGTCGAGGGATTCGTAACATCGAACCGGTTGTCGCGCGCCACCCATTTTCCGTTCAGATAGGCCGCCTCAATCAAAAGTTCGGCACGCTTCAAAGTCAGCATTGGTGTCTCCTGTATGATTTCAAACGGGCGGGGAAGTCCCCGCCCGTTCAAGTTGGTTGGTGATGCCGGTTCAGGCGTGCAGATCACCATCAAGTGCGGTTCCATCCGGTGCGACACCCGGCGCCTCTGCCGTGGCCGAGCTGTCTTCGATCAGCGACTTGATGACGCCCCAGGCCATCAGAACAACGAGGATCGAGATCGGAAGGGCTGCGGCAATGGCTGCCGTTTGCAAAGCCGACAAACCACCGGCGATCAGCAGTACGGCTGCGACCAGACCCTGGGCAGCGCCCCAAACCACACGATGGAATTTCGGTGGGTGCGCATTGCCCATGGACAGAATGGTGGTCACGACAAGTGTGCCCGAGTCCGAACTGGTGATGAACCATGTCGCCAGCAGGAACGTTGCCAGCGCTGACACGATCCAGGACAGGGTGCCATTGACCGCCAGTAGTTCAATGGTGCTGTAAAGCGTGCCACCAAGGTTCCAGCTGTTGACCATGTCGATCAGCCCTGCCGAGCCCGCACCATCAACCGCATTCAGTTCAAGGAAAAGCGCGTTGCCGCCAAAGATCGAGATCCAGATGAAAGCCATGGTGGTGGGAACGAACATCGCGCCCAGCATGAACTCACGGATCGTGCGCCCTTTGGAAATTCGGGCCACAAACATTCCGACGAAAGGTGCCCAGCTCAACCACCAGCCCCAGTAGAAGATGGTCCAGCCACCCTGCCACGACACGTCACCAGGCTCGGAGGCCGTCCAGAAACCCATCGACCACAGGCCAGTTGCATAGTCACCAACGGCATTCATGAAGAACCCGATGAGCCATTGGGTCGGACCGGCAAACAGGAAGAACAGCACCAGCAGAATTGACAGGATGATGTTCCATTCGGATAGGATGCGAATGCCTTTGCCGATGCCCGAAACTGCGGACATTGTCGCAACAATCGAGATACCGATAACCAGTGCAACCTTCAGCGCGGTGCCCGTGCCAGTGCTGAACAAAACGTTCAGGCCTTCGGCCATCTGCGTAACACCCAAGCCCATCGAGGTTGCGATACCGAACACCGTGCCGAAAACCGCCAGCAAATCAACCGCATGACCCACCGGACCATAGATGCGATCGCCGAGGATCGGGTAAAGCGCCGACCGGAAGGTCAGCGGCAGCTTCTTGCGAAACGCAAAATATCCAAGCGCCAGACCGGTCATCGTATAGATCGCCCAGCCGTGCAGACCCCAGTGGAAGTTGGTGACGACAACAGCGTCTACGGCGCGTTGGACATTCATTTCGGTATGGCCTGCCGCATCAGCAAAAGGGTTGTTCGGGTATCCCCATCCTGCGGCATTGTCGAAGTAGAACAGTGGTTCAGCGATACCAAAGAACAGAATGCCGATCGACACACCAGCCGAAAACAGCATCGCAAACCACGAGAAATTGCTGAACTCGGGCCGGCTGTCATCGTCCCCGAGGCGGATCGAGCCAAAGCGGCTGAACATCAGGAACAGGCAGACAAAGAACAGCACGAGAACCGAACTGATGTAATACCAGCTCAGCGCTCCCTCGACCCAGGAACGGATGCCTTTGTAGACACCGCTGGCAAAGTCAACGTTGAGAATCGTAAACAGCACAAAGGCGGCGACCATCGCTTTGGACGCGATGCTCATTCCGTTGTGAAGCCCTTTAAATATCCCCTTGTCGGAGACCAGATGGTCCCCATTATTAGGGGGTTGAGCGTTAGCCATATTTGTAGTCCTCCCGTGATATACGAACGCACCGCTTACCGTTGTTCGCGGTAGTGAGTGTTGAAATCAGCGCATAACAAAGGGGTCAGGAATCGGATCATCACTGGTGCGCAGCCAGACCGACTTGACCTTGGTGTAGTCCAGCATCGCCTGCAGGCCGCCCTCGCGTCCGTGACCCGACAAGCCGTACCCTCCGAATGGCGCGATGGGGCTGACGGCACGATAGGTGTTAACCCAGACAATCCCCGCCCGAATGGCGCGGATCATGCGATGTGCGCGCGTCAGGTTTCGGGTGAACAGACCCGAGGCCAGCCCGAACTTGGTGTTGTTTGCAATCGCGATGGCTTCGTCTTCGGTTTCGAACGAAACAACCGACAGAACAGGCCCGAAGAATTCATTGGTCAGGCTGTCCGCGCCGGGTACTTCCGAACAATCAAGAATGGTCGGCGGAAAAAAGAACCCCTCGCGGTCGATGGGCTTACCGCCTGTCACCAGCCTGGCACCCTGCGCGATGGAGCGGTCGATCAGGTCAACCGCGATGTCACGCTGGCGCCGGGTACAAAGAGGGCCGACCTCGGTCGCCATGTCATCCGGCGAACCGATGACGACCGCCTCGGCCTTTTCCTTCAGACGTGCCAGAAAGGCATCCTTGACCGAGGCCTGCACAACCAGGCGAGAACCCGCAACGCAGCTTTGGCCGGTCGCGGCGAAAATACCCGAAACCTGCGCGTTCACAGCGCTTTCGAGATCCGCATCTTCAAAGACGATGAAGGGCGACTTGCCGCCCAGTTCCAACGAGGTCGAGGCCAGGTTTTCGGCCGAGTTGCGCACAATGTGACGCGCGGTTTCGGGCCCGCCAGTGAAGGCAACATGGGCCACTTTCGGGTGACTGGTCAGAATGGCACCCACCTCGGGACCACCTGTGATTATGTTCAGCACACCTTTGGGGAACCCGGCCTGATCGAAGATCCGCGCAAATTCCAGCATCGGCGCGGGACCCTCTTCCGAGGCTTTCAGGACAACGGTACATCCGGCGGCCAAAGCCGGTCCTATTTTCACCGCCGAAAGGAACAGTTGCGAATTCCACGGCACGACTGCGGCCGTGACACCAATCGGTTCGCGACGTAGCCAGACCTCCATATCCGGTTTGTCGATGGGCAGGTGTGCGCCTTCGATCTTGTCGGCAAGCCCGGCGTAGTAGCGGTAATACTCGGCGACATAAGCAATCTGAGCCGAGGTTTCACGGATGATTTTTCCGGTATCGCGGGTTTCCAACTCGGCCAGACGCGGCGCATTTTCTGCGACCAGATCAGCCAGCCGGTGCAGCAGCTTGCCACGCGCAGTGGCCGTCATTCCCGCCCATTCGGGCGAGAAAAACGCCTGTTCAGCAGTTTCAACAGCCTGATTGACATCCTCGGCGCTGGCTTCTGGCATTTTGGCCCAGACCTTACCGGTCGCGGGGTCCAGGCTGTCAAACTGCCCCGCGCCATCCGAAAATGCGCCGCCGATATACTGTTGAAACTGCTGCATTTTACGTCAATCCCCTACTGAAACGCCGGCATGACATCTTTTATAAACCGCTCCAGCGAAGCCTTCTTGCGCTCGAACGGCATGCTTGAATCGATCCAGAACGAATACTCGTCGTAACCAAGCGCTTCGCTTTTGCGGATGCGGTCGATCACGGTGTCGGCGGTGCCGATGACCAGATCGCGCTCCATGTTTTCCGGCGTATAGAACGGATGCGCGGCGATATCTTCTTCGCTCAGCGGGTCGATCAGACCTTGCGTGATCTCGCGTTTGTTCATGAACCAGGCACCGAAATAGCAGTAGAACCGGTTCAGTTCGATCGCCGCCCGTTTTACATCCGCGTCATCCTCGGCCACGAACGTATGGCGCAGCAGCATGATCTTGGGTCGCTGCGCATCCGGGAACTTCTCGCAGGCCGCGTTGAACTTGGACATAAGGCTCTCGACCTCATCATCGCCGTTCCAAAGCGGTGTTACCTGTACATTGCAGCCGTTTTGTACCGCAAATTCATGGCTGTTCGGATCACGCGCCGCCACCCAGATCGGAGGGCCGTCCTGCTGCAAGGGTAAAGGCGCCGAAGTCGTCTTGGGGAACTGGTGAAATTCGCCCTCGTGCGCGTAATCGCCTTGCCACAGCTTCTTCACGGCCGGCACCAGCTCGCGCATGCGCTGGCCCGCTTCCCACGCATCCATTCCCGGCATGATCCGCTCGTACTCAAAACTGTAGGCCCCACGCGCGATGCCAAGATCCAGACGGCCATCGGTAATAATGTCCGCCATGGCCGCTTCACCCGCCAGACGGATCGGGTGCCAGAACGGCGCGATGACCGTGCCGGTGCCCAGCCGCACATTTTTGGTGTGCCGCGCGACATCGACCAGATTCAGGAACGGATTGGGCGCGATGGTAAAGTTCATACCATGGTGTTCGCCGGTCCAGATCGCGTGCATACCGCCTTCGTCGGCGATTTTGCACAGCTGGATGAATTCATCATACAGCTGCTTCTGGTCCTGATCCGGCGAGATCCGTTCCATATGCGCAAAAAGTGAGAATTTCATTGCCATTTAACTCCCAGCGGTGAGTGGTTTGACCTCCCCACTCACCTCGTTGCCGTAATACACCCCGAAATTCCCGATGCGGCTTTCTGTGGCGAACCGCTCCAGCATGGTGCGGATGGCCGGATCGGCAATATCCATCAGAGTGGACTCGCTGATCTCGGTAAAAACACCGTTTGTCGGTTCGCCATCGGCGGCCTGACACAGGAAAGAGATGTGTTGATGTTTGCGCGCTTCATCCTGGTAAACAGAGTAGATAAATCCCGGCTCTGCCTGTACACCGCACTCTTCGATCAGCCGGGTCAGGGCGACGTTGGCACCGTCGGCAACGTCATCGATGGCCGGGATGGTCAGGCGGCCATGGCTGTCGCCCTTCAGCAGAATCTTCCCGTCCCGCTCGATCAGGGCGGACACGACCATGCCGGTCCGTTTGCTCAGGGCCTTCGCCTCGGCAGCGGGGGTAACGTAGGCACCGCGAGCGTATCCCAAACCAGGTGCGATGTTGTGATCAAAGGCCTTGACCTCACCGATCAGGATCAGGTGGTCACCGGCATCAACAGTTCGCGACATGTCACAATCGAACCAAGCGGAGACGTCATCAAGGATCGGTGATCCATTGGGGCCAAGCTGCCACTCAACGGTGGCAAACCGGTCTTCAACCGGGCGGGCAAAGGTGTTCGACACCTCGATTTGGCTTTCGGACAGAATGTTGATGGCAAATTTCGATGTGTTCGCAAAGGTTTCGTAATTGCTTGAGGTGTTGGCCAGACACACCAGCACCAAAGGAGGCTCGAGAGAAACCGAGGCAAATGAGTTTGCGGTAAAGCCCAACGGGTTGCCTGCATCGTCATGCGCGGTCACGACGGTCACACCTGTCATATAGGTGCCGAACGCATTGCGCAGGGCGCGGGGGTTGCGGAGCGTGCGTGGGTCGAATTCGATCATTTTGGGTCAACCTCTTCCGATGGGGTTTGCAACCAGGCCTCCAAGGCCGCATTGACGGTATCCGGCGCCGTCAGGTTCACCATATGCCGGTGATTTTCGACCACGATGGCTGTCCCGTTCCGTGCGGCCTCTGCCATTGCGATAGACATGGCCGGGGTCGAATTTGGATCGTCATCTCCGGTCAGGGCCAGCAACGGACAGGTGATCTTACCAAACCCGTCGGCATAGAGGGCGTCGCCGCGTGCAAACGCATTATAGGCGGTGGCGTAGCCTTCGATATTAACGGCTGAAAGCCATGCCGCGACATCGTCACGCGCGGCCTGTTCCACGGGTGTGTCGCCAAACCATCGCCGCAGCGGGGTTTCGACATCAAAGGACCCGGTACCGATCAGCTTGGCGCGCTCGATCACGGATTTGCTTGAGGCCGCGTCCCTGCAGAACACTCCGTTCAGCAACGCGACCCGCTCAACCCGGTCCGTGTTGCGCACGGCAAATCCGCCCGCAATCAACGCACCCATGGAATGGCCGGCAAGGTTGACGCGCTGCAGTTTCAGCAGATCCAGAACCGCCAGCAGCCAATCCAGAAACTCCGGCAGTTCAGAGCCTTCCGGGATCTGATCGCTGCCACCATGCCCCGGCATATCCAACGCAATCACGTGATGCGTTTGTTCGAGGAACTCGATCTGAGGACCCCAGGCCGCCGATTGCATGCCCACGCCATGGATCAGCACGACGGGGGCCGCTTTGCCAGAATGGGAAAGCCCCGCCTCGCGATAGGCGATCGCACCAAAGGGCTCAGACAGCTGCAGGGTTGTCAACGTCATGGCCCAGTTCCTTGAGATCCTGATAACGGTCACCAATGCGGTGATGCGGGCGACCACCGATCGAGGCACCAAGCGCAACCATGATCTCATCCGGTGCGGGCGCGTCTGCCACCTGCAACTGGATGGTCAGGTAATGGCTGCGCCGACCACCGTCGTTTTTGTCCATCAGCGGGATCTGCATCGCGGCATTTGCCGGGCCGCGCGTATTGGTGAACGCCAGATAGGATTTCGCGCCAACCGCTTCGCGATAAAAATTGCCAAAACGCAGAGTGTGGATCAGAGCCGAACCATGCTCGACCTCACCATTGACACCCACAATCGCAGCTTTGCCATAACCTTCGACCTTGCCGCCGCCGCCAGCAGCGTCGAGTACCATCTCTGTCAGCAAGCTGCCGAGGCCTGGTGCGCAATCATGAATCCCGGGCTTCAGGTCGTCAACAAAACCACGGCCAGCCCACGGATTCCTGATCACCGCGACCGCTGCAATCATCTTCAATGGTTGCTCTGCAACTCTCCCCCCTTCGATCAGGGTGTTTTCAACGTGAAGCAACGTTTTGCGGATTTCGGCGGGCATGACGGTATTCCTTACGATTCGTTGCGCCGTAAGATGGTATACCATCATACCATCTGTCAATAATACCTTGTACAAAAAATGTCTTCACGATAGCGTCACCGCCATGAGCACACCGAAGTTAACGAAAATTGATCACCCGCCAGCCACCCTGCGAGACATGGTTCAGGAGCGCATGCGCGAAGCGATAATCGAAGGATTATTTGAACCCGGCCAAAGGCTTGTCGAACGCCCCCTGTGCGACCAGCTGGGCGTCAGCAGAACCGTGATACGCGAAACTATTCGCTACTTGGAAGCTGAAGGGCTTGTGGAAATTTTGCCTGGCCGAGGCCCAATCGTGGCCACCATGAGCCGTGAGGACGCACGGCAAATCTATGAAATTCGCCGCATGCTCGAGACAGCCGCCGCTGAAAACTGTGCCCGCAAAATCACTCCTGAACGCGCGCGATCTCTCAGAGATGCTCTGAAGCGCCTGAAACATGGCTTCTCAGACAGAACTCCCGGCGCGCTTTTCCGCGCCACCGCTGATTTCTATTCTGAGATCTTTGACGGTGCTGGCCACTACATCGCATGGGATGTCGTCCAGCGCCTGAACGGTCGGATCAGCCGATTGCGCATGATGACCCTTTCAACCACCGACCGGGACCGCCCGGGCATTGCGCATATGGAACAGATTTGCGAGGCCATCATATCGGGCAATCCGGATGCCGCGCGGGAGGCCGTCAAAAGGCATCTGGATGACACAACTGCAATCGCTGACCGGTTGCTTGCCGAAGAAGAGAAGAACTACCATGACTAGAACGGCCAAAGGTTACTGGATCGCCAACGTCACTGTGACCGACCCGGAAGCCTACCAAGCCTATCAAGGCCTCGCTCCCGAAGCTTTCCGGAAATTCGGTGCACGATTTTTGGCGCGTGGGGAGGCAGAAACTCTCGAAGGTCGGATGTGGCAGCGGCGAGTTATAATCGAATTCGACAGCATCCAAAAGGCGCGTGATTGTTATGCGTCGGATGAATACAGTGCTGCGAAAGAGAAACGAGCGAGTGCGTGTTACGCTGACATCGCAATTATTGAAGGGCTGGGTTGATGCAAATTTCATACCCCTTTCTTCGGCGAAAGCAGTGGCCAGTTTTGGGACGAGCTACTCAACTGTGAAATCTTTGACAACCTGCGCGAAGCTCAAATTCTGATTGAGCAATGGTGGAAACACTACAACACAAAGCGGCCCCACACTGCTCAGGGCGGCGCCCGGATTTTCGAAGGCGTGACTGTGTTCGAATTCATGGCCAGAAACGGCGCCGCCACCGGGATGCGTACCGCAAACGGCCAGACCATCACCGCCGAGAAGGTGGTGATCGGCGGTGGATATGGTCTCGTGAACTGGGCGCCAAGGCAGGGAGAAATCTGCCACTTCAGGCCGCCGAGGACTATTATCTGATCACCAAAACATTGACGGGCTCTGCCGCGATCTAACGGTGCTGGAAGATCCCTCTATCCCGCACCTATGACATCGACTGTCTAATGACGGAAACCAGACATAGCGATTGAACCACCGAAATTCGGAAGATTTTCACAACGTACAGGGATTAAGAAACCGATTGTTCCGAGACGGCCTCTCCAAAACGCGCGAAAAAATTTCCCGAAAGCTTTTTGGCGGTGCCCGCGATCAAACGGCTCCCCAATTGCGCAATCTTTCCGCCAATTTCGACTTTCGCGGTATATGCAAGAATGGTTTCTTCCCCGTTCGGGGTAAGTGTCACGTCCGCTCCACCTTTGGCAAACCCGGCCGCACCGCCTTTGCCTTCACCGGTCAGGGAAAAGCGATCAGGCGCACCAGACGTGTCCAGCATCACCTGGCCAGAAAAGTGGGCCTTTACCGGGCCTATCTTCAGGACCACCTTAGCCTCAAGCTGTTCGGGCGAATGTTGAAGCAACTCTTCACAGCCCGGAATACACCCGCGCAGCACATCCGGATCGTTCAGCGCGCGGTAGACAACATCACGCGGGGCCGTGATTATAATTTCGTCTGTAAGTTCCATCTGATATTCCTCTGCTCAACAACATTTTGCAAAGACCCGAAGCGCCGCCTCGGTCGCTTTTTCCGGGGTCATCTCCGGGCGCGCGGACCAATAGGCCCTAAGCAAGTCACGCCATTTTTTCATCATGGGCTGCTTCCTGTGATGCATCCGAATTCCGCCAGCGAATGATCTCTGCCAGAATCGACAGGGCAATTTCATGTGGATCGATCGCGTGGATATCCAAGCCGGCGGGCGACTTGAGCTGCGCCACCCGTGCAGGATCCATACCGCGGGCCGAAAGTTTGTTGCACAACACCTGCGCCTTGCGTCGGCTGGCAACCATGGAAACCCGCCGCGCAGGCGTTTCGAGTGCAGCTTTAAGCGCGGCCCCGTCGCCTTTCCCCTGTGAGGCAACGACTACAAAATCACGATGCTCTACGCCCAGTACATTCACGTTCTCGGGGTTGAAACCCGTATACCTTACAGGGCTTTCCGTTCCTTCAGGCAGGCAGACACGCAAGCCCGCCAGGGCGGCGTGGGCAGCCAGAGCCAACGCAATCGGTGTATCACCAAAAATGATCAATCGCGGGGCGTGCTGATAGGGTTCGACCAGCAAATCAACCGTGCCCCCTGATGGACAGCCGCTCTTGAACGTTTGCATGTCATCGGGCTCTGTCATGGCCACGACCTTGTTCGCGGGTTTGACGCGGATCATCCGGGGCGTACCGCTGGCGAGCGCTTGCTGCACCGAAGCACGAACAGCCCGTTGTACACAGGCTCCGCCCAGATGACCCAATATCTGCCCGTCCCGTGTAACCGCCGCCTTGGCGCCCGCCTTGGCCGAGGTCGCATCGGCCGTGCGCAAGACAGTTGCGACGCAAAATGCGTCACCTTTGCGGCGCAACTCCTCAATCGTGTCGAATATGTCGAAACCGGCCATGGCCGTGTCCTTTCACAGTTTTCGGAATTCGGGTTCCAGTGCCGCCAACGCCTCAAGGGTATTGGCGGGCAAGTGCGCGTCGAGATATGGCTCAGCCGCCTGCATTGCGGCGGCAATGGGCTGGTAATCTTTCCACCCTTTCAACGGATTCAACCAGACAATCCGGCGGGCCTTGCGCCGAATTCGCGCCAATACCTCCCCCAATGCCTGCGGGTCGGAACTGCAATAGCCATCCGATAGGATCAGAACGATGGTCCGCCCGTTCAGGGCGCGGGCACCGTAGCCATTCAGGAAGGTTTCAAGACAGCCGGAGATATCGGTTCCACCACCAAATCCCTCGGCCATCAGCGACAATCGCCCGGCAGCGCGAAGCGTGTCGTGATCGCGCAGCGCGTCCGTGACACGCATCAGCCTTGTATGGAACAGATAAGCATCTGCCTCGGTTGTGCTGCCAACCAATCCCTTGAGAAAGGCCAAGAAGACGCGGGAATACACCGTCATCGAGCCGCTTACGTCGCACAAGGCCACGATCCGCATTGGACGCGGAGGGCGGGCGCGGCGGAACAGGTCGATGGGTTCACCACCGCGGGCAAGACTTGCGCGCTGAATTCGACGCATGTCCAGTGCAGGACCCCGAAGCGCCTGTTTCCGACGACGCGATCGATGATCTCTGATCGCTCGAGCGAGTGTTGCCGCCATGGCTTCGGCCCGTTTCAACGAGCCATCATCCATCAACTCACGCAAATCCCGACGCGACAGGTTGGCCGTACGGGTTGCAATTAGCTTCCCGTCTTTCCCCACGGCCTTCCCATCGCCAGGATCAGGCGCGGCGGCCTGACCCGTGCCGGTTTCAGTTTCCTGAATATCTTGGTTTTCCTGCTGCCAGATCATCGGCTTGGCAGATTGAACCCGCACATGAGCCGCTTGGGCAATTCCCGTGCGTTGCTTGCCGGTATTGAACCAATAAGCCTCGAACAGGTCATCAAACCGCCGCCAATCGTCGCCGTCGCCTGCCAACAATACGCAAAGCGCCTGCTGGGCTTGTCTGACATCCGTTGCCTCAACCGCCGCCAGCGCAGCCAATGCATCACCTGTGTCGGCTGGACCCACACGCATTCCGTTCATACGCAAATGTGCGATGAATCCGGACATGCGGTCCGACAAACCTGATGCGCGAGAGGGGAACCGGGTGACCTGCATTACGCCACCTTTCCGATCAGGCGATCCATTAAATCGAGTGGGGCGGCATCATAATCGGCTGCGGTTTTAAGAAGGCAAACAAGGGTCGCCTGAACCTCTTCACGGGATTGCGCCATGTCGTTGACACCCAGCCCTGAAAGGGCGGCCGCCCAGTCCAGCATCTCGGCGATGCCGGGAGTCTTTTCGAGATCTTCCTTGCGCAAGGTCTGCACGACACCAACAATCTGGCGTGCCAACAGCCCTTCGACTTCGGGCATGC
Organism: Ruegeria sp. AF8; assembly: GCF_056541825.1. Lineage (NCBI taxonomy): Bacteria > Pseudomonadati > Pseudomonadota > Alphaproteobacteria > Rhodobacterales > Roseobacteraceae > Ruegeria > Ruegeria sp. AF8. Next base: position 114,531 of record NZ_JBQFYW010000010.1, on the reverse strand, counting down.
GGGCTTTCAAGATCGCCATTTCCGTTTCGCGCGATGGGTAGTCTAGGAAACTGTACAGGCACCGACGCCGCAGCGCGTCCGACAGATCTCGTGTGCCGTTGGCCGTCAGGATCACTATGGGCCGAGTTCGCGCCTTGATGGTGCCGAGTTCGGGGATGGTGATCTGAAAGTCCGAAAGTATCTCAAGCAGATAGGCCTCGAACTCCTCATCCGCCCGATCGATTTCATCAATCAGCAGTACAGGCGGTTCATCTTCGCTGATCGCCTCCAGCAAAGGCCGCTTCAGCAGATAGTCATCGGTGAACAGCTGCGCCTCACTTGTGCCGCCCTGTGCCTCGCTTGCGCGAATGGCCAGAAGCTGGCGCTGGTAATTCCACTCGTAGATCGCGTGGCTGGCATCGAGGCCCTCATAGCATTGCAAGCGGATCAGGTGCGCTTCGCGTTGAGCGGCGAGCGCCTTGGCGACTTCGGTTTTGCCAACACCCGCCGGCCCTTCAAGCAGCAACGGGCGGCCAAGGGTTTGCGCCAGATGCAGTGCCATCGCCAGACGATCGTCGGCAACATAGCCGACCTGCGCAAGGCCCCGTTGTATTTTCTGCAAGCTCATGCCGTTCTCCCGGAAAGCCGCCGCACTAGTGTTCAGCGCGGCGGCGGGTACCTTTAGTCGTGCATGCCAAGATCGTTAGCGATCTTCCAGATGCGCCAGTGGTCATGCGGCATGTGGCTCTGCACCAACCCAAAGGGCCGGAACGCATCATGCACAGCGTTCGAGAACGCTGGCACACCACCCACATTCGGACTTTCCCCTACGCCTTTGGCACCGATCGGGTGATGCGGGGACGGCGTCACCGTATGATCGGTGATGTAGTTGGGCGTCTCCCAGGCGGTCGGCAGGAAGAAATCCATCAGCGTGCCGGTCTTGACGTTACCCATCTCATCATAGGCGATTTCCTGGCCCATCGCGATGGCCAGTGCCTCGGTCACACCGCCATGGACCTGCCCTTCGATGATCATCGGATTTATCCGGGTGCCGCAGTCATCCAGCGCATAGAACTGTCGGACCTCCCATTCGCCGGTATCCACGTCGATCTCCATGACACAGATATAGGCCCCGAACGGATAGGTCATGTTCGGCGGGTCATAATAGCTTACGGCTTCCAGACCGGGTTCCAGCCCCGGGATCGCCTGATTGTAAGCGGCGAAGGCGATTTCCTTCATGGTCTTGAACCGCTCGGGTGCGCCCTTGACGGCGAACCGATCCACATCCCATTCGACGTCGTTGTCGTGGACCTCCAGTAGATAGGCGGCAATCATCTGCGCCTTGGCGCGAATTTTGCGTGCGGCCATGGCCGTGGCCGCCCCTGCGACAGGTGTCGACCGAGACCCGTAGGTCCCAAGTCCGTAAGGAGCAGTGTCGGTATCACCTTCTTCGAGCGTGATGTCATCCGCAGGCAGACCGATCTCGCTGGCGATAATCTGAGCAAATGTCGTGGCGTGGCCCTGACCCTGACTGATTGTCCCCAACCGCGCGATAGCGGACCCGGTTGGGTGGATGCGAATTTCGCAGCTATCGAACATACCCAACCCGAGGATATCGCAGTTCTTGACCGGCCCGGCTCCGACGATTTCGGTGAAATGCGTCAGGCCGATGCCCAGCAGTTTGCGAGTCTTTCCGGCATTGAAATCCTCGATCCGCTGCGCCTGTTCGGCCCGCAGACCTTCATAGTCCACGGCCTTCAACGCCTTGTCCCAGGCGGTGTGATAGTCGCCCGAGTCATACTCCCAGCCAAGCGCCGACTGATACGGGAACTGATCTTTGCGGATGAAGTTGATCCGGCGCAGCTCGGCCGCGTCCATGTTCAGCTTGATGGCCAGAACCTCGATCATCCGTTCGATGAAATAGGCCGCCTCAGTCACCCGGAACGAGCAGCGATAGGCCACGCCACCGGGCGCCTTGTTGGTATAGACGCCATCCACGGCCAGATAGGCGGTTGGGATGTCGTAGGACCCGGTACAGATGTTCATGAAACCAGCCGGGAACTTTGTCGGGTCAGCGCAAGCGTCGAAACCGCCGTGATCCGCCGTGGTGTGACACCAAAGGCCGGTGATCTTGCCGTCCTTGGTTGCCGCGATCTTGCCCTGCATCCAGTAGTCGCGGGCAAAGGCGGTGGACATCAGATTCTCCATCCGGTCCTCGACCCACTTCACGGGCTTGCCGGTGACAATCGAGGCAACAACCGAACAGACATAGCCCGCATAGGCCCCAACTTTATTGCCGAATCCGCCACCAATATCCGGGCTGATAACTCGGATATTGTGCTCTGCCAGGCCCGAGATCAGCGACACGACGGTGCGGATCGCATGAGGGGCCTGGAACGTGCCCCAAAGCGTCAGCTTGCCGGTCACCTTGTCCATCGAAGCCACAGATCCGCAGGTCTCCAATGGGCACGGATGGGTTCGATGGTAATAGACCATCTCTTCGGCAACCACATCGGCCTCGGCCAGAACAGCCTCGGTGGCGTCCTTGTCGCCCTGTTCCCAGGTGAAGATGTGGTTGTGATGTTTACGGGGACCATGCGCGCCCTCGGTTTGGCCTTCCAGATCTTCACGCAGCACAACGTCCGATTTCAGGGCTTCGAACGGGTCAGTGATAACGGGCAGTTCATCGTATTCGACCTCAACCAGTTCCACTGCATCTGCGGCAATGTACCGGTCTTCGGCGACAACAAAGGCGACTTCCTGACCTTGAAACAGCACCTTGCCATCGGCAAGCACCATCTGCTTGTCGCCCGCCAGCGTCGGCATCCAGTGCAGACCAAGCGGCGCCAGATCTTCGGCCGTCAGCACCGCAATCACACCGGGTAATGCCAGCGCGGCCTCCTTGTTCACACTGACGACGCGGGCATGAGCGTAGGGAGAGCGCACAAAGTCGCCAAAAAGCATCCCGTCCAGCTTGATGTCATCGACGTAGTTGCCCTTGCCTTGGGTAAAGCGCACATCTTCGACGCGCTTGCGGGCGCAGCCCATCCCTTTGAGATTTGCGGCGCGTTCTTCGGGGGTCATGGTTTGATCGTTCATTCCGCAGCCTCTTTCTGAGCGTTCAGCATGTCGGCCGAGGCCGAGATCGCCTTGACGATGTTCTGATAACCGGTGCACCGGCAGAGGTTGCCGGCCATGCCAAAGCGGATGTCTTCTTCGGTTGGGTTCGGATTTTCCTGCAGCAGGCGATGCGCGCGGGTGATCATGCCCGGCGTGCAGAAACCGCACTGCAGCCCGTGATGTTCGCGGAACATCTCTTGCAGCACACCGAGGCTGCCATCGTCATTGGTAAGGCCCTCGACGGTAGTGATATCGGCTCCGTTCACCTGCGCCACAAAGGTGGTGCAGGATTTGACCGACTTGCCGTCGATATCCACAGTGCAGGCGCCGCAATGGCTGGTTTCGCAGCCGATATGAGGACCGGTGATTTTCAAATCTTCCCGCAGGAAGTGGATGAGCAATGTGCGCGGTTCGGCAAGGCCTTCGACCTGTTTGCCATTCACGGTGAGTTTGACGTGCATTTCAGACATTGACTCCTCCCCTCAACCTGCGCGGCTTTGCGCGCGGTCGATAGCGCGGCGTAGCATCATGGCCGCTACGTGTTTTTTGAACTCGACCGGACCACGGTTGTCGGCCACCGGATCAATGGCGTCGAGCATTGCGGCAACGCAGCCGTCGACATCGCCACTGGCCAGCGCTGTGCTGGCCGATTCAGACCAGACGGGGGTATCGGCCAGATTGGTCATCGCCACCGAAGCCTGACCATTGCCAACCATCACAGCCGCCGCAGCGGTCGCATAATCTCCAATCTTGCGTTTCTGTTTTTCATACGCCTGACCGACGCCGGCACCGGGCACCGGGATGGAGATGCGCGTCAGGATCTCTTCGTCCTCGCGAGCGGTGAAATATGCTGCTTCAAAAAAATCGCGCGCCGCAACGCTGCGGTTGCCGTCTGGGCCGGACAATTCGAACGTTGCATTCAGGCACTGCATCAGCCCCGGCATGTCATTGCCCGGATCGCCATTGGCCACGTTACCGCCAACAGTCCCCATATACCGAACCTGTGGATCGGCGATCTGCAACGCCGCCTCGCGGATCAGAGGGATGGCCATGGCCAGACCATCATGGGTGATCAACTCATGCTGAGTCACCATCGCACCAATGGTCACCTTATCAGCCCCAATCTCGACGCCCTTGAGTTCCTCAATAGCCTGAAGATCGACCAAATGGCCCATCTCGGCCATGCGCAGCTTCATCATCGGAATCAGGCTATGCCCACCCGCAATCACACGCGCGTCGTCACCATGTTCTTGCAGAATGCCGATGGCCGAGGCGATGTCGCCTGGCCGGTGATACTCGAAACCGGCTGGTATCATATATTTCCTCCCTGGGCCCGATCAGAATGCCTTGAGGGCCCGGGGAATAGAAAAGCGGCTTTAACCTGGTACTTTCCAGTCAGGGAGAACGGGGCGCGTGGTCTGTTTCACGAAATGCGAATGAGCTGCACGAGTTGCGATCACAGACCCAGCGCCTCGCGGATGCCCGTCAGGCGGGATCGGCTGACGGGCACCTTGGTCAACGCTCTGACCCCATCGAAGTAGCAGGTCCCGTTGTCCTTGTGCCGCTCAAAGCTGGACACATGTTCCGGGTTGACCAGATAGCTGCGATGGGCCCGTAAAAATCCGTCGGATTTCAGGCGCGTTTCGGCCTCGGTGATCGACCACGGGCAAAATAGTTTTTCGGCATCCATGTACAGAACCGTGTAATGTCCTTCGGCCCGGATGGCGGCAATTTTTGCGGGCTGCGCGAAAAAGGTCTGGCCTTCGCGTTCGAAGGGGACTCCGGCGCGCAAGACGATTGAGGGTTCCGGCTCGTTATCGGGTTCAGCTGCTCTGAGCAGACTGGCTGTTTCGGGAACGGGTCCGATGACGGTTATGCCGGTCAGCAGAAACGCCCCGCAGATCAGAAACACGGCAACAGTCACGCCCATTGCCAGCACCTGATTGTTCAATGCCGGTCCGGCAGCGCCCGGAGTCTCGTTGACTACAAAATCGGTCAGCCCGGTTGCAATGAAGTGCATTGTGAACACAGCCAGGCCGAAACAGACGGTGCCTAAAAGAATGTTACGGTGGGTTCGGCTGTCATAGGCAACCCAGATCGCTAGAACTGATAGGATCAGGGAGGCCAATGTGGCAATGGCCACATCCAGAACGCTGTAGACCGGGCGGCACAGCTGCATCCCCGCCATCCCGACGTAGTGCATCACCACGATCCCAAGCCCTACAATCACGCCAGCCCCAAGGATTGTGGGCGGTGTTCGCGCCCTGAAATGCAGCAGCAGCAACGCCAGCCCGACCATCAGAATCGCTACAAGCGCCGATATCAGGGTGAACAAGGCGTCGTAATAAAACAGGATAGGCAATTGCAGACCCAGCATCGCCACGAAATGCATCGACCAGATACCGCCGCCCAGGACCACGGCGGCCAGGGCGACCGTGAATTTGCGCCTTTGATTTTCCAGTTGTGATGCACCGTGCGTCAGATAAAGACCGGTAAACCCCGCCATCAGCGCAACGGCCAATGACGCGGCAACAAGCCAAGCGTTATGCGAATAATCTAACATGTGGGTACGCGCGCCCTCCCCGGCGCGAGGTGACGTTACCAAACCTGTTTTCCGGGTACAATCGACTCGTCTGATGAGCCAGCTCTGGACGAAGCATACATTTTGCGTTCGCGTCCTACTTTTGGTCTCCACTATGCTTGGATCCGCTCACACCCGCCAAGTGCTGAACAGCCATCGAAGGTCACTAAATCCGTCGGAGCGGGATAGGCTGGCGAACCGGCTTGCACGAGGCCCGTCGATGGGGTGGGATTGCCAGGATTTGATCGGTTTGCTGTAGCGGTCATTAAAAGCCGCATTCAGAGGCTAAATTCAAACCTTCTTTTCGCCGTGTCCGGGATCGACCATCGTGGAGCGGGACGAAGCCGCTGTTTCCCTGAACGGAGGGAACGTCTGTTTTCACTTCATGCAATGGTAAGTCCAATTGGCTCCATTGACCAAAAACAGAACCCGGCATGGATCAAAATGCAGCGCTAATCGCCCTCGGCAACGCCTTCCGCCCGGGCCTTGGCGCGCCTTGCACGGTAACTTGGCAACACGACCAGAATCGCAGCGATCACCAGTAGCGCCAGCGTCATCGGTCGTTCCCAAATGAACGCAACGCCATCATAGAGCTGCATGGAGCGCGCGAAGTTGTCCTCCATCATGCCGCCCAGAATGAAGCCGATCAACAGCGGAGCAAGAGGGTAGTCTGCGAACTTCAACGCAGTGGCACAGATTCCGAATCCAACCAACAACAACAGTTCGGTCGCGTTGTTTTGCCCGATATACGCCCCCATCAACGTGAAAAACAGAATGAACGGGATCAGGTAGTTGCGTGGCACCGCGAGAACTTTGGCGATGTAGGGGATCAATGGAAGATTGAGGACCAGTAGCACGAAGTTGCCGATGAACATCGACATAATGACGGCCCAGAATATCTGCGGTTCATCCAGCATTAGCCGCGGGCCCGGTGTGACGTTCAAGGCAATGAGCGCGCCCAGCAGGATGGCCGTGGTGCCCGAACCGGGAATGCCGAGCGTCAGGAGCGGGACGAAGGAACCGGTGCAGGCAGCGTTGTTGGCGGTTTCGGGTGCCGCAAGACCCTTGATCGAGCCTTTGCCGAATTCATCTTGTTCATGCTTCGGTGCGATATTGCGTTCCACTGCATAGCCCAGAAAGCTGGCGATCGTGGCGCCCGCACCCGGCAGTACCCCAATAAAGAATCCCTGCAGAGATTGCCGCCCTATCACGGGTGCGATGGCCTTCGCTTCCGGGCCTGTAATGCGGAGGTCTTTGATCTCACCATCGTCGCCTTGAAGGTCTTTCGGCTTCAGAACAAGGAACAGCGCTTCCGGTAAAGCAAACATCGCCATCGCGAGCGTGATAAAACCAAATCCGGACTGCAAGTCCATGATGCCCATGGTGAAGCGGGGCAGGTTGAACAGCGCGCCTTCACCAACGGTCGCCATGATCAGTCCGAAGATGGTCATGATCATCGCCTTGGCGACCTGACCGGTGCCCGCAAAGGCCGCAATGGCGGAAAGCCCCACCACCATCAGGGCGAAGTACTCGGCCGAATGAAACAGAAGCGCAACAGAGGAGAGAGCGGGCGCAAATATCATGAGGAGCAGCGCGCCAATCGTCCCGCCTGTAAAGCTTGCTATGGCGGCGACAGTCAGTGCTTTACCCGCCTTGCCTTGTTGCGCCATCGGGTAGCCGTCGAAGCTGGAGGCGACGGTGCCAGCGACACCCGGCGCGTTCAACAGGATCGAAGAAGTCGAGCCGCCAAAGATCGCGCCATAGTAAACGCCTGCCAACAGAATCAGAGCCGCGGAGGGATCGCCCATGGAAATCGCGACGGGGATCATGATGGCAATGATCGACATCGGCCCCAGGCCCGGAAGCATTCCGATGAAAGTGCCGATGAGGCAGCCTGCGACGACCATCAGCAGGTTTTGCAGGGACATGGCCGTTGAAAGGCCGATCAACAATCCTTCAAGCATGTCAGCCTCCGAACAAGCCCGGCAGGGGGCGCATGTAGATGCCAAGCACTTCCTGAACCAGATACCAAACAGAAAGCGCAGCGATCAGGGCGACAGGCAGCATGATATGCCATTTGCGCTCACCCAGAATTAATGAGCCAAGGATCAGAAACGCCGATGTTGCGATGAGGAACCCTAATGGGCGCAGGCACATCGCATAGGCCACCATCAAAGCCAGAAGCAAAAGTGCCTGCCCGAGATGGTATTCCGTCAGGCGGCGGTAATCGATGTCCGCCTCCTTCGGTTCGCCTTTCTCAAATCCCAAAAGGATAACGAGGGTGGCGAGTATTCCGAGAATCGACAGCACTTTTGGAAATGTGCTAGGCCAGATGGGATTGCGTTTCATGAAGGGGGCAAGGCTACCATCCATGGTGAACCAGGCCGTATAGCCATAGGTAAGGCAAACGCCCAGCAGTACCAGTGCAATCCAACGGTCCAAAGCCATTTTACCCCCTCCCTGGAGTGGATGGGTCAGAACGGAAACCCGCTCTGACTGCTGCGTTTTCAGAGGAAGCCGAGCTTCTTCATCAAATCACCGATGGCCGTTTCCTGTGCCTCGAGGAAGTTCAGGAAATCATCGCCTGAATTGTGGATATTGACCCAGCCGTTGCGGGCACGCACCGCTTCCCACTCGGGCGTGTCATACATCTTGGCGATCGCGTCCTGGTACATGGCCAGCTTGTCATCCGGCAATCCGGGCGCCGCAAAGAACCCGCGCCAATTGACAAAGGTGGCGTCGATACCCTGCTCTTTCATCGTCATTGCGTCAGGGGCGGCATCGACGCGGGCGTCCGAGGTTACGCCGATGATTTTCACTTCACCCGCATCGGCCAGATCGACAGCTTCTGAGAAACCGGTCGACAGGGCGGCGATTTCACCTGACAGCAAGGCGGCCATTGCCTTGCCGCCCGCGTCATAGGGAATGTACTTTACCGCCAGCGCATCCTTGCCAGCTGCTTCCATCACCATGGCTGCAACCAGATGGTCCATACCGCCGGGAACAGACCCGCCGCCGATGGCCGTGCCAGAGGGGTCGGCGTCAAAAGCAGCCATCAGGTCGGCCATCGAGTTTATCGGGCTGTCCTTGCCGACAACAATGGCCGCATAGTCACCGATCGTGCCTGAGACGAGCGTCAGGTCGCGAAAGTTATGCGGGAAGACACCCGTCAGTGACCGGATCACGATGGGGGTCGAATTAACCATCAACGTTCCATGATTACTGTCAGCATTTTCGATCAGGTATCCGATGGCCTTGCCGCCCCCTCCTCCTGACATGTTCTCATAGGATGCAGTTCCGACAAGTCCGGCTTCGGTAAGGGCTTCGCCCGTGCCCCGGGCGGTGCCGTCCCAGCCACCACCCGCGCCACCGGGGATCAAAAAGTGAATGCTGTCCAGAACCTGCTGGTCATCGGCCACAGCGGGGCCTGTCAGACCAAAAGCAGCAATCGCGCTAAGAAGTGTCCGGCGTCCCAATTCAAAATTTGGCATATTGTCCTCCCATTTGACATTTGTCCGCATGGCGGCTCAGTTGAAGGGAAGCAAAGCACGTCAACCTGACACTAACCTGTCACACACGGGAATTTGTACGGAGGGACGATGAAATTTCTTCTGATAGAAGACAACAAAGACCTTGCCAACGCCGTCGCATCGCGGATGCGACTGGATGGGCATGTCATTGATCACGCAGAGAATTTGGAAGATGCTTCAGCTTTCGCCGCCCAAGGTGAATACGATCTGATCCTGTTGGACATCATGCTTCCGGATGGCGACGGTCGCGCGTTTCTTCAAAAGCATCGGGCCAGTAATTTCGACACTCCTGTGATCGTTTTGACTGCCCGCAGTCAGGTTTCGGATCGAATCGGATCGCTCGATCTGGGCGCGGATGACTACGTTACCAAACCCTTCGATCACGCCGAATTGGAGGCGAGATGCCGTGCCGTCTTGCGTCGAAGATCCGGTAACGCAAAGACCACAATCGAGGTTGGTGGCATCGTGCTTGATCCGGTTGCAGGTCACCTGACTGTAGAAGGTCAAGCCGTTACTTTGCGCAATCGCGAACTGCGCCTACTTGAGTTGTTCCTAAATGCTCCAGGCAGAATCTTTTCAAAACCCAAGCTGGCCGACCGGCTGTTCTCGTATGATGACGATGTTTCGGAGAACGCGATCGAGGTCTATGTCGGTCGCCTGCGCAAACATCTAAGGCCCTCAGGGCTGAGGATCACCACGTTGCGCGGACTGGGGTACCGGTTGGATCAAGATGGATAGCCCCGCCGTTTCCGGATCGCTCAGAAACCGGTTGGTGCTGACGCTAATCGGCGGCGCGGCAGTTCTTGCACTGCTCTTGTTTTTCGCCGTTCGAAACTTTGCGGTACAGGTCGCCCAACAGGGGCAGGACAATATCCTCGATGCGTCGGTTACATCGATGCTCGACGCGGCTGCAATTCGGGATGGCGTGGTCGAACTTGACTTGCCCTATTCCGCGTTTTCGATGCTGAGCACACCTGCAGATGACCGCGTTTTCTATGCGATCCTGCAGGACGGTGAGTTTCTGTCTGGCTATGAAGACTTGCAATTCTCCGAAATCTCGCCGGACAAACGCCCAACTTTCCAATCCAACCAGGTACGAGGGGCGGCCGTTCGAATAGTCAGCGCCAGCCGCACCTTGATCGGTGCTGATAAGCGAACGGAAATCCAGGTTGTTCTCGCTCAGACGCAGGACGCGCTGTCTGAAACGCTTGACCGGATATCGCGCAACGCCGCGCTCTTGGGTATCGGCTTTTTTACCCTCGCTGCGGCCCTGTCGTTTTGGGCAACTTCGGCCACCATTGGCCAGTTGGGCAGGCTCACAACCGCTGTCACACGTCGAGGGCCGCAGGATCTGAGCCCATTCAGGCAACCGGTCCCGCAGGAAATGACACCACTGGTTTCGTCGTTGAACTCGCTGATGGGGCGACTCGATCAATCTCTGAGCCAATCCGAATACTTCATTGCCGAGGCGGCGCATCGAGTTCGTACGCCACTTGCAACCGTTCGATCTTATGCCGAGGCAACGTTGCAGCGTGTCGACAAAGAGGAAAACCGCGAGGCAATGCGGTCCATGATAAAGGCCATCGACGAAAGCTCCCGCGCTGCAGGCCAGCTTTTGGATCATGCGATGATCACGTTCCGGGCGGATCATCTCGTGCGGGAAGATATCGACCTTGTCGAATTGGTGCGCGATCTGGTTATGCGCCTGACGCCGATTGCAGAAATGAAAGACCTTTCGCTTTCGCTACAGGGCAGCCCAAGCGTTCCTTATTCAGGGGATCCTATCCTGATCCAGAACGCCACGCGAAACCTGATCGACAACGCGATGAAATACGGACCCGCTGAAAGTTCCATCGAGATCACGGTTTCCGCAAAGCCCAGACCCCAGATCGCCGTCTGCGACAACGGCCCCGGCTTTCCATCGCACGAGATCGCAACGTTGACCACGCGGTTCCAACGGGGGGAAAATTCCAAGGACACAATTGGATCCGGCCTGGGATTGACCATCGCGCAGGATGTCGCCGCGGCCCATGGTGGCAGGATTGATCTTTCAAACCAACCGGAGGGCGGCGCGTGCGCAACCTTGTTGCTTTAGTCCTGATTTTCTTGTGCCATGCAGGATGGGCGCAAGATTGGGAAGATCGGCAAGTCTTCAGCGAAGCCGGGGCAACGACTTCGCTGCGCATTATCTCAAGTACGGACACGGATCTGTTTGCACCGCTGATCGAGGAATTTGTCGCCGCGAACCAGGATGTTGCCATCGAGTATCTGGTGACCGGAACAGCGGATATTGACAGACGCGTTCGAAAGACGCCCGAGGCGTTCGACATTGCGATCTCCAGTGCCATGGATTTGCAGTTGAAACTCGCAAATGACGGGTTTGCCCTTGCTTTGGAAAGCGTCTCTCACCCGGCCTGGGCGGAATGGCGGCAAAGTCTGTTCGCCTTCACCTCCGAGCCGGCCGGCATTGTCATCAACCGATCCGCTTTCGATGGGCTGCCGATCCCGCAGTCTCGACAAGAGTTGATCGAGGCGCTGCGCGCCCGACCGGACGTGTTTCGAAACCGGGTCGGTACTTACGACGTGCGCCAATCGGGGCTGGGCTATCTTTTCGCGACGCAGGACGCGCGGGCTTCTGAGACTTTCTGGCGACTCATGGAAGTGATGGGCAGTCTTGATGTGCGCCTTTATTGCTGTTCGGGCGAGATGATTGACGATCTCACCGATGGGACAATTGCCGTCGCGTACAACGTTCTAGGAAGTTATGCCGAAGCGCGTGCCGAACACCAGAATACACTTGAGATCGTGTTACCCTCCGATTTTCCAACGACAATGATGCGGACAGCTTTTGTCTCAAGTGCCACTCGGGAACCGGAAGCCGCCGAAAGGTTCATCCGGTATTTGGTCGCGTATCAATCCAATCCAAGCGATGGCACACGATCGTTGCCGCCGCTCCACGGAAGAGGGCAAGGTTCTGAACGTGCAACCATTGCGTTGGAACCCGCTCTGATGACGTTTCTTGATACGCTGAAGCGAAACAAATTTCTTGCCGAATGGGAAAACGCGCTTATCCAGAATTAGGGCGGCATTGCGCGTTATGAGTTTCCGAACCCTGGCATTGGACGATCTTGCCGCATCAGTAGGTTTGGGCTCGATCCGAACCACCGCTGCAGCGCGAAGGAAGCTCCGATCTGGCACGTCACCATTCCGGATATTTCCGGCAGGGAAATCGCAGCCGTGATCGAGTTGACTGGAAACCCCAGATACGTCGAGTCATACCTGCTGCGGGCCTTGATCGACATTGGTGTTCTTGCTTTCTCGATCATCTTGCTCGGAGTCGAGGTAATTCTGGCTCTGGCCGCGCGCTCCATTTGGCGGCCTCGCGAAGCCGTCATCCGGCTTTCGAACGGCCGGAATGGATTGGTTATTTCCGAATGGCTGAACGGCTGGGTGCAGCCGTGGCGTTGGTTTTCGCGATCCTGACTGTCGGTGGTGACGAACCGGGTCCCATCTTTGTTGGTTTGGGAGATTTTTCTTTGTCAGGTCTGCTCGCCTTCGGCATTGTCCATCGTGCAAGACATGCCGGGGGAGGGTCGGCGACATGAACAGGACTGGAATCTCACTGTTTGTCTTATTCCTAGATATGGCGCTCGCGGGGCCTACATTCACACAGGGCAAGACGGTTCTATTCGCCACATGGCGTGGCTGCGAAAAGGCCTGCAAGGGCGTCATCGACTATTTGTCGGAAGTTGCCCCCGAGGTTGAGATCCTTCTACGTGACGCTGCCCGCAACCCTGACCGTTTGACCGGAGTCGTCAAGGAGGCGCGTGCGCAGGGCGTCGATCTAATTATCTCGTGGGGTACCACAGTGACGATCGGTACAGCAGGGAAGCTATCCGATCGTGACGTGCCGCCCCTTAACCATAAGAATCCTCAGGTCTTTATGATCGTCGCGAATCCAGTAGGTTCCGGGATCGTTGAGAGTTTGGATAGCACCGGGCGCGATAACCTTACGGGCGTCTATAGCCGGGTGCCAGAAAATGTGAATGTTAAAACTCTGTGAAGTCTGCTCCCTGAAATTCAGACGCTCGGCCTTCTGTACAATCCCAACGAAGTGAACTCGGTTCTCAAACGTGACGAGATGTCGGAATTGCTGCCACAACTTGGTGTTCGGTTGATTGACGTTGCCTTTGCTTTGTCCGATGACGGCGCGCCGGTGGTCGAGGATATCGGTGATCAAGTTCGGTCGATCAAGGCGCAGGGCGCAGAGGCGCTTTATGTGGGCAGTTCCTCTTTCTTGCGTTCCAACGCCGCGATACTAGGCGCTGCTGCCAGGGATGCCGCCTTGCCCGTTATAACACCGTACGAGGAAATGGTCCGGAACGGCAATGCGCTAATCTCGATGGCCGCAAGATATTATGACGTCGGCCAGTTTGCGGGACAACAAGTAGCCGCCATTTTGATCGATGGTGCAGACCCGGGGAAAATGCCGGTTGCGCAGGTGAAGAATTTCGCTCTGACAGTGAATCTGGATTTCGCCCGTGCCATTGAGACCTGGCCTCCGATCGATTTGCTCAAAATTGCCGATATGGTGAAATGAGATCCCGCTATCTAACCGGCCAACTCACATCAAGCCCCGTGAAACAAGGCTGCTCGTATCGCGCATATCTGACTAATGGATCAAAAGTAGCGGATGCCAATATCCCGCTCGCCCTACGACTCGAAAGGCGAGTTTAGCTTATTTGCAGCCGATGGGGTCATCGCGGCGAAAGATCACCTCGGAAGCGTTTAACGCCACCCCAAAGCTCGGCGCCGGGCTGCGAGGCATCTTCCTTGGAATATCGCATGTACTCCTGGATAACTCTGCCCGTTGCCAACTACTTAAGTGATTGAGTGTTGACCTCAGCGTAGTTGCGGTACCTGGACAACTTGCCGATTCCGGGATTGAACGAATTGGTGGGATCGCAACATTTGTAATGCGCCGCCAGATCGGGTTTGGCGTGATAGAGGTGGCCGACATTGTGTTCAGCTGGATATTCAGCACCCCGTTCGTCAAGTAGCTTCAGCATCGCCGCTTTCAGCGCCTTTGGGTCGGCACCCTTTTTGACCACGTAGTCCTGGTGCATCACGTGGCACATAAAATGGCCGTAGTAGAGTTTGTGAGCAAGTTGTTCTGCAATATCGGATGGTAGTTTTTCCAGCCAATCCTGATCGTTGCGACGCAGCGCCACGTCCAGAGCGATGATATCCTCAACTTCATTCGCGTGAATCGCCATGTAGCGGACAGCAGCACCAGCAGCAGCAAAGCGGTGAAGACCGGCAATCTTGGCTTCGCGCGTAGTGCAATCGAAATAGTCCGCATCGCGATCTTTCAAAAAGGAAGGCAGCCAGTTGCCGGCCTCGGCAATTCCATCGTTCTTCATTTTCAGAATGAGATGGTGTTCATAACGGTCGCGAAACTGCATCATGCGTTTAGGCAAAACCCGAGGCCACAGAGATACCGCAGCCTGCATGAAGCGGTCGGTGAAATTGCGCAGGAAGGGAACCCGTCGCAGCCGCGCATCGACCGCACCTTTCATCGCAAAAAACATCGGCAGCCGATCGGTGCCAAGCTTGTCAATCATGACCACCGTGTCTTTGCCGTATTTCACAGTGATATCGAATACTTCGCGCTGCATGTATTCGGCTGACACCGGCAGGGATTTGAATTCGGACAGGATATGCCGGCGCAGCGCAACCAGATCGCCCGGGTCGTTGGTGCCGATGTAGAAGACCTTTTCGGCCTCGTTCTTGGGGAAAGTGTCAAGGCGCACGGCAAAGACCGCCAGTTTACCGGCAGATCCTGCCGTTTCGAAGAGTTTCCCTTTGTCCGCGTTGAACCGCGCCGGTGTTTCAGCGTCCACATCCCGTACGATCTGCGCATAGTCGCTGGCCGAGGCGCGTTTATTGGTGGGATCAGGGGTACGGTCGAAAGTCCCGGCGTCCAGGTTGGCCAGAATTTCTTCGGGCGTATCGCCCAGGTCGATGCCTAGATGGTTGACCAGTTCCAACTCGCCCTGCTCAGTGATCCGGGCAAAAACAGAAAGCTCGGTGTAAACCGGCCCGCGCTCGATCAGAGAGCCGCCAGAATTGTTGCAGACACCACCCACAATCGATGCGCCTATGCACGATGATCCGATCACCGAATGTGGCTCGCGTCCCATCGGGGCCAGCAGTTTCTCAAGTGCGAAGAGCGTGGCCCCCGGAAAACTGACAATTTGTTCCCCTCTGTGCAGCGGCACGAGTGTATCCATACGGCGAGTGTTGATCAGCACTACGTCGCGGTCATAGCTGCCCGAGGGGGTCGAGCCCTCGGTCAGACCGGTATTTGCCGCTTGCATGATAACGATCTTGTCGGCTGCGACGCAGGCCTGAAGTACTTTCCATTGCTCCAGCAGGCTGCCGGGTTGAATGACGCACAGCGCCTCACCCTCGCCCGAGCGGAACCCGCGCCGGAAGCGTTCCGTCGCACGCTCACCAGTCAGAACGTGGCGCGGTCCGACGATAGAACGGAAGTGTCTGATCAACTCGTCATTGGTCATGGCAGCCCTCGTCTCGGGTTAGGCGGCGCGAAAGCGGATGTTCTCGCGGTTCAATTGGTCGATACGGGTCACACCCATCAGTTTCATGTCGCGTTCGATCTCGGCCCGCATCAGCCCCAGAGCACGTTCGACACCCGCCTGCCCTGCGGCGGCAAGCGGATACAGGTAGTGCCGACCAACTCCCACCGCCTTGGCACCAATCGACAGCGCCTTGAGCACATGGGTTCCACGCTGAATGCCACTGTCCATCATCACGTCCAGCTTGTCTCCAACTGCATCGACAATCTCGGCCAATTGATCAAACGGCGTCCGCGATCCGTCCAATTGGCGGCCACCGTGGTTCGAGAGGATGATGCCGGTGCAGCCAATCTCGGCAGCACGACGGGCATCTTCAACGGTCATGATCCCCTTGAGGCAGAACTGACCGTCCCAGTCTCGCACCATCTGCGCCACGTCATCCCAGTTCATCGACGGGTCCAACATGTCGGTAAAATACCCTCCGATCGAACTGGCACCGCCGCCCATATCCACATGTTCCTCTAGCTGTGGCAGACGGAATTTCTCGTGGGTGACATAGTTGATCCCCCACATCGGTTTGATCGCGAATTGGATCATGCCGCCCAGTGTCAGCCGGAACGGGATTGAGAAACCGGTCCGTAGGTCTCGTTCCCGATTTCCACCGGTGATGCTGTCGACGGTCAGCATCATGACCTCGACGCCCGCCTCTTTGGCACGCTGCATCATGGCTGAGTTCAATCCGCGGTCTTTGTGGAAGTAGAACTGATAGACCTGCGGGTTTTTGTGTTTCTGCCGAAGCTCCTCCAGCGAGACAGTCCCCAGAGAGGACACACCGAACATTGTCCCGTGTTTCTCGGCCGCCGCAGCAACGGCGCGTTCGCCCTGATGGTGGAACAGGCGCTGCAACGCGGTGGGTGAGCAATAGACCGGCATGTCCAGCTTTTGCCCCATCACCGTGACCGACATATCTACGTCCTTCACCCCGCGCAGGACCGAGGGCAGTAGATCGCACCGGTCAAACGCATTGGTGTTTTCGCGGTACGTCACCTCATCATCCGCGCCACCGTCGATATAGTTGAAGATCGGCCCCGGCAGCCGCTGTTTGGCCAGCCGCCGGAAGTCGTGGAAGTTATGACATTGGCTCAGACGCATCGGATGAGCTCCTTAGTAAGCGACCGAGGGCAGCCACGTTGCAAGGGTCGGCCACAAGAAAACCAATGCAAGTCCGGTCAACTGTAGCAGGACAAAGGGGATAATTCCTTTGTAGATATGCGTCAGTTTAATCTCTGGCGGGCAAACGCCTTTCAGGTAGAACAGGGCGAAGCCAACCGGCGGTGTCAGGAAGCTGGTTTGGAGTGTTACCGCGACCAGGATCACGAACCACACCAGCGCCGGCTCATCCAGAACTCCAAAGCCCGGGATGTCGATGCCAAGCCCGTTCACGATGGGGCGCATCAGCGGCAGTACGATCAGCGTGATCTCAATCCAATCCAGAACAAAGCCCAGCAGGAAGACGATGAACAGGATGAAGATGATAGTGCCATTGGCGCCAAAGCCCGTGGATTGCACCACATGTTCGATCAGCTCGTCGCCTCCTAGTTCTCGCAGAACATACGAGAACACGGTCGCACCCAGGAAAATCGCAAAGATATAAGCGGTGGTGTTGAAGGTCGATACCAGCACGTTCCACAGTTTGGCAAAGGTCAGCTTGCGATAACCCAGCGCCAGCAGAGTGGCACCCAAAGCACCGATGCCAGACGCTTCGGTGGGTGTGGTCAGGCCCGCGAAGATCGAACCCAGAACAGCAAGGATCAGGACCAGCGTCGGAATGACGGCAACCAGCACATCCTTGACGGCCGTCCAGTCGGGGGCTTTTGCGCCTTCGGGGACAGGGGCCGCGTCGCGCTTCACCAGCGCGAGGATGAAAATGTAAGTCAGGTACAGGCCACCGATGATCACACCCGGAAAGACCGCGGCCATGAACAAATCGCCTACAGACAGGGCCATCTGGTCTGCCATGATCACCAGCATGATCGACGGCGGGATCAAAATACCAAGAGTGCCTGAGGCGGAAACCACACCTGCCGCCAGTGTCGGTTGATACTTCTGCTGCATCATCGACGGTAACGACAGCACGCCCAGCAACACCACTGAGGCACCAATGATCCCGGTTGAGGCCGCCAGAATGATCCCGATCAGGGTTACGGTAATGGCAAGACCACCGCGCACGGTACCAAACAGGCGTTGCATCGAAGTCATTAGACGCTCGGCCACACCGGATTCGTCCAGCATCAGACCCATGAAGATGAACATCGGCAGGGCCACCAGAACCGCGTTGGACATGGTCGCATAGACCCGGTTCACCACAGCGCCGAGGGTCAGGTAATCAAGCCCGGTAAATGTGCTCTCCAACCCGGTCCACAACATTAGGTCATTGTCGAACAGATAGGCGAGACCGCAGAAGCCAACGCCGACTCCGGCCAGCACCCAGGCCACCGGATAGCCGGTGAACAAGAGCGCGATAAAGGTAAGGAACATCGCGATGACCAATTTTTCCTCGGTCGTTTCGACAAGGAAAGTTAGACCGACGCAGACGGCGGCGAATACTGCCAGAACCAGTAGGATGCGGCGCAATGGTGCACCTTCGCGTTCAGAGGCCGGTCCATAAAGCAGCGCGTGCCCGTCATGGATCAGCCGCGCCACCGCCGCCAGCGCCAGCAGGACAAAGCTGATCGGGATAACCGCCTTGAAAGCCCACCGCGCAGGCAAACCTGTGGGGCTGTCCGAGCGTTCGTTTACGCGGAAGCTCTCGTAGAAATAGTCATACCCCTGATCAATCATCAGATAGATGAACGGAGTCAGCAGGGTCAGGATGCCGATCACCTCGATGATCCGCTGCGCACGGCGAGACAATTGCATATGCAATACGTCAACGCGCACATGGCTATCGGTGATCAAGGCATAAGAGATGCCGATCATCGTGACGATGCCATAGAAATGCCACTGGATCTCGTCCAGCTTGGGATAATTCTGACTGAGCAAATAACGCAGCGAGACCTGAGCGAAAATCGCCCCCATCAGCAGCACATTTGCCCACATGACCACATGGCCGACAGCCTTGACGCTTGCGTCAATAGCAACGGCGATCTTTTGGCGGTCGGTTTCGGGATGCTCCAGGATGCCTTCATAGGCTTCGACCGGATCAGTTAGGTTGTTTTGCGTGGCCATGGTCATTCCTCGCTCAGCAGCCCGGCGCGCGGGCAGTGAAAAGTTAGAAATTCCGAAGATCAGGAAAGAAGAACCGGAGCGGCGGATACCCCCGCCCCGGTTTCGTCAGCAAGGGAGTTTACTGACGGGGGAGGAAAGCGTTCGACTTCCAAAGCTCATAGCCGTCCCGGAACTCGTTCATGTCGGCCAGAACCTGTGCGAAGAAGGCGTCGTTGGCGGCCTCTTCTGCTGCAACTTCTTCCCAGGTTGCGCGGAATGTATCGAGCATCTCGGGCGACCATTGCTTGATGGTGACGCCGTTGTTTT
The DNA here is from genome assembly GCF_056541825.1 of Ruegeria sp. AF8. NCBI lineage: Bacteria > Pseudomonadati > Pseudomonadota > Alphaproteobacteria > Rhodobacterales > Roseobacteraceae > Ruegeria > Ruegeria sp. AF8. Next base: position 95,188 of record NZ_JBQFYW010000010.1, on the reverse strand, counting down.
CAACGTTGTCGATCAGGGCCGCATGCTGGATGGCCTCACCTTCGGCAAAGCTGTCCGCCATCGAGGCCTTACAGGCGCTCTCGATGATTGCCTTATGCTGGTCACTGGTTTCGTTCCAGACGTCCTTGTTGATCAGCAGTTCGAACACGGTCGCCTGCTGATGCCAGCCGGGGAAGTAGTTGAATTTCACAAGCTTGTGGAAACCGAGACGCGCGTCGATGGCCGGCATCGAGAATTCGGTCGCGTCGATGGCGCCTTTTTCCAAGGCGGGGAAGATCTCTCCCCCCGGCAGCAGCGATGTCGCGACGCCCAATTTCTGCATCACTTTGCCTCCAAGACCAAAGAAGCGCATCTTCAGGCCATTCAGGTCTTCGGGCGAATTGATTTCGGACGCGAACCATCCTGAGGTTTCTGGAGCGATGATGGCGCAGGGCAGAACTTTGACGTTATAGCCCGCCTGATCATACATCTCCTGATACAATGTCATGCCGTTACCATAGTAAAGCCATGCCATGTACTCGCCTGCCTCGGGGCCGAAAGGAACGGCCGAAAACAGAGGCGCAGCCGGGATTTTACCCGCCCAATAACCGGCGGTGGTGTAGCCCGAGTTGATCTTACCGGTAGATACAGCATCCAGAATTTCGAACGGCGGAACCAGCTTGCCCGGCTCATACACTTTCATTTTGAGCGTGCCGCCCGACATCAGCTCCAGCTGGTCAGCGACGCGCGGGATCGGCGATCCAAGGCCCGGAAGCTCGGTCGAAAAGGCGATCGGGGTTTTCAACAGCAGTTTGTCAGCGGCAACCGCCGGAGCGGCCATAAGGCCGGCGGCAACGGCGAGGCTCGTCAGGGTTTTTTTCATGAATTTTCCTCCAAAGTTTGTTGGAACAATGTCCAACCATCGGCGCAGGCTCCTCCAACGCCTCTCCGGTGGTAAAATAACTTTACCAGTCAAAACCAGTCAATATTTTTATTTACCACTGGTCATTTCCGACACATCAAGTGAAGATAAGTGAAGCCGACCTCGTCAGATGCGTTAAAGATAATGACAATAAGAATGTGCCCAAAATTTCCACAAAAACATAATACTAAGCTCAGAATTCCTACCATGTACTGCAGCTTGAGTTTTGATCAATTATGGTTATATTTATTTACCATTAATCTTTGATTTTGGAGTTAAGCAGAGGTCAACGTCATGAACCCCACAGCGATTTTTGAACCGGTTGGCCACGAATCACTGGCCGAAGCGGTAGTGGCTCAGATAGAGGACCTGATCGCCTCGGGCGTTCTGAAACAGGGCCGCAAACTACCTTCCGAAAGGGACCTGGCCGAGATGCTGCGCGTGTCGCGCCCGAAACTGCGCGAAGCCCTTTCGGTCCTCGAAGAGCGGGGCCTTGTTACAACTCAGCACGGTGAAGGAACCTTCGTCGCCGCACTGACTGGCCAGGCAATGATGCCGGCGCTGCTGGCACTATATGAACGGCACGAACCTGCATTCTTCGATTATTTGGAGTACCGGCGTGAGCAGGAAGGTTTTGCCGCCAGACTTGCTGCGCGCCGTGCAACAAAGGCCGACAAGGAACGGATTGCAGAAATTCTGGACGAGAATGAACGAGCCTGGCAAGAGAACGACTCGAAGGCATCGCAAGAGGCGGACTTTGCGCTCCACTCCGCAATTGTCGATGCCAGCCAGAACGCGACCCTGATCCACATGATGGCTTCGATTTACGAACTCACGCGCAAAGGCGTGTTTTACAATCGTGATTTTCTGAAAACGATCGACGGGACAGGCGAGAAGCTGTTGCAACAACATCTGGAGTTGGGTCAGGCAGTGATTGAAGGGGACGAGGCCCGCGCCGAAAAAGCCGCGACCGATCACATAGACTTCGTCGAGAAGTCGTTCAAACTGGGGATAGAGAGGCGTCGCTTGGAAACAATGGCCGAAAAGCGTCGGATGCTATCGGACTATCGCCCCTTTGTTTCGAAAGTTTGATCGCAAATAATGACTGGGCTTGGTCCGGATGTCAGCTCTCTGCGAAAAGGCGAGGATCTGTTGCTAAGATTGTTGCCTTTCACGCTTATCGGGGCTGCGGTTGAATGGTTGCCGGGGAATTGCCAAATTGTTCTTGGCTCTGCGTTGCGATAGCGAAGTCAAATGATCGTACCAACCTCCGTGCCTCGCCAAAACACTTCCGTTTCCCTCGCGAAATCATCTCCTATGCGGTCTGGGCCTATTATCGGTTCAACATGAGCACGGCTGATGTGGAAGGCCTGCTTGCCGACCGCGGGGGATTGTAAGTCGCGAAGCGATCCGGTTCTGGCTCAATCGTTTTGGCCGAAATTTCGCCGCCTGCATCAGGCGTGACCGGCCTGCACCGCGAAAAAATGGCATCTCGATGAAGTCGTTATTTGACCCGCGGCGTGAATCACTGGCTTTGGCGGACCATTGCCACTGCCCGCCTCATTCTAAATCCGTGATGCCATTAACACGAGGGCTTCACTTTTGGCAGTCAGACTCAAAAGTTTGCGACAAAGCCGTTTTAGATCAACTCAACACGGACCCCAGATTCACCGTTGAGCAAACGTTTTAGATGAAAGCTCGCCAACTGGTCATATGAGCGGTTTCCAACCAGTGCCGCAAAGGCAGGTAGTGCCTCGGGCGTCCCCGCCTCAAGCATCGAATATGCCATCAAATATTCGCGCGTACTTGGGCAATCCCATTGGTCTTTATCCAATGCTTCGAACGCACTCACAATGTCTGAGCGTCCCCTAAGTGCAAGGTTGCCGATAGGTCTGCCCTCAAAGTTTCGCGCCTGTTCGGCCAAGCTTGCGCTTATGCATATTCTAGTTCCAAGTGTTTTATTGGCTTGTTCCAAACGGGCAGCAACGTTTACCGTGTCTCCATATGCGGTGTAGTCGAAGAATCTTTCGCCGCCAAAATTTCCCACAATTGCAGGCCCGGCATGAGCACCGATTCTTGTGGCTCCAACTAAAATCCCCTTACTTTCCCAGGAGTCTCGAAACTGTTCCGCTTGTTGGTCCAGCGCCAAGGCGCAGGCCACGGCCCGGTCGGCGTGATCGGGTTGATCTCCCGGGGCACCAAAAAGAATGTGCATGGCATCGCCGACAACTTTCGTGACCGTCCCTTCATGCGCAAAAACGATGTCCGTCATACCTGTTAGGTATTCATTCAAGAGGATTTCCAGTTGAGCGGGTTCGAGTGTTTCGGCCAAACCGGTGAATGAGGCGATATCGGTAAACAGGACAGAAATCTCGCGCCATTTCCCGGCAAGAGCGACGTCGTTCCCTGTCGCCGCCAAACTTTCGGCAAGGTTCGGAGAAAAGAAGCGGGACAAAGACGCGAAAGCTTTTTCGGCGGCAGCTTGGCGGCGATGGGCCTCGCGCAGCATTTCATCATACCGGACAGTTTTGGCGATCGTGGTTTCAAGGTCGGCAAAGTCGATGGGCTTGATCAGAAAATCGAATGCGCCGCGGTTCATTGCCGTGCGAATATTCGACATATCGCCATAGGCCGAGACAATGATGGTGGACAGCCCGGCTTCTCTTTCCTGCAGTTCCTGCAACAAGGTCAGGCCGTCCATGCGCGGCATGTTGATGTCGGTGATCACCAGATCGACACCTTTGTCGCTTCCAACTATTTCCAGAGCTTCGATGCCGTCGCGGGCGAACACGAAACTTATATCCCCATCCCGTATCTGGCGACGGAATTTCTGCAGGACCAGTGGTTCCAGATCCGCTTCGTCATCGACAAAAAGCACTCGCGGCGTCATGCGGCTTGTTCCACCCGCATGCGAATTTCTTCACGCAGGGATGCAAAATCGATGGGCTTGGTCAAAAAGCCCTTGGCGCCCTTTTCCGCCGCCAAGCGCCTGGTTTCGGCATCGCCGTAAGCCGTGATCATGAATACAGGGACATCCGGCCGGGCGGCCCGCACTTTCGGCAGCAAGTCCAGACCGCTCATGCCCGGCATGTTAATGTCGGACAGGATAAGAATCAGCATTGCATCATTTATATTTCGAATTTCGGCCAAGGCTTCGTCGGCTCCGAGGGCGAATTGCATGGCGAATTCACCCGCCCGCAACTCCTTGCGAAATTGCTGACGGAATAGGGTTTCTATATCGGCTTCGTCGTCAATCACGAGAACGAGTAAATTCATGGCGATCTCCTGCGGCCGCAATCCGCGGCAATATGACCCGGAACTCCGTGAACTCCCCCGGTTCAGTCTTCACCTCAATCCTACCACGATGTTGCTCAACGATGATATCGTGACTGATTGAAAGGCCAAGGCCTGTGCCTTCTCCGGCCGGTTTGGTGGTAAAGAAGGGTGAAAACAACTTCTTTTGAACTTCCCAAGGTATCCCGGTGCCATTGTCCCGAATTGCAATTTCAACGCTGTCACCGAGGTTTCTGGTGGAAGCCGTCAGGGTCGGTTCATAATCTTGGTCAGCACATTCTGCTTTCCGCTTCAGAGTCGCGTAAAAGCCGTTTGAAATCAGGTTGAGCAGGACACGCGTGACCTCCTGCGGGTACAGATCGACTGCGCCTGCATCCGCCGCTAGCGAACGGTTGATTGTGATATTGAAACCCTGCCGCTCGGCGCGGGCTCCGTGATAGGCAAGATTCAAACTGTCTTCGACAATGGAATTGACGTCGACGACGCGGTGCTCGTCGGATGTCTGTCGAGAATGAAGCAACATGTTTTTCACGATGGAGTCGGCCCGCTGGCCATGCTGCACGATCTTTTCCTGATTACCGCGCAGCATATTGGCCAGTTCTCGGATATCTTCCGCCGTCTCTTTGTCGGCTTGCAACCCGTCAACCGCTGCCGTCAATTCGTCAATGAGTTCAGCCGAAACCGATGCGAAGTTGTTGACGAAGTTGAGCGGATTTTTGATTTCATGCGCTATTCCTGCGGTCAGCTGCCCCAATGAGGCAAGCTTTTCGGTTTGCACCAAGCGATCCTGAGCTGCGCGGAGATCGCTAAGCGATTGCTCCAACTCTCTTGTCCGCGCCTCCGCGTTTTCGAACAGACGAACGTTTTCTATGGCGATTGCCGCCTGGTCTGCAAACGTGCCGGCAAGTTCGATTTCTTTTTCGTTGAACGGGTCCGGCTCAAACCGGGTCAGCAACAATACACCGATAGCGCGGTTTTCGCGTAGCATCGGCACGGCAAGGATCGTGCGGTATCCTCCCAACTCCCGACCTTCCAGAAAGGTGTATTCGCGGTCATTCATGATATCGGGAATATGAACGATACGACGTTCGATCAGGGCCCTACCAATCGCCGTGCCACGTTCCTGCTCAGTTGGCATGATCCTGATAAATTCGTTGAATTCGGCGGAAGTCCCAAAGCTTGCCACCCTACCAAACTGACCATCCAGTTCCCGGGCAATTATCCCCTGGTCGGCGCGGCATAGCCGGGCCGCAGCTTCGACGAGGGTTTGGAGCACATTGGTCAAATTGAAAGCCGAGCGGGAAATCACCTTGAGCACATCCGCCGTGGCGATTTGTTGATCCAACGACTCCCTTAACTCAAGAGACCTGGCTTCGACAGTATCGAACAGCTCGACATTGTTAATTGCGATCACCGCCTGGTCAGCGAATGTCGAAACCAGATCAATCTGTTTTTGCGTGAATGGTCGATTGGCCTCGCGCTGCATCGTGATGACGCCAATAGCCGTACCATCGCGAACCAATGGAACCGCCAAAACAGCGCGGCGTCCTGCGTGGCCTATGATGCCCTTGTCATAGTCCGGATCGGCGGCGGTATCCGGGACATGCACGGCACACAACTGTTTGGCCGCTCTCGCCGTCACTGATCCCTGTTGTCCTGATTTGATTGGGTGAGCCAGCAAGTAATCTGTCAGGCTTTTAGATGCCTTGGTTTGTAGGTGTGCCACCAGTTTGTATATGCCATTGTCTAACCGAAATATATGAGCGTCGTTGGCGTGGCAAAGCCGTTTCGCAGTACTAACGATGGCATCGAACACGGGTTGAATTTCATTGGGTGTACGAGAAATAACACCCAAAACGTCGCTTGTGGCAGTTTGGTATTCCAACGTTTGTTGAAGTTCGTTGGTTCGCGCCTGAACTTCTTCGAACAACCGTACATTCTCGATTGCGATCACGGCTTGGTCGGCAAATGTCGTTGCAAGTTCGACCTGTTTCTCAGTGAATGGTCGAACCACGGTGCGAGACAAGGCCAAAATTCCGATTGTCTCGCCGTCGCGCAACAATGGGACTCCCATGACAGACCGGTAGCCGGCGATTTCCTGCAACTCTCCCCACGAGTATTCGCTGTCTTCCAGCACGTCGACAATCTGAACCGGCTCGCGAGCTTTTGCGGTACGACCGATCATCGTACCGGGGCCTGGGGTCACATCCAAAGGTGACAGGAATTTTTTTATTCTTGCGTGCGATGTTTTGGAAAAACCGAAGCTTGCAGCAAACCGGTAGATGTCGCCGTGTCGCCGAAATATCCACGCATTCTCGGCCTCGCACAGGGTTGCTGCGGAATGGGTCAACGTGTCGAGCACCGTCTGCAAATCGAAAGCCGAGCGCGATATCACTTTTAGCACGTCCGCCGTTGCGGTCTGTTGCTGCAGCGATTCACGCAGTTCTTCCAACAACCGCGCGTTTTCGATGGCGATCATGGCCTGATCGGCAAAGGTCTTGAAAAGGCCAAGCTGTTTGTCAGACAAGGGACCAGAGCTCTCCCTGATCACGCTCAGAGCGCCAATCGCTTCATCACCGCGAACCAAGGGAAAAACCGTGATTGCGCTGTTGCCACTTGCAAGAAGATTTTGCGCGCCTGCTTTCAGATCGTCAGGGGCTTGCGCCGCGTCGGATAGGTCGACCAAACGCTTTTCCAAGAATGCAACACTATGAAGATACTCATGCGACAGCGGGATTGGAAAAACACCGCGAACTGCGGCCTCGTCCTCGTCATTCGATGCTGCGATGGCCACGACTTGAAGTTCTCGGTCCTGCGGCTTTGCTATCGTAACTTTACAGCCCGGAAATAGCTTGAGACCACTTTCGACAATCTCTTCGAACACGGGTTGCGCATCCGATAAAGAACTGGAAATGACCGCCAGAATATCGGCCGTCGCTGTTTGTTGTTCCAGGGCGTCGGCAAGATCGCGGTTGCGCAGTTCCACTTCCCGGAACAGACGGGCATTCTCGATTGCGATGACAGCTTGATCTGCAAAGTTTGACACAAGCTCAATCTGGCGCTCGTGAAAAGGATCGACCTTGGACTTGACCACAGTAATGACGCCAATCAGGCTATCCCCTTTCAGCATCGGGACACCCAAAAGTGTCCGGCCTTGATAACGTGCCGTGAGTTCGCTCAGCTTGTACTCGGGATCGCTCAGTGAATCTTCAATTTGCACAGCCTGACGTTCAAGTGCAGCGCGGCCCGCAGCCGATCCTCGGTCCAATGGCAAAGGATGATCCCGAAGATATTGCTCCTGCCCTTTTGGCATGCCTGTACCCGCGGACGCCAGTTTCAAAAGGTTCGCCTCAAGAATGAAGGCGTGCGCCCGTTCCGCACCGCATAGCCGTTTTGCCGTGTCGACCACGGTTGCAAGGACAGGTTCGGGATCAAATGATGTCCCGCTGATCATTTTCAAAAGGTCGGAAGACGCCGCCCTTTGATCGCGCGCCTCTGCCAACTCCCTGTTCCGGTCGGCAAGGGCCTTTTCAAGTTTCGAGGTTCTCACGAGCAAGTGAGATTTTTCGATGACCGCCGCGACCAAATCGGCGAGTACGGAAAGATGGCTGATCATGGTTTTGTTGAAACCAACCGCATCGCGATTGCCGACAACAATGGCGCCGGATGGTTGTCTGTCGCAAACTATGGGAACCGAAAGAAAACTCCGAAAACCGTCGCCGTCGTCAAATTTGTCCGGAAAATCAGGGCTGCTCAGGGTGTCCTGAATGCGAACGACTTCAGCCTTCATAAGTTTTCGAGTAATGGATTGACTGTGCAACATGGTGTCAAAAAAGTTGTCGCAGTTGCTGGTAGGTTCCGGAGAACACGTACAAAAGGCGGCAATGGTTATTTTTTGGTCATTAAATAAGAGAATGCCACCACAGTAGGAATTGCTGAGTGTGACAGCGTGGTTGGCGACACTGTTCAACGTTGACTGAAGATCCGTATTGACCATGAACAGATTGTCAAAACCGCCTCCAACACGATCTTTCGACAAAACAACTCGATTAAGATCGAGCTGTGGCGCTCCGGTCGTTTGATCCTCCGGGGAGGTGTGCGCTCTCCCAGAGCCGTCGTTTATGCGTTTGCGTTCCACAATATCCAGGTTGCGCCTTTTGCGTGGATTACCTGTCTTCTTGTCACCGCTGTTTCGGCTCATGTGCAATCCCATCAATGGCAATGACCAAGCTTTCAATGACCAGATTATATCACATTGCCCGAATGCCAGAGAAACTATTCCGATCGGTGTGCTCTGCCTCCTGATAACTGGATCGTCCGGAGACGGAGTTTCCCGCTAAGTTTCCCTGGCTGGGAGGGGGGCGGAATCGCACGAAGGATCATAATTCACGGAGGCGCAGAAGGCATTCATCCTGAAGCAGGGCGAGTAAGGCACACCGGTCGCGGAGATCTAGCGCAAGGTCGGGATCAACCAGCCCACCTACTTCAATTGGAAGAAGAAATACGGCGGGCTGCTGCCGGACGAGATGCGCCGACTGAAAAACGCTCGAGGATGAGAACACCCGACTGAAAAAGATCGTGGCGGACCTGACGCTCGACCGGGAAATACTTCGGGACGTCATTCGCCGAAAACTCTGAAGCCTGGGTTGTAATCCTAGCAACTGTATTTGTCATGCGAGCCGAGCGTTTCACTTTTGTCGTGATTTGCACTGCGCGTTGGCGATTGTGACGAGCTTTCTGGTGACGGCTGTAATGATGACTTTATGTGGTTTGCCGACAGCGTGAAGACGGTTGGCGAAGATCTTCAAGACTGGATTGTGATGGCTGGCGACGAGGGCTGCCTGGAACATCACATGTCCATGGGATAACCGATGAAGGCGAGATGATCTCGAAAAAGGTGAGCCGATCAAAACTGGAAGCCACCGTCCAAGAGCTCGACCCGGAAACCGTTGCAATGGAAGCGTGCGCAAGCGCACATCATTGGGGCCGAAGTTTCGAGGCCATGAGATATCCAGTGCGCCTCATTCATCCACGCTTTGTAATACCCTTTGTAAAAGGTTCCAAGAATGACGCGGTCGATGCCGAGGCGATCCACGAAGCCACTCTGCGCCCAACTATGAGATTTGTTCCCGCGAAGACGACGGAGCAACAGGATTTGCAGATGCTGCATCGAACACGCGACCGGCTCATTGCACAACGAACCGGACTGATTAATCACATTCGCGGCCTTCTGGGGGAATATGGCGTTGTCATTCCGGTCGGTGCTTTTCGGTTTCGAAAGGGTATCAGGAATGCCGTCGCCGAGGCCAAGCTGTCAGCTCTGGCAACAGAGAACTTCAACGCACTTATTGCCGAATTCGAAGCACTGGACAAACGTATCGCAAAGATCGACCGAAAGCTCGTTGCGATTTGTCGAACCGATGAGAGGTGCAAACGTCTGGCAACCCTGCCCGGCGTCGGCCCGGTGATCGCCACCGCTTTGATCGCCGCCGTTGATGACGGTCGACACTTCTCGTCTGGTCGAGCGCTCGCTGCATGGATCGGACTGGTTCCCAGACAATATACAACGGGAGGCAAACCTCGGTTGGGAGGCATAGGTAAACGAGGCAACCAATACCTGCGGCGCCAACTCATCCACGGTGCCCGATCCGTCCTTATCAGGATCGCCAATCATGACGATAAGCGCGCGAGATGAGCACAGGGCTTGCTGGCACGTGCCGGTCACAACAAAATGTTAGTCGCAATCGCCAACAAGACAGCGCGCATCGCCTGGGCGGTGCTGCGCAGTGAAGAAAACTACAAAGCGACTTGGCAAATAGTTCGGAAAGTTCCGGCGTTCTAAGAATGCGAGGTGATATGACGATGGTGTAGCGGCACGGGCCGCCTATTCACAGCCTGTAAGGAGTGATGGCCAGAGAAGGCCGGTCATCTTGGAAGGCACTGAAATCAGCGGATTCCATCGAGGCCAGGAGCCAAAATGCTTCAATCAAAGGCTGGATAGATTCACACATCCAATGCCGTCAACACAATCACAAAAAACACCTTGCGCAGGGGACGTCCATAGATCCACTCCTGGGAAGGTGCCGGCCTCCCGACCGGCCCTTCACAGTTTGATACGAGAGCGTGTGCCTTCTATCTCAGTTGGCAGCCGTGGCAAACGCGCGATGCAGCCCTTCAGCCACTTGTTCCACATCCTTCATCGACAGGCACATTGGCGGCACCATGCGCAGGCAGGACTGGTATGCGCCCGACTTCGACAGGATGATGCCGCTTTCGCGTGTCGCCTCAAATACAGCGGCGGTAGTTTCCGGGTCCGGCTCTTTGGTCTTGCGGTCCTTTACCATTTCAATGGCCAGCATCAGCCCGCGCCCGCGCACATCGCCGATGACTTCATATTTGTCCTTCAGAGCGTGCAGATGTTTCAGCAGCGCAGCCCCCACGTTGCGGGCGTTTTCGCGCACCCTGTCTTCCTTGATCACCTGCAGAACGGCCCGGCCCGCTGCACAGGAGGTCGGGTTGGCGCCATAGGTGTGGAACATGAACTTCTCGGCCATCGGCGCAGCAACTTCCTTGCGGGCAACAACTGCGCCCAGCGGGAAACCGTTGCCGATCCCCTTGGCCATGACGACGATGTCGGGGATGACGCCGTCAGCCTCAAAGCCCCACATGTGATCGCCAGTGCGGCCGAACCCTGCCTGAACCTCATCCGCGATCAGCAACCCGCCCTTGGCCCGAACGCGCTCTGCCGCGCCGGTCATGTAGCCCTTGGGCATTTCGACGATCCCGCCATAGCCCTGAACGCTTTCAATAAAGATCCCGGCGACCTGCCCGGTGGTTGCCGTGTGGATCGTCCGGTCGATCTCGTCGAGATAGGGCTCGGCCCCGGCATTCTCGCCGAAGATGCCCCGATACTGATGCGGGTCGGGCACAAAAGCGACGTTGCCGGGCATGCCGGGATGGCGCCAGCCGCTTATGCCCGTGATGGATTGCGCCGCCGCCGTGGGGCCGTGATAGGCCGACCGCAGTGCCAGCAAATCCAGATTTCCGGTGTAGCTGCGCGCCATTGTCATGGCGAGGTCCACCGCCTCGGAGCCGGAATTGGTGAAATGCACCACCCATTCGATGTCTCCATTCGGATTGGGCATGGTGGCGGCCAGTTCTTCGGCAAAATGCGCGGGCACCGGGTGGTAGAACATGGTGGTGCAGTGCGTCAGCTCCTGCGCCTGCGCCATCGCGGCGGCGACCACCTTGGGGTGGCTGTGGCCAACCGAGATGCACACATTCATGCCCAGAAGGTCGGTGTATTTGCGCCCCTCGACATCCCAGAGATATTGCATCGATCCCTTTTTGAAGACCATCGGGTCCTTGAAGGGAACGAACTTGCGCTGGCTTGCGGCATAGAAGTTGTCGCGCCGCCGGGCGGTGTCGTTCAGGGTCCAGTCGGTTTGCATGTTCATGGCTGTTCTCCTTCGATTTCCCGGCTGCGCCGAGCGACGAAATCATCAAGTGCTTCACGGGTTCCGGCATCCATTGCCGGAGCTTCGTATTCTTCAATCAGCTGTTTTACCCGGGCCGTGGCGCGGTCGTGTTGCCAGAGCGCACCTTCCGCGGCCCATTGCTCGTAAGTGCCGTTGTCGGACATGTCGCCCATCCAGAAGGCGGTTTCGAAATTATCCTGCGTGTGCCGTGCGCCCAGGAAATGCCCGCCGGGTTCAACTTCGAAAAACGCATCCATTGCCTGCGCGGTTTCCGAGAAATCAACACCCTGGATAAAGCGCTGCATGGCGGAGCAACGGTCGGCATCCATGACGATCTTCTCATAGCCGGTGGTCAGAAGCCCTTCGAGGCAACCTGTTGCATGGATGATGAAGTTCACCCCGGCCATCGCCGCCCCCATCAGCTGCGCCTGGCTTTCGTATCCCGCTTGCGCGTCCGGGATTTTTGAGGCGGTAAGCCCCCCTACCGAGTGGAACGGCAGGCCTAGCCTGTCCGCCAGCGTCTTGGCGCACATCTGGAACTGCGTGCCCTCGGGGGTGCCGAATGTCGGTGCCCCGGTTTTGAGCGAAATCGGTGAGAAGAACGTGCCAAAGGCTGCCGGAGCACCAGGCCGGATCAGCTGAATCAACGCGACCGACGCCATCACTTCAGCCAGCACCTGCGATAGCGTCGCTGCGACCGACACCGGCGACATCGCACCGCCCAGCACGAAAGGCGAAACCACGGTGCACTGCCCCGCCTGCGCATATTCCTTGAGCGCCCACAGCATGGTTTCATCCATCACCAGCGGTGCATTGGTGTTGACCACGGAATAGAGGACGCAGTTTCTGTCAACAAAATCAGCGCCCATAGCGATTTTGCACATCTCGATCGTGTCGCGGGCGCGCTCGGGCGCGGTCACTGCCCCCATGAAGGGTTTGTCGTTCATGGTCAGATGGGTGTGGGCCATATGTAGGTGGCGTAGCGGCACCGGTACATCGACCGGTTCCACCACCACACCGCCGGAATGGTTCACCGCACCCAGTTGATGGTGCAGCTTGGTGATGTCTCGAAAATCTTCGAGCGTGGCGTAGCGCCGCCCATTTTCCATGTCATGCACGAAGGGTGGTCCAAAGCTGGGGGCGTAGACCTGAGCATCGCCGCCGATCTGGATCGACCGGGAGGGGTTGCGCGCGTGCTGGGTGAACACGCTTGGCGCAGTTTTAATCTTGTCGCGGCACCAGCCGGGGTCAAACCGAACACGCTCACCGTCGACCCGTGCGCCACGCGCCTTAAAGAGGTCCAGCGTGTAGGGGTCGCCGCGAAACTCCATCCCGATCTCATTCAGAATCCGGTCGGCGTTGCGTTCGATGATCGCGATGGCCTCTTCGTCAATCAGGCTGACTAACCCGATCCGGCGCGTCACATATGGGGCAGACAACGCCCCTTTGGCAGCCCGAGCCTGCACGCGCAATTTGCGTCCTGAACGACGTAACATGTGGCGCCTCCCGAATTCCTGTCACACCCGGCGGGCGGATGCTCCATGCCGGTTCTCTGACTATGCAACGGAAATGCGCTTCGAACAGGGGGAGAGGTGCTTGATCGGAAATCCTAATGATTGGGATTAGTACCGGCGGAATATGTGATCTGATCCGCGACTTCCGGAAACCGTCGATCAAAATGCTCACGCAGAATATCGGCGCATTGATGGGCCAGACGGGCGGGAATATCGCCGAGGTCTCCTTTGCGCGAAACCACCTGCACGCCGCGTTTGAAGCCAGAGAACGGCAGCGGTGCGATACGCAACGGCATACCTTCAGCGACTCCGTCGATCAAAAGCGAGGGCGTCAGGATCGCAAAGCATTTACCTGTCACCACACCGGCCACAACCATAGATGACCGGTCTGCCTCGATCGCGCGGGGCAGGTGCAGACGGCAGCGTTGCAAGTGCTGATCCGTGCGCCGCCCCACCGGGGTATGCGCCCCGAATCGCACCAGTGACAAGCATTGGGAAATCGCATGGATATCATCCGCGGGCCCGTTGTAATCCTCCGGCAATACGAGAAAAAACGGCTCTTCCAGAACGGGATAGGTGTCGTAATCATCACTCAACAGGAACAGTTCAGAAGTCACCGCCACGTCGATCTTTCGTGCGTTCAGTGCGTTTTGGTGATCGCTGGCCAGCCCTGCCGACAGGATTAGTTCCGGAACTCGCAATTCATGCTCTACAAAGTCATAAAGGCCGGGGGTCAGCGTTGTGGCGGTCGACGCCAACAGACCCACTCGCAACACTGGCAGCGCGGCGGCGTTCAAGTGACGCAAGTCGGATTTCAGATCGTCAATCTCGTTGAGAATACGGTAGCCGTGCCGCTGCATCGCCTCACCCGCATGGGTCAATCCCAGCGGCCGGTTCGATCGGTCCAGAAGCGTTACGCCAAAGGCGCTTTCTAAGTTCTTCAGATGCTGCGAGGCCGCCGATTGAGTGATCCCCAAAGCATTTGCCGCGGCCGTCACATGGCGCATTTCGGCCACGGCCATAAAGATCTCAATCGCCCGGAACAGATTGATTTCGGCTTCACTGCGCGCCATTTGGTCCTGATTCCCCGTAAATTGCTGCAATCCGCATCAAACGCGCAGAGCCTGAACGGTGCAAGCTCTGCTAATTATTAGTTCTGGTAATGATGTTTGACGACCCTTGATCCCTCTCATGTCGCGGAGAACATGGGCAGTGACATGAAGGAGTGCGACCCATGACGGGAACCATCATCATCGGCGGCGGCGCAATCGGCTTGAGCCTTGCTTATCATCTGGCTTCGGCCGGGGTGACCGATGTGCAACTGCTTGAGCGCAATCAACTTACCTCCGGCACCAGTTGGCACGCGGCCGGAATTGTCGGTCCTCTCCGCGCCACGCCGAACATGACGCTTCTAGCGATGTATGCCGGAACGCTTTTCCCGAAACTGGAAGAAGAAAGCGGCTTATCCACCGGGTATCGCCGCACTGGCGGCTATTGGCTCGCTCGCGATCCCAATCGCATGGACGAACTGCATCGCATTGCTTCGCTCGGCCGGCACCTCGGGTTGACCCCGTCCATCCTTGCACCGGCTGAGGTCGATATTCCCGGTCTCAACCGCGACGGGTTGGTGGGCGCATTGCAGGTCCAGGAAGACGCAAATGTGAACCCGGTGGATCTGTGTATGGCCTATGCCAAGGCCGCTCGCGCCAAAGGAGCCGATATCCGCGAAGGGGTGCAGGTGGACCGGTTGCTGGTTGAGGCGGGTCGGATCAAAGGCGTTGTTCTGGCGGACGGGACCGAATTGTTGGCCAATCGCGTGGCGCTGTGTGCCGGGGCGTGGTCCAAGAAACTTGCCGACGCGGCGAGGGTGGCCCTGCCATTGCAAGCGGTAGAGCATATGTACGTAGTCACCGAGCCAATGGTCGGTTTACCCAATCCCTACCCGGTGCTGCGCGATCTGGATCGCGGGATTTACGTCAAGGGCGACGCGGGCAAGCTGGTGATTGGCGGCTTTGAGCCGAATGCGAAATGCTGGGATCCCTTTGGCCCGGAAGGAGACCGCCCGTTTCTGGAATTGCCCGAGGATTGGGATCAGTTCATGCCCTTCATGGAAAGTGCGTTGGACCTGATCCCGGCGCTGTCCGAAACCGGCATCCAACATTTCATGAATGGGCCGGAAAGCTTTACCCACGACACCCGCCCCTTGATCGGTCAGACCCCCGAGGTCGACGGGCTTTATGTAGCTGCCGGTATGAACTCGGTTGGTGTCATGTCTTCAGCCGGTGTCGGCCGGGTTCTGGCTGACTGGATGATCGAGGGCGAGGCACCCATGGACCTCTGGGAGGTGGACGTGGCGCGGATCGATCCGCTTACCGCCGCTGCCAGCCATATCGAAACCCGCATGGAAGAAGCAGTGAGTGACGCCTTTGCCTTGCATTGGCCGTTCAAACAATCCAAGGCCGGGCGAGGCCAACGTAAATCCGCCCTGCATAACAAGTGGGCAGAGGCAGGGGCCGAATTCGGCCTGACAGCGGGTTGGGAGCGCGCGCTGTACTATGCGCAGGATGACAGCGAACGGTCGCTGCCCTATTCCATTGGCGAACAGTCGTGGCAGCAGATCGCCTATCGAGAAGCCGCGATTATGGAACATGGCACATCGCTGATCGATCTGTCCCCCTTTGGCAAGTTTGACATTTGCGGGCCGAATGCGCTGGCCTTGGTGCAGTATCTCGCCACCGCGGATATGGATGTCGCGCCGGGGCGCGCGGTTTATACGCCGCTGTTGAATGCGCGGGGCGGGGTTGAGGCAGATGTAACACTGCTGCGCCTTGGTCCCGAGCATTTCCGAATGGTGTCGGGTGCGGCGACGCGGCAAAAGGACCTCGCTTGGCTCAGGCGTCATGGGGCAAGGCATGACGTGGTGATCCACGACGTGACAGAAGATGAGGTGGTGATCGGCGTTATGGGGGCCGGTTCCCGCGATACGCTGTCGGCCCTGTCCGACGCCGATTGGCAGCGCTTTCCCTTTTCAACCGCGCGCGACGTGGTTGTTGCAGGCGTAACATGCCGCGCGCAGCGGGTGAGTTTTGTGGGTGAACTGGGGTGGGAGTTGTACATCCCCGCGCATCAGGGCGGGCCAGTTTTTGATGCGCTCTACGCGACCGGTGCGCGACCCGTGGGCCATTTCGCACTGGATGGGTGTCGGATAGAGAAAGGGTTCAAACATTGGGGGCACGACCTCGGGCCCGATATTTCTCCGCTGGAAGCCGGGCTTGGATTTTCCGTGGCCTGGGATACGGAGTTTCTGGGCAAAGAGGCGTTGACCCGGCAGAAGGCCGAAGGTCTTCGCCGCCGGTCCGTGATCTTTGAGTTGCCCGACAAGCCGCTCATTTTGCATGACGAACTGATCCTTGAGGGTAGTCGTGTGGTGGGCGCCACCACCTCGGGCGCGCGGGGGGCGCGGACGCGCAAGACCTATGCTCTGGGGCTGGTCGAGATCGCGGCTGAAGAGACCCTGTCCGAGACCTGCACCCGCAGCTTCACCATCGATGTGGCCGGCAAGTATTACCCGGCGATCCCGCTGAAGCGCCCGCCTTTTGACCCGACGAACGAACGGATGAAATCATGACAGTCACGCAAGCTCAAGTCCTGATCATTGGCGGCGGCGCCATGGGTGTGTCGCTGATGTATCATCTGACCAAGGCGGGTTGGTCGGATGTGGTGCTGACGGAAAAGAACGACCTGACCCATGGGTCGACCTGGCATGCAGCGGGATTGTGCACACATTTCGCCCATAATCCGACCATTCAGGAACTGCGCGCCACCTCTGTCCGACTGTATCGTGATATCCTGCCAAAAGAGACCGGCGGCACTTGCGGCTTTCACCGCTCGGGCGCGATGCGGATCACCTCAAACCAGGACCGGATGGACGAGTTTGCTCATGTGGCGGGTCTCAGCCGGTTTACCGGTTACGACTTGCAGATGCTGACCCCGGATGACGTGGAGCGCTTGCATCCGCTAGCCCGGACCGAGGGGTTGCTCGGCGGGATTTTTGAGCCCGATGACGGGCATGTGGACCCGTCGCTGGCCACCAATGCCATGGCTCAGGTTGCGCGGCGGAACGGCGCCACGATCTTGCGTTACAACCCCGTAACCTCGATCCGGCGCGAAACAGGGCTTTGGGTGGTCGAGACTGAAAAGAGCACGATCCAAACGCATCATCTGGTCAATGCCGCTGGCACCTGGGGGTGGGAAATCGGGTACATGATGGGGCTCAACATCCCTTCAGTTCCAGTGTTGCACCAATACCTCGTGACCGACACAGTAAGCGCAGTTGCAGATCGGATTGCAGCAGGTCTGCCGGAACTGCCGATGATCCGCGATCCGGAAGAAAGCTGGTATGTTCGTCAGGAACGCGACGGGTTGATCCTTGGACCCTATGAAAAGAACGCCGAAGCCTGGTCGATCGACGGTTGTCCGCCCGAGTTCGGGGCTGACCTGATGCCCCCAGATCTGGACCGGGTCGAAGACATCATCATGATGGCGATGGCGCGCATTCCGGCGCTGGAAACCGGCGGGATCAAATCGGTGGTCAATGGTCCGATCACTTTCACCCCTGACGCCAACCCGCTGATCGGTCCGGCCCATGGTCTGCCCAATGCCTGGCTGCTTACCGGGTCCTCGATGGGGGTGATGGAGGGCGGCGGCGCGGGCTGGTTTCTGGCCCATTGGATGAGCCATGGCGCTCCGCCGATGGACGCGCTGGCCGTGGACAGCCGTCGCTTTGGAATCTGGGCTGACCGTGACTACCGGGTCAAGAAAGCCATCGAGTGTTTCGGCCTGCAATTTGGCGTACACTACCCGCACGAAGAACGCCCCGCCGCACGTGGCAAACGGCTGTCGCCGGTCCATGATCGCATGATCACGCGGGGTGCGGTGATGGGTGCAGCCTATGGGTGGGAACGGCCCAACTGGTTCTCGGATACACAAGGAGATGAGGTGGTGCCGAGCTTCCGCCGCTCGAACTGGTTCGACCACGTAGCGCAGGAATGTGACACCGTGGCCAATCATGTAGGGTTGGCCGACATGTCGGTCTTTTCAAAATTCGACGTGACCGGCCCGGACGCCCGCGCCTTTGTCGACAGCATCGGCGCGAACCGAGTTCCCAAGGTCGGGCGGATCGGTCTGACCCATGCGCTGACACCAGCGGGCGGGACGCAATCGGAATTCACTGTGACCGTACTGGCCGACGACCACATCTATCTGACCTCCGCCGCCGCAGCGGAAGAGATGGATGACGACCTGCTGCACGCTCGCGCCGAGGGCTTTGACGTGACCATCACCCGCGTGACCGAGGATTTCGGCGTGCTTGGCCTGATGGGGCCAAAGTCGCGGGATGTTTTGTCATCGCTGACCGATGCCGATCTTGCCGCAGGTTTCCCCTGGCTGTCCGTTCGCGAGATCGAGGTGGCCGGCATCCCGGTCCGGGCGCTCAGGGTGTCTTATGTGGGTGAACTTGGCTGGGAACTACATGTGAGAGCCGCCGATATGCCCGCGCTGTTCGACGCGGTGGAAACGGCTGGCCAACCGTATGGGTTGGGCTTTTTCGGTGCCTATGCGATGAACGCGATGCGGCTTGAAAAAGGCTATCGCGCTTGGGGTGGGGATTTCACCACCGAACGCACTCCGGCGGAAGCCGGTGCCGGGTTCATGATCAAGATGGATCATGACTTCGTCGGCAAGGATGTTCTGGCTGAACGTATGCAGGCCAATGATCGATGGGACATGGTGTTGTTGGATTTGGACACCTCTGAGGTGGACCCCTATTACGCCCATGGCATCTATCAGGGCGACCGTGCCGTCGGCATTGTCACCTCGGCGGCTTTTGGGCACCGCACCGGCAGGACACTGGCACTGGCCTATCTGCGTGACCGTTCCGCACGCGACGGGTTGAGTGTCGAAGTGCTGGGCCAGCGGCGCGGCGCTGAAATCCTCGCCCAACCGCCCTATGATCCGGGAAACCGCCGTATGAAAGACTGAGTTTTGTCCGCGCCAGCACATCCGATCTTCGTGCTCTGGTCCCATCCCCGCTCCATGTCCACGGCCACCGAGCGGATTATGCGGGAGCGAGGGGATCTGGATTGTGCCCATGAGCCCTTCATGTATGACTACTATGTGTATCGCAAAACGCGGGGGATGCCGCATTTCGATGTGCAGCCGGGGCACCCGACGCGGTACGAAGAAATTCGCGATATGCTGTTGGACCGGGCCGAAACCCGACCGGTCTTTTTCAAGGACATGGCCTATTACGTGATGCCCCGAATCCTGGAGGATGAGGACTTTCTTACCCGGCTGACCCATGGGTTTTTGCTGCGCGATCCGGTGGCTTCGATTGCGTCCTATCACCGGCTCGATCCCGAAGTGACTTGTACAGAGATTGGACTGGAGGCGCAGAGACGGTTGTATGACGGGGTCGCAGCGGCAACCGGTCACGCCCCTCCGATCATTTCGGCCGAGGATATGCGGGCCGATCCGCGCGTGGTGATGGGCGCGCTGTGGCGAGAGTAGAGGCTACCCCCGGTAGATCACGCATTTGAATGGCAAAGCGATGTGCCAAGCGATTGGGGTCAGGTTGAGGGCTGGCACTGTGAGGTGAGCAAGGCGAAAAGCATTCGACCGATGGATAAGGGCGAACTGCAACGCCAGATCGACTGGTTCGAAGCCCAGGCTGAAGCCGCGCCGCAATTGCGCGACTATCTCAATCATCACCTTCCGCACTACCAAGAACTGATAGCAAAAAAACTGAACGGCTGATGGGCCCTATGCTCTTTGAGCTCCCGCACTGCGGCGGTTTTTTTCCATACCATTCGCCCCCCATATACTGCCGCTCTGCCATCGCTTGCGCCCTGTGCTAATAGGCACAATCAGTTTCCCTAATCATGCGAGAAAGAGCGATACAAAGCGGTGTTTTTCATCAAGGCTCTCCCCCATCCAAAACAGGAGGAACCGACTGATGAAACGCAAAACCATGCCTTTTGCTGCCGCTGCATTGGGGCTCGCTCCGCTTGCCGCTGCCGCCGCCGACGTTGTCATTCCAGACCCCAACTATGCCTCGGGCCGAGCCACCGCCTATGCCGTCAAGGCGATCATCGAAGAGGCGTTGGGGCTTGAGGTAGATATGGTCACAACCACCGCCGTCCCGGTGATTTGGGAAGCCATGGCACGCGGCAATGGCGAGATCGATATCTGGACAGAAACCTGGCTACCGAACCAGTCGGGTCTGGCCGAAAAATACATCACTCAGGAAAAATCCGTGGTACTGTCGGACAAGCCGTTTGATGCAGTACAGGGCTATTGCGTGACTGGCGTGGCCATGGACGAACATGGAATCAAATCAGTCTATGACCTGGCGAACCCGGCCAACGCCGCTCTGTTCGACACCAATGGCGATGGCAAAGGGGAAATCTGGATCGGGCCGCAAGGGTGGCAGTCGACCAATACCGAGACGATCCGCGCCCGGGATTATGGCTTTGCCGATTTCTTCGAACTGCAATCCACCGACGAGGCCGTCGCGACAGCAGGTCTGGATGCCGCATCAAAGGCGAGCAAGCCCTGGGTCGGCTATTGTTATGGGCCGCATCAGAACTTTGCCACCTACGACATCCGCCTGCTGGAAGAACCGCCCCACGACCCGGCTGCATTTGTGATGGTCCAGCCCGCCGTGGACCCGGATTGGCAGGCCAAATCCAATGTCGCTTCGGCCTATGCCGATACCAAGGTGCATGTCAGCTGGTCGTCGAGCCTGGCAGAGCGTCAGCCCGCATTGGTGCCGCTGCTCGAGAACATCCAGCTGTCTGCCGAAGATGTGAATGCCTGGTCACTGGCGATCGTGAACGGGGCTGAGCCGGCCGACATCACATCGGCTTGGGCCAAGGAAAATACAGACATGATTGCGGGCTGGATGGCCCATTAAGGCTAGCGTGGGGCGGCGTTTTCCGCCCCATACGCCGCGGAATCGGCAAGGCGGAAGGAATGACCATGACCGATGACACCGTGATCGAACTGAACGGGGTGTGGAAGATCTTTGGAGATCGGGCGGCCGAGGCTATGGTGGCCGCGCGCGAGGGCATGTCCAAACCCGATATCCTGAGTACCTATGGCTGTGTGCTGGGCGTCTCCAACGCTAGCCTGAGCGTGCGCCGGGGCGAGATCTTTTGCGTGATGGGCCTGTCGGGATCCGGTAAGTCAACTTTGGTGCGGCACGTAAACCGGTTGTTGGAACCCACTGCGGGCGAAGTTCGGATTGACGGCGAGGACATCCTTGCCAAATCCGACACCGAACTGCGCGACATGCGCGCCACCCGCATCGGCATGGTGTTTCAGAACTTTGGCCTGCTGCCGCATCGCTCAGTACGCGAAAATGTATCTTTGCCGCTGGAAATACAGGGCGCGTCGCTCAACGAACGCTACGATAGTGCAGAGGCTGCGCTGGCCAGGGTGGATCTGGCGGGCTGGGGCGACCGTCTGCCTTCAAGTCTATCAGGCGGCATGCAGCAGCGCGTTGGGTTGGCACGGGCGCTGGCGGCCGATCCACCGATACTGTTGATGGACGAACCCTTTTCGGCGCTTGACCCCCTGATCCGGCGCCAATTGCAGGACCAGTTCATGCATCTCAGCCATGAGATGGGCAAAACGACCATGTTCATCACCCATGATCTGGACGAGGCGATCCGGATCGGAACGCGGATTGCGATCATGAAGGACGGTGCCGTTATTCAGGTGGGCACCGCGGAAGAGATTGTGGCGAATCCGCAGGATGAATATGTGGCTGATTTCGTCGCCAATATCTCGCGCCTCAACGTGGTGCATGCACATCGGATTATGGAGCCGGCCGAAGAATGGACGGCGCGCAACCCGGATCAACCCGCCGTGACCGAGCTCCCGGTGGCGCAGGCTGATATGACCCTGTCAGAGCTGATAAATCTGGCGGTCGAGGCCAACAGACCGACAGTCGTCAAGGACGGGCAAAGCAACATTGTGGGCGTGATCGACCAGGCGCAGCTTTTGCGTGGCATCAAGGGAGAAGTGGGATGAGCCAGCCACAACAGGATGATTTCACCACTCTGGTCGCCAAGTTCATAACCCGCAACAGCGATTACTACAGCGATGTGTTCACGCGCGTTGCCGACACGAAGGGGCTGGCGCTGATCCCGAACCTGAGCGCAGGTCTGCTCGGTCCGATCTGGCTGGGCTCTCGGGCGCTTTGGGCTGCGTTCTGGCCAGCGTTCGTGATCGAGATTTTCGCTGTGGTGCTGATCGGAGTCGGGCTGTTTGGCGATTTGGGCGGCGAAGCCATCGCGCGGGCAGATCGTTTGGCCGCTCAGGCAGCAGCTCGGATGGAAGCAGCTGAGGCGGCGATTGCCAGCGGCAACAGTTTGGGCGAGAGCATGAAAACCTCGGCTAAGGCCATCGCAGACGCCGCCGAAAAAGCGCGAGGAGAAGCCGAGGCCGCGCGCGCGGACGCGCCCTTGTATGTCTTTGGCGGGCTGGCACTATTGCTGAGTGTTCGCGCCGTGATCACCTTGCTTGGCAACGCGGCATTGGCGGCGCGGTTTCGTCAGTGGCGCGGCTCGCCGGAGTTGCCGCACGGCCTTCCGCCTATGCGTATCGCGTTTGCAACCCTTCTGGTGGCGATCTGCTATCCTCTCGCGGTTTTTCGGTTTTCCACCAGCAACTCACCAAAATGGCTCGAGGTTTTTCCCGCAGCCACCGATTTCCGCAACGCGGTGTCCCAAGGGATTGATGGCGGAGTCGCCGCCATTGCGGACAATCTGACTTGGGTGTTTGCTGGCATCACTGCCGTGATCAATGCGGCCTTGAGCCTGATGGAAACGGCGCTGGTCGTGACCCCCTGGCCAATTGTCATGATGGCCGTTCTGGCCATTGCCTGGCAGGTTTCGGGCCGTCGGGTCGCGATCTTTTCAGGCGCGGCACTGGCCTATCTCGCTTTTCTTGGGTTTTGGGAAAAGAGCATGGCGACGGTTGCCCTTTTGGGCACGGCCGCGTTTCTCTGCGTGTTCATCGGCATTCCGATCGGTATCTGGTGCGGTCGAAAACCACGGGCCTATGCCTTCGTGCGACCGGTACTGGATTTCATGCAGACCATGCCCGCCTTTGTCTACTTGATCCCGGTCATTGCCTTTTTCGGCATCGGTAAGCCGCCGGGGATCATTGCCACTCTGGTCTTTGGTATGCCGCCCGTGATCCGCCTGACTGCGCTGGGAATTGCCGGGGTGCCAAGTGACATACGTGAGGCCGCCGCCGCCTACGGGGCCACCAAGCGGTTCCTACTGTTCAAAGTGGATCTGCCACTGGCGATGCCGTCGATCATGACCGGGGTAAATCAGACTCTGCTGATGTGCCTGTCGATGGTGGTGATTGCTTCGCTGATCGGCGCCAAAGGGTTGGGTGAAGACGTGTTGAGCGCATTGCAGTATGCCGCCGTGGGTCAGGGAATTTTAGCCGGTCTTGCAATTCTAATGTGTGCCATGGTGCTGGACCGGATTGTACAGGGGCGGAACTGATACTCCGCAGGAACGGTAGACACTCAGAGGGCACTGTCAGGTTGCTTTCAGCATCCTGCAATCCCAGCACGGCTCACATGTTCATCATCAACCCACTACACGCACATCGGTATGACAACCTGTTTGCAACACATCCGAATACGCAAATCCGCATTGCCGCACTGAAAGAGCTTGAACGTTCCCGGGAAACGCAAGTTGATGAAAAGAAACCAACCAGGCCGCCAGCCAAAAATGGTCTGTGGGGGTGATGCTCTGCTGCAGGGCCTCACAGACGGGGTCAGCAGTTTTAGTAACCCGGATATACCCTTTAACCTCAGGGTACGCCGAGTGCGTTCGCGGCATCTTTGACCATCGTCGCAAACGACTTGTGACATTGGGGAACCAACACCTTGAGGTTCTTGTAGGAAAGTCCTGGGTTTTTGCGCCGCGCTTCGCTGACCCACTGCAGCGCGGTGGCGGTGTCTCCGTTTTTCCAATTTGCCAATGCCGCGAAGAATGTCATTCCGGCGTGTGACCACGGCGTTCGGGCAGCTGTTTCTGCCCAATAAACGGCGGCGGGAAAATCCTTGCGCGCTATATTTACCCACATCAAGTTTCCAGTCATGCCCGGTCGCATCGGGTCCAATGGACTGAGATCCAAGGCCCGCTCGGCGCTTGAGGCTGCATTGTCATATTGCGCGGTGAACACGTCCGACCAGCTGCTGCCATAATGAGCCATCGCATAATTGGGGCTTACGTTTGTGGCGCGATCAAACCAGAATTTGCTGTTTTCAGGATCACCCCTCAACCAGAAACACCGCCCCATCACGAAATTCGCAAAGGGGTCGCGTGGCTGTAGCTCAATAGCGCGTTCAGCTTGCTTCCGTGCATCTCGAATATCTTTCTCGGTGTCGTCAGTATAGCGCATGAACGCATGCTGAAATTTCACGAAAGAAAGCCCCGCATAGGCACGGGCCAGACTGGGCTCTCGTTGCACGGCGGATTGAAACAACTGTTCGGCACGGGCAGCGCCAGTACGGGTAAACAGATACATCTGCTGAAACCCACAATGCATGGCCGACCAGGCGTCTAGATTTTCGGCCGATTGAAAATCAACAAGTTGCGCTTCATGCTGTGGAATTTCCAGCTCTGCCACGGTCATAACGTTGGCTACAATTTCTGACCTTAGTGCCTGTATTTCATCAATACCGGCCTGTTTACGCAAAGCCCAAACCACCTGGCGATCACGGGTATCGCAAAGCTCGGTGTCGATCGTAACCAGGCGACCGTGCTCTTCAATCGTGCCGGTCAGGCAATAGCGCGCGTCAAGTGTTTCACCGACTGTTTTTACGTCCACTGCCGAGCCACGAAAACGGAAGCTTGAACCGGGTGCAATCACTTTGATCCAGCGTAAAGTTGCCAACGAACTGATCAGCTCCCGGGGGATGGCTTCGACCAACGGTCGCTGTGATCCGTCGCCTGAAACTAAAACGAAGGGCAAGACCGCGATGGATGGTTGTTTGGATCCTTGACGGCGTTCTGGCACGGTTTCCTGTGTGTTATCGGAAACAAGCGGCGGCGAACGGGACAAAAGCTGCGCATCTTGCACGAACCGGAATCCGCGCCCGCGCAAAGTCTGAATTATGCGCTGTGACTGGCCGTCATCGCCAAGCATCTTACGCAGGCGCTTGATCCGGCTCGAGATTGCCCAGTCCGAAACGATCCGGCCATTCCAAATTTTTTCGACAAGCTCGTCCCGGTCCAAGACACGGTGCTGGTTTTCAATCAACAGGATCAAAAGGTCGAGTACCAGCGGTTCGCTGTGCAATACCCGATCCTGCCTTCGCAGTTCGCGACGGTCGCTGTCGAGTTCGAAATCCGTAAATTTGTAAATCATGGTCGCATCGAAGGATCATTCGCCCGACCACAACATGACCAGAAAAGGTCAAGCAAAAGCCAAGTGGCGGTCAAGCAGCGGGTTTGGGCCCGAGTTACCTCCATTTCTGTTCAACATTGTACGAGAGAATGACTCAAATGGATACATTGACCAAACCCAAACCCACCAAACTGCCTCAGATGCAGGGCAAACTATTCCTGACAGATGGCGGCATTGAAACGACGCTCATTTTTCATGACGGGATCGACTTGCCGTATTTCGCAGCCTTTGACCTGCTCAAATCGGATGGCGGCAGGGCTGCGCTGACGAGTTACTATGAGCGCCACATCACGGTCGCAAAATCCAAGGGCATGGGATTTGTCCTGGAAAGCCCGACATGGCGCGCCAGCACCGACTGGGGCGAGTTGCTTGGGTATTCAGCAAACGAAATCGCCAGATATAACGAGAAGGCGATCTACCTGATGCGGACTTTACGCAATACCCATCAAAGCGCCGAAACACCAATGGTGATTAGTGGTTGCGTTGGTCCACGAGGTGACGGGTATGACCCCGGACAGATCATGACGGTAGCCGAAGCCCAAGCCTATCACGGCCACCAGATCAAAGCGTTGGCAGACGCTGGAGCCGAAATGATAACGGCAATCACGATGACCAACTCAGAAGAGGCCATCGGGCTGACTTTGGCCGCTGTGGCCAACAGTATTCCGGCTGTCATATCATTTACGGTTGAGACCGATGGCAAACTGCCCACCGGGCAACCTCTTGGCGATGCCGTGACCGAGGTGGATGCAGTCACAGGAAGCGCACCGGCTTATTACATGATCAACTGCGCCCATCCGGACCATTTCCGCCATGTTCTGGAAGGTGGTGAACCTTGGCTGGAACGGCTGCAGGGTATTCGCGCCAATGCCTCACGGATGTCCCATGCGGAACTTGATGAGGCCGAAGAGCTGGATGATGGCAACCCCAGGGAATTGGGCCAGGACTACGCGACCTTGCAACGCCTGCTACCGAGCCTGGTCGTCGTCGGCGGGTGCTGTGGCACGGATCACCGGCACATAGAACACATCTCACACAGTTGTCACACCGGACAATAAGCGATGCGCGGGCCTTATGGGCCCGCCTTTTCCCACAGGCAGCAACATGCAAGTAACAATCTGAAACAAGCGTTAATTTCGACAAACCGGAACTGGGTGCCTTGGCTTTACCAGCTACCAATTTGATTGGTCCTGTGGCTAAGGGTAAAGCCGGGGAAATGATGTAATGTTCGAAGTACATTCTCATGCCAAAACGGGAGGTTTCAGGTGTGCCCATCGTTAAAGTGAACGTGATTGGCGCCGGACGGGTCGGCAAAACACTTATCGGCCTATTGAAGGCCATCCCCGAATGCTCGGTTCAGGATGTGTTGAGTGCAAAAGTTCAGTCAGCTCGGGAAGCAACTCAGGCGGCGGGGGTTGGGCGGGCCGTCGAACGCCATGCGGAACTGCGAATTGCCGACATATGGATCCTAGCTGTACCCGATACTCAGATTTCCTGTACAGCCTTCAAATTGGCCGAGACGTTTAGCGGGTGCACCGCGCCCCAACGGGCACCAATTGCCTTTCACTGTAGTGGGTTCTTCCCGGCAGAACAGATGGCACCTCTTCGGGAACTGGGTTGGCGGCTTGCAAGCATTCATCCTGTTCTGTCCTTTGCCAATCCGGCGGCTGCACAACAACAGTTCAAAGGTGCACTTTGTGGTCTAGAGGGCGATGAAGATGCAATCGAAATTGTCCGACCGCTAATCGAGCAAATGGGCGCGAAAAGTTTCCCCATCAACTCTGAAAGTAAAAGCCTCTATCATGCGGCGGCGGTGATTTCGAACAACTTCACCGTGGTGCTTCAGGCAATAGCCCGCGAAGCCTGGGTAGCTTCAGGCGTACCGGACGAGATCGCTCAAAGGTTGAATGTGACGCTACTGCGCGGGACATATGAGAACGTGGCAAATCAAGGACCAAGAGATGCCCTGACGGGTCCAGCGGCGCGGGGAGATGAGTTTGTTGTCACACAGCAAGGCAAAGATGTGGCCGAGTGGCATCCGGTAGTTGGGAGCGTTTACGAGGAACTGAGCGAACTGGCAAAAAAACTCAAAACAAATGGAACGACATTTTAGGGCCGGCTACCTATAGCGTATGGGACTCCTCTCCAAATCATTACCTTAAACGCACTAAGCGACGCAAAACGAATTTGACATTATTACCATTTTGCTGGGTCAAACTGTAGCTGGGGTGGATTTGCAGACGAAGCGCAAATTCTGCATCAAAACAGATGTTTGCTTGGAAGAGGCTGGATGAAATAGCGTCACCCTCACCTGAGTTTGGAAGAACGTCGTAAGAGTGCCAAGCGGCGAGAAGCCAAATTGCCTGTCCCGGAGATCGCGGATCGGTTGACATCGTTCCACCGTCTACCGAGAGAATAGCCGGAACCGCTTCGAAGACTCCGAGTTGCCACATCTGAACGTCTTCTATGGTGTCAATGCACATCGAATAGCGCGGTCCAGACGCACCCGGCGGCACAAGTCGACCCGGTTGGAAGGCTTGCGCAGGCATGATGTCGGCCGTCTGATTGCAGGTTGGTCGCTTCGCGTATTCAATTCGTTTGATAATACGACTTTTTCAAAACTTTTCGAATAGTGCTGTTGCATTTTTGCGGGTGGCTCGTGCAATTCGCCTAGCGCATATTTTGGAGCACACGGCAATTCTTCAGGAGCATACATGGGCAACAAGTACTTCGCACCAACCGGTGGACACCCCGGGCAAGAACAGTTGTTGACTGACCGGGCTGTTTTTACTGAAGCTTATGCCGTGATCCCGAAGGGTACGATGCGGGATATTGTGACCAGTTTCCTACCGTTTTGGGAAGACACACGTTTATGGGTGATCTCACGTCCTTTGAGTGGCTTTGCCGAAACCTTTTCGCAATACATCATGGAGGTTCAGCCCGGTGGTGGCTCTGACCGGCCTGAGACCGATCCCGAGGCCGAGGGTGTTTTGTTTGTGGTCGAAGGCACCGCTAGGTTAGTGGCCGAAGGCGCAACCTATGAACTAACGCCCGGAGGCTACGCCTACCTGCCCCCGGAATGTGATTGGACTCTGCGAAACCAGGGGGATGAAACCCTGCGTTTCCATTGGATTCGAAAGGCTTATGAGGCCGTGGAAGGCCTTGATAGCCCAGACGTACTTGTTCTCAATGAAAATGAGATCGCACCAACACCTATGCCCGGGACAGACGGAAAGTGGGCCACAACGCGATTTGTCGACCCAAGCGATTTGCGCCATGACATGCATGTCACCGTGGTGACGTTTGAGCCCGGCGCCGTCATCCCCTTCCTTGAAACTCATGTCATGGAGCATGGTCTCTATGTTCTGGAAGGAAAGGCAGTCTACCGGCTGAACAATGACTGGGTCGAAGTTGAGGCGGGTGACTACATGTGGTTACGGGCGTTCTGCCCCCAGGCATGTTATGCAGGTGGTCCGGGCAAATTCCGTTACCTGCTTTACAAGGACGTAAACCGGCATATGGCGCTGCGACCGGGACCCGCCGCCTACCCGCACCACCAACGTCTCAGGGCTGCGGCGGAGTAACCGTTCCGCCGATGGCCAGTGTCAACTGACGAGCCGCCTCCATGACGGGGCGGCTTAGCCTTTCAATTTCAGACTCGCCAACCCGGCTTGTCGGTCCGGACACTGATATCCCCGCAACCGCTTCTCTGTTGATGTCGAAAACCGGCGCCGCAATGCATCGCATGCCCGCGTTCTTCTCTTCATTGTCCACTGAGAAGCCCTGCGCCCTGACTGCTGCAAGGTCCTCTTTCAACGCCGCCGGATTTGTAATCGACTTGTCCGTGAACGCCTGAAGCTCCACGTTGGTCAACAGCCGGTCCAAACGATCTTCATCCATGTAAGCCAACAGAGCTTTCCCAATGCCCGATGCGTGCATCGGTGATAGTGTGCCCGGAGGGAAAAACGCGCGGATGCTGGCATGTGTTTCCACCTGACTCAGGAAAAGCACTGAACCTTCTTTCTCGATACCCAGATTGGCGGTCTCGCCCGTGGCTTCCATCAGCTTGCGCATGATTGGTCTGGCCCGGTCCACAAGGCTGGTACGGCGCAAAAAGCGCGCACCTATGACGAACGCACGCGGGCCGATATGCCAGACCTGCTCATCGTGATCGAATTCAACAAGCCCTCTGCCCTCCAACGTCACAAGGATACGGTAAACGGTGGCGGGAGATTGACGCATTTCGTCGGAAAGCGCGGTCAATGCCTTGCCTTGCGCTTCACTCAGATACTCGAAGACCTCCATCGCCCGGTCCAGGGATTTGATCGTGTTCTGTGCTGTCTTGTCATCCCATCCGCGTGGTCTTCCACGGGCTTTTCGGCGGGATTCGGGCATATTATCTTGAGAATCCATAAAAACCCTCTGATCATTCGTGAAAGACTAATTCACCATATGAAAAATATAACACACTGACAACTATAAACTAAATCCCCGCTCGCATGTTTTGAAAGGCATTTTCAAAAATATATCGAGCTGAGAGGCTTGGGCTTATTGTGTGGTCAACGACGGAAGGAGACCACCCATGAGCTTTCAAAACCCCGTTTTCATCCCGGGCCCGACCAATATCCCTGAAAGCCTGCGCAAGGCTTGCGACATGCCCACGATCGACCACCGTTCGCCACTGTTCGGGCAGATTCTGCATCCTGCGCGCGCGGGTGTGCAGAAAATTCTGAAAAGCGACAGCGCCGAGGTCTTCATCTTCCCTTCAACCGGAACCGGAGGCTGGGAAACCGCTTTGACCAACACCCTTTCAGCCGGTGACAAGGTTCTGGCGGCGCGCAACGGCATGTTCAGCCACCGTTGGATCGACATGTGCCAGCGGCACGGTCTGAATGTCGAAATCGTCGAAACCCCTTGGGGCGAAGGATTGTCAGCCGACCGCTACGAAGAAATTCTGACCGCCGACACAAACCACGAAATCAAGGTTGTTCTTGCCACGCATAACGAAACGGCGACTGGCGTAAAGTCGGATATTGCTGCCGTGCGCAAGGCACTGGATGCGGCCCAGCACCCGGCCCTCCTGTTTGTTGATGGCGTTTCTTCTATTGCCTCGATGGATTTCCGCTTTGACGAATGGGGCGTCGACGTTGCGGTTACGGGTTCACAAAAGGGGTTCATGCTGACCGCGGGACTGGCCATCGTCGGCTTTAGCCAGAAGGCAATGGAGGCAACAAAAACAGGCACCCTGCCCCGCACGTTCTTTGATGTGCACGATATGGCGAAGGGCTATGCCAACAACGCCTATCCCTATACGCCCGCAGTTGGCTTGATGAATGGCCTCAACCAGGCCTGCGGTATGCTGTTGAGTGAAGGTCTGGAAAACGTCTTTGCCCGTCATCATCGAATCGCCGAAGGTGTTCGCGCAGCCGTAGGTGCCTGGGGGCTGGAGCTTTGCGCGGCCAACCCGTCGGTGTATTCTGATACCGTAAGCGCCATCCGCACGCCCAACGGTTTCAACGCAACCGATATCGTCACGCATGCGGCAGAAAAGTACGGCGTTGCATTTGGTGTCGGCCTCGGCGAAGTCGCAGGCAAGGTGTTCCGGATCGGACACCTTGGCAGCCTGACGGATGTCATGGCTCTGTCCGGAATCGCCACCGCTGAAATGTGCATGGCCGACCTGGGCCTGAATATCCAACTCGGCTCCGGTGTAGCTGCTGCGCAGGAATACTATCGCGGACATCCAGCTGCCGTTCAGAAGGACGCTGCATGATGAAGGATTGTAACATGTACATCCCAACGTATGAGGACATGCTCGCGGCGCATCATCGGATTGAACCTTTTATCCGCCGCACCCCAATCCGGACTTCGGACTACCTGAATGAACTGACCGGGGCGCAACTGTTCTTCAAATGCGAGAACTTTCAGGAACCGGGCGCGTTCAAGGTACGAGGCGCTACGAATGCGGTGTTCGGGTTGGATGAGGAGCAGGCGAAAAAAGGCGTTGCGACCCATTCATCGGGCAACCACGCCTCATGCCTGTCCTATGCGGCGATGAAGCGTGGCATCCCCTGCAATGTGGTGATGCCACGCACGGCACCGCAGGCAAAGAAGGACACGGTTCGTCGCTATGGCGGGAAGATCACCGAGTGTGAACCATCCACCTCGTCTCGCGAAGCGACCTTTGCCGAGGTTCAGGCGGCCACGGGTGGGGATTTTGTCCATCCCTACAACGATCCGCGCGTAATCGCCGGGCAGGGCACCTGTTCACGTGAGTTCATTGAGCAGACCGACGGCTTGGATGCAGTGGTCGCGCCCATCGGAGGCGGCGGCATGGTGTCCGGTACTTGCCTGACCCTGTCCACTTTGGCACCTGAAACGGCGATTATTGCGGCTGAACCCGAACAGGCCGATGATGCCTATCGCAGCTTCAAAGCTGGTCACATCATCGCCGATGATGCACCAAAGACGATTGCCGACGGTCTGCTGGTTCCGCTGAAAGACCTCACGTGGCACTTCGTGTCGAACCACGTCTCCGAAATCTATACGGCCTCGGAACAAGAAATCATCGACGCAATGAAGCTGACGTGGAAGCACCTGCGGATCGTGATGGAGCCATCCTCGGCCGTTCCGCTGGCGACAGTGTTGAAGAACCCGGACGCTTTCAAAGGCAAGCGTGTCGGCCTGATCATAACCGGGGGCAATGTCGATCTGGACAAGCTGCCTTGGCTGAATGCCTGACCGCCACCTAACAGACATCAATCCCGACATAGGAAGACGGAAATGAAAGATATGACCAATCTCGACAATTTCGAAGTAGGCTATGACATTCCGGCCAAGCCCGGAATGGATGAAGCAGATATCCAGACCCCCAGCCTGGTTCTGGATCTCGACGCGCTTGAGCGCAACATCAAGAAAATGGGCGATTATGCCAAGGCGCATGGCATGCGCCACCGGGTACACGGGAAAATGCATAAGTCGGTCGACGTTGCCAAACTGCAGGAGAAAATCGGCGGTGCTGTCGGTGTCTGTTGTCAGAAGGTATCCGAAGCTGAGGTTTTCGTTCGCGGTGGCATCAAGGACGTTCTGGTGTCGAACCAGGTGCGCGACCCCGCCAAAATCGATCGCCTTGCCAGCCTGCCGAAGCTGGGCAGCCGCATCATCGTTTGTGTTGATGATCTGGACAATGTCGCGGACCTTTCGGGCGCGGCCGTCGATCACGGCACACAGCTGGAGGTTTTCATCGAAATTGACTGTGGCGCCGGTCGTTGCGGTGTGACGACGACGCAGGACGTGATTGAAATTGCCAAAGCAGTAGAAGCTGCCGACAACCTGAAGTTTACTGGTATTCAGGCCTATCAGGGCGCGATGCAGCATCTCGACAGCTACGAGGCGCGCAAAGAAAAGCTCGATACCGCTATCGCAATGGTAAAAGACGCTGTTGAGGGCCTCAAAGCTGAAGGCATCGAATGCGAGCTGGTTTCGGGCGGCGGCACCGGATCCTACTACTTCGAGTCCAACTCGGGCGTGTATAACGAACTGCAGTGCGGGTCTTACGCGTTCATGGATGCCGATTATGGTCGCATTCTGGACAAGGACGGAAACCGGATCGACCAGGGCGAGTGGGAAAATGCCTTCTTCATCCTGACCAGCGTCATGAGCCACGCCAAGGCGGACAAAGCAATCGTCGACGCGGGCCTTAAAGCGCAGTCGGTCGATAGCGGCCTGCCGGTTGTCTTTGGTCGCGACGATGTCGAATACATCAAATGTTCGGACGAACACGGCGTCGTGATGGACCCGAACGGTGCGCTCAAAGTCAACGACAAGCTGAAGCTGGTGCCGGGGCATTGCGACCCGACCGCAAACGTACACGATTGGTATGTCGGCGTTCGCAACGGCAAGGTCGAATCCGTCTGGCCGGTGTCCGCGCGCGGCCGCGCTTATTGATCCAACCCTTCATAGATAGGAAGGTCTGGCTCGGAGGAAGTCAGATAGACGCCCGTGTGTATGCTCTCCTTCCGGCAGTGGCACACGGGCGCACGAATGTTTGATTGGAGAAAGATATGCTGATCGTACCCGAGCGCGAAATCGCTGACCTTATGACCCGCCAGGCGGCCTTTGACGCCGTCGAACAGGTCTTTGCTGCCATGGCGTCCGGCGACGCCTACAATTTCCCCGTCGTGCGCGAAGCCATCGGGCATGAAGATGCACTGTACGGTTTCAAAGGTGGGTTTGACCGCGCGGGCCTGACACTTGGCCTAAAAGCGGGTGGGTATTGGCCAAACAATCTGGAAAAACGCGGGCTGATCAACCATCAGTCGACCGTCTTTCTTTTTGATCCTGACACCGGAAAGCCATCGGCGATGGTGGGTGGCAATCTCCTGACGGCCCTGCGGACAGCAGCGGCATCGTCCGTTTCGATCAAACACCTCGCCCGTGCGGACGCCAAAGTGATCGGCATGATCGGCGCGGGCCACCAAGCGGCCTTTCAGCTTCGTGCAGCGCTGGAGCAGCGCGCGTTTGAAAAGGTAGTCGGCTGGAATTATCACCCGGAAATGCTGCCTAATATTGAAAAGGTCGCCAATGAAGCAGGCGTGCCTTTTGAAGCGGTCGAGTTGGACGGGTTAACAGAGGCGGATGTGATCATCTCGATTACTTCGGCATTTGCACCGTCGCTGATGGCGGACCATGTCAGCCCGGGAACTCATGTCGCCTGCATGGGAACAGATACAAAGGGCAAGCAGGAAGTAGAAGCGGCTCTGCTGGTCAAAGCGGCGGTGTTTACCGACGAAGTCGCACAATCCGTTACCATTGGTGAAGCACAGCATGCAGTTGCGCAGGGCCTGATCAAAGAAAGCGACGTGGCCCAGCTTGGCGCGGTCATTAATGGCACAAATCCGGGCCGGACATCGGACGATCAGGTCACCCTGTTCGATGGTACGGGGGTAGGTCTTCAAGATCTTGCGGTCGCTGCTTCCGTAGTTGATCTTGCCGTTCAAAAAGGGATCGCGATCGAGGTCGATTTCTGATGTCAAACGGTGACAACCTGCCTCAGCGGCTGGTCGGTAAACGTCTATCCAATGTTCCGCTAACGGCGACCGACGGAAGCGATATCGACCTGTTAACACTGGCAGGTTGCATCTGCCATTCGAGATTCTGTCTGACGAAAACCTGAATCTGCAATCCGCGCTGTCGCTTCCGACGTTCGAAACTGGCGGAACAACGCAGTTCGAGCGTTTCGCAATGATCCTTCGCGATGGGCAGGATTCGAGCGCATTCCGCCCCGCAACGAACCCTGCCGGAAACGCGGAAACAGTTCTCAACTATCTCACCAACGGCGGCTGAGATCAGCCGGCAACGCAAGCGCGTTTGTTCCCGCTTTGTGCGGGCCGTTTCATCACGTCTACTGCACAACTTTTTCGGAGGATATAGAAATGGCTTTGGATGGGTCCAAAAAGGACGTCGAAGCGCAAGCCGCGCTTGATTATCACGAATTCCCCAAGCCGGGAAAACTGGAAATACGCCCGACGAAACCCATGGCGACGGCGCGCGATCTGTCACGCGCCTACTCACCGGGTGTGGCCGAGGCGTGCACTGAGATTGCGACCGACGCGGCACTCGCTACTCGCTATACGGCCAAACGCAATCTTGTTGCCGTTATATCAAACGGCACGGCCGTCCTTGGGCTTGGCAATATCGGGGCGCAGGCGTCAAAGCCCGTGATGGAAGGTAAGGCCGTTCTGTTCAAAAAATTCGCCGGAATTGACTGCTTTGATATCGAAGTCGACGAAGCCGATCCGGAAAAACTGGCAGATTTGGTATGCCGTTTGGAACCAACTTTCGGCGCGGTGAACCTGGAAGACATCAAGGCGCCGGATTGCTTTACAGTTGAACGTCTTTGCCGCGAACGTATGGGTATTCCTGTATTTCATGACGACCAGCACGGCACTGCCATTGTGGTCGCAGCTGCCGCTCAGAATGCTCTGCGCATAGCGGGCAAAAGACCTGAGGACATCCGGATTGTGGCACTCGGCGCCGGTGCGGCCGGGGTTGCGTGCCTTACGATGCTCAACAAAATGGGCGTTCCGCTGGAGAACATGACCGTGTTCAACCGCTCAGGCGTTCTTCACCAAAACAGCGAAAACCTCGCGCCAGAACAGGCGATCTTCGCCAACGCCATTGAAGGCACGACACTGGAGCAAGCGCTGACAGGCGCGGATATGTTCCTGGGCCTGTCCGGTCCGGGTGCACTTGCCGCAGATCTGGTTCGCAAAATGGCGGACAATCCGATTATCTTTGCACTGGCAAACCCGGTGCCCGAAATCATGCCGGAAGAGGCGCGGGCAGCATCACCCGGCGCCATGATCGCGACCGGCCGTTCGGACTTTCCCAATCAGGTTAACAACGTGCTGTGTTTCCCGTTCATCTTTCGCGGGGCGCTGGACGCGGAGGCCAAGGAAATCAACGATGCAATGAAACTGGCCTGCGTCGACGCAATTGCGTCTTTGGCGCGCCAGACCACCTCGGCGGAAGTCGGCGAAGCCTACGAGGGTGAAAGGCTGACATTTGGACCGGACTATCTGATCCCCAAACCCTTTGACCCTCGGCTCTTGCCGACAATTGCCGTCGCCGTGGCAAAAGCGGCAATCGAGTCCGGGGCCGCCCGTCGCGAACTGGATTTGGATGCGTATCATCAGGCGCTGGAGGCCGAAGTTTTCAAATCATCGCTGATAATGCGCCGCGTGTTCGAAGCGGCACGAAAATCAAAGCGCCGGATCGTTTTTGCCGAGGGTGAGGATGATCGTGTTCTGCGTGCGGCGCAGGCCCTGGTGGAAGACAGCGTTGATACTCCAATCCTAATCGGTCGCCCCGATGTCATCGTTCAACGCCTTGAAAGGGCGGGAATGACCATTCGGCCAAATGTCGATTTTGAAATCGTGAACCCGGAAAATGATGACCGCTATCGTGACTATTGGCGGACTTATCACACTCAAATGCAACGCTATGGGATCACTCCGGATCTTGCCAAGGCGATCATGCGTACAAACACGACGGCAATCGCTGCAACGATGGTTCATCGCGGAGACGCGGACAGCATGGTTTGCGGCGTTGTCGGCCAATATCACTGGCACCTGAACTACGTCACTCAGATGTTGCAAACCGACAAGCTGGTGCCCGCAGGGGCATTGTCGCTGGTGATCCTTGATGACGGCCCGCTGTTTGTTGCGGATACCCACGTGAATGTCGAACAAACACCAGAGACTCTGGCCCGTACGGTCATCGCCGCCGCGCGGCACGTCCGGCGCTTTGGGTTGGAACCGCGTGTTGGGCTGTGCTCGGGCTCTCAGTTTGGCAATCTCGATTGCCGGTCCGGCCGAACCATGCGTGCGGCGCTGGAAATACTGGATCGTGAACCCCGTGACTTCGAATACGAAGGCGAAATGCACACGGACGCAGCGCTTGATCCGGAGCTGCGCGAAAGGCTCTTGCCGGGTAATCGTCTGACCGGTCGCGCAAATGTTCTGGTCTATGCCAATACGGATGCTGCCGGGGCTGCCCGAAATCTGTTGAAAAGCGCGGCAGAGGGTCTTGAGGTTGGCCCGATCCTGATGGGCATGGGCAATCGTGCCCATATCGTGACCCCGGGCGTGACGCCACGTGGATTGTTCAATATCGCGGCACTGGCTGGAACAGACGTGTCGACCTACGGCTAAGGGTATCGACTGGCTCACTCGATTGAGAACCCCCCAAAAAAGCGGCGCGCCTCGGCACGCCGCTTTTCTTTTTGCGTTCGAATTCAGCGTTTCACGTCAGATCCATCAGACGTGATCGTCATGTCCAATGGAGCCCAGACCGTGACCCGCCATACCGCCAGAAACCTCTTCCGTTGCTTCGTCCGAAAGCTCCTCGGGAAGAACCAGGTTCAGGATAATAGCGATGACCGCGGCGGGCAGGATACCCGAAGTCGCCAAAACCTTCAGCGTGCCGGGCAGGTATTGCAGAGCGCCGGGCTCAAGTTGCAAGCCCAAGCCCAGGCTCAGGGAAATTGCAAAGATCACCATGTTACGGCGGTTCCAGTTCACGTCCGACAGCATCGAGACACCCGCCGCGACCACCATTCCGAACATCACGATGACGCCGCCGCCAAGAACCTCGATCGGGATCGACGAGATAATCGCACCAATTTTCGGAACAAGGCCGCACACGATCAGGAAGAGCGCGCCGATGGTAACGACCATCCGGCTCATGACCCCGGTCATGGCGATCAAGCCAACGTTCTGACTGAACGACGTGTTCGGCAACGCGCCAAAGAGACCAGAGATCGCGGTGCCGATACCATCGGCGTAGGTTGCACCCTGAATTTCCTTGTCGGTTGCTTCACGTCCCGCGCCCCCTTTGGTGATACCGGAAACGTCCCCGACGGTTTCAACAGCCGATACAAAGGACATCGCACAGAAACCAATGATGGCCGCGACCGAGAACTCAATACCGAAATGCAACGGATTTGGCAGTGCGAACGAGGCTGCACGACCAACATTGCCCAAATTGACCTGACCAAGAGCAAAAGCCACAGCGTAACCAACGAGCAGGCCGATCAGAACAGCCGACACTGACAGCATGCCCCGCGCAAAGAACTTTAGGCCAAGCGTTACGACGATCACGATTCCGGCCATGAACCAGTTCAGGCCAGAACCATATTCTTCGGTACCGATTGCCGGCACACCACCAGCGGCATATTGGACGCCGACCTTAACCAGCGCCAAACCGATCATGGTCACCACAAGACCTGTAACCAAAGGCGGAAGCGCAAAGCGAATACGCCCAATGAACAGCCCAAGGAATGCGTGGAATAAACCACCGATGACAACACCGCCCATCAGGACGGCAATGGCATCAACGCCCTTTCCCACCACCAGCGGGATCATGATCGGGATGAAGGCAAACGACGTCCCCTGCACGATCGGCAGTCGGGCACCAACAGGCCCTACACCAATGGACTGAAACAGCGTGGCGACGCCCGCAAAGAACATCGACATCTGAATCATGTAGATCATCTGCGGAAAATCGGGGCTGTTCGAACCGAACCCAAACCCGGCCGCACCACAAACGATAATGGCTGGCGTGACGTTTGACACGAACATCGCCAGCACATGCTGAATTCCAAGTGGCACCGCCTTTACTAATGGCGGAGTGTAATTCGGATCGCGAAGTTGTTCCGGCGTTCCGATGGATGCATCTGACATTTTGTCTTTCCTCCCTTGAGGTTCGTAAACCGGCTCCTCTTCCGGCAACGCACCTCATTCCGTGATTGCAAAAGCCTCCTCGAACCAATGCTCTTCGAGGTTGGGCCCGGCTCCAATTCGGTCGACCACCGCAAAAAGTCCGGGCGCATGAAGCGGGGTCAGCACGCCATGCCAAGTGTTGCGATGATAATTCACGCCCTGCCCGGGCGCTGTTTTGAATGCGATGGGCTGTCCCGGCGTGCCGTCTTCGTCCGGGGCCACAACCACAACAAAGGGCTTATCCGACAAAGGCAGAAAGGCCTGACTGCCATCCGGGTGACGTTCAACCATTTCCAGGTTGATCGGCAGGCTAAAGGCTTCGGACTGAAACACGCTGATTCCGGCGCGCCCTTCGTGGAACTCCAGAAGGGCACGATCATGATACCGCGCGCACTTGCCCTGATTGATGAATTTGTCCACTTGGCCTGCCACTTCGATGACATCGCCAAATGGCGCAAATGCCTCTGACGTCAGGGGTCGGAGTTTCAAGGCAGTCGTCATTCCGCGAACTTTTCAATCAGACGCAATTCAGCAATCCGCTCGACCTGACGGCAGGCTTCGGCAAATTCGGTTTCCCGATCGCTGTCGATACGGCGATGAAAGGCTTCCAGAATGCTGGCTTTCGTATTGTCCTTGACCGCGATAATGAACGGAAAGCCGAACTTGGTTGTGTACGCTTCGTTCAACGAAGTGAACGTCGCGCGCTCTTCATCTGTCAGCATATCCAGACCCGCACCGGCCTGCTCCGCAGTACTTTCCTTGGTCAGGCGACCAGCCGCAGCCAACTTGCCCGCCAGGTCCGGGTGAGCGGTCAGGACGCCGAGGCGCTGCTCGGACGTGCCCGAACGGAAAACACGCGCCAAAGCGTTGTGGACACCAGAGGCATTGTCATGCGTCGGGCCCAGTTCAAGTTCATACGCACCTTCGGCAATCCACGGGCTGTGTTCAAACACCCCGCCAAATTCAGACACAAAGGTTGGTTGATCCATTTCGGACGGGGTCAGGCGTTGCATCGGTGGGTGTTCCTTTGCCCAATGGTCGGCTATCTGTTCGCGCGTCGCAAAC
Source organism: Ruegeria sp. AF8 (assembly GCF_056541825.1). Taxonomy (NCBI): domain Bacteria; kingdom Pseudomonadati; phylum Pseudomonadota; class Alphaproteobacteria; order Rhodobacterales; family Roseobacteraceae; genus Ruegeria; species Ruegeria sp. AF8. The sequence goes on along the minus strand of NZ_JBQFYW010000010.1, from coordinate 55,155 downwards.
CAGACACCGTCGTGTTTCTTGAAGTGGTCCAGCGCACGTTTCAGCGCCATGGCGCGACCTGGGCGGCCAATCAACCGGCAATGAAGTCCAATCGAAAGCATTTTCGGTGCGCCCGCCTCACCCTCGGCATAGAGCATGTCAAAGCTGTCCTTCAAATAGCTCTCGAACTGATCCCCATTGGTGAATCCGGCCTGGATCGCAAAACGCATGTCGTTGCAATCCATCGTGTAGGGCATGATCAGCTGATCCCTGCCTCCAGCTTTTACCCAATACGGCAAATCGTCGGCGTAGCTGTCGGCGATATAGGCAAAGTCGCCTTCCTCGGCGGCCAGATCGACCGTATTCATCGAGCAGCGGCCCGTGTACCAACCGCGCGGTGGCTGGCCCGTGACTTCAGTGTGCAGCCGGATTGCTTCACGGATCTGAACGCGCTCGCCCTCCGCGTCCATGTCCTTGTGTTCAATCCACTTCAACCCATGGCTGGCAATCTCCCAACCGGCATTCTTCATTGCCGCGACCTGCGCCGGTGCACGCGCCAAAGCTGTGGCAACGCCGTAAACAGTGACAGGTAAATCATGCAAAAGGTGATGCACGCGCCAGAATCCGGCGCGGCTGCCATATTCGTAGATCGACTCCATATTCCAGTGCCTCTGCCCCGGCCACGGGGCAGCACCAGTGATCTCGGACAAGAACGCCTCGGAAGCAACATCGCCGTGCAAAACGTTGTTTTCGCCACCTTCTTCATAGTTCAGTACAATCTGAACCGCGATCTTGGCATCATTGGGCCAGTTGGCTTTAGGCACTTGCCCACCATAGCCGGTCATGTCTCGTGGATAGCGCGTCACATCAATTTCCTTCTTCTTCTTTTAATCAATACCCTAGATAATCTGAGATGTTTTTCAAAAAATACAGAAAGCAGTTTCGAATAGTCAGCCTTTGCCCTTTGGGAAGAAAACAGAGTAGTAACTGAATAACTTGAGGAGTAGCGAAAATGACCGGTTACCTTACAACACATGTTCTGGATACGGCGCGGGGGTGCCCCGCCGAAGGATTGAAAATCGAGCTGTTTCGTCTCGAGCGCTCAGAACGTACTTTGCTGAAAGCTCTGGTCACCAACGACGATGGCAGGACCGATGAACAGATTCTGCCCGAAGCGGAGTTTTCAACAGGCGAATACGAGCTGATCTTCTATGCCGGAGAATACCTCGATGCCTCGGGCACCCCGCCTGAAGACCCACGTTTTCTGGACGTGATACCGATCCGCTTCGGGATGTCCAAACACATGCATTACCATGTGCCGTTGCTTCTTTCACCCTTCGGTTACTCGACTTATCGTGGCAGTTGAGCGACCTACCGAGACGTATTTGTAGCGGCAATCGATGATCCAATGCGTTCTATTACGAATTCCATGAAAAGCCGCGTTTTGGGATCCTGCATCCGGCGATGCGTAAACAGGCACGCCATCTGAACTGGTTCCGGCGGCGTTTTTTCTGCCACTGGAACCAGATTTCCAGCCTTAAGATGCTGAGCAATCTCAAATATTGGTTTTAACGCGATACCGTGACCGGCAAGCGCCCAATCTGTCAATACGTCGCCGTCGTCTGACTCGTAACGTCCAGAGACGCGAAACCGTTTTGGTCCCGTATCGGTTCTCAAAAGCCATTGAAATTCGGGCGCACCAGGAAAACGCAAATTGAGGCACTCATGCGCATCGGCGATAATATCGTCGCCACTTTCTGGCATCCCATGTTTTTTGATGTATTTCGGAGATGCACAAAGAACTCTTTCAACATCCGCAATCTTGCGAATACGCAAGTTGCTGTCCTCTGGCTGACCAAGAAAAAACGCAAGGTCCAGGCCTTCAGTCGTCAAATCCACCTTTCGGTCCGTCAGCCTTAGCCTGACATTCACGTCAGGATACTCGGCGAGAAACTTTGGCACCTGCGGCGCTATCAATCGTCGTCCGACACCCAATGGTGCCGCGACGTAAAGTGACCCTTTCAGATTTTCTGTAATGTTAACGATCTGAGCTTCAGCGCGATCAACCGCTTCAAGTATCTCAGCCGCCCCCCGATAGAAAGATTTTCCCTGCTCAGTGGGCGTGAGGCTGCGTGTAGTGCGCTGAAACAATCGCACTCCAAGATGCTCTTCCAATTGCGATATTCGCGCCGATGTCACGGCCGGTGAAACCCGCAAGTCACGGCCCGCGGCAGACATGCTGCCCAATTCGTAAACCCGGACAAAGGTTCTGATGTTATCAAGGTATGACATTTTTTTGCATTTTTTGATACTGCTTGGTCTTTACCAGCAATACCAGAACAAATCAGTCTCGCATAGAGTGGCTGAAACGATAGAATCTTAGGAGCAAAGCCATGTATGATCTGGCCGTAATGTGGGAATGGATCGCCTTTTCCGTCCGCTGGCTGCATGTGATCACCGCGATGGCGTGGATTGGGGCGTCATTCTACTTTATCGCGCTCGACCTCATGCTAAAGCCGAATCCCGCCCTACCGGACGGGGCCTACGGTGAAGAATGGGAAGTGCATGGGGGCGGGTTCTACCACACCGTCAAATATCTGGTGGCACCCGCACGGATGCCCGAGCATCTGACCTGGCACAAATGGCAGAGCTATACGACGTGGCTTTCTGGTGCGGCGCTTCTCATGATCATCTACTGGGTCGGCGGCGAGTTGTTCCTGCTTGATCCGACCAAGGTGGACCTGGCGCTTTGGCAGGGGATTTTGATCTCTGGCGGATCACTGACCATTGGTTGGCTGCTCTACGATCAGATGTGCAAATCCAATCTCAGCGAACACCCGACCGTCCTTATGCTGTTGTTGTTCGTGATCCTTGTAATCATGTCCTGGGGCTACAACCAGATTTTCACCGGACGGGCCGCGCTTTTGCATCTTGGTGCGTTTACCGCGACGATCATGACAGCCAACGTGTTCTTCCAGATCATGCCGAACCAGCGGATCGTGGTTGAAGACCTCAAGGCTGGTCGGACGCCTGACGCCAAGTACGGGAAAATCGCCAAGGTACGTTCCACGCACAACAACTATCTGACCCTGCCGGTCGTGTTCCTGATGCTGTCAAACCACTATCCGCTGGCTTTCGGCACCGAGTATTCGTGGATCATCGCCAGCCTGATCTTCCTGACTGGAGTGACCATCCGGCACTACTTCAACACAATGCATGCCACCGGAAAGGGCCCGCACTGGACCTGGGCTGTCACGGTTCTGCTTATGGTCGTAATTGCCTGGCTGTCTTCGGTAAGAAACGGTGAGACATGGGAAGACGCCGAAGCACGTGAGCTGACGCCATATGAGCAGAAATTTGCGTCAGCCGCGGGTTTCGAAGAAGCCTACGACACAGTCTTGGGCAATTGTTCAATGTGCCACGCCCGCGAACCGGTGTATGGCACCATGAAATGGGCTCCTAAGAAAGTTTACCTTGAAACACCCGGTGACGTTGCCCGCCAGGCCGACCAGATTTATCTGCAGGCCGGGATCAGCCACGCGATGCCCCCCCCTTTTGCGGTTCAAATGGATGAAGAAGCGCGCCAGACAATTGTCGCATGGGTGAACGAAGTCAGGGACCAATAGCACCAGCTGACAATATGGTTACAGATGAACTCGGCTTTCACGCCCAGTTTTGTCTGTTTCTCAGCCCGGCACGAAAAAGCGTTTGCTGTGCTGCGCGATATGTTCGACGAACAGGCGCACTTTGGGATCCTGAAGCTTTTTATGCGGGTAAAGACACCCGAAAATCGTGGGCACCGGGGGCGTCTTTGGCAGGACTTCGACCAGCCGCCCATTCTCAAGATATTCTCTCACGTCAAAGCGTGGTTTGTTCACGATCCCCTTGCCCGCAAGGGCCCAATCCGTCAGCACGTCACCATCATCGGCGTCGTACTTGCCACGAACCTCCAGCTTTCGTGGGCCCATATCGGTGTTGAGGGTCCAGAAGTATTCGGGTGATCTGGGATACCGCAACAAAAGGCAGTTGTGGGGGTTATGCAGCAGGTCATCCGGCGTATTAGGCACACCGTAGTTCGACAGGTATTCCGGCGACGCGCACAGAACACGATCACAATCCGCGAACTTCCGCAGTTTCATTGTGGAGTCGCCGGGCTCTCCGATAAAGAACGCGATGTCCAGCCCGTCGGCCAGAATGTCCACCTTGCGGTCGGACAGACGCATGCGAATCTCTGTCTCCGGGTAGCGATCCGAGAATTCCGGGACCAAAGGGGCAACGATTCTTCGCCCTACGCCCAATGGCGCAGTGATGCGGATGGCCCCTCGGGGTGCGTCGGAAAAGCTGGCGACACGCGCTTCGGCATGGTCAATCGCCAGCAGAACGGCCTTGGCCTCATCATAAAAAACCGATCCGACTTCGGTAGGGGTCATCGACCGTGTCGTTCTGTTGAACAGCCGCACGCCCAAATGGTTTTCAAGCTCTTTCAACCGTTTGCTGGCCACGGCCGGGGTCAATCGCAGGTCGCGCCCGCCGGACGTAATGCTGCCCAGCTCCATCACTCTGACAAAAACACGTAGGCTTTCGATGTACGACATTCGATCCTCTCCTCGCGGAAAGACTGCGCCACGACATTTTCTTTTTCAACGTTCTGTTGAAAGTATTTGCCGTTTCCGGCGATTTTAAGACTCAATCGTTGCTTCTATGCTTTCTCCGACCACCCACCTGAAAGGCAGGGTCAGAGGGAGAATACCATGACGCATCGCACCGACATCCGATTTGTCCTGAATGGCAAGGATGTGTCCGTACCAAACGTATCAGCAGACCAGACGCTTCTGGATTTCCTGCGGTTGGAGCGTCGGCTGACAGGCACAAAAGAAGGCTGCGCAGAAGGCGACTGTGGCGCATGCACCGTACTTGTCGGACGGCTTGGCGACGCTGGCCTGACCTACATTCCGGTGAATGCCTGCATCCGGTTTCTTGCCTCCGTCAATGGTTGTCATGTCGTAACAGTCGAACACCTGTCCGGCCCCGATGGTCGTCTGCACCCGGTTCAGCAGGCGATGATCGACCATCACGGCAGCCAGTGCGGGTTCTGCACGCCGGGCTTCGTCATGGCGCTTTATGCGCTTTGGATGCAAACGCCTGAGCCGACCGAGGCGCAGGTTGAGACTGCATTGCAGGGTAACCTGTGCCGCTGCACCGGGTATGAACCCATCATTCGCGCCGCCGTTGCTGTCAGCCGCTATGGCACCCCGGCGTCGGACCATCTGAACACCGAACGTGAATCCATGACCGCGCGTCTGGCCGCACTTACGGATGGGCGTCGCGTTGTATCCGGACCAGAGGATAACCTGAGCATCATCCCGTCCAGCGTTGATGATCTTGCCGAGTGTCTGCAGACCTATCCCAATGCCACAATCGTAGCCGGAGCCACGGATGTGGGCCTTTGGGTCACCAAATTCCTGCGCAACATCGGGCCTGCCATCTTCACTGGTCACCTCGAAGACCTGAAAACCGTCGAAAGACAGGGTTCCCTCCTCCTCATCGGTGCTGGCGCCAGCTACACCGATTGCCAGGAACTCCTGTCTGAACACCTGCCACACCTGTCCTCCTACTGGGATCGCATCGCAGGGTGGCAGGTGCGTAATATGGGAACCGTCGGCGGGAATATCGCCAATGGCTCCCCTATCGGGGACACACCGCCTGTTCTTATCGCACTTGGTGCGGAAATCACGCTGCGGCGCGGTTCCGAAAGCCGGACACTGCCTTTGAGTGATTTCTTCATCGACTATGGCAAGCAGGACCGCCAACCCGACGAGTTTGTCGCAAGTATCCATGTACCCCTGCCCGGGCCCAACGACCTGGATGCGGCTTACAAGATTTCCAAGCGTCGTGACGAAGACATCTCGTCGGTGGCTGCCGGCATCCACATGACCGTCACAGATGGCACCATCAGCGATGCGCGCATCGCATGCGGCGGCATGGCGGCCACGCCAAAGCGCGCGTCGACAGCCGAGGCGGCGCTGAACGGTCAACCTTGGGCACGCGAAAGCTTTGAAGCCGCCGCCGTGGCGCTGGCACAAGATTTCTCTCCCCTGACCGATTGGCGTGCCTCGTCTGACTACCGAATGCTGACCGCGCAAAACCTGCTGCGTCGGTTCTTCCTTGAAAAAGACGCCCAGGCCGACACCCCCATTCAACTGGCTTGTGCCTAATCAGGAGACGAAAACATGAAAGATAACGTTTCCATCATTGGATCGGCCCACTCCAACGTAAACCATGACAGCGCGATCAAGCACGTCACTGGTCAGGCCGATTACACCGACGACATTGCGCTTCCGGAAGGCGCGCTGCACGCGTATCTCGGCGTCTCTGACGTCGCGCATGCCAGGCTTCTGGGCATTGATTTCTCAGATGTTCTGGCCACGCCCGGAGTCGTCGGCGTTCTGACCGCAGACGACGTGCCAGGGGTCAACGATATCAGCCCGACACATTTGAACGACGAGCCGGTTTTCCCGACCGATGCCATTCAGTTTCACGGCCAGCCTTTGTTTGCCGTGGTTGCCGAAACCCGTGACATTGCGCGCCGTGCCGCAGAGCTGGCAAAGATCGAATACGAAACCCTGCCCCACGCGCTGGACCCCATCGCCGCGCAAGAAGCCGGATACCCGCATGTCACAGCCCCCCTCAAGCTGGAGCGCGGCGACGTCGCCCAGGCGCAGGCTGCTGCACCCAATCGGATCAAAGGTCGCATGAATGTTGGTGGTCAGGACCATATGTACCTCGAAGGCCACATCGCCTTCGCCATTCCTGGCGAAGACGATGATGTGATCGTGCATTGCTCCACCCAGCACCCGTCCGAGGCGCAGCATATGGTGGCGCATGTCCTAGGCGTGCCGTCCAACGCCGTTGTGGTCAACGTGCGCCGCATGGGTGGTGGATTTGGCGGCAAGGAAAGCCAGATGAACCTGTTCTGCGCTGTTGCGGCCATGGCTGCTAAAAAGTGGAACCGCGCCGTGAAAATCCGCCCCGACCGGGATCAGGATATGACGGCAACCGGCAAACGCCATGACTTCGTGATCGACTATGACGTCGCCTTTGACGACGATGGCCGTATTCAGGCGGTCGAAGGCAGCTTTGCCGCGCGCTGCGGGTTCTCGGCGGATCTTTCGGGCCCTGTGACCGACCGGGCGCTCTTTCACGCAGACAATGCCTATTTCTATCCGAACGTCCGACTGAACAGCCATCCGATGAAAACCAACACGGTGTCGAATACCGCGTTTCGTGGGTTTGGCGGGCCGCAAGGCGTGATCGCCGCTGAAAGGATGATCGAAGAGATTGCTTATGCCACGGGTCAAGATCCGCTGGACGTGCGCAAGGCCAATTTCTACGGCACCGAAGACCGCAACGTGACCCCGTATCACCAGGTGGTCGAAGACAGCATCCTCGACCGGTTGATCGGAGAGCTGGAAGAAACATCGGAATACCGCCAGCGCCGTCAGGACATCATCGAATTCAACAAGACATCGCCGATCCTGAAAAAAGGTATTGCGCTAACACCGGTCAAGTTCGGCATTTCCTTTACCGCGACCTGGTACAATCAGGCGGGCGCTCTGGTGCATGTGTACAATGACGGCTCGATCCATCTGAACCATGGCGGCACCGAAATGGGACAGGGCCTCAACACCAAGGTCGCGCAGGTTGTCGCCGAAGCCTTCCAAGTCGATTTCGACCGGATCAAAATCACCAAGACGACCACCGAGAAAGTTCCCAACACCTCGGCCACTGCAGCCTCCAGCGGGACCGATCTGAACGGCATGGCCGCGCTGAATGCGGTCGAACAGATCAAAGCACGCCTGGTGAAATTCGCATCTGAGACCTGGGATGTCGCCCCTGAGGAAGTGGCCTTCCACGCCAATCAAGTGCATATCGGCCAAGAGGTTCTGCCCTTCGACGCGTTCATCAAGCAAGCCTATCTGGCGCGCGTGCAACTGTCGGCGGCCGGGTTCTACAAAACCCCGAAAATCCACTGGGACCGGGCCAAGGGACAAGGCCGCCCATTCTACTACTACGCCTACGGGGCGTCGTGTTCGGAAGTGACGATTGACACCCTGACTGGTGAGTACCGCGTGGACCGTACGGATGTGCTGCACGACGTGGGACGATCGCTGAACCCTGTACTCGACAAGGGTCAGGTTGAGGGTGCCTTTATTCAAGGCATGGGTTGGCTGACCACCGAAGAGCTTTGGTGGGACGACTCTGGCCGTCTGCGCACCCATGCGCCGTCGACCTACAAGATCCCACTGGCGTCCGACCGCCCACGCATCTTCAACGTGAACCTCGCCGATTGGTCGGAAAACCGCGAGTTGACCATTAAGCGCTCCAAGGCCGTCGGTGAGCCGCCGTTCATGCTGGGCATTTCGGTATTCGAAGCCCTGTCGATGGCCGTGGCCTCTGTCACCGACTACCGCGAATGCCCGCGCCTTGACGCGCCGGCCACCCCAGAGCGTGTTCTGATGGCCGTCACGCGGCTGCAGGCGGGACCTTGAGCCATGGCTGTCCCAGGCACTTTGAAAGAATTTCTGGCCGCACAGCACAGCGTAATCCGCGTTGCGCTGACACGCGTGCGCGGGTCGTCGCCGCGCAACGAAGGAACTGAGATGTTCGTGACGCCCGGCGCGTTGTGGGGAACCATTGGCGGTGGTCAATTGGAGTTCTTGGCCATCAACGCCGCGCGCGACATGCTGCGCGACGGGGTGTTGCATCAGGATATGGATGTTCCGCTCGGCCCGGAAATCGGGCAATGCTGCGGCGGGCGGGTCGAAATGCAACTGACCCGCATGCGTGCATCGGACAAATGGGCCGCAACAGAACGAGCGGCCTTGCGCAAAGAGGCTTTGCCGCATGTCTATGTCATGGGTGCGGGGCACGTGGGGCGCGCTCTGGCCAATCAGCTTCAGCACCTGCCGGTGCGCTGCATCCTTGTCGATACCCGACCCGAAGAGGTTGAACTTTGCACTTCAAATGTTGAAACCCGGGTCAGCGCGATCCCCGAGGCCGACATCTGGAGCGCGCCAGCGGGCAGTGCCTTTATCGTCCTGACCCATGATCACGGACTGGATTTTCTGCTGGCATCCGCTGCACTGGAACGCCAGGACGCCGCCTACGTGGGGATGATTGGATCCGCCACCAAGCGGGTAAAGCTCAGGAACTGGGCCCACAAAAACTGTGACGGACAGTCCATTGAACACTTGAAATGTCCCATTGGGGCAAGCGGTAGCCGCGACAAGCGGCCCAGCGTCATCGCCGCCTTCGTGGTGGCCGAGGTGATGGCTGAATTGACCTCTGAAACTGCCGCGACCGCCCCGATCGGGGCAAACCAGGCGCCCCTGCAGGGCCACCATCACGACCGGAGAGGGAGATCGGCCTGACATCTGTCGGGCCATTCCAGTCACATCAGAGGAGGAGACCGTCATGGACGGGAGGACCTACGAATACAAGCTGTTTACCCGCAGCGACTTCAGCGCTTTCTGGGCGCTGTTCACTGATAACCTTGTGAACTTGCTGATCCTGTCAGGGGTCTGCCAGTTCGTGTTTCAAATGCCAGCCGAAATTGTCTTTGGCCGCATCGTCCCCGGTGCCGCCATTGCGATCCTGGCCGGTGTCGCGGTATACACATTTCTCGCCAGATGGGCGGCGAACAAACAGGGCAAGGATGTTACCGCCCTGCCCTATGGCATCTCGACGCCGGTTATGTTCGTCTACCTGTTCGGTGTGATCGGACCCATCTATTGGACGACCAATGATCCAATGCTTGCGTGGCAAGTGGGCATCGGCGCCGGTTTCATGGGCGGCATCGTTGCGGCCCTGGGCGCTATCGTTGGGCCATACCTCAAGCGGATCACGCCGCGCGCCGGTATGCTGGGCACGCTTTGCGGTATCGCTTTGGTTTTCATCGGCTCCGTGCCACTGGCAGAAGTATTCGAGAACCCCATCATCGGCTTTACCTCGCTGCTGTTTATCCTTTGGGGTCTGATCGGTCGCTTCCGCCTTCCGCGCAATGTGCCGGCCGGTCTTGTCGCGATTGCAGCCGGTACCGTGATTGCCCTTATCCTCGGCGAATCCAAAATCGACGTAAGCGGTATCGGCTTCTACCCGCCAATCCCCTATATCGGTGATCTCATCGCCGGTGTGCAGTACCTGTTCGCCAACCCCGAGCTGTTTCTGGTGCTGATCCCGGTACAGATCTACAACTTCATCGAAACTATGAACAATGTGGAATCGGCCGAGGCTGCAGGCGACCACTACCCGGTCGGGCTGTGTCAGGTAACAGATGGCGCGGGCACGATGCTGGGTGCACTTTTTGGTTCGCCCTTCCCGACAACCGTTTACATTGGTCACCCGGCATATAAGCGGCTTGATGCGCATGCAGGCTACATCGTTGGTGTGGCTGTCGTGATCGCCGCCGCCGCTTTCCTGGGCTTCCTGTCCTTCCTTGCGGGCCTGATCCCAATCGCTGCCGCTGCACCCGTGCTGGTCTTTGTTTCGGTGAGCCTGATCACCAACACGGCCTGGGCTGTGAAGCCTATGCATATGGCCGCGGTATCCTTTGCGATCCTGCCCCACATCTCGGCATTCCTGATGGTCAAGTGGGGGTCTTTGATGAACGCGCTGCGCAGCAGTGGTGTCGAAGGGTTGCCTTCTTTGGGCGATGAAGGTCTGACAGCAGCCCTTCTCATGGAAGGTGCCCATTACGAAGGACATCTTGCTCTGAGCCAAGGTGCGATCATCACCGGTCTGGTCTGGGGTGCCATCGTGGCCGACGTAATCGATGGTCGCTTCCGCATGGCAGGGGCGTTTGCCGTCGCAGGCGGGCTGATGTCGTCCGTGGGGATCATCCACTCCTATACGCTGCAGATGCCTCAGTTCGACGGGATTACCATCGGCTACTTGATCATTGGCGCGTTCCTCTACATCTATCCGATGTTCGCATCCAAAGAGGATCTCGAGCATCGTGTGATCGTACCGGATGAACCCGATCTGATCGACGACGACTCGCCTGCACTACAGGCCTGATCGATAGCGGGGCAGTCGCATGGCTGCCCCCTATTCTTTCTCTACCTTACGTACGAGATCTTCCATAACACAGAGATTGCTTCGCGGTCGTCTGCTGACCTTTTATCGTGAGCCCCAGAGCGGCAAAGATTCCGGCGCATATACTTATCTTGAGGACGGCGCCCGGCACCGTAAGATTAATCGATCTGGCCGAATATTTTGGACTGATCGCGAATTTCACGCGGCTTCGAGTTGAGCTATCTCATGCCAAACTGCCGCGGCGGCGGTACGGAGCTCGCGAAAATCTGCGGATGTCATCTCGTGGCGCGGCAGGTGAAACAGAATGGCAATCGGATCATGAACGGCAAGGAAACGCTGCAGCTGCCTTGGTGATTTGAAGCGGTAATCGGCCCAGACCGCGTAAGAATTGACAGAGCGAGGGAAGCGGCAACCCTTCAGACGGGATTCGGACGCGTGGCTGGTTATGTAGGCGCGCTACGCGGATGATTGCGGTAGGTCAACAACTTGACGATGCCCAAATTGTTATCGAGTGTCGGCCAACGATTTGGCTTTTTCATACTCTTCCAACAACGGCTGCATCATTTTTGGATCGTAAATTACCCTTTCCAGCCACTCTCTAAGTGGGAACGTCACGCCTTCGGCAATCAGGGCAGCAAGGCCTTCGAGTATTTCAGTTTCCACTTCGAATTGCTCAAGCGCAGCGTGTCCAGCAGCCTGATAGACCATCATATGTGGTCCGAAGGGCCCGCCAAGGTCCAGATTCTCCTGAAGGGTTTCCAAGCTGTCCTGATAGCGGCCCGCATGGAATTGAGACGCCCCAAGCATATTTCTGTATGGACGTCGGATATTAAGCGGGTCCAGGCTCAGCGATCGTTTCAGCGGCGTGATGGCCTGTTCCGGCCGGCCACCATATAACAAAAACATGCCAAGATACGCCTGGGCCAGGCTGGAGCTTGGCTCTTGTTCGACAGCACGCGTACCATATTCAATCGCCGGTTGCGGATTGCCCATTAAGATCTCGAGAATCCCCAAAGTCAAAAGGGCGCGAATATTTGCCGGGTCCATTTCCAGTGCGGTATCGGCGTAATGCCTGATCAGATCGCGCGATTCATCCGTATTCGGAGCCAGCCCAAACCAAGTGCGGTGAGATTTAGCAAACGCCAGCCCCGCATGCCCGTGCGGGGCGTCTGGCTCAAGCCTGACCACACGCTGCAACAAGGCTTGTGCTGCGTCGAACCTCGCAGGATCGCTTGGTGGGTGAATGATATCTAACGCTTGCTGATAGAGGATTTTGGCATCCCGGCGCGTCCAGCGATCCTCTTGTGTTTCGAACACGGGGGTTGATGGAAGATCCTGTCGAGGTTTCCAGGTCCAGCTTTGCGGGCATTGTTACATTCATCTGGGAGGGTGTGCGCCACATACTCGAAGGCATCGACCACGTACTCTTTGTCATTTGCCTTGTAATCGGCGCCCCTGAGTTCCGCGCGCTCCTCTGGCGTGTCACCGGATTCACCGTCGGGCACAGTGTGACGCTTTCGCTTGGTTTCTTCGGCTATGTTCCATCCGGCGCATGGTTTGTCCCATTGGTAGAAACAGGGATTGCGCTCTCAATCATTTACGCTGCTGTTCTGGCGGTCAAACGAGACAAATCGGGACCAAGCTCCAACAGAAAGGTTTTTTGGTGACGGTCATGATGGGGCTGCTCCACGGCCTGGGCTTCAGTTTCGTGCTGCATGAAATTCTGCAAGTGACGTCGCCCAATATCTGGCAGAGCCTATTGGCGTTCAACGTGGGCGTCGAAGTCGGGCAGCTTGCGATTGTTTTGGTGACCTGGCCGCTACTGGCCGTGTTCGCAAGGCTCGGCCCAAACCCGGAGTTGACGTTGCGGCTGTCGATTTCAATTGGGTGCGGTGCCGTCGCAAGTTGGTGGACTTTAGAGCGTGGTAGAACTTTTTTAGAGATACTCGCAAGCTAACCAAGAGCACTCGGTTCCGCACAAGAAACTCCGGCCGTCACTACTCTTTTACCAGACTCTTGAAAGTCTGCTTTCACAGTCGGGACAGAGTACTTTCGCGGATACCCAGACTCGTCCGCAGTCTGCCGACGACATCGGCTCTGCGCCACATGGCGGACCAAGCTCGTTCGACAGATTAGTAGATGCAATGCCGGGCAACCGAGCGTCCTCCACCACCAATTTTTCATTAGCATGCTAATGTTAAAATCAGAGAGGAGGGCAGTTTTTCAAAAGAGAGATTCCGCCGTCACGGATTACCAGATCGCGTGACTCGATGGCCTATCTAAGTATCAGGTTTTGCTTATTTTTTTGAGGATGTGGATCAGGTCTTTGCGTTCTTTTTGCGTAAGCGGTCCGAGCGTTTCATCGGAAATCCGGAACCCGGCCTCCCACAATTCCGGCTTAATATTCTCGTACTCTTCCGCGATTGACAGCAACGCGCGGCGTTTATCCTTCGAATCGGGTTTTACCTGGACAAATCCCTTCTTTCGCAGGCGGTCGATCACCCCTTTAATGGTTGCAACGTCCATTGCAGTCCGGCGCCCAAGCTCGTTTTGTGAACACTCTCCCAATTCCGCCAGGCGGGCGAGCGCAGCGAATTGCGTGGGTGTAAGGCCGAACGGTGCTTTATCCTGAAAGATGGCTGCGTGCCTCTGGCCCGCAAGACGAAGCAGGAATCCTACCTGTTCTTCCAACCTGTAGAGTCTTGCAGTTGCGTCGGTTTGGTCCACATTGTTTGACACGTTTTTCTTTTCCTTTGGTCACAGGAACAAACGGTAAAAGCCGTTCGCAGGCGGTGGCAGGAATTCGTTGCGAGCTGGCCAAGACACAGATTCCTATCTTTGAGCCGATCAGTGCTACTGCTGGATGCCTCCCCTCCAATAAAGCATCTTTTTATGGAAACTCAAGCTTGCAGCTTTTGTGACATATATTAGTATACTAATGACAAGCGAAGGATTGAACATGACGGAAACCACTTCAAAACTCGTGATCAAGAATATCGGCTTGCTGTTGACCGGAAAGATTGAGGCCCCGATCGCCGACGGCGATTGTGTGATCGCGATCAATGGCAAGATCAGCGCCTTCGGCTATGAGAAAGACCTTGATACCGAAGGGGCGACGACAACAGTCGACGCACATGGCACCACCCTTGCACCCGGCCTGATCGACAGCCACATTCATCCCGTTGTGGGCGATTACACCCCGCGTCAGCAACAGTTGCATTGGATTGATTCGACCCTGCACGGCGGTGTCACCACCATGATCTCGGCAGGTGAAGTGCACATGCCGGGCCGTCCGAAGGACGTTGTTGGCCTCAAGGCGATGGCAATCGCCGCACAGCGTTGGTACGAGAACTTTCGCCCTTCCGGTGTCAAGGTTCTGGCTGGCGCGCCAGTGATCGAGCACGGGATGGAAGAACAGGATTTCAAGGACCTCGCGGATGCAGGCGTGAAATTCCTGGGCGAGGTCGGACTAGGGACCGTGAAAGACGGAAAAACAGCCAATCAGATGGTCAACTGGGCGCGCAAATACGGCATTCAATCAACAATACATACTGGTGGACCGTCGATTCCCGGGTCCGGGCTGATCGATGCCGATATGGTGCTTGAGACGGGGACCGACGTTGTCGGACACATCAATGGCGGCCATTCCGCTTTGCCGGATGATCAGATCGTGTGCCTTTGCGAAAGTTGCACCAAAGGTCTGGAAATCGTCCATAACGGAAACGAGCGCGCGGCCCTTCTGACCCTGAACACGGCGCGCGAGTTGGATAAGCTTGATCAGATCATTCTCGGCACCGACGGTCCGGCCGGATCCGGTGTTCAGCCCTTGGGTATCATGCGCATGGTGTCGATGCTCTCAAGCCTCGGAAACGTGGATGCCGCAACAGCGTTTTGCTTTGCCAATGGCAATACTGCCCGTCAGCGCGAACTGGATGCCGGGCTTCTGGAACCGGGTTTCTCGGCGGATTTTGTTCTGATGGATCAGGCGCAGCACGCCCCGGGCAAGGATATACTGGAATCGGTGGAACTCGGAAACTTGCCCGGTGTCGGCATGACGATCATCGACGGAGAAGTCCGGTCAACACGGAGCCGAAACACACCGCCCGCACAACGACTACCTGAAGTGTTGGGGTGAATTGGTAGTCAACAGCCCCTTCAAGGCCGTCGGCGGGTGCTGTTGCTGTCTGACATCAGCACCCATGGAACAGGCTAGGCTGATTGCGTAGAGGAGGATTTCAGGCTCATCGCAACCATCAGAGAGTGGAGATGAGAATGAAATCCGGGAAATCCAAAGCAGCGGCGGAGAGGGTCGTCAAAGACATCCGCAGGAAGACAAGGCGTCAACATTCCGCAGAAGAGAACGACGGGAAAGAGTCCAATTTGCCAAATGCTGCGTTCTGCAACAATGTCAGATTCTTTGGACAAACACCGCAACGTGGCAAAATTAGAAACAGCTTGCTTGGAGAGAGCAGCACACTAGTTTTTAGTGTTTGGTGATTTGTCCGCCTCCGACAAAGTGCAACCGTTTGGGCCGACTCAAAACTGAACACCCCGGCTACGCTAGGTTTGATGCGCTTTCCGTACCTTGGGCCTCCGGGCTGTTTCTGTTGGAGTCATAGGGAACCAATCGGCACACCGAACAAAACACTGAGCCCGGTGTGGACAAATATGATCGACAACGTCTGCAGGACAACATCAAGGTGGTCAATCAATCCGAAGAACAGGAATACGGCCGTGACAAATACCGTGATGGTTAGCGTGCGCGTGGCCAGACAAGTCTCCGGGACCAGAAGCGGGATCAGAAACCACCAAGGTGTAGCCATGAATGCAAAAAGCGCTCCTTCCAGTATCCACGACAACGGCTGTGTCAGCGGGTCGAGAACGAATTTGAGGCTGTCCTTGATTGTAAGAGATCCCTGCTCGACACCGGCGATCATGTCCGGGGTTTGAGGGATTTTTTTACAAGCCTCGCCTCGTGAAGGGCATCCAGCGATGGAAACGGAAGGGCCTCGTTGTTCTCTGAGCTGCCACCATTGGTCTGAGCTAGCAACTGAGCCATGCTCATGGGAGAGTCCGTCACGTCGGTATCGCACCCGTCACGCAAACCCAAACTATCAAAAAACTTCTCGTAGCTCGCCACGTTCTGGGCCTTCCGCTTTCTGGGCATCAACCTGATCCGACGCAGTGTCTTCCCGGATCTGGCTGTTTGTCCGGGAGTTACTTCAGAACGGACGACAGTTTCCCGCGGGCCTCATCGCTCAGCCAGCTTCCCCACTGATCCTTGTTGTGTGTCAGAAAGTTAACCGCCTCCTCCTCGGCAGAGGCATTGTTGTCTTCCATCCAGGCCAGTACCCCGTTCATCTGTTCGTTGTTGAACGAAATGTTTGACATCAACTTAGCGATCTCGGGTTCACGCTGTTGGAAATCGGTCGTGACGGCTGTTTTGACTACCGCACTCGGTAGGTTGAGATGCCGGGTTCAGAACAGTCCTTGGAACCGCTACAGGTATGCGTTTCAATATCATGCACGCCGATATCGACTAGGACCATCGGGTATTTGCCCAGAACAGCGGTTGGAGCCCAGTAAAAGCCGAACCAGGGTTTCTGGTCCGCATAGGCAGAAGCGATGGCGGTTGCCAGAGTTTCGCCTGAACCGTGATCAAACACTTCGATCCCCTTAACTTCCATTCCGATGACACGATTCATGTTGTCATTTACGGTTCGACAGCCCCAGCCATCCGGGCAATTGTCAAACCGGCGGGCAACGAGGTCGGGGTTGGCCAGAATACCATCAAGAGCAGCCGCTTCGGGATGCGCATCGACCACATATTGCGGTACCCACCAACCTTCGATACCGCCATCTGACAGCATGTCGGCCAGTTCGACCAGCTAACCGTCGGCTACGAGTTCGGCATAGGCTGGGCCGTATTGACCCAAAGCTCGGTCAGAATGTCAGGGGTGCCGGTCTCTGCAACTGATGTCAAAGCTGTCGGTGTCGAGGATGGAACGGTCGTGACGGTACAACCATACCCCTGTTCCATCAGAAATTTGGCCACTGAAGTCACGACATTGACCGAAGCCCAGTCCAATTGCGTGATGGTCACATCACCGTAGCCTTTGGCCCAAGCAGAGGCGGCAAGGCTTATGGCAAATGCGGATGTCAAAAGCAGTTTTTTTCATTTTCCCTCCCAAGTTTGGCCTGGCGCCGCCAGAAGTTCGATATGCTATGATTTGCGACGCTCCCACAGCATCCTGAAACGGAGGACAGCTAATCGATTGATTAGACTATTTCTGATCAATGGTATCATAATTTAAAATTTATCCGATGCAGATCCTAAGAAAGAAAGATCACATGCCTCGTCAATCAGCCCCCAAAGATCTCAGTCTCAAATGGCTGGAGATCTTTCAGATATGCGCACAGAAAGGTTCGCTTCAGGCGGCATGCAAAGAAACCGGCCTGACCATCAGCACGGTTTCACATCATCTGCGTAATTTGGAAGATCACCTTGGGGTCGAGTTGTTCAACCACTCCCGCAGGCCAATGGTATTGACCCCAAAGGGGCAGGTTTTTCTACGCAATATAGATGATGCTCTTTACGCCATTCGCAAAGCTAAGGCCGAAGCCTCGGCTGGAAGTATTGCAGACGCAAGTTATCTGAGGATCGGCACGATTGAGGACTTTGCTAGCGATATCATACCGGAACTGGCTGTCTTCCTGTCGGGAAACATGTCGTCTTGCGACTTCATGTATCAAACGGATTCCAGTCACGCGATTATCGAAATGCTGCGCAATCGTCATCTCGATCTGGGAATCACGACCACACCGGATGAAAGGCTGCGCGATCTGCAGGACCGCCCGTTGCTACGTGACCCCTTTGTTGTGGTGCTGCCCCGATTTAGCGAGCAGTCATTGACGGATATTGTCGAGGGCCGCGCCAAACTTCCGTTCTTGCGGTTTTCAAGCAACCTGATCATAGCGCGGCAAATTGAATCGCAGATGCGGCGACTGGGATTGACGGCTCCTTCTAATTTTGAATGCAGCAACAACCAGACACTGATGGCCATGGTTGCAGCAGGGGCCGGATGGACCATCACTACCCCACTGCTGTTTTCACGGGCAAAACGGTTTCAACAAAAACTGACGATGCACCGTTTCCCAGGAAAGAGCTTTTCACGCACATTGGCCGTTGTCGCGACACCCGATTGCTCCAGATCCGTTCTGAAACTGATTGACAGCAAAATGCGGAGCTTACTACGCGAACAGGTTATTTCTGCGCAGGTTCAGCAAATGCCATGGCTTTCCGACAGCTTCAAACTGGTAGACTGATGCAGGTGTCAGGACACCAGGATGTTGAACCGGGACCGGATTTCCTGCTCTTGCTCCGGGGTCAGATAGGCCGGGTTGTGGCTACTCAATATCTCACGGGCTTTGATTTTGGCACGCCACCAAGCATCCTGAGCTCCGTTTTCAGCCCATGTGCGCGGTTCGTTGCGGTCTGCAAGCGTCGGATAGAAGTAATCGCGCTCCATCGCGTCATATGTATGCTGACCACCTAGAAAATGGCCCTCTCCCAATACAGCGTCGCAAATGGTCTCGAACCCCAGGTTCTCATCCGTCACCTCAATCCCGCGCAGCGCACGGTAGGTGTTCGAGTGCATTTCGTCATCCAGCACGAACCCTTCGAAACTTGCCCCCAGCAGCGATGCGGTCATTCCTGAGCTTTCATAAATCAGGTTGCCGCCTGCCAGTGCCGCCGCCATCGAGGTGATGCCCTTTTCCATGCCGTACTGAGCGTCAATGGCCTTGGCGTCAGTCATCGAACAGGCCACCCCTGACGGCAAGCCCAGCAAGTTCGACAACTGCGCCGAGGCCGCGTTCAGCACTGCCGTCTCGCCGCTGCCGCCGGAAAACGCACCGGTGCGCAGGTCAATCACCAGCGGCCAGTTGGAGAACACCATAGGATAGCCGGGCTGGATGGCGTGTACCATCAGCAGGCTTCCAAGTGTTTCGGCAAGAGATTGCGCCAGAAAGCCGGCCAATGTGGCAGGCGCAGTCGCCCCGGCCTGCGCCGCAGTGATGCAGGAGATCGGAATGTTATGCCGGATACACTCATACACGACACCCACCGCATCCTCGCCATAGCGCATAGGTGAGATCATCGGGCTGATATGGGCCTTCATAAAAGGGCGCTTAGAAAACTCTCCCCGGCCGCCTGCCGCGATATCCAGCATCTCAACTATCGGGGCAACATACTCGGCCAGCGTGAACGAGGTCGCCGTGGGTTTGGTGGTGTTCTTCAGCAGCGCAAAAACAGTGTTGACGTCCAGATCGTAATTGTCGGACACATCAGTTGCCACGCAGCAACGCGTGAACCAGCTGACATTGGCCAGCGTGTCCTGGAGCCGTGTGAAATCATGAAGATCTTCCAGGGTCGACGGGCGGTAGATCCCGCTGTCCATATCCAGCGTCTGTACAGCTGCGCCACCGGTGCCGAAGTACACTTTGTTGCCACCGACGTCGATCGAGCGCCCCGGGTCGCGACCATGCAGGGTAAAGGTCTTGGCGGCCTGATCAATTGCCTCTTCAACCAATGAAGGCGGAAACAGGACACGTCCGTTGCCATTGTCGATGGCACCGATGGCCAGCAGATCGGCGTGCAGCCTGTCCGGCACTTCGCCGATGCCCAGTTTTTCGAGCAAGTCAAGCGCGGTATCGTATATGCGCCGCAAATCAGAATCGCTGAGTGGTTTGTATGTGCCGCCAATTTGGCCAGGGGGGCACGGGTCCACTGCAGGCTTTGCTGCACGTTGAGCAAGACGTTCTCTGCGTCCGCCTCTTTTTCCACGCTGTCCAGCCATACCAAGTCCTTTGAAGCAGGGGCTACAGCTGTAATTCAGAGGATTGGATGGTACTTAGCGCAATACTTGCCGCCATTATTTTAGATAATCGTATTCTAAATTCGAAATTGCATGAAAACAGAGCCGCGTGATTGCCCGGACGGCAATCTGGAGGTCTATCTTTTCGAAATTGTTCCGGAGGCTCTCTTCAATGAAAACTCGCACCAAAGTTGTTGTCATTGGCGGCGGCATTGCCGGGTGTTCGACGCTCTACCATCTGACCCGAGAGGGATGGAGTGACGTTGTTCTCGTCGAGCGAAATGAACTGACCAGCGGCACTACATGGCATTCCGCGGCACAGGTGACGAATTTCGGCATGAACCAGACAATGGTGGGCCTCAAGACCCACTCGATCAATCTGTACAAGGAACTCTCCGAGAACCCCGAATATCCGATCAACTATCATCATGCCGACGGAGGTATTCGGCTGGCGAATACCGAAGAGCAGATGCAGGGCTACCGTCACTTCGCCTCAATGGCGCGTGGGATGGCGGTGAATTTCGAAGTAATCGACGCCGAAGAATGCGCGCGCCGCCACCCGCTGATTTCAACCACAAACCTGTTGGGCGGATTGTGGGACCCTCTGGACGGTGACATCGATCCGGCGCAGCTCTGCCAGGCACTGGCTTATCACGCGCGCAAGGCGGGTGCCGAGGTTTACCGCAACACGCCTGTCACCGCACTGACCCAGCACAAGGATGACACCTGGACCGTGCATACCGAACACGGCGACATCGATTGTGACGTCGTCGTCAACGCCTGCGGCTACCGTGTGAACGAAGTGGGTGCAATGATGGGTGTTCACCACCCGGTTGCCTCGATGGAGCACCAGTATTTTCTGACCGAAGACATCCCGGGTATTGCCGAGGCCGGCCACCGGATGCCGCTGCTGCGTTGCCCGATCAGTGACTACTACTCCCGACAGGAAAAGGGCGGCTTGCTGGTCGGCTTTTATGAGCAGGATTGCAAGACCTGGGGCATGGACGGCATCGACTCGAACTTCGTAAATGCGCTCTGCCCCGATGATCTGGACCGCGTAATGGACGTGCTGGCGGGTGCTTTCGAACGCATGCCTGCGCTGGAAGAAACCGGTATCCGCTCCATAGTCAACGGCCCGATCACCTATACTATCGACGGCGCTCCGCTGGTGGGTCCGATCCCGGGTAAGCGCAACGCGTTCTGCATCATCGGGTTGCGGGCTGGTTTGGGTGAAGGGGGCGGCCACGGCTGGCTGCTGGCGCAGCAGATCGTGCATGGCGAAGCCTGCTACGATACTTGGTGCATAGATCCGCGCCGCTTTACCGGTCACACCAACGTGGAACTGACCTCGCTTAAGGCTATTGAAGACTACCAGAACGAATTCCGGTTCCATTTCCCCCATGAGCACCGCCCCGCCGGACGCCCAGCCAAAACAACCCCTCTGACGCCGGTTCTCGCCGCCGAAGGGGCCGAGTTCACCGTTGTGAACGGCTGGGAGCGGATGGACTACATCAAGCCTTCTCCTGATTTTCACCCCACGCTCAGTTTCAACTTCGACGAAACCTTTGGCATCGTCGCTGCCGACGTGAAGAACGTTCAGGAAAATGTCGGCCTGTGCGAGGTCAACGGTTTCAACCGGTTGGAAATCACCGGCGCGGATCGCCACAATTTTCTTGACCGCATGTTCTGCGGCACTGTTACAAAACGCGATGGCCGTGTTGGCCTGGGTTACCTGCTGAACCACCATGGCATGGTCAAGAGCGAGGCCACAGTGGCCAACTTACCGGCCTCGGACCGCGGAGCGGAACGGGTCTGGTACGGTTCTGCCGCGGCCAGCGAGTTCCACGACATGGATTGGCTCACTCAGCACATCCACAAAGATGAAGACGTGCAAATCCGCTCGCTGACCAACGATCAGACCATCCTGGTTCTGGCCGGACCCAAGGCACGGGAGGTGCTTTCGGCCTGCGCCCGTGGCGACTGGTCCAACGAGGCCTTCCCCTGGCTGTCCGCCCGCGAATGTTTCATCGGCATTGCCCCTGCCACTGTGTTGGGCGTCAGCTTCTCAGGCGAGTTGGCCTATGAAATCCACGTCCCCAATGCCTCGCACTACGCTGCCTATCTCGCACTGCGCAAAGCAGGAGAAATTCATGGCCTCAGACTGTTCGGTGCAAGGGCGGTGGAATCGATGCGCATGGAAAAAGGCTTCCTGCATTGGAAGTCCGATATCCTAACGGAATTTGACCCTTTTGAAACCGCGCTGGACCGCTTCGTAAAGCTCGACAAAGGTGACTATATCGGCAAGGAAGCCCTGCTGAAACGCAAAGCCGAAGGCGTCCGCAAGAAACTCGTCACCCTGAAAGTGGACACGACCCACGCCCCGGCTCACGCTGGTGCCTCGCTGATGCAGGGCGATATGGTGGTCGGTACCATCACTTCGGGCGACTGGGGGCACCGAGTAGGTATGAACCTGGCCTATGCCTTTGTCGACCCCGGTCTGGCCAAAGAAGGCAGCACCTTGCAACTGGATATGTGTGGTAGTCTGGTGGACGCCAAGGTTATCGCTCCGTCGCCCTATGATCCCAACTATGAGCTGACGCGCGGCTGAGCCTGTCATGAAGGTTGTTCGTGTCACAAACCTGGCGGAGCATGGGTTTGTTCCGACCGAACTGGCTCTGGTGCTTGACGTATTGCGCATCTCCACGCGGCTGGGCTCCGGCGTCCGCTTTGATCACCTAGTTAACACTATGCAGGATGCCCCCGCTGGTCGAAGGAAAAGGGCAGCCTCGTGCACGCTAGCTCATTTCAGACCAGCTGTAACGCCCTGCCTGACCATTTTGTGGTCTTAGGCGGAAAAGGCATTCGGATTTCATTCCGCGGGCTCAAAGGACGTTTTGCATGGATGAAACGCAAAGAGGTCGGCATTACACTGCTGTCCGGCGCTGCAGCCGAGTGGAAGTTTCTGCATCCCGATACAGATCAAATTGCCAACCATTGGGAAAACCAGCAGGTGGACAGGGACGCGGGATGCTCGATCGAGAGCCATTTGCCCTTGTTTACTCAGAAAGCGCAAGTTACGACCGGGTTCGGCATGGCGTCAACCGCGGATTTAGTGTTGATGCGGATCGTGGCACCGCAATCGCTGCACTTGGCCCAATCTGTCGCCCAAGTGCTTTTGATAGGCGACATTCGGGATGGCGCGGTCACTCAGCCGCGCAGCGAAAACGATGTGATGCCCCTACGCCACAGCAATCTCGAACCCATCATCGCCGCCATGAAAAACGCGCTCGAGACACCCTTCTCGACCGCCCAACTGCCTGAAATTTTGGGTTCTTCTGTTCGTCAGATGGAGCGCAAGTTCAAAGCGCTAGTTGGCCGGAGCCCTGCATCTTTTTTTAGGTTTTTGCGTTTGCGCCGCGCGAAAGCGCTGGTTGAACAGACTGTATTGCCCATTACAGAAATTTCCGTGGCCTGCGGTTTTGGAAGCCCATCGAGTTTCGCACAAAAGATACATCCAGGAATTCGGGATCTCCCCTTCCAAACGGCGAGCTCAACTGACCGCAGGCCCGCAATGGCGCTGCTCTTTGGCATCGCGGTGCATTTTCTCAGCGAAGATGGGACTTGCCCCACGGGCGTCGAATTTACCGCGCGCAGCGATTTGCGTTTCGGCGTAGCACTTCTGGGCGCGGATCAGCCTGGAGTTATTGACAGGGCTGAGCCAGATCCGACGTTTGATGAAGCGGTGGTCCTGCTCAATCACGTTGTTATCCGGCATGAATGAGCTCGACGCCCCAATCGGGGGTTCTTAGACCTCGATGTGGATTACTGTTGATCCACCGGGATTGGGGCGTTGGGAGCACGAAAGGCGGGCAGGCCGAAGTATCTCATGAGCTGTGAGCTCGAGTTGTTATCTGGCCGCCCCTTCGACTTGCCCGGTTGCGCTGCGAGCGCGAATCCGTAGTTGTCGTGTAGCCCGCTGGCTCCCTTGGTTGCTGACCATGAAAAGGAGCCAGCCATGAAGATCATTGCCCTTGATGTGCATCGTACCTTCGCTCAGGTGGCGATCCTGGAGAATGGCAAGATCCGGGATGCCGGTCGCATTGAACTTGAGCGTGAACACATCCTGAAATTCGCCGAGCAACTTAGCTTGGATGATGAGATCGTCCTGGAAGCGACAGTCAACACAAAGGCCATAGTGCGGCTGCTGTCCCCTTTTGTGAATCGCGTTGTCATCTCAAATCCACTGCTCGTTCGCGCCATCGCCTGGGCCAAAGTCAAGACCGACAAGATCGATGCAAGTGTTCTGGCGAAGCTTCACACCAGTGGCTTTCTGCCAGAAGTCTGGATGCCGGATGAAGAAACGGAACGGCTGCGTCGGGTCGTGGCTGAGCGGGTGCAGCTAGTTTCCCAGATGACGCGTCTCAAGAACAGGATCCATTCGGTGCTGCATGCCAATTTGATCCCGCCGTACAATGCGTCTCTTTTTACAAAGCGTGGGAGAAAATGGCTGGAGGACCAACCCGTCGCGCAAGACCAGCGGCGCGTCATCCTCCGTCATGCCGGCGAGCTAGACCGTCTCGGTTGCGAACTCAAACAGATCGATGAGGACCTTGCACAAACAGCGCTTCAAGAGCCGCGCGTGAGACAGCTGATGACGATCACCGGTGTCAACATGATCGTTGCACTAAGTGTTCTGGCCGCAATCGGCGACATCGAGCGTTTCCCATCTCCAGAAAAGCTGGTCAGCTACTTCGGGCTCAATCCTCGGGTGCGTCAATCCGGTGACAAACCCGCCTACCACGGCCGCATCACCAAGCAGGGTAGATCACATGCGCGGGCGATGCTGGTTGAGGCAGCCTGGTCAATTTCACGAACGCCAGGCCCGCTACGCGCCTTCTTCAGGAGGATCAAAGAAAAGCGGGGCAACCAAGTTGCTGCTGTTGCGACGGCGCGCAAGCTGACGGTCGTCGTCTGGCACATGTTGTCCAAAGGTGAGGAATACATCTGGAGCCGCCCCGCTCTCTTGGAATGGAAGCTGAGAAATCTGGAACTGGCCGCCGGATACCCCTCTCGCCGCGGTGGCAAGACAAAGGGCTCCGCTGCTGACTACAGCTTGAATGCGGTGCGCGACCGGGAGAGGGAGGCCACCGGCCACGCAGAGGAATTCTACCGCCGCTTCGTCGCGAAGTGGAAGCGACAATCTCCCATGGCCAAGCCGGTTTCGCCTCAGCTCGCTAACAACGAACAAGCGGCCAACGCTTCACAAAGCTCTTGTCAAATACATCCGTGAGGTATTTCCGCCTAACTATCTCGATCAGTATCGGACAACCAATGCATTTGAGCATCTTGTAGATCGCTTTGATCCGGGCTGTGTTCGCACCGCTTTTGTCGATGACGATCTTACGTGGCAGCCCGTTGACTTCGAGCGCGCGGGCAAAAACTTCGTTGCCGCGGCTTCGTTCCGGCGTTTCGACAGCATGAAACCAAGTGTATTGCCAAACTTTTCGATGGCGCGATTGAGGTATACCCATTCGCCCTTCACTTTCACAAAAGTCTCATCCATGCGCCAACAACGATCCGCAGCACGCTGTCCAAATCGCGCGGCTTCAGACGCCAGCCCGGCATATTTACCTGCTCAACGGTTTAGCGCCGTATGATCCAGGTCCACGCCACGTTCGGCCATGATTGCTTCCAGATCGCGGTATGACACACCATAGTGCAGGTAGAAGAAGGCCGCGTGTAAGATTACATCCTTTGGGAAGTGCACACCCTTGAATGAAATCATCATCTTCCGCACACCTCGGACGATATTCGGTCCGCCGACATCACAAGCGTTTCAGTTCAAACAGACAGCCCCATAAGTTTGCGCCAGAACCAAATTTGACATGCTATTGTAAAGACATAGGAAAAGCGCTTTCTACAACCTATAATGGAAACCAGATAACTTCCATCTCCAAGATTTACCAGAAAAGTGATCAGGGGATGTCCATTCCATCAGAACCAACGAGTGCCGCGACATTTTCAATCAGAACAAATCTCGGGTTTGTGATTGATTATACGTGAATTGATGTCGCCTTCGAATTGTGTTGTCGTTTCTGTCTGAGTTCAGAACGGCAACCTGCGTGAGCATGGTTGAACAAATTATGAGCTGCAGGATTTGCCATGCCAAGCACCGCTCGCCGACGGGTTCGTCGTAGCTCGAGTATTTCAGAGCCTTCAATAGTTACGGGTGCTCGCCGCGAGATACCCACCTATGACCTGATGGGCGAAGAAGGTCTGGAAATGATCGAGGCGCATTCGGAACAATTGTTGAAGGAGATCGGCGTACGGTTTATCGACGACCCAGAGGCCCTGACGCTCTGGCGTGAAGCCGGAGCGGAAGTAAGAGGAAATCAGGTGCGGTTCCCGCCCGGTCTGTTGCACACGTTGCTCAAGACTGCGCCGAAGGTCTTTCAGCAGTACGCGCGCAATCCTGCGCGGACAATCGAACTTGGGGGCAACAATGTTGTTTTTGCACCAGCTTACGGTATGCCTTTTGTCAGCGACATCGATAGTGGGCGCCGGTATGGCACCATCCGGGATTTCGAGAATCTGACCAAGCTTGTCTACGCATCGCCCTGGCTGCACCATTCCGGCGGAACAACCTGCGAGCCGACCGATCTGCCGGTCAACAAACGGCATCTGGACATGGTCTATGCCCACCTCAAATGGAGCGACAAGCCATTCATGGGTTCGGTGACCGCGCCTGAACGGGCGGCCGACAGTATAGAGATGGCAGGCATCGTGTTCGGTCGTGACTTTCTGGAAGAAAACTGCGTGATCATGGGCAACATCAATATGAACTCGCCATTGGTTTTCGACCACGCGATGTCGGGTGCAATCCGCACCTATGCGGCGGCCGGGCAGTGCCCTGTCATCGTGCCCTTCGTGCTGGGCGGTGCAACCGCACCAGTGTCGATGATTGCTGCCGTTATGCAAGCGTATTCCGAGGTGCTGGTGGGTTGCGCTCTGGCGCAACTCGTCCGTCCCGGAGCGCCGGTGATCTTCGGCAACTTTGTAACTTCGGTGGATTTGAAATCCGGCTCACCTTCCTTCGGCACACCCGAATCGGCGCTCGCATCCTATGTGGCCGGGCAACTGGCGCGGCGCGTGGGCCTGCCGGTCCGGTGCTCGGGCGCGTTCACCAGTTCCAAACTGCCGGATGCGCAGGCGATGATGGAAAGCGTGACCGCGTTGCACGCCTCGGTTCTGAGCGGTGCAAATTTCGTGCTACAATCTGCAGGCTGGCTGGAAGGAGCGCTGACGCTGTCCTATGAAAAACTAGTCATGGACGCGGATTATCTGGGTGCGATGCATCGCTTCCTGAAGGGTCTGCCTATTGAGGAGGACGCCTTTGCTATGGACGCTTTTTCCGAGGTCGGGCCCGGTGGGCATTTCTTCGGCTGCGCCCACACAATGAGGCACTACAAGAGGGCATTTTACGATGCCGAATTGTCGGATACCCAATCATTTGAGACATGGTCTGAACAGGGTGCGTCGGATATGGCGAGACGCGCCAATAGGAAGTGGAAAGAACAACTCAGAGTCTATGAACCGCCGCCGCTGGATGAGGGGATAGATGACGGGTTGCGCGATTTCATGGCCCGAAAGAAGGAACAGCTTCCGGATATCTGGCACTGAAACTCGGGATGGGATCGTCATATGTGGACAGCCCGTGATTTGCAAGAGTTTTCTAAGTGGTTGAGATCTTTTAGCTAGCTCTCATTTGTCCGGCCTGTTTTGGCGGTGTATAGGTCCGCTGGCCTTGATGAAGCCCGCGTCCCGGGTGCCTATCAATTAACCAGGCTGTGACGCCCTGACGATACCACGGGATGTTCCGATTGTGGCTGCATTGATCATCATCACTTGGATGGCTCTTGCATCCGGGTTTGCCGCAGGTGCTCTGCCGTCCGAAATTTATGCTGTGCTGTAGGATCCTCCTTTTGCCAGAACGGCCCAGACGATCCGGGCGGTCTTGCTGGCCAATACCACGCTCAACAGCCGAGATGGCTTGCGCTCAAGTAGATGGCGCAGCCGTTCCCCAGTTCGCGTTTGTCTTCGGATGGCATGTCTGAGAACAGCCGTCGCGACGACGAGAAGCTTTCACAGGTATTTTTTCGGCTTCAGACGTCCCTGCTCCAATCGTATTGCCTAGGCTGACTTCATAGCACCCCGGATTCAGCAACCGTCTGGTGACTTTGGCGACATTTGAAGGGGCGTGGCCCCATCGTACGGACAGTCCGTTACGCAAGATGGCTTCGTCAGCTGGGCCAACAACCGTTTTGCGGCTCTCTTGTTGTGCCTGGGCTGGAGGATTTCCTCCAGAACGACTCCGTGTTGATCAACGGCGCGCCACAGCCAGAATGACCTCCCCGAAATCTTCACGGCGACTTCGTCCAGATGCCAGACATCGCCAGGCCGGCAATGCCGCCGCCGCAGGTTCCGGGCGATCTGCGGTCTGTATTTGTCAGTCCAGCAGTGGATCGTTTCACAAGTCACGTCGATGCCGAGCTCCAACAACATATCCTTAATTTTGCGCAGGCTCAGATTGAAGCGAACGTACAGTCAAACGGCGTGCGCAATGATGTGAGGTGGGAAGCGGTGGCGCTAGTAGCTCATCGACGGGTTTTGCGCCCGGTCCACCTACGCGGAAATCAAGTTTCCAGCAATTGTCCCAGAGTAAATGTGACATCACCATCGCGCCTTCAAACCGTGGAAATGGACACCTGGGCCGAGTGCGGAGTACAGTTGCTAGTTCGAAGGTTTTGAAAAGACCTGATCGGCGATCCAGTCAAAAACCATGCGCGGGCCGCGACCTAAGTTGCTTTGGTCTCGTGACATGACATAGCCCGCATCGCTGATGACCACGTCGTCTGTAACCTTGACCAGTGAATTGTTTCTGAGCAAATCATCAATGAGTCCGATCCAACCCAATGCAACACCGTCTCCGGCTAAAGCCGCTTGCGTGACCATGTCGTAATTGTTGAAACTGATATAGTTTTTCTTTCGCTCGCCCGTTATCCCCAGACTGTCAAACCATCCTTGCCAGGTTTGCCATTCTGCAGTTGCCGGTTTTGACAAACTGAGAAGTTGTACATCGAGCAATTCCGCAGCAGATTGGATTGGTGTAATCTTTTCTAATAGCTGGGGGCTGCAAACCGCGGCGACAGCTTCCTCCAGAAGAAGAATTTCACCAGGCTTTATCCGGCTTTTTGGGGCCACGTGGATCTGTATATCGCAGTCTGTGTAGTCCAAGCCCGGGGGTACTGTAGAAGCCAGAATTTGAATCTCAATTTCGTCGTCAATTTCCTCGCGGAGATATGCCAGGCGCGGTAGCAGCCAGAAAGTCGAGAAAGCAAAATCGGCTGAAATCCGAACCTTGGGTTTGGATTTTCGTTCCAATAAGGAACCGACAGCATAGCCCATTTGCGTCATCGCGGGTCTGACCACATTCAAAAGCCTGAGCCCTTCGTATGTTAGTGAAACGCCGCGGTGCTCTCGTTTAAAAAGTACGACACCCAGATCAACTTCCAAGCCCTTGATCCGTTGCGAGATCGAAGACTGGGTCAAGCCAAGCGCCTCTCCTGCACTCGTAAAGTTCCCATGTTTGGCCACCACCTCGAACGCATATAGCGCCACCAGGTTGCGGCTTAGTTTGGTATTAACTCTATTAATGTCATCCATAATTACTCAGCTACTAGAAAAATGAGAGAATTTATACCAAAATCTGTGTCAAAGGGCGCGTAAGCAACCCTGCAGGAGAAACACGGGAGCCAATGATGACCAAACAAAGTCGCAGCCGAACAATTCATCCAGCGATTGCTATGCATGTCGGCGAAGTAGCAGACGGAACGCTCAGCCGTCGTGAATTCCTAACACGCGCTACTGCACTAGGGCTGTCTGCATCGGCCGCTTATTCGGTGATTGGTCTATCTCAGCCAGTACAAGCTGCTACGAATATTCAACCCGGTGGTACAATTCGTATTCAACAGGTTGTGCGCGCGCAACTTGATCCGCCGCTGTATAACTGGCCTCAACTTGGAAACGTTGTCCGTGGCTTTCTGGAATACCTCGTTCAGTACAATGCGGACGGTACGTTCGAGCCTCGGTTGCTCGAAAGCTGGGAGGTGAATGACGATGCGACGGAATATGTTCTGCATGTGCGTCCAGGCGTGAACTGGAATGACGGGCGTGGAACGCTGACGGCCACGGATGTTGCGTACAATTTTGGACGTTGGTGCGACGGTACTTGGGAAGGTAATTCCATGGCCGCGCGCATGGGCTCCTTACAGAACGAAGCCGGAGATGGCCCTGCCGACGGAGCGTTGGAAGTGGTCGATGATCTGACACTTAAACTGAAGCTGACGCGACCTGACATCACCATTATCCCGGCCGTCACGGAATATCCTGCTGCAATCGTGCCCGACGGTTGGTCTGGCGATCCAGCCAATGATCCGGTCGGTACGGGGCCATACAAGCTCGTCGAGTATCAAGTAGGTGAAAAGGTCGTTCTGGAGAAGAACACGGATCACGACTGGTGGGGCGAAGGCGCTTATCTAGATCGGATCGAGTTCATAGACTATGGCACCGACGGTGCCGCGCATCTGGCTGCTGCGGAAGCAGAAGAAATCGATATGACCTATGAAACGGTCGGTGAATTTGTCGATATCTACGAAAGCATCGGTTGGAACCAGAGCGAGTCTGTCTCTGCGAACACGATGGTTCTGCGCACAAATCGCGACGCCGAAGTGGACGGCGTTAAGCCCTATGCCGACGCACGCGTGCGCCGCGCTTTAGCAATGGCCTGCGACAACGCCGTTTTGCTGGAATTGGGATATGCCAATCGCGGAACGTTGGGCGAGAACCACCACGTTTGCCCCATTCACCCCGAGTACGCCGACATTGGGGCTCCGGAAAAGGACGTCGAGGCTGCGCGCGCATTGCTGGAAGAAGTCGGCATGCTCGACTATGAGCATGAGATTTTCTCCATTGACGATGACTGGCGCCGCAACACGACAGACGCACTGGCGGCCCAGTTGCGTGACGCAGGTCTGAACGTCAGACGTACGGTATTGCCGGGTAACACTTTCTGGAACGACTGGAACAAATACCCGTTTAGCTCGACCGATTGGGGGCATCGACCCTTAGGCGTTCAGGTTCTGACACTGGCCTACAAGTCGGGCGTGGCATGGAACGAAACCGGTTTGGCAAGCGCCGAGTTCGACGCAATGTTGGAAGAAGCGTCGGCCATAGCGGACGCGGAAACGCGACGTGGGCACATGGAAAAAATCGAGCAGTTCATGCGGGATGACGGAACAATCATCCAGCCGTACTGGCGGTCACTGTATCGTCATTCCCGCCCCGGTGTGATCGGCGCAGAAAGCCACCCCATCAATGAGATCCATGTGCACAAGCTGGCGCTCGAAGCCTAACCAGGCTCACCGGCGGGCATTGCCAAGTTTCTCCTGATCATCTCGAATCTGGATCGGACAGCCATAACCCCTAAGCATCTAGTTGATTGCCTTAGTCTCCGCTGTACTCGCTTCGCTTTTGCAGATGAAGAATTTTTGTGCCCGCGGTGGTCAGGATTTCGGTAACTGGCCCCTCCCAGTCAGGCGGTTTTTCGCAGTGCGATTGATCCGCCGCAGCGGTGTCGCTGGTTACATTTTGGCTCGTTCTGCCTCTGTTGGCCTTCGGCTGAGTTCCTTGGGGTACATGCGTCGCGTCGTGGTCCGCGCGCGGGCTATCAACAAGATGCTGGCTTGATGAGATCTCGATGTGCCCACTTTCGGTGACGGATCCTAAATTGCGCTTTGATATACCGCGTTCAATTCTTCTATGAGAATGTCCAGGAAAAGCTGGTTTTCATCCAGCAACTCCTGGGCCATGGATTGCAGTACCGCGAATTTGTAATTGACCGTTGGGTAGTATGGGCGGCTTTCGAACGGCAAGCCATCCAGTTCACCAGTCGCCGCGACACCCGGAGCAAACCCAACCATGTTGGAATGCAGCGCCGTCGCTATGACTGAATAAAAGAGGTTGCAATCGGACTTTGGGTCAATCTCGATATTCGCGTCTTTAAAGGTCTGCATTAACAACTGCGTAGGCAGCAGATCTTTGCTAAGCATTACCAGCGAAATTTCCGTCAAATCTTCAGGTGTGACATAGTCTTTAGCGCGCAAAGGATGACTGGCTGAGAATACGCAACGCAGCGGGCTTTCGAATACTATCGGGTCGGCGATTTCGTCAAAAAAAGGGGCATCGGCGATTCCGATGTCAATGACCTGATGAGCGATCAAATCAACGGTTCGTGGCGAGGTTCTGGCCTGAACCGAAACTTCACACGTGGGATACACCTTGCTGAATCTTGCAAAAACACGCGGCAAAACTTTTAATGACATTCCAGGAGTGGTCGAAACCCTGATCTGTCCGTGCGAACTGGTTCGCAGCATTCTGGCCACATCGCGGGTAGCTTCCATCGTCGAGAGCGCCTTGTCCGCAGCCTCCAGAAAATACAGCCCCTGAGGCGTCGGAGAGACGCGCCCCTGACGACGGTTCAGAAGAGATATCCCGATCTCCTGCTCCAGCGCCGTCAGCATCTGACTGACAGCGGGGGCCGAGACATGCATAAGCCGGGCTGCCTGAACAAGAGTGCCGGTCTTGACCGCCAACTTGAGGGCGCGCAGCTGCCTTTCATTCACACCCGGATACCTCCATTAAAATAACTTCTACTTATTATATCTCTACAACTTGCGATTTTGAAAGTACATCAAAGTACATTAATTAAGCCAAATATACAGGGTATGAGAGAATCGAAACGACTTTGCAAAAAGTGTTACTTATTCTCTAACACCTTGGATGGTTGAATCAAAGATCCATCTCAGGATGAAGAGGAGAATATTGCCACATGCAAGGTGGATCGCGCATACAGATTTCCGACTTGTCGAAACACTACGGTTCAGTTCAGGCTGCAGAAGCTGTCAATCTGGACATTTCCCGGGGCGAGTTTGTTACCTTCCTGGGCCCGTCGGGCTCGGGCAAGACCACGACCCTGATGATGGTGGCCGGGTTCACGGTCCCGACCCGGGGCGATATTCTGGTCGACGGACAGTCGATCGTGCCGGTCCCGGTACACAAACGCAATATCGGCATGGTGTTTCAGAACTACGCCTTGTTCCCGCATATGAGCGTGGCGGACAATATCGCCTTTCCGCTGCAGATGCGTGGAATAGGTAAGTCCGACATCACCGAACGAGTGGCCCGCGCTCTGGACCTAGTGCGTTTGGACCAGCATGGCGACCGCCGGCCAAAGCAACTGTCGGGAGGGCAGCAGCAGCGCATCGCGCTGGCGAGGGCGCTGGTATTTGAGCCATCAATCCTGTTGCTGGACGAACCTCTGGGTGCGCTGGATGCAAAGCTGCGCGAAGAGATGAAGTTCGAATTGAAGCAGCTGCACCACCGGATCGGTGCCACAATCCTGTTTGTTACCCACGATCAGGAAGAGGCGCTGACCCTGTCGGATCGGATCGCAGTTTTCAATGACGGTCGGATCATGCAAATAGGTCGACCGGACGAATTGTATCGTGCGCCGAAGAACCGTTTTGTCGCCGATTTTATTGGTGAAACCAACCTGTTAAGCGGCAAGGTAACCGATCAGACGAACGGATTGGTCACCATCGATGCGGGCGGGCAGAGCTTTGTTGGCCGTATGCGCGACGGTTTTATGCGACCCAATACGGCGGCCACGTTCACCTTAAGGCTGGAAAGTCTGCGCATCTTGCGCGGTGAAGACCGGGCAGAATGCAACGCTCAGGGCATCATCGAAGAATATCTGTATGTGGGCAATTCGACGAAGTACCTGGTGCGTCTTGCTTCGGGTCAGCGTCTTACGGCACGGGTGCCGGGCAACCTGCCCGACGAGACCCTGAAGATCGATACTCAAGTCACGCTCGGCTGGAACACTGACGACATGCTGCTGGTCGAAGCGGCCTGACACACCCGCAACCGAAATCCAAGCTAATGGGAGGAAATCATGAAGTTGGACAGACGGACATTCCTGCAGGGCACCGCGGCGGGTCTTGCAGTTACCGCAATGAGTCCGGGCATGGCCCGCGCGGAAGGTTACAGCCTGAAACAGATCAAGACTGAACTGGCCAAGCACAAGGGCCGCAGCCTGACCGTCGCGTCTTGGGGAGGTTCCTTCCAAGAAGCGCAGCGCAACGCGTTTTTTGCACCTTTCGCCGAAGAGTTTGGTATCGAGATCATCGAGGATACTGATCCTAAGGACCCCAAGATCATTGCTATGGTCGAGGCGGAAAATGTGATCTGGGATCTGGTCGATATCGGCACCTATCGTTCGACCCCGCTGGGCAGAGCCGGTGCGCTGGAGGAGATCGACTACTCCATCGTCGACAAGACCAATGTTTTCAAAGGCTTTGCGCCAAAATGGGGTGTCGGCAACCTCAGTTATTCCGAGGTTCTGGCCTTCCGTACAGACGTTTTCACCGACAAGAAACCCACATCGATGGCCGACCTGTGGAACACGACCGACTTCCCCGGGCCGCGGGCCATCCGCGACAATCCGATCGCCACGCTCGCTTATGCGTTGCAGGCCGATGGCCTGCCGCTCGACCAGATTTACCCGTTAAACGAGGGCAAGATTGCCCGGGCATTTGCCAAGCTGGACGAGATCAAGGATGACGTGATCTGGTGGAGCTCAGGCGCCCAGGCGCCCCAGCTGCTGGCCTATAGCGAAGCGGTGATGGTCACGGCTTGGAATGGACGTCTGGACGTGATCCGCGACGAAGGCGTGCCGTTGGAAATCGTTTGGAACGGAGCTCAATTGATGGGCGACGCCTGGGCTATCCCTAAAGGTGCGCCAAACGCCGATCTGGCGCAGTTGTTCATCGCGTGGGCCAGCCACGAAGACGTCAACTGGCGCCTCAGCGATTACATAACTTATGGCCCCGTCAATCACAATGCGATCAAGAAGGTGAACCCTGATCGTGCGGCGCTGCTGCCAACCACCTTCGCTGATGTGCAGTTGCCCTGTGATTATGATTATTGGGGCGATGCCTATCTTCCAATGCTTGATCGCTGGAAGGAATGGAAACTCGGCTAAGGCCGGGACCAGCCGGGCCCGCAAAAACCTCTCCCCGTACGCGGGCCCGGACCACACGGAACGGACAGTCCATGCAAATCGCTTCCCCCACCCCTGTATCGCAGGCTTCGCACCCTCCGTCAGAATCCCTTCTCAAGCGCCTGGAGCGTCGTGAGAAGCTTGTTTATCTGGCCTTTCTCGCCCCGGCTCTGCTGTTCCTTGCACTGATGTTCGTGGTTCCGTTGGGCATGTTCCTGTCTCAGAGTTTTTTGGACCCTAATTTCACGCTGGAAAATTACCAAAAGGCGTTTACTCGCCCGATCTACATGAAGATCCTGTGGCGAACTCTGCTTGTTTCAGGAGAGACGACTCTGATCTGTTTATTGGTCGGCTATCCCGTGGCCTTCGTGATGGCGCATGGGTCAAATCGGATCAAGCTGATCGTTACGGCGCTGGTCTTGATCCCGTTCTGGACGAATATCCTGGTTCGTATGTTTGCGTGGATGGCGCTACTCGGACGAAATGGAGTGATCAACCGCAACCTGATGGAGTTTGGCCTGATCGACGCGCCGATTCCTATGTTGTTCAACCACTTCTCGCTGACCATCGGCATGGTGCATTTCATGCTGCCCTACATGATCCTGCCGCTTTTTTCGGTGATGACAAACATACCGCAGAACTTGATGGATGCTGCCGCCAATCTGGGCGCCGACACGCGCCGTACCTTCACCCGCGTCTACCTGCCGCTTTCGTTGCCCGGCATCGGTGCCGGGGTGTTGCTGGTGTTTATCCTGAGCCTTGGTTTTTTTGTCACCCCGGCCCTGCTGGGCGGACCCAATGACACCATGCTGGCGCAGATTATCGAGCTGGAGATCAATGACAGCCTGGACTGGGGATTCGGCGCCGCGCTGTCGACCATTTTGCTGGTGCTGACGGTCACGCTTTATGCGCTTTACGACCGCTTCATCTCTGCCGACCGTATCTACGAAGGACGCTGAGCCATGAAACTCGATGGTCCCATGACCCCCGAAAAAGCACTGTTATACTGTGTTGTTGCGCTAGTGCTGTTCTTTCTGATCCTGCCGAACTTCATCGTTGCACCGATATCCTTCTCACCGACCTCGGTACTGGAATTTCCACCGCGCGGGTTCAACCTGAAATGGTATCACAAATACCTGACCCAACCGGGCTGGATCGCCGCAACATTCACCAGTTTCTATGTTGCCATCCTGACAGTCATTGTTTCACTGATCGTAGGGAGTGCCGCAGCATACGGGATCGTGCGCGGAAATTTTCCGGGAAAGCGTCTGCTGAATTCCTTCTTTCTGTTTCCTATTATCATCCCTAGCCTCCTGACGGCGATTGCTATATTCCGACTTTTTTCGGTGCTGGGCTGGACCGGAACAGTGTTCGGCTTTGTTCTTGGGCATTCGGTTTTGGCGATCCCGTTCGTTATCACGATCATGACAGCGTCGTTTCGGGGTATCGATCCCAGTGTCGAAAACGCTGCCCGCAACCTCGGTGCCAACCGGGTCAGAACGGTGTTGCGAATTACCGTGCCTATGGCCATGCCGGGTTTTTTGTCAGCGGGGTTGTTTTCCTTTCTGGTGTCGTTTGACGAGTTGCTGATTGCTCTGTTCCTGTCCAGCCCCCGCGTCAGCACCCTGCCCAAGCGTCTGTGGGAAGGGATCCAGTTAGAGATTGATCCTTCACTGGCGGCTGTATCAACCGTTCTGGTGTTCGTCAGCCTTGTGGTCCTAGTGACCGCTGGCCTTATCAAGCGCAAACTCGAGGAAAAGTGATGTACGAACATATTGTCAGATCGCGCAGAGCCAAAATCTCGAAACTCGCCGTAAACGACAACAGTTGCGGTTGGATCGAAACCTTGCCCGAACGGAATGACATCCGCTCGCTGAACGGTGCGCTGCGGGTACAGTGGGCCGTGATCGGTGGCGGGTTCTCTGGGCTGGCCGCTGCCCGTCGCCTTGCAGAACTTTATCCGCAGGCAGATATCGCATTGATTGAAGGACAACGCATAGGTGAAGGATCGGCCGGACGAAATTCGGGGTTTGCCGTTGAAGCATCCCCGGGCCGGGTCGGTGACGACGAAACCATGATCACCAAGGCGCTGTCGAACTATCTGATCAATATGGAGGGGCTGGATTACCTCCGTACTGCAGTGCATGCCCACGAGTTGTATGCAGCATGGGATGACAACGGTAAGTTTCACTGCGCCGCCGAACCCCGGCATTTCCGCAATCTGGCGAGTTTCGAAAACATCTTGCAAGAACTCGAAATTCCATACGAGTGGCTGGAAGGGGATCGCCTGGATCGCCGCTTGGGCATCCCTTATTACCACAAGGGGCTCTGGACAAAACACGCGGCATTGGTACAGCCTGCAGAACTTGCGCGTGGCCTAGCGATAAACTTGCCGAAATCAGTCACTGTCTTTGAGGACAGTCCGGTCACCGGAATCGAATATGGCTCAACCATTGATATTACTTGTGTGAGCGGGACGGTGACTGCGGACAACGTGGTGGTGGCGACCAATGGCCTGCTGGGAGAATTTGGGTTGTTCCGGGGGCGCATGATGCACCTGACCCTGACCGCCAGCATGACCCATCCTTTGACCAAAGACGAACGCGCCGAAATTGGTGATCCGGACCCTTGGGGTATCCTGTCGGCACATCGGATGGGGGCGACAATTCGCTATACACGCGATCACCGGATCATGATGCGAAACACGGCCGAATATTGGCCTAATCTGGCAATGTCCGAGGCGGATTTGGCTGCCCGCCGCGCCGTGCATTTGCGCGCGATCCGAGACCGTTGGCACATGCTGCCAGATCTCAACATCGAATACACATGGTCGGGTGTCGTGGCAATCAGCAGAAACTACTCTTCGGTTTTTGCCCGTCCTGCACCAAATGTGCTAGCGGTCGGCGGCTTCAATGCTGGAGGTATCGCGCGCGGTACGGCTTTAGCAAAGCTACTTGTCGAACAATATGCCGGTCTCCAATCGCGGGCTTTGGCCGAAGCACAAAGGCTTGCGCCACCAGCTATCCTGCCGCCACGGCCATTTTTGGATATTGGAGCCCGCTTGAATGTAATGAGGATGCGCGCGGGCGTCGGGCGGGAGTAATCAGCAACCACTGTCTAATCCAGGAACTGAATGAAGAATTAGCAAGGACATGCATTTCGGCAGAGTCCGACTATCTACCGTTTCATCCTTCGAGATCTTGTTCTTTCCTCGGAATTTTTTGAATGCACGGTCGCGACGAAATCTATCACAAATTCCTTTGGGCTTTCTCGCAATCTTCTCTGAAGTTTGAAGTCAAGTTGAAAATTGCTGTGTTTACCGGTTCTAAAGATGTAGACGCCCCGCTGGCTTCAATGTGTCGTTGTGGGTTTGCAAACAACCTGAATGGAGGCGTCTAGGGAAGAGATTAACATGGTTGGCCTGGATTTGGCGAAGAACGTTTTCCAGGTGCACGGAGCAGATCACACTGGTCACGCTGTTTTGAGGAAGAAACTTAGCAGAGGTCAGGTTCTTGAGTTTTTTGCCAAGCTGTTGAGATGCGTGGTGGCGATGGAAGCCTGTGCCGGTGCGCATTATTGGGGCCGGGAGATTGGTCGCTTGGGGCACGAAATCAGGCGGGATCACCAAGTTTTCTGACAGTTCCGACCACGCCATTCGCTCCAGATTAAGATTTCGACCAACATGCCACGCCTGAAGGGTTTTCGCTTTCCACGTGAGATCATCGCCCAGGCGGTGTGAGCCTATCGCCGCTTTGCCCTCTTTCTCGGAATAGGTTTGATCAACCGGATAGGAGCAGAGTGATTGTGTCTCCTGCATTCGAGTAGCCGCGAATGGTCATTAAAGACCTCCATTCAGCACGCAGAGAGGGACGGAAACGAGCCCATAGGAGAAGTCTTGAACTCTCGCTGCGCATTTACGAGGCGTCAAGGCTGCCGCGCGCGCAAATATTACGGTGCTGCCTTGCAGCGGAAGAACCGGCCATTCGCGCAGAATGCCGCAAATTTCAGGTCAATAATTCACAGTTTTCGCAACAAAGCTGACTTCTGTTAAACGTGGTCTAATGACCGCTCTCGCGGACCTTCGATTAGGGCGCAAGGCTCAAATCGACATGAGCCACTTCTTGAAAATTCTCACCGTGACCCGCTCCTGATCGCCAGGGCGACAGACGAAGTAAAG
Source organism: Ruegeria sp. AF8 (assembly GCF_056541825.1). Taxonomy (NCBI): domain Bacteria; kingdom Pseudomonadati; phylum Pseudomonadota; class Alphaproteobacteria; order Rhodobacterales; family Roseobacteraceae; genus Ruegeria; species Ruegeria sp. AF8. The sequence goes on along the minus strand of NZ_JBQFYW010000010.1, from coordinate 15,851 downwards.
CCCACGATCCAATGGAATACTGCTTTGGTCGAGCCGGATCAGCCGGCCAAGTTCCCAATCTCTTGCCGCCAAAAGATGTCTCGCCAATGTCACGCCTTGCCCGTCAATCGCGGCCTCCAAAAGAACAGCACTATCGACGTACTTGATGTTCTGAGACTTAATTCGATCAGCGCTCAACCGAACTTGCGCAGCCCAGCTTTCCCATCCGACGTTGTAGGCATCGTGCAATAATGGGAGATCAGCCACGTCCTCGGCGCGCATTGGCAGCCGTGTTTTCTCAACAAGAGACGGCGCGGCCACGACAATCAATTCCTCTTGTCTTATTTGCTCATGATATAGCCCGTCCCAACCGGGCTCCCCAAACCGCAGGGCCACATCCACCTCGGACGTATCGAAATCCGCAAAGGCATCATTTGTGTCCAGCAACAACGCGATCCCCGGATGCTTTTGCTGAAATGAACTTAGTGGAGGTACAAGCCATTTGAGCGCCAGCGACGTGGATAAAGACACTGTAATCGACTGGCGGTGATGCAATCGCCTCACCTCCGATACGCCCAGCTGCAATGCAGAAAATGCCCCGCGTGTTGATTGATACAGGCGTTCCCCGGCTTTGGTCAGTTCAACGCCATTGGGGCGGCGATGAAAAAGCGTCACGCCAAGATGCAATTCCAGCAACTTGATTTGCCGCCTGATCGCCCCGTGGGTGACGTTCAGAACATCCGCTGCCTTGGTCAGGCTGGAGTGGGTTGCGGTTTCGTCGAAAGCTTAAAGGGCTCGAAGGTGTCTGAGGTTCTCCGCCATGTGAGAAAACCTAACAGTAATTTCCAAGAACTCGATAGGATCCGATAATTCCTAAAGGTTACACTGATTTCGGATCAAAAAATCTCACACACCATTTGTCTAAAGAAAGGAAAAGCAATGGCCGAAGCCAAAGTCGCACTAATGACTGGTACAGGACAAGGCATTGGCCGGGGCTGCGCCATCGAAATGGCCAAGGCTGGCTACAAGGTCTCGTTGATGTCCCCGTCTAACCGGTCTGTTGAACTGGCGGAGGAGCTTGGGGGCATTGGCCGCCGCGGCTCTGTGCTGGACGTGGATGATTTGCAAGCGATGATCGACGACACCATGAGCAAGTATGGACGGATTGATGCAATCGTCAGCAACATGGGTCACGGTGGAACGGTGCCTGAAGCCATCAAAACCGTTGGTTTCGATCCTGACTTTGACGGGCCGCTTTTGGAACTCAGCGACGAACTGTGGCACGAAAGTCTGGACATGTATGTGCTGAACGTTGTGAAGATTGCCCGTATCGTCACGCCCATACTGATCGAACAAGGCGGTGGCGCTTTCGTAAACATCTCGTCCATGAATGCAGTCGAGCCGCGCGCTCCCTATCCCATGAGTATGCTGCGCGGCGCCCTGCACAGTTTCTCAAAGCTTTACGGGGATCGCTATGCACGGCACAACATTCGCATGAACAACCTGCTCCCAGGGTTCTGCGAGAACGTAAACCTATCTGAAGAGGCCCGCCGATCCATCCCGGCGCAGCGGCCCGCAACGTTCGAAGAAATTGGACAGGCTTGCGTGTTTCTTGCCAGTGAGGGAGCCCGGTATATCAATGGTCAGAGCATTCTGTCCGATGGCGGGATGAACCGCGCGGTTCGATAGTAAAGAGACGGTGGAATATGATTGTTACGGCACTCAAAGATATCCTTGATACAGATCGAGACGTTTCCGGTCCGGGATGGAATAGCAGAAGGTTACTGCTTGCCTCTGATGGCATGGGGTTTTCGCTAACCGATACGATCATCAAAAAGGGTGCAGTGCTTGAGCTTGAATACACCCATCACCTAGAGGCGTGTTATTGTATCGAGGGCAGAGGACAGATCAGAGCCGATGACGATGAAACCTGGCATCTTCTTGAACCATTTACGCTCTATGCCCTAGATCAACATGACCGGCACTTGGTGCGCGCCACAGACGCTGACTTGAGGCTTGTCTGCGTTTTCAATCCTCCGCTAAGCGGCCGCGAAGTGCACCGCGAAGATGGAAGCTATGCGCTAAGTGGATCCTTTTGAGCGCGGCAATGTCTTGCGCAATCCGGCCATTCATGCAGCGTGCAGCATCCGGCAAAATGGGCTCTGAGCCGCCCGAAACGCATGCAGCGATCCCCCGTCACTTGATCTGCCAATAGCTCGCATTCAGTGGTCTCCTAGACTCGCACCTTCAGCGCGCCGTTCGCCAAATTAGACCGGACCCACAGCCTCGCCGCATCAGAAAATTGGGTCAGTGCCCAAGGCAGATATTACTGGTTCCATCTAACTCGCACCTGCAACATCCTTTAGCGACGCACGGCGCACTGCACGGCGGAGTCAAGAGCGGACGTTCGTGCGTTTCGCTGCGAGTCGAGCAAGCGCTAGAGTAGCTTGCGGACGAAGTTGGGACTCGTCGAACACCTCTGATGAGAGATTTGAATGCGGACACCGCACCAGGAGCAAGCTCCGCCCCTGCCGGAAAGTGCCGCCAGGCTATACTCGAAATGCCTCTTTTTCGGGATGAAATAATTCGTATCATACCTTACGCAGGATATAGGTGAAGAAGTTGCATGATCCGAAAAAGGTTCCAGCTTCAGAGGCCTCATGATGCGTAGTCGACCACCGATGTGCCGTCTCTTCGTCAAGATGCCCTGCCGCGACCATAGATGGTGTATAGCTGTCCAACATGCTCACGAAAAAACCAGCTTTCCCTGCTTCCGCGAGGACCTCGGGCAGAAAATCCACGAGTTCAAGATCGGACCGGGGAAGGAGTTCAGGAAACTGTCGCATTGCCCGGGGATGAGCAACGACCGTCTTTAAGAGACCCTGCAGCGCGCGTTCGTTGAGTTCAGGGTCTCCGGCTCCAAACGTGATCGAGGCGTAGTCGCCGTCAAACACGACAACCTGCCCTCCGGGTTCTGTCATGCTGGCTGCAACCTTCAGGACCTGCGCAGGATCGTTAACGTGACTGAGAAGCGTGTGCAGCACCACGAGATCGTATAGGCTCTCTCCATCTGGGGTCTCATGGCTGTCGGCAATCTCAAAGGAGATCCTTTCACCCAGGCCTTCCGCGGCAGCAATACCACGGGCAATTTCGATAAGCTCTGCCGAGTAGTCGGTCCCGGTCAACCTTGCTTCTGCGGCGAGCCTTGTCGCCAAAGCACGGGTGACAACACCGGTTCCACAGCCCATGTCGAGCACGTTGCGGGGCCGAGCCAACTGCAGGCGGTCGAAATACCTCTCCCGCATGGCAACAAACGCGGGATAGGTTCCCCGATACTCGAGACGGTCGGCGACCATCTGCAGTTTTTTACGGTCAAGCTGATCGAGTGATTGGAATATGTCCGACATGTCTCTGCCCTTCAAATTGCGATACCCGGTGCCGCGCGTCTCAAGCTGACGCGGCCGTCCGCCGAGGCCATAAAACGGCGAATTGTCAGGCCGACGTATAACTATCCGACCACGAGAATGCCTTTGCCTTGGGCGCAATGGACCCAATGGACGGCAGCGGAAAGTGACTTCCAACCACCAACGCCTCCGAGCCACTTACCATTTCAAGAAGCGCGCGGCGGCTCTTGCGCGCGGCGGAGGCGTCCGTGTCGTTCGTGAAACTCCAGTGGGGTCTCCCACACTGGGCCGGGCTGTGGATTGCGTCGCCCGTTATCACGACAGATCCTTTCGCGGCTTCGATTTTGACCGAGACGTGCCCCGGTGTGTGTCCAGGTGTCGGAACGAGTGAAACATGATCGCCAATCATGTGATCGGCGCTCACGAGGTCCGCCTGGCCTGCGGCGATGACGGGAAGAACGCTCTCCTGATAGACTGGGCCCGCCTCGGCGCTGAAATGGACATCATCGGCCGCCGGCAGGATGTATCTGGCATTCGGGAAAGTCGGAACCCAGCGGCCGTCTCGCAGCCGCGTATTCCAGCCGACGTGATCGAGGTGGAGATGCGTGCACAGGACGACGTTCACATCTTCAGGAGAAACGCCGGCCGCCGTCAGGCCCGCCAGGAACCTGCCATCCGATCTCATGTGCCACTGTGCGATCGCGCAGGTCTTGTCGTTTCCGACACAGGCGTCGACGAGGATGTTGTGCGACGGGGTCCTGACCAGGAAGCCCTGGATCGGAATCAGCATCTTTCCGGTCAACCTGCAAAGTTGCCGTGGTGCCTCGCGGCGCAGCAACTCCAATCCATCAGGTTCCATATCGGGAAAGAATTCATGTGGTTTGAGGAAAGGGTCCACGCTTTCCAAAATTCTCCAAATTTCGATCTCGCCCAGCTGAATCAGCATGCCGGCTCTCCCGCTTTCGCTCCCGATTATAGCGCAAATCCAGCGACGGATTAAGGATAGTGCGTCGCCCTTCACTTCGCTCCGAGTAGTTCGCATGGGGCTCTGAACCGCCCGTCTGCTTGCAGAGGCTTGATCCGTTTCACCGGCACAACCGAGGGCCCATACGTTCGGTGGTGGAAAGCGATCGTTGAGCGATCCGGGAGTCAACTACGGCTCCGAGTCAGAAGCGCTCGAATGCTTTCATTCGTATTTTAGCCAGCGCAAGCGAACAGTTCTGGTGGGACGGCACCATGGTGTTTCATGCTGAAAAAATGGTGGACGAATGGATGGCCATCTGCGTTTCGATCACGAAAATTCAATTTTCTATCTCCACTTGTCGTCAACCCGCGATGGCGCACCGACCTTTGTGTTCGTCAACGCTCTGACAGGATCAACAGATCATTGGGAGGCTATCGTCGCACATGAACTTCGAAGTCGCGGCTTCGGGACACTGAGCGATAATTTACGGGGTCAGAAAAAACCTTCATTCAGCCGGGAAACAGAGCTGACATACGATGTGATTGTTGATGACCTGATCCGCGTCCCTGACGAAGTGTCGCCAACATCTCCGATCTTGGCAGGATTGTTGATAAGCGGATTATATGCCTCACAGGCATTTGCAGGGGGCGCGTCTGCTGACGGGATCGTTCTGCAGAACACGCTGCGCGAGATCAAACCGCGCCCCGCATGGATTAGTGACGTCCTCCCGCACTATGTCGCGACGGGAGGCGTCGCCTTGTTCATGGGACTGATGATGCCATTTCTATCTGATTAAAGACCTCATGGCCGAATTCAGCCTCTCCAAGACCACCAGCTACCGGTTTCTTGCCGAAAATGAAGACTGAACTCATTTGCACAAGCCCAATCCGGCCCTAACGCCCTATTCAGCACTCAGCCGGAATCGACCCCTACATGGCCACACCCGCGCTTTGGCCGACGCCCTGACCAGTATTTGCAACCGGCTTTCTGTGCGCAAATTTTGTCTCTGTTTTCGGCAAAATCAGTGTTTTTCAACAATATCAGCTCGAGGTGGCTGTTGGCCGCAGACTGCTTGATTGTCTGTGTCGGCGTTCCCCTTCGATCCAAAAGTGCAATACGCAATGTTAAGGCTGATCTTTGGCTTAAACCCGGTTGGAAGTGAAAGATGTCTCAGGATATCAGAAACCAGAGAATACCATATCGAGAGCGCCTCGAATCTTGTAATCGTGTTCGGTCAGGTCGGCCAGCGATTGGCCCTTCAGGATGCCTGAGGGAACCGCGGCCAACTCGGCAGTATGCAAAACATGCGCGATCCCGCCAATCTCAAAAATGGGCTCTAACCGCCCGAGAGGCGTAGGCCCCTGCGACAACGGAATGAGAGGTGCCACAACGCGGGTTCCAGTTTCGATGAGATCGGACTGCAAATCGAGAACAATCCGATCCCTGGAAATGTGATAGACATGGAACTGAGCCATCAATCGACTCTCAAAACCTGGACATCGGCCAAAGGTGTTCCATTCTTCTCGATCCATTTTCGACGTTCTGCAATCGCGGCAGCATTCTCCTCAGCCCATGCCTCGGCTTCCGCCTGCGCAACGGCGTTGGCCAGTGCGGCATCACTGATCGCAGAAACATTGAGACCCAAATCACGAGCCCTCGCCAAGTTACTGGCGTTCAATGTCACATTTGTTCGCTGCTTTTCGTTGTTTGGCTGAGGCATGATGTGCTCCGGTTCGTGTGCAACATTTACACATTCCTGATGTGTAATACAAGTGGCCAACGTTCATCTCTTCAGGTTCAAATGGCGCAGTAAGGGTCTCAACGGCACCGTAAAGTTTATGCGGCTGCCTGCGTAAAGTACGACTTGGCGGCATGACCGATGCCTGTCTCTATAGCCGCCACCGTTTCCCGCCCGATGTGATTTCTTATGCGCCTGGCTGAGTTTTAGTTTTCTCTGAGCCTTCCGGTGGCCGAAGATTTTTTTGCCGAGCGCCGCATCATCGCATCGGACAGTGCAAGCTTGGGCCGGAAAGTTCGGAAGGGAATTCGCAAAAACGATCCGGCGCCGGTCAGCTGGTAAGTTCGGCGACAATTGGCATCTGGACGAAGTTTACGTCTCGACCGGGGGACGCAAGCATTGGCTTTGGCGCGCGATCGATCAGGAAAGGTTCGTTCTGGATGTACTGGTTCAACTCCGCCGCAACCGGCGGGCTGCCCTGCGCCCGATGCGCAAGCTGCTGACCCGGAAAGGCCATCCGCCGAGGGATCTGTTTGCCGACAAACTTCTCTCATATCCGGCGGCAAAGCGCGAGATCATGCCTGGGGTCGAGCATCGCTCAACTCGGAGTAGCGTGAATATCGCAATCAGCCAAAACTTCGGGCCAAGTCGGTAAACTTCAAAGGCCCCTACGGAGCGTTTTATTGATGGCCTTGAAACCGAAACTTCTCGGTTGATCCCCGATGACAATCTTACGGGGCAGGTCGATCACCTCCGAGACGCATAGAGAACTTCGCCGGAATTTGGCCGTTTCTGCGCTTCGAAAGCATGAATACCTGCCCCGCCGTTGTCGGGCCCGACTTACTCTGCCAGAACCTGAGCCGATTTGCTGCGTCTGTGGTCGTTGTAGAGCGCTTTCATCAGCGACAGGCACATCAACCCCATGACCATTGTGAACGGCAGGGCGCCGATGATCATCGCGCTTTTCAGTGCCTCCATCGGATCGGCCTCGCCATTGGTTTTACCAGCAATCAGCAAAGTGCCCATCACCAACGTCAGGATCACGCCCCAGACGATACGGTGCTTTACGCCGGCCTGGGTCTCGCCACCGGACATGATGGTGTTCATCACCAGAATGCCGGAATCCGCCGAGGTGACCAGAAATGTCAGGATGAGCACCACGCACATTGCGGTTATCAGCGACAGGAACCCGCCCGAGAGGATGTGTTCCAGCGTCACGAATAGCTTGGAGGACTGCGATGCGCCGATGATCGCGCCTTGCGCTGCGCCAGAAATTTCCAAGTCGATAGCGGTGGCACCCAGGATGGTCATCCAGGCGAAGCAGACCGCCGTCGGGGCGAATACGCAGCCTATGATGAACTCGCGGATTGTGCGGCCTTTGGAGATGCGCGCCAGGAACAGGCCGACAAAGGGTGAAAACGCGATCCACCAAGCCCAGTAGAACGTGGTCCAGCCTGCCTGCCAGCCAAACTGACGGCCTGCATTTCCGGCCTCGTAGACGGCGGCTAGGGTAGCCTCATCCAGCTCGGCCGCGGGGCCTTCCAGGCCCGATCTGAAGCCGTCGAAGCTGCCCCATGCATTGGTGGCGCCTCCGATCAGGTCATCGGCCAGCGGTTTTGCAGCTTCCGGCAGGGCGGCTGCGAAGGCGGCCGGATCCTGAGGGGTCCAGGCTCCAAAGCTGATCTGAACGAAGTGCAGGATATAATCCACCAGTGAGGTGGCATAGGTGGTCATGGCAAACAGGAATGAGCCGAAGACCACAAATGTCAGAAGCAGGATCACCGACAGGATCAGGTTCAGGTTCGACAGGATTCTCACACCCTTGTCGACGCCGGTCACGGCCGAAACGATCGACAGGCCCATGATGATGACCAGGCCGGAGATAAGCCCCACAGTTCCCGGAACCGGCGCCTCGCCGTTCAGATCCATGATCCACTGCATTCCGGTGATTGCATAAACACCATCGATAAACTGGCTAACGCCGAAGCCGATGGTCACTGATACGCCCAGAATGGTTGCAACAATTCCCAGAACGTCCACGACGTGGCCCAGAAATCCGTTGATGTATTTGCCGAATAGCGGGGTCAGCGCCGAGCGGATGGTCAGCGGCATTCCGCGGGTATAGGCGTAATAGGCCAGCGACAGGCCGGTCACCACATAGATTGCCCAGGCGTGGATGCCATAGTGGGCAAAAGTGTAGCGATAGCCGGACTGAACCGCCTCGGGTGTATAGCCTGCAACCTCACCGGCCACCACGACCGGGTTGGAGCCCCACAGGCCCAGCGGCTCGGCGGTGGCAAAGACCATCAGGCCCACCCCCAGCCCGGCACCGAACATCATCGAAAACCATGAAAAGTTAGAAAACTCAGGTTGTTCGCCCGGTTTACCCATCCGCACATTGCCGGTCTGGGGCAAGGCGGCCAGCGCAAAAAGGAAAAAGGCGAAGAAGCCGGTGATGACGATATAGAAGGCATTGAAATCGCCAAGGATTTGCCAGTTCAGACTGCCGAGAACGCCATTGGCGTTGGCCGGCCAGACCAGAGCCCAGATTACCAGAGCCGTCATCACGCCCTTGCTGAGCAGCGCAATCGGAATGCTGTATCCCTCGTAAAACCCGGAACTGGATGTTTTGATTTCCAGATCTGTGAATGGTGCTTTGGATGACATAATGTCCCCTCCCTGTTCGCACGAATTGTCCCTTTGGCCCCGCGCAGCCGCCGCAGGGTTCCTTTCCGTCGGTGACCATGTCCCCGGCCGGTAAGTGACACGACTTGGAAATCAGCCCGTTATGGCCCGAATCCGGTCGAGTGTGGCCGCATTGACAGCGACTCCTTCTCGCAATGCTGCGTTGCGTTTTGTCTTGCGCCCGTCACCCGGAAGCCGGGCACCTTCCTGTTCGCGTATGGATGCGGCCAGCGCGGCAATGCCAGTGGCGAAATCCCCGCCCGAGGTTGCGCCCGGATCGATGGCGAGGAAGAACTGACCGGTCTTTGGCGGCCCGCCCGCGGTGCCGGAGAATGGTGAAGCCTGCGTGCCCAGAGCGGCGCCGGTCATGGCGGCGGCCATTATCTCGGTCAGTAGGGCGATGCCGACACCCTTGTAGCCGCCCGACGGCGCCATCGAACCCTGGAGGCCAACGTTGGGATCTGTGGTCGGGTTGCCGTCCGTATCCAGCGCCCAGCCGACGGGGATCGGTTTGCCTTCGCGCGCGTGTTTCATCACTTCGGACTTGGCGATGGTGCTGGCGCTCTGGTCGATGAGGATTACGGCCTGACCGTCCGCACCGGGTGCTGCGACGGAAAACGGGTTGGTGCCGACAACCGGTTTCGACCCGCCCGAAGGCGCAATGGAGGCCGGCGCATTGGTAAAGCCGATCGCCAGCAGTCCGGCTTCGGCCAACCGCGCGGTGTGGATACCCAGCACACCGCAATTATAGCTGTTGCGGACGGCCAGCGCCGCCACGCCCTGTTCGCGGGCCAGCGGGATCAATTTCTCAAAACCCGCGTCGATGGCGGAATGGGCGAAACCGGTCGCCGCATCGACGCAGATCACGCCGGGGCGTGGCTGGCTAAGCACCGGTTTCGCCTGCCCGTCCACCTTGCCGCATTGAACATGCTCGGCATAGATCGGGATATAGGCGAGTCCGTGCGAGGCCACGCCATCGGCTTCGGTCGCCGCGGTGGCAGCCGCGAGGGGCCGCGCGTTTGCCTCGGACGTGCCCGCCGCAACGAGGGCACGAAAGGCGATGTCCTCAATCTCGGTCAGGGTAAGCGTGCGGGTGTCTGTCATTCAATCTTTCCCGGTTAATCGTTGTCGGAAAGCCCGGCCCCGGCACCTGCGAGACGCGAGGCTTCGGTGGCGGGTGCAAGGGTGCGGTGGGCGAAGCGGTTGAGGAGCCCCCACGCGGCGGTGTCGGGTGTCGCCCGAGTGGCCTGTGGCAAAGGCGCGGCCAGCGTTCCGCCAAGGCTGGCGCGGGCACCGGCGGCATCTGCCTGCAGGAGCGCATCGCCGCTGACAGAGACGGCTTTCCCATCGGTGACAGCCACACTTCCTTCCCATTCCAGCGTCACCGTTCGGCTCAGTTGGGCGGACGCCGCTGCGGCAAAGGGCAGAAGCATCGCCGGATGCGATATCGCCTGCATCACGATGTCCCCATCCGCCAGACGCGCGGCGCTATCGGAAAGAGCAGCCCCGGCTAGCAGCGGGCAGAGGATGCCGCCTTCGGCCCGCCAGTCACCGGACAGGCTTTGCGGGCGCAGGATGTCGGCGGGCCTACCGTCATTCCGCTCCAGCACCGCAGCCAGAACCGCAGCGCCGTCAATGCCCTGCGCACAGAGCCAGCGGGTGGCCCTGGACGCTTCTTCCGCCATGCCCCAACTGAGGCCGGCACCGCGGGCAGAGCGTTTGGCAGTGGCCTCGATCTCGTTCAGTGCAAAACTCATTTCACATCCTCCACAGCCGGATAGACCCACATATCGGCGTTATCCGCTGTCAGCTCCTCAGGGTATGGCGCATTGCCAAACATGCTGATCCGCACCCATCGGTCCGAGCGCGGGTCAAAATGGATTGCCCCGAAGACCGCCAGCTTGCAGCGCAACATGTCGATGGGCAGCACATCGGCGGAAATGGTATTGTCCTGGATCTCGCTGTAGGGCGCATCGGCGCTGATTTGCGCGCGGCGGATGCTGTGACGATGCTCCGGATGTTTCAGCAGGAACTCGGCGACCGGCAATTCGGCGTCCCACCCCGCCAACGCGGCGTGGGCGGCGGCAGCATCGCGGGCCGGGGCCAGCGGTTGTTCGTACTCTGCAATAGGTTCCTCGAAGCGTTCGCCGAGGCGCGGTTCCAGCTTTTCCTCGGACACATACCAGGCGCGGGCGCAATTCTCGCGCGCCGCCCAGTCGGTGCCGAGCGTCCAGCCATGAACTGCTTCGATCAGGTCGCGCACCGCACCGACGGTCATTGCGCCATTGATGAGGGAGGCTTCTGGCCGACCGTCGGACATCGAGGCGGACAGCCCGTCCACCAGATCGCCGTAGGGCTCCAGCATCAGGGACGAAATAAATTCCTGCCCCTCTTCCGACAGTGCGTTTTCAGCCCAAGAATAAAGCCGGTTCCACGGCGCATCCGTCGTCAGGTTCTTCTGCTCCAGGTAGGCCGCTATCCTGGACAGGTCGCCGCGCAGTTCATTTAGCTTTTCGATCTGCACCGGATGTCCGGAGTTCCACGCGTCGACCGAAGCCCGCGAGCGGGCAAACAAGTCGCGGAAAATGTCGGCCTCATCCTCTGATGCCGCGGGCAGGCTGCGCACACGGGCGATCGCCTCTTCGCGGGCTCCGATCCAGTTGTTGAACAGGACCGGGTGGTTAATCAGGAAAGGCGCCATGCCAAGCCCGGTGGAATTGCCAATACCGAGATTGCGGGCGGTCCGCACGTCCAGTTCCACTGCCTGGTTGCCGCCTTTCCGCCACGCCATGTGGTTGACCAGATCACGCACGAAGGCGCGGGTCAGGAAGACCGACAGCATCTCTGCCTGAAACGGCGCGGCCATTTCCGGGCGGTCGGAAATCTTCTCGTGATCCGCAGCCCCCAGTTTGCCCGAACCATAAACGGCGGTGGTTCGCATCAGATAACCCACGGCGGTAACGGTCTCGGCATCCGGCTGGCGGCCCTGTGACAGCGCGTTAACCGTATGTTCCCATAGCCTGACCGAACGGTTGGCGCGGGAAACAGACAGGGATTGTTCGTCGACGCGTCCCGCCTCCTGTCGGGGAACATTCTTCGACAGCCGTTCGATGTCTGTCGCCGTCGGCACCCCGTCAAACAGAGTGAAGGTGGCGTCCCAGGCCGTGGCGATCACCCGGTCCGACCGCATTTCCGGCAGCAGATCATGTGCAAAGGCGATCAGCGAATACGTCCGTTCCGGGCCGGTTGCGGTGTAGACCGCGTGCCCCACGCCCTTCTCGTCGATGTCAAAGAGGGCGCGCGCAAAACTCCAGTTGTCACGTGCCAGCCGACGGGTCAGAACCCGCATGAAGCTGAGGCGACATTGATGGGCCGAGCCGAGGCGACTGAGGCGCATCACCAGCGCGGGATCGCGCCGGGGGACCGTGTTTTGCGCGGATGTGTTCATGACTTATCCTTTTGGAGTGAAATTTTCTGCGAAGAACCGGTACCAGTTCCCGCCCATGATCCCGTCCACTTCGGCAGTGCTGAGGCCCGTCGCGCTAAGACCCTTGCGGATGTTTCCGAAGTCGCGGTTGTCGCTGAACCAGCCGGGCATGGCGGGAAAACCCGCGTCGCTCGCCGATCCTTCGCCATAGTCGATTTCCTTGGTCCAGCGACCGACGCGCATCCATTCCACGATGCTGTCGGGCTGGTCCTGGCAAAGATCGGTTCCGATTCCGAGGTGTTCGGGGCCAAATTTCTCCGCCGTGCGAGCGATCATCCCGCAGAAGTCTTCTAGCGTGCAGGCCGATTTGTCCTTCAGGTGGTGCGGATAGACCGAAAAGCCCAACATGCCGCCGTTGCTGGTGACCGCGCGGATCACGTCTTCGGTCTTGTTCCTGAGCGCCGGAGCCCATTCCTTGGGGTTGGCATGGCTGATCACAATCGGGCGTTCGGAAACCTCCGCCGCCTCGATTGTGGAGCGGTCTGCCGAATGGCTCATGTCCACCACCAACCCGACCCGGTTCATCTCTTTGATGACTTGGCGGCCCATGCGGGTTATCCCGGTGTCTTCGGCCTCGTAAGCCCCGCTCGCCAGCAGCGACTGGTTGTTGTAGGTCAGCTGCATGAAACGCGCGCCAAGCGTATGCAGGATTTCGATCAGGCCAAGATCGTCTTCCATCGGCGAGGGGTTCTGGAACCCGAAGAACACCGCGGTGCGGTCGGTTTCGCGCGCCCTGTCAATGTCCGAGGCCCACTGACCCTTCATGATCAGGTCCGGATATTGCTCGAACCACCGGTTCCATTTCTCAAAGTTCAGAACCGTTTCGCGGAAATTCTCGTGATAGGCGATTGTGACGTGAACCGCATCCACACCACCGGCGCGCAATTGGCGAAAGATCTTTTCCGACCAGTTCGCATATTGCAACCCGTCGATCAGCATGGTGGCACCTCATGATTTTTTCCACAGCGCCCGTACCCGTGAGGGGAGGAGCAGGCGCTGTTTCCGGCATTGCCCATGCGGGTGAATGCAACAGCCGGCATCAGAGCGGTGTCCCGGCGCTGACATAGGCGGTTTTGACGGTGGTGTAGAACTCGGCCGCCGCCCTGCCCTGTTCACGCGGACCGTACGAACTGTCGCCGCGACCGCCAAAGGGCACGTGATAGTCGGTTCCTGCGGTCGGCAGGTTAACCGTCACCACCCCGGTACGCGCGTTGCGGCGGAAATGAGTGGCGCGCGCAAGGCTCTGGGTGACGATGCCCGATGTCAGTCCAAAGTTGGTGTCGTTCACCACGCTCAGCGCCTCGTCATAGCTGTCCACCTTGATGACCGAGGTCAGAGGTGCGAACATCTCTTCGCGGTTGATGCGCATGTCGTTGGAAGTGTTCAGGAACACGCCGGGAGACATGTAAAATCCGTCGTGCGGCATCTCCAGTCTGTGGCCGCCACAGGCAAGCTCGGCGCCTTCAGACTTTCCCAGATCCACATAGGCCAGGTTTTCGTCCAGTTGCTGCTGGCTTACCACGGGGCCCATCTGCACACCTGCTTCCAGCGCGTGGCCGACCTTCATCGCCCGTGTGGCCGTCAGCAGTTTATTGACAAAGGCGTCATGGATTCGAGAATGGACCACAAGGCGCGACGAGGCGGTGCATTTTTGCCCAGTCCCGCCAAAGGCGCCACCAACGGCCAGTGCGGCGGCCAGATCCAGATCCGCATCGTCCATTACCGCCAGTGCGTTCTTCGAGCCCATCTCCATCTGCACCTTGGTCAGGTTCTCGATGGCGGCGGCGGCGATGCCTTTGCCGACCGGGACGGAACCGGTGAACGAGATCGCGTTGACCTTCGGGCTTTCCACAAGACGTTGTCCAACCGTCCGTCCGGACCCCATGACCAGCGAGAACAGGCCCTTTGGAATGTCCTGACGGCTGATGATCTCGGTCAGCGCCACGGCAGAGGCTGGGGTGATGTTGGCGGGCTTCCAGACAACCGCGTTTCCATAGCAGAGCGCAGGCGCGATTTTCCAGGAAGCGGTTGCGGTCGGAAAGTTCCAGGGGCTGATGACGGCCACAACGCCCACCGGCTCGCGGCGCACGTCAATCTCGACGCCCTGGCGCACAGAGTCGGCGTTTTCTCCGATCTGACGCAGGCACTCGGCGGCGTAATAGGTAAAGAATTGACCGGCGCGATAGACTTCGCCCCGGCCCTCGGCCAGCGGTTTGCCTTCTTCGCGGCTGAGGAGCCTGCCCAACTCTTCGGCGCGGTTCATCAGTTCGCTGCCGATGTTCATCAGCACCGCCTGTTTGCGTTCTGGCCCAAAGGCGGCCCATTCCACCTGCGCCCGCTGCGCCTGATCGAGCGTAGCGCCCAACTGATCGGCGCTGGCCTGGGCAAAGACACCTACCTGGTCACTCAAATCAGACGGATTACGGTTTTCGATCTCGCTTTCGCCAGCCATCCAATTTCCGGCAATCAGGTTCAGCTTGGTCTCGGTCATCAGGGATCCCTTGCAAAAATTTGAGCAAGGATGGACTTCGACCTCATTGTCAGTCAAATTCAAACAACTTAACAAAACTTCAGGAATCTTGAAATTGGCGATCAAGATCGAAATGTTGCGTACTTTCAATACGGTCGCCCAGGCCGGCAACCTGGCTGACGCGGCCCGACGGTTGGGGCGAACGCCGTCGGCGGTTTCAATGACGCTGAAGTCATTGGAGGATCACTTGGGCCAACGTCTGTTTGAAGCGGACCGCAAGAATCGGCTAACGCCGCTTGGTGTGCAGGTGCTTGAGTTGGCGCAGGAAGAGTTGAAGCAGTTCGACGGCACCATTCGGGCAATTGAAACCATCGCGCAGGCACCACAGGGGCTGGTGCGCGCAGCGGCTGTACCATCTGTCGCCGCGCTGATCTTTCCCGAGGTGCTGCGCAGGTTCCATCAGGAGTTTCCTACGGTGCAGGTGGAACTCAGGGACGCGGATTCAACCTCGGTTACAGCAGCGCTGTCGCGTGGACAGGTTGATATCGGCATCGCGTCGGTAGCGCACGGGATCCGTGGTACCCGACAGCAATTGCTGTTCAGCGACCGTTTCGGGCTGATCTGCACCCGCGATCATCCGCTGGCGCGTCAGGAGCAGCCTCCGGTTATCCGGCAAATCGCCGCGTCCGGCTTTGTCAACAATGATCTCTGCCTGCAGTTGGACGAGGACGTCCGTGAAGGTCTGACATGTGGGGGGACGGCGCTGGCGCAGAATACGATGACGCTTATGTCCATGGTGCGTACGGGCGGTTGGGTGACCATTCTGCCACAAAGGGTGGCAATGATTGATCCGGCGGGCCTCGCGTTCCGCGTGGTGCAGGGGATCAGCACCGCACGGGACGTCCACCTGATCGTTCGCCAGAGACCGGCGCTGCCCGACTACATTCGTAGATTTGCCAACCTGGTAAGGGAGCAAGCAGCCTAATTCTCCAACAGTGCAAATCCCTTAATCGCACTACCTGCAAAACTTGGTTCTGAAGGTGTAGACGCCCCCGCTGGCCTCGATGTGCCATTGTGGGTTTGCAAACAACCTGAATGGAGGCGTCTATGGGAGAGATTAGCAT
>NZ_JBQFYW010000009.1:0-161149 GCF_056541825.1 Ruegeria sp. AF8 | reverse complement strand
TGCACCTCGACATGGCGGGCGCGGGTGATCATCTTTTCCAGATAGCCCTCGCCATTGCCAAACGCGGCCTCGGCCTCGCGGCGGCCTTCCATCACCTTTTCGGCCAGTTCCTTTTCCGAATGGATCGGGCGCATGCCGCGCCCGCCGCCGCCCCAGGACGCCTTCAGCATCAGCGGATAGCCGATCCCGGCGGCTTCCTTGCGGATGGCGTCCATGTCGTCGCCCAGAACCTCGGTGGCCGGGATCACCGGAACCCCGGCCGCGATGGCGACCTTGCGGGCGCTGGCCTTGTCGCCCAGGGCGCGCATGGTTTCCGCCCTGGGGCCGATGAAGGTGATGCCGTTGCTGACGCAGGCATCCACGAATTCGGGGTTCTCGGACAGCAGCCCATAGCCGGGATGGATCGCATCCGCGCCGCTTTCACGGGCCACGCGGATGATCTCGTCAATGCTGAGATAGGCCGCAACCGGCCCCATCCCCTCACCGATGCGATACGCTTCGTCCGCCTTGAAGCGGTGAAGGCCCAGCTTGTCCTCCTCGGCAAAAACGGCAACGGTTTTCTTGCCCATCTCGTTGGCCGCGCGCATCACGCGAATGGCAATCTCGCCGCGGTTGGCGATCAGGATTTTCTTGAAATCGGTCATTGGCAGGTCCCGGAAGTTAGCGGTTGGCCGTGTTTTAGGCGGACAATACGCGCACGTATATCTGTAATTCTGGGTAGAACCGGCATGTTATCGCTCGCATGCGCCCTCGAACGACTTTTTTCGCCTCAGTTATGCTGCGTCGCAGCGTCGCAAAGGCTGACAGAGGGCGGCAACTGCGACAGGCGGCCAGCGCCGAGTTGGCCCATATTGGCTTCCATGTCCTTGCGCAGGATGTCGATAACATGGGCCGGACCGGCCTGTCCCAGCGCAGCCAGGCCATACAGAAACGCCCGGCCCGCCATTACGAAATCAGCCCCGAGGGCAAGAGCCCGCAGGATGTCGAGGCCGCCGGTGATACCGCTGTCGAAAATCAGTGGCAGCGAGGTTGCGGCGCGAATCGCAGGCAGAGCTTCGATGCTGGCCCGTGCGCCGTCGAACTGGCGGCCGCCATGGTTGGAAACCCACAAGGCGTCAACGCCGATCGCCTCAAGCGGGGCCACGTCCGTGGCGCGCATCACGCCTTTCACCACAAGCGGGCCGTTCCAGTTGTCCCGCAGCCATTTCACATAGCCCATATCGGGCGATGTGCGCAGCAGATAGCCGACATGCGCGGTTGGCGGCAGATTTCTGTGTTCGCCGGATATGTATCTGTCGAGCGTGCGCATACGCGGCATCCCGGACCGCGCCATGCCCAGAGCCCATGCGGGGCGGACCGCCACCTGCGCCAGCAGGCGCGGCGTGAGTTTCGGCGGCTGGGTCAGCCCCGATCGGGTCTGCCGCTCGCGGCGGGACGCGACCGGGACATCGGCGGTAAGAACCAGTGTCCCGAACCCGGCGGCGCGGGCGCGATCCAGCATGTCCTTTCGGATGTCCGGGTCCTTGGGCGGATACATCTGGAACCAGGCGTGTTCGCCCAGATGGGGGGCAAGGTCTTCGGGGCTTTGGCTGGCGACGGTGGACAGGGTATAGGGGAGTCCGGTGTTCGCGGCGTGGCGCGCCAGGATGCCTTCGGCATCCGGCCAGATCAGGCCGCACATGCCAATCGGGGCGATGCCGAAGGGCAGGGGAAATTCCTGCCCCAGAAACGACGTGCGCAAATCGAATTCCAGCGGGCCGTGCAGGATCGAGGGTTCAAATCCGACGCGGTCCAGCGCGGCGCGGTTGCGGGTTCTGGTAGCCTCCACCCCGGTGCCGCTGTCCAGATATTCCCAGACAAAATGAGGCAACCTGCGACGCGCACGCCATTTCAGGTCCTCAATGCCGGGATAGGTGCTGTGCAGATCCATGAGGATTGATCCACCCCCGGGAACGATTCGACAAGTACTCAGGCAGCCGCATCCGAGCCGTTCTGCATCTGTCCGGACCCGGTGTTGCATTTTGGCCCGATTTCGCCTCCCGACAGGCCGGTCAGCGGTGTCTTGGCCGCCACACAGACCTGATTCCGTCCCTTGTCCTTGGCCTGATACAGCGCCTCGTCCGCGGCATGCATCAGTTCCTGCGGCATGGTGCCATGAGACGGGTAATGGGAGATTCCGGCGGAAATCGTGATCCGGGGCAGCGTTTTTTCACCATAGCGCACGCTGATGACCTCGATCGCCTGACGCAGGTGCTCGGCGCGGGTAAGAGCGTCTTCGGGCGTGGTGTCGGGCAGGATCAGCATGAATTCCTCGCCACCAATACGGCAGGCCACCTCGTCACCGTCGCAGCTTTGACCCAGGGCCGAGCCGACAGCGCGCAGCACCATGTCGCCCGCGTCGTGCCCGTGGGTGTCGTTGAATTTCTTGAAGTGATCCACATCCACCGCCACCAGCGACAGCGGCGCGCCGGTTTTCTGACTGTATCCGATGCTCCTGCGCAGGCACTCGGTCAGATGGCGGCGATTGAACAGCCCGGTCAGCGGGTCGCGCACCGACTGGTCGTGCAACTGATCCCGCATGCGAACATTGGCAATGGCCATGCTGATCTGCTCGGCACACATCTGGGCCAGTTGCTTGCTGGAATGAAAGTTCCGGCCGCAGCCGCTCCGTGCGCGCAAGTGCAAAAGGCCGACGGTTTCACCATGGGCAAGGATGGGAAAGCAGAAATATGGCCGCCCGTCATGCGGCTCGGCATGTTCACAGACGAAATCGATTTCGGAAGCGCCGAATTCATAGGTTCTCCCCCGGCGAAGGCCCCAGCACCCCTCGGGGTGGATATGAGGTTTGTGTGTGCCGCCATTCCAGCTGGCGCAGCCGTCCAACACGTCGCGCGAGTTGGAATAGACATATACGTTGCCTTCGGCGTCGGGCAGGATGTGAGTCATGAAACGCGCGACCATTTCGAACAGCTCGTCCAGCGAGCGGCTGGATTGCAGCCATTCGTTCAGCTCACCCAGCAGCCTGACCTCGCGCACCAGGCGCAGCTGATCGGCCATCAGCTCACGCTCTTTGTCGGTGCGCGCCCTCAGCGCCTGCATCCTGACGCGGTTGGTATGAAACAGCATGACCGACACGCCCGCCGTCGCCAGCAGAGAGACGCCGCACACCAACATCAGCGACAGGCGAACGCGCGCCATCAGGATGTTCCGGATATCGGTGATGTCGGAATAAAACTCCACCGCACCCAGAAACTTCCCCCCGGCCATAACCGGAGTATAGATCTCAGCCACCTGTCGCGGCTGGTTTGCCGATTGTCCCGGCTGCGGATTGAAATTGTCGATCTCCGAGGCGGGCTTGACTGACCGATCATAGTAAAAGCCACCTTCGGCAACCACATCTTCGAAATAGGGTTTGGACGTTGCCATGCCGATATCCGAGTCGCGGCTTGACCAGAATACCCGCCCCTCCGCATCGAACAGCTTGAACCGATAGACGTCTGAGGCGCGCGGCATCAGGCTCAGGAACTCTTCATCATGCGAATCGAGCGTTCCGGTCCGAAACGCCGTTTCGACATCTTCCATATGCAGCACCACCCGCCGGTTCCACAAATCGGCCTGATGCATGATGTCGGCCTCGATCATCTTGTCCACGATGGTATGGGGGAGTTTGATCGTTCCCCACACGGCCAACCCCGTCGCTGCAGCCAGCCCGGCGGCGACCATGACCCATTTGAGGTGCCATGATCCCCCATGCATTTTCAAAAGCTTCATGTCCCGCGCTCCCGTTCCCGATCAAGGATCGCCGCCACGGCTTGACAGAAGGTTAATTCGCCAGCGCCAGGCGATCGCCATTTCGCTCAATATTTAGCGATATCGGTGGGGTGCGAAGCGGTCGGAACAAGGAGTGAACAAACCCTTTCCCTCGGCTTCCGAAAGGCGTAGTTTGCGGCTATGAGCAGTTTTGACGAATTCGACGCCTTCGAAGGCGCTTCCCTGTCGGCCCGCGCAATGGCGGCGCGGAGACCTGAGAGCGACTACCTTGGCGATCTGAATCTGCAGCAGCGCGAAGCGGCAACACAACACCTTGGTCCGGTTCTAATCCTAGCGGGTGCTGGTACCGGCAAAACCAAAACGCTAATGGCGCGTGTTGCTTTCTTGATAAATTCTGGAATAGCGCAACCTAACGAGGTGTTGGCGGTTACCTTTACAAACAAAGCTGCGAAGGACATGAAGCGCCGCTTGGGCGAGATTCCATACTTTGTACGCAACCCTATTCCTTGGATGGGTACGTTTCATTCGATCAGTGCGCAGTTGTTGCGCCGCCATGCCGAGCTTGTGGAACTGAAAACCAATTTCACAATCCTAGACAGTGACGACCAGCTTCGCTTGCTCAAACAACTTGTTCAGGCTGCAAATATTGATGATAAGCGCTGGCCGCCGCGCCTGCTGGCTGGGCATATTGATGATTGGAAGAACCGTGCGCTAACCCCAGACAAAGTGCCTGCAATAGATGCCGGAGCCTATAACAACAAGGGGATTGAGCTTTACGCTCAGTACCAAACTCGCCTGCGAGAACTGAACGCGGTGGATTTTGGCGACCTGCTGCTGCACATGGTCACAATTTTCCAGATCCACGAGGACTTGCAAAAAAAATACCAGAACTGGTTCAAGTATATCGTTGTGGACGAGTACCAAGACACCAACGTTGCCCAATATCTCTGGCTGCGATTGTTGACTGGTGAAGACAAGAACATTTGTGTTGTCGGTGACGATGACCAATCAATCTATGGCTGGCGTGGGGCCGAAGTTGATAACATCCTTCGGTTCGAAAAAGATTTTCCCGGCACGCATGTAGTGCGGCTGGAACAGAACTACCGCTCGACCCCGCATATTCTGGCCGCCGCTTCGAATGTCATTCGCGGCAATGAAGGACGGTTGGGCAAGGAGTTGTGGACCGATGCGCAGGATGGCGAAAAGGTCCGTCTGATCGGTCACTGGGATGGCGAGGAAGAGGCGCGCTGGATCGGCGAAGAAATCGACGCGATGCAGGGCGGTACCCGCGGCATGCGGCCCATGAACCTCGACGATATCGCGATTTTGGTCCGTGCCTCGCACCAGATGCGCGCCTTTGAGGATAGATTCCTGACCATTGGCTTGCCCTACAAGGTGATCGGCGGACCCCGGTTCTATGAGCGGATGGAGATTCGCGATGCCATGGCCTATTTCCGGCTGGTGATCAGCTCCGAGGATGATTTGGCTTTCGAGCGGATCGTGAACACGCCCAAACGCGGCCTCGGCGACAAGGCGCAGCAGACGATTCAGGTGGTGGCGCGTGAGAACGGCGTGTCACTGGTCGAGGGCGCGCGGATCGCGGTCGACAACGGTCTGATCAAGGGCAAGGGCGGCAAGGCGCTGCGCGAGTTGATCGACGGGCTGGCGCGGTGGAATGCGATGACGCGCGGGCCGCGGATCGAGGTCGATGATGAAACGGTCATTGATGACGGTGTCTCACCTATCCGCTATGGCGCGCCCGAGCACACGCATATCGAGCTGGCGCAGATCATCCTCGACGAATCCGGCTATACCGCGCACTGGCAGAACGAAAAGACGCCCGAGGCGCCGGGGCGGTTGGAGAACCTCAAGGAACTGGTCAACCAGTTGGATAATTTCGAGAACCTGCAAGGATTTCTGGAACATGTCAGCTTGGTGATGGATAACGAGCAGGAGTCTGACGGGGCCAAAGTCTCGATCATGACCCTGCACGCGGCCAAAGGGCTGGAGTTTCCCGCCGTGTTCCTGCCAGGGTGGGAGGACGGGCTGTTTCCCTCGCAGCGCTCGATGGACGAGTCCGGCGTCAAGGGCCTCGAAGAGGAACGGCGCCTGGCCTATGTCGGTATCACCCGCGCCGAAGAGGTCTGCACCATTTCCTTCGCCGCCAACCGGCGCGTGTTCGGGCAATGGCAAAACTCGATGCCGTCCCGTTTCATTGATGAATTGCCCGAGGATCATGTCGAGGTGCTGACCCCTCCGGGTCTCTATGGCGGCGGCCAGCCCACCGCTAGCATCGAAACCCGCGCGGCCGAGGCGAATGTCTATAACTCTCCTGGCTGGAAACGCCTGCAGGCGCGGCAGGGGCAATACGGCATGTCGCAACCGCGCGAGAGCCGCAATACGGTGATTGACGCCACCGCCGTGGCCAGTTTCACGCTGGGCGAACGGGTGTTTCACCAGAAATTCGGCTATGGCGCGGTGATCGGCATCGAGGGGGACAAGGTCGAGGTCGATTTCGACAAGGCGGGCACCAAGAAGGTCGTGGCCCGGTTCCTGTCGGCCAAGGATGATGTGCCGTTCTAAATCCCTTCGACCAGGATCATGTTTGTCGCGGCCGTAGCCTGCCGGATTTTCGCCAGCTCGACATAGTCCGGGTCATCCTTCCACGCCTTCGCTGTTTCAAGGTCCGGAAACTCCATCAGGACGACCCCGCCGTCGGGCCAGGCGCCTTCGATACAGTCTACAGGTTTGGATGACACCGTCAGCAGGCGCCCCCCGTGGCGGTCGAAAATCGGCATGAACCCCTTGAGGTAGTCTTGATACCCCTCAGGGTCGTGGATGTTCAGTTGCGCGATGAAATAGGCGGGCATGGCACCCTCGTTCACGGTTGAAGTCGAGGCATGGTAGTCCGGTTTCCCGCAAAAAAGAAACGGCGGTTCCCAGGGAGGAGGAGAGGGAACCGCCGTTCTTTGCAACATCGGGGCAGGGAGGAGGAGAGCCCCGATGTATTCGGACCCGGGTTTGCACCCGGTATGAGGTCGCGACGATGCCAGGGAGGAGGACGGCATCGTCGCGCGCTTTCAACACCGGCATTACAGGGAGGAAAAGCCGGTGTATCAGCTTCCGGCGTTCTGGGCCGGTATTCTTTGCGGCGGCATCAAGGAGGAGGATGCCGCCGCTTGAAGTTCAGGCCCGCAGGGAGGAGGAGGCAGGCCTGAATTCTTATGTCTCTCGGTGTTTGTTATGCAGTGCGATCATAAACCGCCTGCAGCGCCACCTGCCGGATCATCGAACGGTTCAACCCGAGATCGGCCAGTTGGCTTGCGTTCAGGCTCGACAGTTCGTTCACCGTTCGGCGGTACAACAGATGACGGCTCAATCGGGTTTTCGTAGCCTCGATGATCGAGGAAAAACCAAAGGCACGTGCGCCCTTGTGGGTAAAATGCTCGCTCGTAGCAGCCATGTCTCTTGACCTGTTCCAGTTCGTTTGCCACGTCGCCGCAGCCTTGCTTGAGACTGAAAATAGGCAAATGCTGCAGGTGCACAATGGGGTGCGTGATCAAACCGGGTATGCGGCATTTGCATAGATTGGCCAGGGGCATCACCGGCGGAGTAACAGGACCCATATTTCGTTGGTGCTTTGGTGTTCCCCGATAGTGGATTGTGCGGTTCCACGCTGCGGTTTTCAAACAGCCCGCGCCGAAGTTGACGTGAGATACCCGGAAAACGGGTCTTGAAGCGCCGCGGAATTCGTCGGTTGCATGAAAATCACCACGTTGACGGTTCGTTCAAGCTGCCCTGTGTTGGGAAATTATGGGAGGCTACGACGGGAAAGCGTGGGTTACGGGAATACGTGGGACGCCGAAAATCCCAAGGGCGTCGTTTTGGGCGAATTTCGGGACTTGGTTGTGATTTTAGGTGATTCGCGCACCGATTTTCGGAACATATAGTGATCTAGTCGAGATTGGTGGTCAAAATTTTGGTTTCTCTGGGAAATTATGGGAGAAAATGTTTGAGTAATCCTTTGTCTATATATGGTATGAATCTAAACCCTAATAACAGCATGAGGTAAGAGGCGGCAATTTTCTCCAAGGAATTCTCCTTTTTCATATCCAACTTGAACAACTCCTGTTGAGATTCTTTGCAAAAACTAGTTGATTTCCATGAATTCCCATGGCATCCCTTGTTCATCCGATGAGGACGAGGCGACAGGGGCACCAAACGACCCCGAAAAAAATCAAAAGGTTTCATACAGGCATCTCGCTTTCATCGAACCAAGAGATCCGGCGCGCGAGCGAGCAGACATCCCCCCAGGTGGCGCGCGCAGCTGGACTTCCCGCAAGGCGGGCAAATGCGGCGGGTTGATCAGTGGCAGCAGATCAACTCGCCGTTTTTAACTTCAGGGGGCGGAAATTTTTTTGGGGGCGCAAGCGAAAGGGACAGTCGGCTTGGCGCGCAGGTTCAGAGGCGAAAGCCACCACAAGGTGGATGCGAAGGGCAGGGTGTCGATCCCGGCCTCGTTTCGCCGTGTGCTCGAAGCGGGCGATCCCAACTGGCAATCTGGCGACAACCCCGAACTGGTGATCGTCTATGGCGATGATCGCCGGAAGTTCCTGGAGTGCTACACGATGGAGGCGATCGACGAGGTCGACGCCAAGATCGACGCGCTGCCGCGCGGCTCGATGGAGCGCAAGATGCTGCAACGCATGTTCCACGGCCAGTCCTTTCCCACCAATGTGGACGAAACCGGGCGGCTGGTGCTGCCCGCCAAGCTGCGCAAGAAGATCGGCCTGGAAGGCGAGGCGTTCTTCATTGCCGCCGGCGACACGTTCCAGATCTGGAAGCCCGAGACCTACGAACAGGTCGAACTGGCCGCGGCCGAGGAATGGCTGGACGATTTGCCGGGCGACTTCGATCCGATGCAGTTCCTCGACGGTCCAAGGGACGGGTGACGGCATGGCTGCCGCTGCCTCCTCCCCGGACGATCCGCACATCCCCGTTCTGCTGCGCCCCCTGCTGGCGGCGGTTGCGCCGGTGTCTGGCGTGTGGCTGGACGGCACTTTTGGCGCGGGCGGCTATACACGCGGATTGCTCGAGGCCGGAGCGGACAAGGTCATCGCGGTGGATCGTGATCCGCTGGCCTTCGAAATGGCGGCTGACTGGGCCGGGGCCTATGGTGCCCGCCTGGTGATGCAGCCGGGCGTGTTTTCCTGCATGGACGACTATGCTCGGGACCTCGACGGCGTGGTTCTGGATCTTGGCGTATCCTCGATGCAGCTCGATCAGGCCGAGCGCGGGTTCTCCTTCATGAAGGACGGCCCCCTCGACATGCGCATGAGCCAGGACGGGGAAAGCGCCGCCGATCTGGTGAACACGGCCTCAGAGGCCGCTCTGGCCGATATTCTGTTCCACTATGGCGAGGAACGCGCCAGCCGCCGCATCGCCCGTGCCATCGTCAAGGCCCGCACCGAGGCGCCGATCACCACGACCCTGCGTCTTGCCGAAATCATCGAATCCTGCCTGCCGCGCGCCAAGCCGGGGCAATCGCATCCCGCGACGCGTTCGTTTCAGGCGCTGCGGATTGCGGTCAATGCGGAATATGAAGAATTGTTTCAGGGGCTTATGGCGGCAGAACGCGCCTTGAAACCCGGCGGGCAACTGGCGGTCGTCACCTTCCATTCCATCGAAGACCGCATGGTCAAACGCTTTCTGCAGGCCCGCGCGGGCAAGACCGGACGCGCCAATCGCTATGCGCCCGAGCAGCAGCAGGACCAGCCGCAATTCACCCTGAAAACGCGCAAGGCCGTCGGCCCGGACGAACAGGAGCTGGCCGAAAACCCGCGTTCGCGCTCGGCCAAGCTGCGGGTTGCGGTGCGCACGGACGCCCCGGCGGGGGCGATCGACGCCCGCGCTATCGGAATGCCTCAACTGAGTCGGGGAGCGAGATGAAGAGTTTGATGTATGTGTTGACCGCTCTGGCCGTGTTCGGGCTGGCATTGTGGGCCTATCAGGAAAATTACCGCACCCAGCAGGTGCTGAAGGAAACCCAGCACCTGCAGCGCCAGATCGGTGCGGCGCAGGCCCGGCTGGCGGTCTTGCGCGCGGAATGGGCCTATCTCAACCGCCCGGACCGGCTGCGCGAACTGGCGGATCTGAATTTCGAACGTCTGGGCCTGTTGCCCCTGCGGGCCGAGCAATTCGGGCAGGCCGACCAGATCGCCTATGGCGAGGACCCGGATCTGCCGATTGTCGACCCTATCGAGTTGCAGGCAATCGCCGAGTTCCAGGCGCTGGGTGAGGTGCAGATTCCATGACCCGCACGCCGCTCCGACCGCTGGCCCGCATTCTCGACGCCCGCGCCCGCGGTGAAAACCCCGACCTGATCGAACGCGAGAACATTCGCAAGCGCCATGAAGAGATGAAGGACCGCGCCCGCACCCGCGCCGAGGGGCGGCTGCTGGTTCTGGGCGCGTTCTTTTTCTGTGCCTTTGCCGTGATCGGCGCGCGGATGGGAATGCTCGCTACTTCCGAGGCGCAGGAGCCGCTGGCCACCGCGCCCGGCGCCAATATCGCCATGCAGCGGGCCGATATCGTTGACCGCGAAGGGCGCATTCTGGCCACCAATCTGGAAACCTACTCCGTCTATGCGCAGCCGCCGCAGATGATCGACCCGGTGGCGGCGGCCGAAGGTCTGGTCCGCATCTTTCCGGATCTCGACAAGGCGCGTCTGATCAAGGACTTCACCGGCAAGCGCAAGTTTCTGTGGATCAAAAAGCGCATCTCGCCCGAACAGAAACAGGCGGTGCATGACATCGGCGATCCCGGCATCCTGTTCGGCCCCCGCGAAATGCGCCTGTACCCCAACGGCCAGCTTGCGGCGCATATACTTGGCGGCTCCGGCTTCGGCCGCGAAGGCGTGAGCGCTGCCGAAGTCATCGGTGTTGCGGGTGTGGAAAAGCAGTTCGACGGCTATCTGCGCGATCCCGCCAACGGTCACAAACCCCTGCAGCTTTCGCTTGACCTGACAGTTCAGTCGGCGGTCGAACGCGTTTTGTTCGGCGGTATGAAGATCATGAACGCCAAAGGCGCCTCGGCGGTTCTGATGGATGTTCATACCGGCGAGGTGATCTCGGCGGCCTCGCTGCCCTCGTTCGACCCTAACGACCGCCCGCGACCGCCCACCTCGGGGTTCGACCCCTCTGACAGCCCGCTTTTCAACCGCTATGTGCAGGGGGTCTACGAACTGGGTTCGGTCTTCAAGATCTTCACGGCGGCGCAGGCGGTGGATCTGGGTCTGGTGAACTCGGAAACCATCATCGATACTTCGGGGCCGATGCGGATCGGGCGGTTTCCGATTGGCGAGTTCAATGGCAAGAATTACGGCAAGATCAGCGTCGCGGATGTGATCGTCCACAGTTCGAACCGGGGCACAGGGCGGCTTGCTTTGCAGATCGGGTCCACGCGGCAGCAGGATTTCCTTGGTGCGCTGGGCATGTTCGAACCGACTCCCTTCGAGATTGTCGAGGCCGCGGGCGGCGCGCCTCTGAAACCCAAGAAATGGGGCGAGTTGAGCACGGTCACCATTTCCTACGGGCACGGCCTGTCGACCAGTCCGATGCATCTGGCGGCGGGCTATGCGGCAATCGCCAATGGCGGCAACTATGTCAGCCCCACGATTCTGAAACAGCGCGGGCCGCAATATGGCCCCCGGGTGATCTCGGAAGATGCGGCGCGTCAGGCGCAGCGGATGTTGCGTAAGGTGGTCACCGACGGCACCGCCAGTTTTGGTGAGGTGGCGGGATATGACGTGGCCGGCAAGACCGGAACCGCTGACAAGCCGAAGCCGCGCGGCGGTTACTACGATGACAAGGTCATAGCTACCTTTGCCTCGATTTTTCCGGCCTATGATCCGAAATACGTGCTGATCGTCACACTGGACGAACCCTCGATCGTGGCCTATGGCGAAAAGCGCCGGACGGCAGGCTGGACAGCGGTGCCGGTGGCGGCGGAACTGATCGGGCGCGTGGCCCCTCTGCTGGGCCTGCGCCCCCGGCTTGAGCCTGAAGCGGGCGCTGCTATAACGCTGACCTCAAACTAGGCAGCACGAGGCAGACAGGTCATGGGCGCACGGTCAAAGAAACTCAGCGAACTGGCCCTGACCGCACGCGGCGGCCGCAACCCCGCGATCACCGGTCTGGCCGTGGACAGCCGCGCGGTCAGGGAGGGTTTCCTGTTCGCCGCGCTTCCCGGCACCCGCGTGCATGGCGGCGAGTTCATCCAGTTCGCCCTGCGCATGGGGGCCGCGGCCATTCTGACCGATGCCAAAGGAGCAGCGATCGCGGCCAGTGAACTGGCCGCGTCGGACGCCGCGCTGGTGGTCGTCGAAGACCCGCGTCAGGCATTGGCCTTTACGGCGGCGCTCTGGTTCGGGGCACAGCCGGAAACGATGGTGGCGGTGACAGGCACCAATGGCAAGACGTCCGTTGCCACCTTCGTGCGCCAGATCTGGGTCGAACTGGGGCACTGCGCCGTCAATCTGGGCACCACCGGCGTCGAAGGCTCCTGGACAGCGCCGCTGGCCCACACCACGCCCGAGCCGATCACCCTGCATCGCGCGCTGGCCGAGGCCGCTGCGTATGGCGTGACTCACGCGGCGATGGAGGCATCCTCGCACGGACTGGAACAGCGCCGCCTGGATGGCGTGCGTCTCAAGGCGGCGGGCTTTACCAATTTCACCCAGGATCATCTGGACTATCACGACACGTTCGAGGCCTATTTCGCGGCCAAGGCGGGCTTGTTCCGCCGCGTATTGCCGCCCGACGGAACCGCAGTGATCAATCTGGACGACCCCAAGGGCGCGGAAATGCGCGCCGTGGCCGCCGCGCGCGGGCAGGAGGTTCTGACCGTTGGGCGCGCAGGCGGCGATCTGTGTCTGCTGAACCAGCGCTTTGACGCCACCGGTCAGGATTTGCGCTTTTCCTGGCACGGCAAGCCGTTCCAGACACGGCTGAACCTGATCGGCGGCTTTCAGGCCGAAAATGTGCTGCTGGCCTGCGGCCTGGTGATCGCCGGCGGCGAGGAACCCGAGCGGGTGTTCGAAACCCTGCCGCACCTGTCGACCGTACGCGGGCGTATGCAACTGGCGGCCACGCGTGACAACGGCGCTGCGGTGTTTGTGGACTACGCCCATACACCTGACGCAGTCGCAACCGCGCTCAGGGCCATGCGTCCGCATGTCATGGGGCGGCTTATCGCAATCGTGGGGGCAGGCGGTGACCGCGACGCCACCAAGCGCCCGCTGATGGGGCGGGCAGCGGCCGAGAATGCCGATATCGTCTTTGTCACCGACGACAACCCCCGCAGCGAAGACCCCGCCACGATCCGCGCCGCCGTGATGGATGGCGCGATTGGGGTGGGTGGGAACACGAGCGCCACGGAAATCGGAGACCGGGCGGAGGCAATTCTGCGTGGCGTCGACGCCCTGCAACCCGGCGATGCGCTGCTGATTGCGGGCAAGGGACACGAAAGCGGGCAGATCGTGGGCGATCAGGTCCTGCCTTTCGACGATGCCGAACAGGCCAGCATTGCCGTGGCCGCATTGGACGGGAGGGTTGCATGACACTCTGGACCGCGGACGAGGCCGCCCGCGCCACCGGTGGGCGCGTAACCTCCGACTGGCAGGCAAACGGTGTCTCCATCGACACTCGAACGCTGCAACCGGGCGACCTGTTCGTGGCGCTCAAGGCTGCGCGCGACGGGCACGACTTTGTGGCGCAGGCGCTGGAAAAAGGCGCGGGCGCCGCACTGGTCTCGCACATTCCCGACGATGTGCCGCCCGACGCGCCGCTGCTGATCGTCGATGACGTTCAATCCGGGCTTGAGGCGTTGGGGCAGGCCGCACGCAGCCGGACCAGGGCCAGGGTCGTGGCGGTTACCGGCAGCGTCGGCAAGACCTCGACCAAGGAAATGCTGGCCACCATGCTGGGCGCGCGGGGAAGGATGCATGCCAGCGTTGCCAGCTATAACAACCACTGGGGTGTGCCGCTGACGCTGGCACGGATGCCGCGTGATACGGACTATGCGGTGATTGAGATCGGTATGAACCACCCCGGCGAAATCGCCCCGCTGGCCCGTCAGGCCCATAGCCATGTGGCGTTGGTCACCACCGTCGCGGCGGTGCATCTTGAGGCGTTCGACACGGTGGCAGATATCGCGCGGGAAAAAGCGGCGATTTTCGAGGGGCTTGAGCCGGGCGGCACCGCCATCGTGAATGCGGATATCGAACATGCCGACATCCTGCGCGACTGCGCCCAAAGGCAGGGCGTGCGGATTTTCGGGTTCGGAAAGCAAGCTGACGACTACTGTCTGCTTGACGTGGCAAGCCGGGGCGACCTGACCCATGCCGAGGCAAGTGCCGGCGGGTCCGCCTTTGCGTTCGACGTCCGTTCCGCCGGAACCCATTTCGCGATGAACGGTCTGGGCGCCCTGGCCGCTTGCGTGGCGCTGGGCGTGCCGCTGGACGACGCCATTGCCGGTCTGCGCGGCTGGACGCCCTACAAGGGGCGCGGCGTGCGCGAGAAGATTAGATTGGCTGACGGCCAGATCGAATTGCTCGACGACAGTTATAACGCCAACCCCACCTCGATGGCGGCGGCGCTGGATGTGCTGGCAGCTGCGACAACCGCCCGCCGGGTGGCCTTTCTGGGCGACATGAAAGAGCTGGGCGCGCGGGAAGAGGCCATGCACGCGGCAATGGCCGGTATCGACGCCATGGCCCGCGTCGATCAGGTTCACTGTATCGGTCCGCTGATGCAGGCGCTGCATGCGGCCCTGCCCGCCGAGAAACGCGGCCTCTGGGCCGGAACCAGCGAGGAGATGGCGCAAAACCTGCCGCAACTGGTGCGGGCGGGCGATGCGGTTCTGGCCAAAGGCTCGCTCAGCATGGATCTGGCGCGCATCGTTGACGGCGTCCGAAAAATGGGGCATGGCCCGGCGCCTGAACAGGAAGACGCCTGAGAGAAAGGGAAGAGAGATGCTCTATTGGTTGACGGCCCTTTCGGACGGTGGCGATTTCTGGAACCTGTTCCGCTATATCACCTTCCGTGCCGGCGGGGCCTTCATGACCGCGCTTGTGTTCGGTTTCCTGTTCGGCAAACCCCTGATCAACGTGCTGCGCCGCAAGCAGGGCAAGGGCCAGCCGATCCGCGACGACGGCCCCGAGGCGCATTTTTCCAAGGCCGGAACGCCCACCATGGGCGGGCTTCTGATCGTGGGCGCGCTGGTCACCTCGACCCTGCTCTGGGCGCGGTGGAGCAATCCGTTCGTCTGGCTGGTTCTGTTCGTGACGCTGGCCTATGCGGCGATCGGGTTTGCTGACGACTATGCCAAAGTGTCCAAGCAGAACACCAAAGGCGTGCCGGGCCGTTTGCGGCTGGCGCTGGGCATTATCATCGCGGTGATCGCGGCGCTCTGGGCCACCTATAACCATCCGGCGGATTTGCAGAACCAGCTGGCGCTGCCGGTGTTCAAGGACACGCTGATCAATCTGGGCCTGTTCTATATCCCGTTTTCGATCTGCGTCATCGTCGGTTCGGCCAATGCCGTGAACCTGACCGACGGTCTGGACGGACTGGCGATCATGCCCGCAATGATCGCCGCTTCGACGCTGGGGATCATTGCTTATGCGGTGGGGCGCGTCGACTTCACCGAATATCTGGATGTGCACTATGTGCCGGGCACCGGCGAAATCCTGATCTTCACCGCCGCCCTGTTCGGAGCCGGCTTGGGCTTTCTGTGGTACAATGCTCCGCCCGCGGCGGTGTTCATGGGCGATACAGGCTCGCTCGCGCTGGGCGGCGCGCTGGGCGCGATCGCGGTGGCCACCAAGCACGAGCTGGTGCTGGCCATCGTCGGCGGGCTGTTCGTGGTCGAGGCGCTGAGCGTGATCATTCAGGTGCTCTATTTCAAGCGCACGGGAAGGCGGGTGTTCCTGATGGCGCCGATCCATCACCACTATGAGAAAAAAGGCTGGGCCGAACCGCAGATCGTCATCCGATTCTGGATCATTTCGCTGATCCTGGCGATGATCGGGCTGGCGACACTGAAGGTAAGGTAGGGCTCCCGCCAGCTGCGCCGGGCCAGGGCCCGGCGGCCAGCGGTTGGGCCCGGCTCGCGCCTTGGCGCGAGCCTGATCTTGCCCTTGCCATTCGTTTTTGCATCGGTGCAGTGTGGCCGCGACCAGTGGCGGCGGAAAGGAAGAGACACGATGATCCCGGTCAAAGGGTTTTCCGGCAGAAAGGTTGCCGTGCTGGGCCTTGGCCGGTCGGGGCTGGCCGCCGCGCGCGCCTTGCGCGCGGGCGGGGCGGACCCGGTCTGCTGGGACGACAACCCCACCGCGCGCACGGCGGCGGAGACCGAGGGGTTCACCTGCGCCGATCTGCGCCGCGAGGGGGCGTTTGACGATGTGGCGGCGCTGATCGTCAGCCCCGGCATTCCGCATCTCTATCCCGAACCCAACCCGGTAGTTCGGGCGGCACTAGAGGCCGGGGTGCCGGTGGACAACGATATCGGGCTGTTTTTCCGGTCCTTCGCGGGGCCGGACTGGAACAATTTCGACAGGACGCCACAGGTGGTGGCGGTCACCGGCTCGAACGGGAAATCGACAACCGCCGCGCTGATCCATCACATCCTGACCGAGGCTGGGCGGCCCTCGCAATTGGCGGGCAATATCGGGCGCGGTGTGCTGGATATTGCGCCCGCGCAGGATGGCTCGGTCGTGGTGCTGGAGCTTTCAAGCTATCAGACCGAACTGGCGCGCGCGCTGACGCCGGATGTGGCGGTCTTTACCAATCTCAGCCCGGATCATCTGGACCGGCATGGCGGCATGGGCGGATATTTCGCCGCCAAGCGCAGGCTGTTTGCCGAGGGCGGCCCGGACCGGGCGGTGATCGGCGTGGACGAGACCGAAGGCGCGTTTCTGGCAGGGCAGATGTCGGAAGGACCCGTCGATGACCGGGTGATCCGCATCTCGGTTGCCCGCAAGTTGACCGGACCGGGCTGGCAAGTCTTTGCCCGCAAGGGGTTTTTGGCGGAATATCGCAAGGGCCGGCAGGCGGCATCGGTCGATCTGCGCGGCATCAAGGGCTTGCCCGGGGCGCATAACCACCAGAACGCCTGCGCGGCCTATGCCGCCTGCCGCACGCTGGGGTTGGCGCCAAGGGTGATCGAGGCCGCGCTGCACAGCTTTCCCGGCCTGCCGCATCGCAGCCAGATCATCGCCGAGGCGCGCGGCGTGACTTATGTGAACGATTCCAAGGCCACCAACGTGGACAGTGCCGCCAAGGCGCTGAGCGCCTTCCGCAGGGTCCGCTGGATCTGCGGGGGGCTGGAAAAGGAGGGCGGCCTTTCGGCGCTGAACGCGGTGGTGGGCGAGGTGGTCAAGGCCTATGTCATCGGCCGCGAGGCGGCCGGTTTCGCCATGCAACTGGAGGTCGAGGCCGAGGTCTGCACCACGATGGCCGCCGCCGTCGAGCGGGCCATGGCCGAGGCGCAGGAGGGCGAAACGGTGCTGCTGGCGCCTGCGGCGGCGAGTTTCGACCAGTATGACAATTTCGAGCGGCGCGGCGCGGATTTCGTGGCCGAGGTGCAAAAGCGGCTGGCGCCGTAGGACACCGCTGCCCTTCTTGGTCTGCGGCAATTCACCCCCGCCGTATTTGTCAACGGGAAGAAGGGTCTGTCACCCTTTTGCCGCGATGGCGGTGCCTGCGGCATGGCCCGAGGACCAGGCCCATTGGAAGTTGTAGCCGCCCAGCCAGCCGGTCACATCCACCGCCTCGCCGATGGCGTAGAGGCCGGGCAGGGATTTGGCCTCCATCGTTTTTGACGACAGCGCATCGGTGTCGATGCCGCCCAGAGTGACCTCGGCGGTGCGATAGCCTTCGGTGCCCGACGGTGTCAGCTGCCAGTCGCTCAGGGCGGCGCACAGGGCGGTAAGTTTGGCGTCGGACTGGTCCGCGAGATTGCCGCCGAACGGCAGGATGGAGTTCAGGTGTTCGACCAGCCGGGCGGGCAGGTGGCGGGCCAGCTCGGTCGTCACCGCCTTGCGGCCCGAATGCTGACGCCGGGCACGCAGGGTCTCGTAGAGGTCGATTTCCGGGATCAGGTTGACCGAGATCGCCTCGCCCTCGCGCCAGTAACTTGAGAGTTGCAGCACGGCAGGCCCGCTGAGGCCGCGATGGGTAAACAGCAGCGCCTCGTCAAAGCTGGCGCGGGCAGTGCCAAGCCGGGCGGGCAGCGAGACGCCGGAGAGGTCGCTGAACCGGCCCTGCGCGAAAGTGAAAGGGACCAGGGCGGCGCGGGTTTCGGTGACCGCCAGCCCGAACTGCTGCGCGATGTCATAGGCCAGCCCGGTTGCACCCATTTTGGGGATCGACTTGCCACCGGTCGCCAGTACCAGATTGGTGCAGCTCAGCTTGTGCCGCTTGCCGTCGCGCTCCAGATCGAGTGCGAATGCGCCATCGCGGTGCTGCAGATCCCGCAGGGTGGTGGAAAGCCACAGCTCGGCGCCCGCGCGCTCCATCCCGGTCAGCAGCATCGAGATGATCTGTTTTGACGAGCCGTCGCAGAACAGCTGCCCCAGCGTCTTTTCGTGCCAGGCGATGCCGTGGCGGTCGACCAGTTCGACAAAGTCCCATTGCGTGTAGCGGGACAGGGCGGATTTGCAGAAATGCGGGTTCCGCGACAGGAAGTTCGCGGGGCCCGCATACATGTTGGTAAAATTGCAGCGCCCGCCGCCCGAGATGCGGATTTTCTCGCCCGGAGCCTTTGCATGGTCGATCACCAGAGTGCGCCCGCCGCAATGGGCGGCGCACATCATGCCGGCGGCCCCGGCGCCCAGGATAATCGTGTCGAACCTCATCCTCCGCCCTTGGCGCGGAATGATGCCAATGACAAGAGGAAGAGGCTGGCCTGAATGCCATTTTGCCTGTAGAATCGCGCACAGACCCCGAAAACGGGGCGTTAACGAGGCAGATAGTGGCGGTAATCTCATGACTGAGATGGTGTATGGTGCTGTGCCAGAGCGGCGCGGTGAACCGATCCTTCCCAAATGGTGGCGGACGATCGACAAGTGGACGATGTCCTGTGTGCTGATCCTGTTCGTGATCGGCCTGCTGCTGGGGCTGGCCTCGTCGCCGCCGCTGGCGTCGCGCAACGGGTTCGAACCGTTTCACTATGTCGGACGGCAGGCGCTGTTCGGGGGGCTGGCCGCCGTGGCGATGCTGCTGACCTCGATGATGTCTCCGGTGCTGGTGCGGCGGCTGGCGGTGATC
Source organism: Ruegeria sp. AF8 (assembly GCF_056541825.1). NCBI lineage: Bacteria > Pseudomonadati > Pseudomonadota > Alphaproteobacteria > Rhodobacterales > Roseobacteraceae > Ruegeria > Ruegeria sp. AF8. The sequence goes on along the minus strand of NZ_JBQFYW010000009.1, from coordinate 142,049 downwards.
GGCTTTGTCTGCGCCTTTGTGGCGCTGGCGCTGCTGCCGTTTCTGGGCACCGATTTCGGCAAGGGCGCGGTGCGCTGGTATTCGCTGGGTTTTGCCTCGGTGCAACCATCAGAGTTCCTCAAGCCCGGCTTCATTGTCGTGGCCGCATGGCTGTTTGCCGCCGCACAGGAAATCAACGGCCCGCCGGGGCGCCTGTGGTCCTTTGCCCTGTGTCTGGCGATTGTCGCGATGCTGGTGCTGCAGCCCGATTTCGGGCAGGCCTGTCTGGTGCTGTTCAGCTGGGGCGTGATCTATTTCGTGGCCGGTGCTCCGATGCTGCTTTTGGTGGGCATGGCGGGGGTCGTGGTTCTGGGCGGCATGCTGGCCTATTCCAGTTCCGAGCATTTCGCCCGCCGTATCGACGGGTTTCTGAACCCGGATGTCGATCCGACCACGCAGCTGGGCTATGCCACCAACGCGATCCGCGAGGGGGGGCTGTTCGGCGTGGGTGTCGGCGAGGGGCAGGTGAAATGGTCGCTGCCGGATGCACATACCGATTTCATCATCGCCGTGGCTGCCGAGGAATACGGGCTGATCCTGGTGCTGATCATCATCGCGCTGTACAGCCTGATCGTGGTACGCTCTCTCTTGCGGCTGATGCGCGAGCGCGACATGTTCATCCGCCTGGCGGGCACCGGGCTGGCCTGCATGTTTGGGGTGCAGGCGATGATCAACATGGGCGTCGCGGTGCGCCTGCTGCCCGCCAAGGGCATGACGCTGCCCTTTGTCAGCTATGGCGGCTCCTCCCTGATCGCGGGGGGGATTGCGCTGGGCATGTTGCTGGCCTTTACCCGCACGCGGCCGCAGGGCGAACTGGGTGATATTCTGCGCGGACGGGGATGATGGGCAAGCCGTATCTTCTGATTGCTGCCGGTGGGACCGGCGGCCATATGTTTCCGGCACAGGCGCTGGCCGAGGCGATGCTGAAACGCGGCTGGCGGGTGCGCCTGTCGACGGACGCGCGCGGCGCGCGGTATACCAAGGGGTTTCCGCACACGACCGAGATCGTTCAGGTCGCCTCGGCCACCTTCGCACGCGGCGGACCGGCGGCCAAGGCGATGGCCGGGCCGACAATTGCCGGCGGCGTGGGCAGCATGGCGTTTCAGATGCTGCGCGACAGGCCGGATGTGGTGGTGGGCTTTGGCGGCTATCCTTCGATCCCGGCGCTGGGCGCGGCGACGATGCTGCGGGTGCCCCGGATGATCCACGAACAGAACGGGGTGCTGGGGCGGGTGAACCAGATCTTTGCCACCCGCGTCGCCCATGTGGCCTGCGGTGCGTGGCCGACGGATTTGCCCGATGGCGCGCATGGCATCCATACCGGCAATCCGGTGCGCGCGGCGGTGCTGGAGCGGGAGGCAGCGGGATATATCCCGCCCGGCGACTATCCGATGTCGGTTCTCGTTATGGGCGGTTCCCAGGGCGCGCGCATCCTCAGCGACACGGTGCCCGGCGCGATTGCGGCGCTGCCCGAAGGGATGCGTCAGTATATCCGTGTGGCGCACCAGGCCCGCGAAGAGGATGGAGAGCGTGTCACCGCTTACTACGCGGCGCATGGAATCAAGGCCGATGTGCAGCCCTTTTTTCAGGACATCCCGCGCCGCATGTCCGAGGCGCAGCTGGTGATCAGCCGCTCGGGCGCGTCCAGCGTCGCCGATATTTCGGTGATCGGGCGGCCGTCGATCCTGATCCCTTTCGCCGCCGCCGCCGGAGATCACCAGACCGCCAATGCGCGCGGGCTGGTGCAGGCCGGGGCCGCGATCATGATTCCCGAAAGTGCTCTTGACGTTTCCGCTCTGTCAGAGCAAATCACCACGATCCTGACCAACCCGCAAGCCGCCCAGCAAATGGCCCGTGCCGCCCTGTCGGTGGGCGCACCGGACGCCACCGAGCGCCTGGTCGCCCTCGTCGAGCAACTGGCCCAGAAGGAGACCGCATGACCCCAGCCACCAAACTACCGCAGGACGTAGGCCCCATTCACTTTGTCGGGATTGGCGGCATCGGCATGTCGGGCATCGCCGAGGTGCTGCTGAATCTGGGGTACCGGGTGCAGGGGTCTGACCTGAAGGCGTCCAAGATCACCGGCCGGCTGGAAAAGCTGGGCGCCCGGATCTTTGTGGGCCAGAGCGCCGAAAACCTCGACGGGGCCGCCGTGGTCGTGGTGTCGACCGCGATCAAGCCGGGCAATCCGGAACTGGACGGCGCGCGGGCGCAAGGCCTGCCGGTGGTGCGTCGCGCCGACATGCTGGCCGAACTGATGCGGCTGAAATCCAACATCGCGATTGCCGGAACCCACGGCAAGACCACCACCACCACCATGATGGCCGAGCTGATGGTGGCGGGCGATTTCGACCCGACCGTGATCAATGGCGGTATCATTCACGCCTATGGCTCGAACGCCCGGATGGGGCAGGGCGAATGGATGGTGGTCGAGGCCGACGAAAGTGACGGCTCGTTCAACCGCCTGCCCGCGACCATTGCCATCATCACCAATATCGACCCCGAGCATATGGAGCATTGGGGCGATTTCGACAAACTTCGCGACGGGTTTCACGAGTTCGTTTCGAATCTGCCGTTCTATGGCCTCGCCGTCTGCTGCACCGATCATGCCGAGGTGCAGGCGCTGGTGGGCCGCATTACCGACCGCCGCGTCCGCACCTACGGGTTCAACGCGCAGGCGGACGTTCGCGCCACGAACCTGACCTACAAGGGCGGGGTGGCGCATTTCGACATTCACCTGCAATACGAGGATATGATGATCGAGGGCTGCACCCTGCCCATGCCCGGCGATCACAATGTTTCGAACGCCTTGTCCGCCGTCGCCGTGGCCCGGCATCTGGGCATGAAGGCTACCGAAATCCGCGACGCTCTGGCCAATTTCGGCGGCGTCAACCGGCGCTTTACCAAGGTGGGCGAGGTGAACGGTGTCACCGTCATCGACGATTACGGCCACCACCCGGTCGAGATTGCCGCCGTGCTCAAGGCCGCGCGTCAGGCCACCGAGGGCCGGGTCCTCGCGGTGCATCAGCCGCATCGCTATACCCGCCTGTCCAACCTGTTCGACGATTTCTGCACCTGTTTCAACGACGCGGACGTGGTCGCCATCGCCGAGGTCTATGCCGCTGGCGAGGACCCGATCGAAGGCGCCAGCCGCGACGATCTGGTCGCGGGCCTCATCCGCCACGGCCACCGCCACGCCCGCGCCATCCTGAACGAGGACGATCTCGAACGCCTCGTGCGCGAACAGGCCCGCCCGGGCGACATGGTCGTCTGCCTTGGCGCCGGGACGATCAGCGCCTGGGCCAATGCGCTGCCCGAACGGTTGACGGAACCGCGGGCAGTCGCTCAGTCCAGGGCGTAGGTCAGAACATCGTTGGGATAGGCCTGGTCCTGAATCTCGAAATGGGTTTTCCCGATCCTGCGGAACCCCTGCGCCCGGTAGAACGCCAGCGCCGGGGCGTTTTCCGAGTTCGTTGTCAGCCAGACCGACCCGGCCCCCGATGTCCGGCAATGCTCCAGCGCCCGGCCCAGCAGGGCCTTGCCCAACCCTTTGCCATGATGTCTGGCTTGCACGTAGAGCGTTGAAATCTCGGTGTCGGAACATCCGTCCACAGGCCCCGCCCGCCCCGACGAGACACGGACATAGCCGCAAACCCCCATCTGCAGCTCGGCCACGACAATATGTTCGCCCGGTGCCCCGATCAGGGCTTCGAATCTCTGGGTGGTGAATTCCGCCAGAACGTATTGCGCAAAGAAGGCATTGACGCCCTGCCGCAAATAGGTCGCCAGCCACACTTCGATTGAGAGCGCCGCAAGGCTCGCGGCATCAAGGTTTTGTGCTGTTCTCAAGCGCATGCGGTGTCGGCTCCCGGTGGTGCTTCTAATGTTGCGCGCCTGGCGGCACAGGATCATTTCGCAAAGAAAATCAGTCATATCACGACTGCATGCTTGGCGTAAGGGAGGGAAAGTCGTACTCTGTTCCGGCCGGACAATGATCCGGCCGTGTCGTAAAGACATAAGGGGTACGATATGGCGCAGGAGCTCAAGCGCCGTATAGGATTGGGTCTGCTGACCGCCTATGGCGTCGGCGTGATGGTCGGTGCCGGTATCTATGTGCTGGTCGGTGCCATCGCGGCGGATGCCGGGATCTGGGCGCCGCTCGCCTTCGTTCTGGCCGGTCTTATCGCCGCCCCCACCGCGCTCAGCTATTCCGAATTCTCCACCCGCCTGCCCGAAGCGGCGGGCGAGGCGGCCTATGTCGGCGCCGGCCTGAACAGCCAGGCGCTGGCGGTTTTCGTCGGCCTTGCCGTTGTGACCGCCGGTACGGTGTCTGCCGGGGCGGTGCTGCGTGGCGGGGTAGGGTATCTCACCCATGCCATCGACGTGGACGCGACGCTGGCCATTCTGGTTCTGGGGGCAGCACTGACCTCCGTCGCCGTGTTTGGTGTGCTCGAAAGCCTCGCGCTGGCGGCAGTCCTTACCGCTATCGAACTCGGCGGATTGGGGCTGGTCAGCTGGGCAGGGCTGAGCGGAGAGGCGTCGATTGATTGGGCGGCATCACCGCCGCCGGTCTGGACAGGGATCGGCCTGGGCGGCGTGCTGGCCTTTTTTGCCTTTATCGGGTTCGAGGACATCGTCAACATGGCCGAAGAGGTCGACCGGCCCGAGCGGACGATGCCGCGCGCGATCCTGATTTCACTGGCCGTCACATCGGTGATCTACGCCCTGGTCAGCTGGGCGGCCGTCCGGGTGGTGCCGCTGGCGGAACTCTCCGCCTCGGGCAGCCCGCTGGCGCTGGTCTGGCAGACCGCGCGCGGCGGCTCGGGCGAGTTCCTGTCCGCCATCGCCGTCTTTGCGGCGTTGAACGGGGTGTTGGCGCAGATCGTCATGGCCAGCCGTGTTCTTTTTGGTCTCGGCAAGCGTAGCCCGGCATTGGGCGTCTTTCATCGGGCGCATCCGCGACTGGGGACGCCGGTTCTGGCCACCGTGCTGATCGGCGCCGTCGTGGTCGCCGCCGCGCTCTATGTTCCCTTCGCCACGCTGGCGGAAACCACATCGGCGATCCTCCTGGCTGTATTTGCTCTGGTCAACCTGGCGTTGATCGTCCAGAAGCGGCGCGAACCCGAGGCACGATTCCGTGTGCCGATGGCCGTTCCGGTTCTGGGTCTCGTACTGTCGTCAATCGCGCTTGCCGTCGCCATAGGAGGGATCGCATGAGCCTGCCGGTCGTTCTTGCCATCGCCTGGGTCTTTGCCGCGACCGCGGTGTCGTTCCTGCCGATGCGCCGCCAGTACGTTCCCGGCATCATGCTGCTGGCCGCCGCCCCGGTTCTGATCGCGATCTTGTGGGTACAGTACGGCTGGATTCTTGGCATTGCCGCGCTGGCGGGTTTCCTGTCGATGTTCCGCAACCCGCTGATCTATTTCTGGCGCAGGTGGCGCGGCCCGGAGACGGAGGGGCGCAAATGACGGTCTCGCTCACCCTCGCCTGCATCTGGGCCGTTGCGGCAAATGTACTCGCCTTGACTCCGAGCAAGGACAACCACTGGCGCAAGGCCTATGTGCTGATTGCCGTCGGCATCCCGCTGCTGGGTTATGTCACCTATGAAAACGGCCCCTGGATCGGTCTGGTGGTGATGGCCGCGGGCATGTCCATGCTGCGCTGGCCGGTGATCTACCTGACCCGTTGGATTCGGTCGAAGATGCAGGGGCTGAAGGCGGCGAAGAAATGATTCGGAGACCTCGTCATGGGGAATATCGCTACGTTTGCCTATCTGCCGCTGATCGCGCTTGTGTCCGGTATTGTTGCCGGTTTTGTCGCGGGCCGCTGGATGGGGTTTCGCAACCTGCTCTGGCTGATCGGCCTGACCTCGGCGGTCGGTCTGGTACTGATCGTCATGCTGACCACCGTTGGCACCGGCGAGGAAGAGCGCGCCTTTGCGCCCTTTGTCTGGCTTACGGGCGGCGTACTGCCCTTCCTGTTTGCGGTGATCATGGGCGGCGTCGGCGGACGCAGCCTGGCTAGTCGCGCCGGGGCTTGACCGGCAGCGTCAGGCGCTTGGCCCGGTCAGACGCCACACCGGAACCTTGCCCAGCCCCTTGATCTCGTTCGGTCCCAGTTCGGCGAGGTCGAACCGGTCCACCAGTGACTGCCGCATGGCGGCACTGACAAGGACTGTTCCGGGTTCGGCAAGCGTCTGCAGGCGGCTGGCAAGGTTGACCGTGTCGCCCCACAGATCATAGCCGAACCGCGACTCGCCGATCACACCGGCCAGCACCGGCCCGCAATGCAGCCCAACCCGGATCTGCAGCCGTTCGCCCGACATCCCTTCGAATGCCGCCGCGCAGTCCAGCATGTCCAGCGCCAGTTTCGCAGCAGCATCCGCAGCATCCGGCAACGCTTCGGGCGCGCCGCCTGCCGCCATATACGCGTCACCAATGGTCTTGATCTTTTCCAGCCCGTGTGCCGCCACCAGCCGGTCGAATGCGCCGAACAGCCCGTTCAATGACGCAACGACCTCTTCGGGCGAATTTCGCGCGGCCAGTTCGGTGAACCCGACCACGTCGGCAAACAACACCACCGCCTCCGGCACGGTGTCGGCGATACGTTCTTCGCCCCGTTCCATCCGCGCCACGATGCTGCCCGGCAGGATGCGCGTCAGCAGCTCGAAATAACGGGTTTTCTGACGCCCGACTTTACGCTCGCTCAGAAACTCCAGCCGGCGCAACACGTTCAGCTGGTGCACGGCAAAGCCGCCGACCAGAAGCACCACCAGATACTGGAAATAGATCGTCACCAGGCTGCCGAAGGCCAGATCCCGCGCGAGCGTGAAACTGAGCGCAAAGGCAAAGGTGCAAATCGATCCGATCGCGACGGCGGTCGCAAAGCCCAGCGGTAGGATGAAGAACAGAAACATCTGAACGATCACGAAGCCCGACAGGTATTCATCGGGCGTTTCGGCGACCAGATTGAGAAAGGCATAGCACAGTGTCGCGGTGCCGATGGCGATCCACGCCAGTATCTCGGGCCGCTGTCGGAACGCGCTGAAATAAGTCATCACGTAAATCGTACCGGCGCCGGGAAAGGCGACGATCAGACGGGTGAGTACCGCCAGATCGGCGTTTTCCGGGATCACCGACCAATCGAGCAGCGCAAAAATCAGACTGGCCGTACCGGCCAGAACCGCTGAAAGCCGAAATCGCTTGAGATCGCGGTCGAGCCGGGCCTTCAGATAGCGGCGCTCCATCTGCGGGTCGGCAAGTCGGGCGGTCAGCTTGTCGATGTCTGTCAGGTTCGATCCGGTCCCGATGGGCTGCACTCCGGTCCTCCACGGCAAGGTGCGAACAATCGTGCCGGGCAATGGCTTGCCGATCAAGTGCCGGATTTTCCGCGCCAAGACGGTCTTCCGCGTTGTTCCGGATGTGAAACCGGGCTAGATGCACCAAACCGACCTAAACGGAAGAGTCCCATGATCCCGACCGACACGATCCGTGGCAGACTGACACCCAACCGTGAGCTTTGCGAGCTGACCTGGCTGCGGGTGGGCGGCCCGGCGGATTGGTTGTTCCAGCCCGCCGATCTGGAAGACCTGCAGGGCTTTTTGCGGGACCTGCCGGGTGACGTCTCCGTTTTCCCTATGGGCGTGGGCTCCAACCTCATCGTCCGCGACGGCGGTCTGCGTGCGGTGGTGATCCGGCTCGGGCGCGGCTTCAACGGCATCTCGGTCGATGGCAATACTGTTGTCGCGGGCGCCGCCGCGCTGGACGCGCATGTGGCGCGCAAGGCGGCGGATGCGGGCGTTGACCTGACCTTTCTGCGCACCATCCCCGGTTCGGTCGGCGGCGCCGTGCGGATGAACGCGGGCTGCTATGGCAGCTACATGGCCGATGTGTTTCAATCCGCCACCGTGGTCCTGCGCGACGGCGACATCGCCGAGCTGACCGGCGCCGACCTGAACTTCCGCTACCGCCAGTCCGACCTGCCCGAGGGCGCGGTGCTGGTCGCGGCAAAGATGGCGGGGCCTTCCGCTTCGCCGGATGAGCTGCACGCGCGCATGGACGCGCAATTGCAAAAGCGCGACGAAACCCAGCCCACCAGGGACCGCAGCGCCGGCTCGACCTTTCGCAATCCGGCCGGGTTTTCCTCGACCGGGCGGGCCGATGACACCCATGATCTGAAAGCCTGGAAAGTGATCGACAACGCCGGTCTGCGCGGCGCCCGCAAGGGCGGCGCGCAGATGAGCGAAAAGCATCCCAACTTTCTGATCAACACCGGTGGCGCGACCGCCGCAGATCTCGAAGGTCTGGGCGAAGAGGTGCGAAAAAAGGTTTACGAAACAAGCGGCATCACGCTAGAGTGGGAAATCATGCGGGTCGGTGACCCGCTCAAGAAATAGCAGCCCCGACCGTCGACCAGAACAGGCAAAACAAGGCGGCGGATCAAAGGCATAACACAGCAGCACGGGCCACCGAATAAGGCCCGGGGACATTGAGGCGCACGAACGTGGGTAGGTCGAGCAGGACAAACCCCAAAGTGGCGGTATTGATGGGCGGACCCTCGAAAGAACGCGAGGTTTCGCTCAGCAGCGGGCGCGAATGCGCAGCCGCCCTCAGGGGAGAAGGCATTGAAGTGGTCGAACTGGATGCCGGTTCCGACCTCTATGCACGCCTTCAGGAAATCAAGCCGGATGTGGTGTTCAACGCCCTGCATGGCCGCTGGGGCGAGGATGGCTGCGTGCAGGGCCTGCTTGAATGGATGCGCATTCCCTATACGCATTCCGGCGTGCTGGCCTCGGCGCTGGCCATGGACAAGCAGCGCAGCAAAGAAGCGTTCCGCGTGGCGGGGCTGCCCGTTGCAGATAGTGTGATCGTGCCCAAGACAGAGGTGATGGCAGGCCACGTTATGGCAGCCCCCTACGTGGTCAAACCCAATAACGAAGGCTCCAGCGTCGGCATCTATCTGGTGCACGAAGGCGCGAACGGTCCGCCGAAGCTGGCGGATGACATGCCCGACCAGGTTATGGTCGAACAGTATGTGGCGGGGCGCGAACTGACCGTGACCGTGATGGATGACCGGGCACTGACCGTGACCGAGATCATGACCGATGGCTGGTACGACTACGACGCCAAATACAAGCCCGGCGGCTCTTGGCACGTGCTGCCCGCCGATGTTCCGCCGGGGATTTTTGACCGGTGCATGGAATTTGCGCGGCGTGCACATGACGTGCTCGGATGTCGGGGCGTTAGCCGCACGGATTTCCGCTGGGACGACAGCAAGGGCGCCGACGGCCTGTTCCTGCTGGAAACCAACACCCAGCCCGGCATGACCCCGACCTCGCTGGTTCCGGAACAGGGCGAATATCTGGGGATGACCTTTGGCCAGCTTTGCGCCTGGATGGTGGAGGACGCCTCATGCGACCGGTAAGACCGCATCGCGAGCTTGTGGCCTGGCGGGAAAAGCCTCTGACGGATGAGGATGCCGAATTTGCCGTCGCCGATACATCGTCCCACCGCGTTCAGCCCCGGTTTCGTCTGCGGATGGGCCGCCGCCGGACAGGCCGAAAGGCCGATCCGGCCCCGTCACGGCTAAGTTTCCGTTTCCAGCGCTGGATGCTGACCCCCGGCATCCGGCTGGGACTGCGCATGGGGATTCCCTTTACCGCCGTTTTCGTGGCCGGAACTGCGTATTTCGCCGATGATCAGCGGCGCGACGCGGTGCATGGATTTTTCTCCGAGCTGCGCACCTCGTTCGAGGAGCGCCCGGAATTCATGGTCAACCTGATGGCCATCGACGGTGCGGGCGTCAACCTGTCCGAGGATATCCGCGAGGTGGTGCCGCTGGATTTCCCGATCAGTTCCTTCGACCTGGATGCCGACCAGATCCGCGACACCATTGCCGGCCTCGACCCGGTCAAGTCGGTAAGTGTTCGAATCCGTCCGGGCGGCATCCTGCAGGTCGATGTGCTCGAACGCGAGCCGGTCGTGGTCTGGCGCACCTGGGACGGGGTCGAGATGCTGGACGAGACCGGCGCGCATGTGGATGACATCGCCGCGCGCGCCGATCGTCCCGACCTGCCGGTGATCGCCGGCGAGGGCGCGGATGCCCATGTCGGTGAGGCGCTGGCCCTGATCCGCACGGCGCGGGCGCTGGGCGACCGGGTTCGCGGTCTGGTACGTGTTGGTGAGCGGCGCTGGGATCTGGTGCTGGACCGCAACCAACGCATCATGCTGCCGACCGAGCGCCCGGTACAGGCGCTGGAACGGGTGCTCGCGGTCAGCGAGGTGCAGGATCTGCTGGAGCGCGACGTCGCCGCAGTGGACATGCGCATCGGGTCGCGACCGACCATCAGGATGAACGAAACCGCCAGCGCAGAATGGTGGAATACGAAAGTAACGGTAAAGAGCGGGCAATAGTATGATGACGGATCTCTATCAGTCACAAAGGGCCATGCGGCAGATGCGCCGGCAGGCAATGCAACGGGGCGTGGTGGCCATTCTGGATGTGGGCAGCTCCAAGATCGCGTGCCTGGTGCTGCGCTTCGACGCCGCCGGGCGGCTGAGCGAAGACAATTCCATCGGCTCGATGGCCGGGCAGACCGGGTTCCGGGTGATCGGCGCGGCGACCACCCGCTCACGCGGGGTTCAGTTCGGCGAAGTCACCGCCATGCAGGAAACCGAACGCGCCATACGCACTGCCGTGCAGGCGGCGCAGAAGATGGCCGAAATCCGCGTCGATCACGTCATCGCCTGTTTCTCGGGGGCCAATCCCCGCTCGTATGGGCTGGATGCGCAGATCGATCTGGAGGCGCAGCTGGTCAGCGAGGCGGATATCGGCCGCGTCCTGAGTGCCTGTGATGTGCCCGATTACGGGGCAGGGCGCGAGGTGGTGCACGCCCAGCCGGTCAATTTCGCGCTCGACAACCGCTCGGGCCTGATCGATCCGCGCGGGCAACTGGGGCAGACGCTGGCGGTGGACATGCACATGCTGACCGTCGACGCCCCGGCGATCCATAATATCGTTCAGTGTATCAAGCGCTGCGACCTGGAACTTGCGGGCATCGCCAACTCGGCTTACGTCTCGGGCATCTCGGCGCTGGTCGAGGATGAACAGGAATTGGGCGCGGCCTGTATCGACATGGGTGGCGGCACGACCAGCGTTTCGATCTTTCTCAAGAAACACATGATCTATGCAGATTGCGTCCGCATGGGCGGCGATCACGTCACCAGTGACATTTCGATGGGTCTGGGCGTTCCTGCGCCCATCGCCGAGCGCATCAAGAACGTCAATGGCGGTGTGCACGCGACCGGCGCAGACGACCGCGACCTGATCGACATCGGCGGCGATACCGGCGATTGGGAGCACGACCGCCGCACCGTCAGCCGGGCCGAACTGATCGGCATCATGCGTCCGCGTGTCGAGGAAATCCTCGAAGAGGTGCGCGTGCGTCTGGATGCCGCCGGGTTCGAGCATCTGCCCACCCAGCAGATCGTCCTGACCGGCGGCGCCAGCCAGGTCACTGGTTTGGACGGGCTGGCCAGCCGCATCCTGGGCCAGCGCGTCCGCCTCGGCCGCCCTCTGCGGGTGCACGGCCTGCCTCAATCGGCGACCGGGCCGGGCTTTTCCTCGGCGGTGGGCCTCAGCCTTTTCGCCGCCCATCCGCAGGACGAATGGTGGGATTTCGAAATGCCGACGGATCCCTTCAACGCCCGCCCGTTCAAACGCGCGGTGCGCTGGTTCCGTGACAATTGGTAAAGCCCTGCGCCGTGCGGTCCTTTGCGCGGCCGTCTCTCCCGTCGCGGTTTCGGCTCAGACGCTGATCTCACCTGACCAGTTTCTGGACGCCGTGGTCGGAAAAACCGTCAGGTTCCACGAAATCCGCACGGGTTTGCTGGTCGGGACCGAAGACTTCCTCAGCCGGTCGCTCTCGGTCTGGCGGCCGGAGGGGCAGGGCTGCGTCTACGGCCAGATCACCACGCCCAACGGCCAGATCTGTTTCCTCTACGATGATGCGCCCGACGGCTTGCCGGTCTGCTGGTGGCCCTTCCTGCATAACGACCGGCTGATGGTGCGTCTGGCCCGCTTTGTCGGCACCGAAACGCAAGAGGTCCGCAGCATCACCAAAGATGGGCTGAACTGTCCAAGTGTCCCGATCAGCTAAAGAAACCGGTTGCAGCCGGGCGTGTAATCCCGCAAGATATCCACAAGGCCCGGCAGAGGCCCAGCGGCAGGACATTGAGCAGTTTTCCGCGACCTGGAAAGAGTGATCAGCCGATTGTGACGCATTCCGTTAGGCGGGTGCGCTCTCTTGGTGTGTAGTGCTGCACAAGCCTTCTGCCGCAACATATGGCGACGACGGCAAAATGCCGCTGTTTCAAGCCATGTTTCCTCCATATTTTGTGGATTCGCGTGATTTTTCTGGTGACGTTTTGGATTTCAAACGGTAAAATCATTGGTGGATAGGTCAGAATAAACCGTATTTTGCGGCAACATAAAAACAGGCGGACAGAGCATGACATTGAATCTTTCGATGCCCGGGCACGACGAACTGAAGCCTCGGATCACCGTATTTGGCGTTGGCGGGGCAGGCGGTAACGCCGTCAACAACATGATTGAAAAACGGCTTGAGGGCGTCGATTTCGTTGTCGCCAACACCGACGCGCAGGCGTTGCAGCAAAGCCAGTCGCAGGCGCGGGTGCAACTGGGCGTCAAGGTGACCGAAGGCCTGGGCGCAGGCGCGCGTCCCGCCGTGGGCGCAGCGGCAGCCGAGGAAAGCATCGAACAGATCGTCGACCATCTGGCGGGTGCGCATATGTGCTTCATCACCGCCGGGATGGGTGGCGGCACAGGCACTGGTGCCGCCCCCATCATCGCTCAGGCCGCGCGTGAGCTGGGCGTGCTGACCGTCGGCGTCGTCACCAAGCCGTTCCAGTTCGAAGGCGCCAAGCGGATGCGTCAGGCCGAGGATGGCGTCGATATGCTGCAACAGGTGGTCGACACACTGATCATCATCCCGAACCAGAACCTGTTCCGCCTCGCCAACGAAAAGACCACGTTCACCGAAGCGTTCTCGATGGCCGATGACGTGCTGTATCAGGGCGTCAAGGGCGTCACGGACCTGATGGTGCGTCCGGGCCTGATCAACCTCGACTTTGCCGACGTGCGCGCGGTGATGGACGAGATGGGCAAGGCGATGATGGGCACGGGCGAGGCCGACGGTGAAGACCGCGCCGTTCAGGCCGCCGAAAAGGCCATCGCCAACCCGCTGCTGGACGAAATCAGCCTCAAGGGTGCCAAGGGCGTGCTGATCAATATCACCGGCAGCCACGACCTGACCCTGTTCGAGCTGGACGAGGCCGCCAACCGCATCCGCGAGGAAGTGGACCCCGACGCCAACATCATCGTCGGCTCGACGCTGGACCCCGACATGGAAGGCACCATGCGCGTTTCGGTGGTTGCCACCGGCATCGACGCCTCGGACGTGCATGCAGAGATCCCCGTTGCCCGCCGCTCGATCTCGACCCCGCTGGCGCGTACCGCTCCGGTCGAAGAAGTGACGCCGATCGCTGCCGAGCCGGCACCGGTTGCCGCCGAAACCCGCCCCGAGCCGGTGGCCGAGCGCGAACCGTCGCTCTTCGAGGCAGCCGAGCCGGAAGAGGAGGCTCACGCCGCCGTGGCAAGCTTCGATCCCGAACCGGAAGTGATGGAAGACGACGGCCTGCCGCCGCCCGCCTATCAGCCGAGAGTGCCGGAGTTCGAACCGCAGGTCGAGGCGCAGGAAACCGCGCCGGATTCCTTTGTCGCGCCCCGTGCGTCGACGCCGGGAACGCCGTCGCCCGAGGCGCTGCGCCGGTTGCAGGCGGCAGTACAGAAAGTGCCCGCTGCACAACAGCGCCGCCCGATGGCGGAACCGGTGCAGACGCAGCCCGAGGCGGCGCAGGACAAGCCGCGTTTCGGCTTCAACCGGCTGATCGACCGCATGACCGGACACGCCGCCGACACGCCGTCGCAGCCGGTGCGCCACCAGCCGCCCATGCGCCAGCGTGACGCTACGGCACCTGCGCATGACGAGGCCGATCCCGAACAAGAGCGCATCGAAATCCCTGCGTTCCTGCGGCGTCAGGCCAACTGACGGCGGTAACAAAATGACCATTAAGGGTCGCCTTCGGGCGACCCTTTTTTCTTTTTGTTCAGCCTGTTACGGCAGTGTAGGCAGGGTTCTGCCGATCTGTCACACACTTGTTTCATTCAGTTACAAAGAGTGAATTGTGTGTAACGCCCCGCTCCCTTAACTGATTGCCCAACACAGCCGCCTGAGGTTGGACACAGCTCGCAGAGGCACATTTTGCAACACACGCTCAAATCCCCGGTCGCATTCAAGGGCATTGGTCTGCATGGCGGCCAACCCGCCACGATGGTTCTGCGACCGGCAGCGGCTGGCCATGGCATCTGGTTCAAACGCACCGATATCGAGCTTGGCAATGCGATGATCCCGGCCTCCTACGATGTGGTTGAGCGCACCCCGCTCTGCACCCGTCTTGTGAACCATGCCGGGGTTTCCGTTTCGACCGTCGAACATATCATGGCGGCGCTGGCCGGGTGCGGTGTGCATAATGCGCTGATCGAAATCGATGGACCCGAAGTGCCGATCATGGACGGATCCGCGGTCGATTTCGTGCGCGGCATCATGGGGCGCGGCGTGCGGCGCCAGGCCAGCCCGGTTCTGGCCTATCAGGTGCTCAAGCCGGTGACGGCGCAGCGCGAAGGCGCGCAGGCAACGCTGCTGCCCGCCGACGGGATGACGATCGAATTCCATATCGAATTCGAGGACGAGGCAATCGGCCGCCAGACCAAGGTTCTGGACATGCGCAACGGCTCCTTCGCCCGCGAACTCAGCGATTGCCGTACCTTCTGCCGCCGCTCGGATGTCGAGGCGATGCGCGCCAACGGTCTGGCGCTGGGGGGGTCACTCGACAACGCGGTCGTGGTGCATGGCGCGCAGGTTCTGACACCGGGCGGTTTCCGCTATGGGGACGAGGCGGTGCGCCACAAGATGCTGGACGCGCTGGGTGATCTCTATCTCGCGGGGGGGCCGATTCTGGGCCATTATATCGGCGACAAGTCCGGGCACACGATGACCAACACGCTGTTGCGCAAACTGTTTGAGACACCGGGCGCCGTGCGCCCCGTGCTGTGCACGCCCGAACAGGCCGCGCGCCTGCCGGGGCAGGGGCTTGTCTGGTCCGAAATCCCCGAAGTTGCCTGACACCCGGTCTTGATCGCAGCAAATCACCGAAGGCGTTGATAAGGCGTTTTGCACCGGAATTTTATGTGCTAGACCAAAGCCCGATCCGGGGCGCACCCCACGACAGAAGAAGGCAAGGATGGGCGGTATGGTTGGCAGCAAAGCGGCAGTCAGGCTTGCGGGCGCAATTCTTCTGGCGGCTGCCCTGGCATCCTGCAGCGGTTTTGCCCGGCGCTCTGCCGACCGCACGCAGAATCTCGAAGGTTATACACCGGAACAGATCTTTGCCCGCGGCGAATTCGAGCTTGCGCAAAGCCGCGAAGACGACGCGGCCTGGTACTTTTCCGAGATCGAGCGGCTGTATCCCTATTCGGATTGGGCGCGGCGGGCGCTGATCATGCAGGCCTTTTCGTATCATTCCGACAAGAACTACGAAGAAAGCCGCGCCGCCGCGCAGCGCTATATCGATTTTTACCCGGCGGACGAAGACGCGGCCTATGCCCAGTACCTTCTGGCGCTCAGCTATTACGACCAGATCGACGAGGTGGGCCGCGACCAGGGGCTGACCTTCCAGGCGCTGCAGGCGCTGCGCACGGTGATCGAGGTCTATCCCGACAGTGAATACGCCACCTCGGCGATTCTGAAATTCGATCTCGCTTTCGACCATCTGGCCGGCAAGGAGATGGAGATCGGGCGCTTCTATCTGCGCAAGGAGCACTATACGGCGGCGATCAACCGCTTCCGCGTCGTGGTCGAGGATTTCCAGACCACCACCCATACAGCCGAGGCGCTGCACCGGTTGGTGGAATCCTACCTGTCGCTCGGTCTGGTGGACGAGGCGCAGACCGCGGGCGCGATCCTGGGCTATAACTACCAGTCCACTGACTGGTACGAGAGCAGTTACAAGCTGCTGACATCGCGCGGGCTGGAACTCAAATCCAGCGGCGACAACTGGCTCAGCCAGATCTACCGCCAGTCGATCAAGGGACAGTGGTTGTAACGCCATGCGGGCAGGTCTGAGGGATTAGGACCAATGCTGCGGGCGCTTGATATTCGCGACATGCTGATCATCGACCGGCTGGAACTGTCCTTTCAGCCGGGTCTCAACGTGCTGACTGGCGAAACCGGGGCGGGCAAGTCGATTCTGCTCGATTCACTTGGTTTTGTTCTGGGCTGGCGCGGGCGTGCCGAGCTGGTCCGGCAGGGGGCCGAGCAGGGCGAGGTCGTGGCCGAGTTCGATCTGCCCGACGGCCACCCCGCCCTGGCAGTGCTGACCGAGGCCGGGATACCGGCGGGCGATGAACTGGTCCTGCGCCGGGTCAACACGGCGGACGGGCGCAAGACCGCATGGGTCAACGACCGCCGCTGCTCCGGCGAGGTGCTGCGGGCGCTGTCCGAGACACTGATCGAACTGCATGGCCAGCACGACGACAGGGGCCTGTTGAACCCGCGCGGCCATCGCGCCATGCTTGATGCCTATGCCGGCCTCGACGCCGCCGTGGCCGACACGCGCAGCGCCTGGTCGGGGCTGTCCGCGGCCCGCAGGGCGCTGGCCGAAACCGAAGCCGCCGTCAACGCCGTCCGCGCCGAGGAAGAGTTTCTGCGCCATGCCGTGGGCGAGTTGGACAAGCTCGACCCGCAGCCGGGCGAAGATGCCGAACTGGACGCCCGCCGGCGTATGATGCAGGGGGCCGAACGCATCCGCGACGACGTTGCCCGCGCCTTTGAGCTGCTTGGTGGCGATGGTGCCGAAGGGACGATGGGCGACGCTCTGCGATGGCTCGAAGGCGTATCCGAAAAGGCAGGCGGCCAGTTGGAAGACCCCATCGCCGCGCTCGGCCGCGCCATGATCGAACTGGGCGAGGCGCAGGACGGTGTCGGTGCCTGTCTGGAGGCGCTGGAGTTCGACCCAACCGAACTGGAACGGGCCGAAGAACGCCTCTTTGCCATCCGCGCACTGGCCCGCAAGCATGATGTCGCGCCCGACGATCTGGGCGGTTTCGCCGACACGCTGCGGGCGCGGCTCAGCAAGCTGGAGGCCAGCGATGCCGAGCTGTCGGACCGCCGCGCGGCACTCACCAAGGCGCAGCGCGTCTATGACACCGCCACCCGCGCCCTGACCGCCGCCCGGGCCGAGGCCGCCGGTCGCCTCGACCAGGCGGTCATGGCCGAGCTAGCGCCGCTCAGGATGGAACGCGCGGTGTTCCGGACCGGCCTGACCGAGGCCGAGCCGGGCCCCGAGGGCCGCGACACGGTGGCCTTCACCGTGGCCACCAACCCAGGCGCGCCGGCCGGGCCGCTCAACAAGATCGCCTCGGGCGGGGAACTCAGCCGCTTTCTGCTGGCACTCAAGGTCTGTCTCAGCGGCGATGACGGCAGCCGCACGATGATCTTTGACGAGATCGACCGCGGCGTCGGCGGCGCCACGGCGGATGCGGTGGGCCGCAGGCTGGCGGCGCTGGCGCAGGGCGGGCAGGTGCTGGTCGTCACCCACTCGCCGCAGGTCGCCGCCCGCGCCGCGCATCACTGGCGCGTGCAGAAACAGGTCGCCGATGGGCAGACCCTGTCGACCGTGCTGCACCTCGGCCCTGATGAGCGGGTGGACGAGATTGCCCGCATGGTCGCGGGCGACACCATCACCGACGAGGCCCGCGCCGCCGCCCGTGCCCTTCTGCACGCCTGACCCGAGGTCCTGCCGCAACGCAAGGGGCACACTGTCGTGAACCGCCTTTTCTGTTTTGGCCTCGTGGCTTACTAAGGGATATCCGAGGAAACGAGGGGCGCGATGACGCAGTCCACCCGCACCGTTTTGCGCGATCAGATCCGGCAGGCTCTCGCCGCGGTCAGGGATGCATGGCGCGTGCTGCGCCGGCGCGGCCCAAGCCAGATCCAATTCTGGTTCATCGCGCTTCTGATCGGCATCGCCGCCGGGTTCGCGGCGCTGTTCTTCCGCAAGGGTATCGCAGCGCTGCAGGCCAATCTCTATGGTACCGACAACGTGCAGTTCCTGCACAGTTTCGCGGAAAAGCTGCCGTGGTACTGGATTCTGATCATCCCCATCGTCGGCGGCCTCGTCGTCGGGCTGATCCTGAATCATTTCACCGATGATGGGCGGGTACGCTCGGTCGCCGACGTGATCGAGGGCTCGGCGCTGACCGATGGCCGGGTCGAGATCCGCGCCGGAATCGCTTCGATGTTCGCCTCGCTGATCACGCTTAGTTCGGGCGGTTCGTCGGGCCGTGAAGGGCCAGTGGTTCATATGGCGGGCGTCATTTCGACATGGGTCAGCGACAGGATACATGCCGACGGCATCACCGGGCGCGACCTGCTGGGCTGCGCGGTTGCGGCGGCGGTTTCCGCCAGCTTCAACGCCCCCATCGCCGGGGCGCTGTTCGCGCTCGAAGTCGTGCTGCGCCATTTTGCCATTCACGCCTTCGCGCCCATCGTCATTGCCGCGGTCGCGGGCACCGTCATCAACCGGCTGGAATACGGCGACGTGACCGAATTCGTTCTGGAAACGCCGGGTTCGTTGCAATTCTACGTCGAACTGCCCGCCTTCCTGCTGCTGGGGCTGATCTGCGGTCTCGTGTCGCTGTTGCTGATGCGGTCGATCTTCTTTGCCGAGGATATCGGCACCCATATCCAGAACCGATTGTCTCTGCCGCGCTGGCTGCGCCCGGCCGTATCCGGCGCGATGCTGGGCCTGATCGCCATCTGGTTCCCGCATATCATCGGCGTCGGCTATGAAACCACGATCCTCGCGCTGAGCGGCGAACTGGCCCTGACCACGGCCATCGTGTTCGCGGTGGTCAAGACCGTGGCGCTGGCCATCACCATGGGCGGGCGCATGGGCGGCGGTGTGTTTTCCCCATCCCTGATGATCGGGGCACTGACCGGGCTGGCCTTTGGCTATATCGCCACCGGCCTTCTGCCCCATGTTTCGGGCACCGACGCGCTTTATGCATTTGCGGGCATGGGCGCGGTTGCGGCGGCGGTGCTGGGCGCGCCGATCTCGACAACGCTGATCGTCTTTGAACTGACCGGCGACTGGCAGATCGGTTTGGCGGTGATGGTGTCGGTGTCGATGTCGACGGCGCTGGCCTCACGCATGGTGGACGGGTCCTTTTTCCTGACCCAGCTTGAACGGCGTGACGTGCATCTGGCCGCCGGTCCGCAAGCCTATCTGCTGGCGATGCTGCGCGCCGGCGCCGTGATGCGCCCGCTTGGCGATCCGCGCGCGCTGAGTGTCGAGGAATGCCGTGAACTCACCGCTCAGGGCCTCTGCATCGGCGCCGGTTCAACGCTTGAGGCGGCGATGCCGTTCTTTGACCGCGACGACGTGGACTGCATCCCGGTGGTGATCCGCGAAGACGACGGCACAGAAACGCCCGTAGGCGTCCTGTATCACATCGACGCGCTCAAGGCCTATAACCGGGCATTGGCGGCGACTGCTGCCGAAGAGCATTCTTAGCCGTCTGTTGCAGCCCTACAGCTGCTCAACCTTAACCGTGTCGTTGCGGTAGAATGCCAGATGGCCTTTGATCTCATGCAATGCCTGGATCGGGTTCTCATAGCTCCAGACCGCGTTTTCGGTCACCGAGGATTTGTTGACGATGGAAAAATGCGCCGCATCGCCCTTGTGCGGGCAATGGGTCACCTTGTCGGTGCGGTCCAGAAACGCCATCGCGATATCGGCGCGGGGGAAATAGATAACTGGGGGCAGATCACCTTCGCTCAGCTCCAGCGCGTTGCTCGTCTCGCCCAGGATCGCACCGCCTGAACGCACGCTCCATTTGCCGGGCGCTTTCCGAATCTTGATGTGATCATCCATTCCTGTTCCTTCCCTTATGGTGTCAGAGCCTCTCCAGTGCCCTTCTTGTGTAACAACCGGGTGTCAGACCGGTTCGGTTGCGGCCTCCAGCCACCGCTGCGCGTCCGGGCTGAGCCTCGGGCCGACTTTGTCCGCTACATCGCGGTGATAGGCGTTGAGCCAGGCCCGCTCATTCGCCGCCAACATATCCCCCACAATCAACCGCCGGTCAATCGGGACATAGGTCAGTGTGCGCCAGTTCAGCATGGCACGTTCGGAATCGCCCGTGGGTAGGGCGGGGGCCTCTTGCACGACGACAAGGTTCTCGATCCGGATGCCGAACGCGCCTTCGCGATAGTATCCCGGCTCGTTCGACAGGATCATGCCCGGTTCCAGTGGCACATGGCTGAGACGCGACAGCCGCTGCGGCCCTTCGTGAACGCTCAGATACGCGCCGACGCCGTGCCCGACCCCGTGGTTGAAATCCTGCCCCGCCTGCCACAGCGGCGCCCGTGCCACGCATTCTATGTCGCGCCCGGCCAACCCCACCGGCCAGCGCAGCATCGACATTGCGATCATGCCTTTCAGCACACGGGTGAAACTGGCCTTTTTTTCGTCCCCAACCTCGCCAATGGCGATGGTGCGGGTGATGTCGGTGGTGCCGTCCAGATATTGCCCGCCACTGTCCAGCACCAGCAGATGCCCGTCCTGCAATGTGGTGTCGGTCTCTTCCGTTACCCGGTAATGCATGATCGCGCCGTTGGGGCCGGTGCCCGCGATGGTATCGAACGAGATCTCCTGCAAGGCATTGTCCCGGCGGCGATATTCCTCGAGCCTGGTGACCACCTGTGTTTCGGTCACGGTTCCAAAGGCTTGCCTATCCAGCCAGCACAAAAGCTCTGTCACCGCCGCCGCATCCCGCAGATGCGCCTCGGCGGTTCCGGCGATCTCGGCGGCGTTCTTGCGCGCCTTGGGCAGGGCGCAGGGATCGCCACCATCGACCAGCTTGCCGCCCAGGGCATCCGCCACGATCTGCGGCACCGTGCCTGGGTCCACCTGCACCGGCCCGTCCAGCGCCTTGACCGCCGGCAGGAACCGCTCCGGCTCCTGCACCGTGACCCGTGTGCCCAGATGCTCCTGCAGGCCGTCCAGCTTTTCGGCGGCCATGAACAGATCAACCCGGCCCTCCGCGGTCAGAATGGCGAACCCGTGCGCCACCGGATTGCGGGGGATATCCGAGCCGCGAATGTTCAGCAGCCACATGATCGAGTCGGGCAGGGTGATTGCTGCCGCCTTGCGCCGGGCCTTGACCAGATCCCCGGCCAGACGCGCGATCTTGTCCCCGGCACTTTCGCCGGCGAATTCGATGGGATGGGCCTTGACCGGGTTCATCGGCGGTGCCGGCTGATCCGTCCAGATCCGGTCCACCAGATTGTCACAGCGCACCAACTCGACGCCGGACCCTTCCAGCTCGGCCGTGACGCTCTTGATCTGCCCCGCCGCGTGCAGCCACGGGTCGAACCCCACGTGGCCGCCTTCGGGCAGTTGCTCTTTCAGCCATTGTGACAGGCTCACATCCGGCCAGGGCACCGGCGCAAAGACATCCGCTACCTGCGCCTTGACCTGTGTGCGATAACGCCCGTCGACAAACACAGCCGCCACATCCTTCAGCGCCACGCAAAACCCCGCCGACCCGGTAAACCCGGTCAGCCAGGCCAGCCGGTCGTCCCGTGCCGCGACATATTCCCCCTGATGCGCATCCGCCCGCGGGATCAGAAACCCGTCCAGCCCCTCACGCATCATTTCCCCGCGCAAAGCGGCCAGACGCGGCGGTCCCTGTTCCGGGCGCGCGGTTACTTCGAATGTCTGGAACATGGTGATCCTGCCCGTCGTTTGTTTATGGCCGGAAAGTGGTGCGTGGCAAAGAAAATGTCCAGATAGGATTGCCGCTGATCTAACCGGCCAGAAAGTTCAGCAGAACATTCGCAAACTCGTCCCACACCGCATTTCCGGGCAAGGGAATGTGGTTCGCAGTATCCAGCACGATCAGTTCCGCCTTGGGAATTCCGGCAGCCAGTTTCTGAGCTTCGGACAGGGGATGTACATTGTCATGCCGCGAATGGACGATCAGCGTGGGGCATTGGACCAAGGACAAAAGCGGCAGCACGGAACCTTCGTGAATGGCATCTCGGACCTTCAGAATGGCGCTCTCGGAACTCGCGCTGATCATGTTGCGGGCCATGTCATGCACGGCTTCCAGCGGACCTTCGGGAAAATAACTCAGTAGCATGGCGGATACAAAACTGATCTCGGGCGCGTTCCAGCCCTCGGCGGCCAGCGAGCGCAGCGCATCTGACCTGACCTCCGGCTCGCGACGGCCGCGCCCCTCGGCATAGCCGCCGATGATGGCGAGACAGCGCACCCGGTCCGGGTGTCTGGCGGCGACACGCACCGCAGACAGAGCACCGCCGGATTCTGAATAGAGCGCGAACTGATCGAACCCGGCAGCATCCGCAGCCGTGATCAGGTTCTCGGCTTGCCTGTCGAAGGAAAACGCCTCATGCGCGCGATCCGAACGGCCAAACCCGATGGGATCGAACCGCAACAGCGCGTGATGCGCAGAAACGGTCTCAAAGAGCGTTCGTTCCGAAGGCGTATTCCACTCGGCCTCCAGATCCGTTGTGGCATATGCGCTCCGAACGACAGGCGGCCCGGACCCGGTGACAGTGAAAGCCAACGATTGGCCTTCGCGTGTCTGCGTGTGCCGGATGCGCTGTTCGGATTGCGCAACGGATATGCGATGCAGCCTGTCCGATGAAACTTTGGCTACCAGTTTCAGCCCGCGCCGGGCGATTGTCTGAATGACATCCTGGGATTTTCCATCGTCACCGACTGCCTTACGGGCGGCCGCAATACGCGCACTTATGGCCGAATCCGAGACGATCCGCCCGTCCCAAACCTGTTCAACAATCTCATCCCGGCTGACAAGTTGTCCTGCGTTTCTGACCAGAAGATGCAACAGATCAAAGACTTGGGGCTCAACGGCGACGGGTTCCTGCCCCCGTAGCAGCACGTGCTCGTCAGCATCCAGAACGCAATCGGCAAATTCGTAACGCATACCGGACTATCACTGATCCGTCGCCGATCCGGCAAGGCGTCGTAGCAAAAACAGGAGTTTCTAAGGGAAATCCAAGGCTGTTCTTCAAGCGCAAAGGGCAGCGTTCATCCAGGCTTGGGCTATCGCTACAGGAGGACCCGGCCATGATGCCCCCATTCGACACAGCCTTGCTGCGCCATCCCGCCGCCAGATATCAGCGGTCCGACCGACAGTGTTTGAACGAAACGCGCGATAACGAAGTGGCCGGCGAAGTATATGCGGCACCCCCTCAGCGCCGCTGGATACAACTGTTGCTTAGACTGATCAGACAGGGCGCCCGGATTTAACTGGCCTTCTTCATCCCCATCACCCGCGCCCGTGCACGGGGATCACTGTCGAACAGCGCCGCCAGTTGTTCGGTCATCGCACCGGCCAGCTGTTCGACATCGGTGATGGTCACCGCACGGTCATAGTACCGGGTCACGTCATGACCGATGCCGATGGCCAGCAGTTCGACGATCCTGCGCTTTTCCACCATCGCGATCACGTCGCGCAGATGTTTTTCCAGATAGTTCGCCGGATTGACGCTGAGCGTTGAATCGTCAACCGGCGCGCCGTCCGAAATCACCATCAGGATCTTGCGCTGTTCCCGCCGGGCCAGCATCCGCCGATGCGCCCATTCCAGCGCCTCGCCGTCGATGTTTTCCTTCAGCAGGCCCTCTTTCATCATCAGCCCCAGATTGGGCCGCGCCCGCCGCCAGGGCGCGTCGGCCCCCTTATAGATGATGTGGCGCAGGTCGTTCAGGCGTCCGGGCTGCTGCGGACGGCCATCGTTCAGCCACGCCTCGCGCGCCTGACCGCCCTTCCACGCGCGGGTGGTAAAGCCCAGAATCTCGACCTTCACGTTGCACCGCTCCAACGTCCGCGCCAGAACATCGGCACAGATCGCGGCGATGGAAATCGGACGCCCGCGCATGGACCCTGAATTATCCAGCAACAAAGTCACCACCGTGTCGCGGAACTCGGTATCCTTCTCGACCTTGAAACTCAGCGGCGTGGTCGGGTTCGCCACCACCCGCGCCAGACGCCCGGCATCGAGAATGCCTTCCTCGCGGTCGAACTCCCAACTGCGGTTCTGCTGTGCCTGAAGGCGGCGTTGCAACTTGTTGGCCAGGCGGCTGACAGCCCCCTTCAGCGGCTCCAGCTGCTGATCCAGATAGGCCCGCAGCCGCTCCAGCTCGGCGGGTTCCGCCAGATCCTCGGCTGCGATCTCCTCGTCATGAGTGTTGAGGTACACCTTGTAATCCGGATCGGCCTCGGACGCAGGCGGCGGCGCAGGCGGCTCCTGCGGCGCTTCGCCCTCGGGCATCTCGATCTCGTCACCCATGTCGTCCTCGGCCATCTCGTCCATCGAGACCTGGGCCTGAGACTGGTCCTGCTGTTCTTCCTGGCTCTGCTCGGGATCGGCGTCGGCGTCCTGATCCTCCTGATCGTCCTGCCCGGTGCTGTCGGGGTCGGGCTGTTCCTCGGCGTCGTCCTCGGCCTGATCCTCCTGATCCTCGTCCAGCTCGTCCGGATCGTCGCCCAGCTGGTCGCCATAGCCCAGATCCTTGATCATCTGCCGTGCGAACTTCGCGAATGCGGCCTGGTCCGAAAGGGTATCGTCGAGATTCTCCAGCGTCCCGCCCGCCTGCTCCTCGATAAAGCCGCGCCACAGGTTCATCACATTCTCCGCCGCAGGCGGCAGGTCGCGCCCGGTCGCCAGATGCCGGATCAGATATCCGGCGGCCACCGGCAGCGGCGCCTCGGCGGGCTGTTTGCACTGGTCATAGCCGCGCCGGATCGCTTCATGGCTGATCTTGACGTCGATATTGCTGGCCGTGCCCGGCATGTCGCGCGCGCCCATCGCCTCGCAGCGGGCAACCTCCATCGCCTCATAAAGATCGCGCGCCATGTCCCCCGGCGGCGCATAGCGCGCATGGGTGGCATCGTCGTGATAGCGGCGTTGCAAAGCCAGCGCATCCGCCGTGCCGCGCGCCAAAAGCACCTCTTCCCGAGTCATGCGCCGCGAGACTTGCGGCAGCCGCATCGACTCGCCCGACAGGCCCGAAGGGTCAACCGTGTACGAGACGTTCAATTCGGGATCATCGGCCATCACCTTGGTGGCCTCGGCCAGCGCCTTCTTGAACGGATCGGCGGGGTTGTCGTTGGGTTTTTTCATCAATCGGCCCCTGCTTGTTCAAGCGTCATCTCACCGGTCGCCAGCCGCGCCAGCACATCCACATGCACATCCAGCGCATCCACCACAGTATACCCCGGTTCCTGCCCGTCAAAGGCCAGATTCAGATCGGTGCCCGCCAGCACAATGGCATCGGCGCCGAGATCGTTGACCATGCGGCGGCCTGCATCCAGAAATAGGGCGCGGTCGGACGCTGAACATACCCCTGCAATCGCCATGTCCTGATAGGTCTGCCCCAGCGTGTCGATCTCGCCTTCCAATGCGACCGCGCCGGTCTCCGCAAGCTGTCCATAGAGTTTCGTTCGCATCACCACGCGCGTACCCAGCAACCCGACGGTTCCGAACCCTTGCGAGGCGAAATAGGCATCCAAAGGTTTGACCGCCGATATCAACGGCAACGAGGATACCGCCACCGTCTCGTCATAGCAGAAATGCCCGCCCAGCGATGTGATCGCTGCGCAGTCGGCGCCCGCTGCTTTCAGCCGGTCGATCAGGCCCGCATAGATCTGCGCCTGCGTGTCCCGGTCATCGGCCAGATTGGTTCGCACCAGATCCTGCACATCCGCATGAACGATGGTCAGCTCCAGCCGCTTGCCTTGCGCGGCCACAGCGGCAGTCAGCCGCTGATAATAAACCACCGTCGCCGCAACTCCGATCCCGCCAATCAAACCGATATGCATGGCGGACCTCCCGTCACCCCAGGCTTGCGCTCGCTGCGCTTTCCGGCAGTTCTTCGTCAAAGCAGCGCTGATAGAATTCGGCCACGGTCTGGCGCTCCAGCTCGTCGCACTTGTTCAGGAAGCTCAGGCGGAACGCATAGCCCACATTGCGGAAGATCTCGGCATTCTGCGCCCAGTTGATCACCGTCCGCGGGCTCATCACCGTGGACAGATCGCCATTCATGAACGCGGTCCGGGTCAGGTCGGCCACCGTCACCATCTGGCTCACGGTCTTGCGCCCCGTTGCGGTGTTGTAATGCGGCGCCTTCGACAGAACGATCATCGTCTCGGCGTCGTGGCTCAGATAGTTCAGGGTCGAGACCAGCGACCAGCGGTCCATCTGCGCCTGGTTGATCTGCTGCACCCCGTGATAGAGGCCGGTGGTGTCGCCCAGACCCACGGTGTTGGCGGTGGCGAACAGGCGGAAGTTCGGGTTCGGTGTGATGATCTCGTTCTGGTCCAGCAGGGTCAGCTTGCCGTCATGCTCCAGGACACGCTGGATCACGAACATCACATCGGCGCGGCCGGCATCGTATTCGTCGAACACGATGGCGACAGGGTTGCGCAGCGCCCAGGGCAGGATGCCTTCGTGGAACTCGGTGACCTGCTTGCCGTCGCGCAGCTTGATGGCGTCCTTGCCGATCAGGTCGATCCGGGAAATATGGCTGTCCAGGTTCACCCGCACGGCGGGCCAGTTCAGACGGGCGGCGACCTGTTCGATATGGGTTGACTTGCCGGTGCCGTGATAGCCCTGGATCATCACCCGGCGATTGTGGGCAAAGCCTGCCAGGATCGCCAGCGTGGTTTCCGGGTCGAACTTGTATGTGTGGTCGATCACCGGCACGCGGTCACTGGCCTCGGCAAAGCCTTTGATCTTCATGTCGGTATCAATGCCGAATACGTCCCGGACCGAGATATCTTCGGTGGGTTTTGCGTTGATGTCGATCGATCCGTCAGCCATGCGCCTCGTCCTTATCCTTTGCCCCGCTTGTCGGGTTTGAACCCGTGTGTGGTGCAACATATTGCAGACAAGGGCAAGGGAAAGCCTCGCACGCCGCCACATGACAAGGCGTTTCTTTGAAACTGGCCCTATCCGCAGGCCAAAGGCACGCCGTCACTTGTCAAGCGGTCGCTGGCCGGTTTTGTGCCAAACTTAACAAACACAGCGCATTTTCTGTTAATACTGGCAGTGGTCTTGGCGTCACGCGCGCTTTGGCGCCTGGTCCGGGGCCGTATTTTCAAAGCAACAATTGAGGGAATGAAATGTCGAATTTCGGTAATATGAAAGACCTAATTGCCGTTGGGATTTTGGGCGTCGGACTGGCCCTGCCTGCGGTTGCTCAGGAAAAACCGCTGAACTTCCTGATCATCTGGGGCGATGACATCGGCTATTGGAATGTCAGCGCCTACAATCAGGGCATGATGGGGTATGAAACCCCCAATATCGACCGTATCGCCAACGACGGGATGCTGTTCACCCATGCCTATGGCGAACAATCCTGTACCGCAGGTCGCGCCAGCTTTATCACCGGCCAGTCCGGCTTTCGCACCGGACTGCTCAAGGTTGGATTGCCCGGTGCCAAGGAGGGGATGAGCGAGAAGGACCCTACCATCGCCGAATACATGAAGTCCAAAGGCTACATGACCGGTCAGTATGGTAAAAACCACCTCGGCGACCGGGATGAACACCTGCCGACCAACCACGGTTTCGATGAATTCTTCGGCAATCTCTATCACCTCAATGCCGAGGAAGAGCCAGAAAATGTCGACTATCCCAAGAATCCCGAATTCCGCGAAAATTTCGGCCCGCGCGGTGTGATCCGGTCCAGTTCGGACGGTAATGTCGAAGATACCGGCCCGCTGACGCGCAAGCGGATGGAAACCATCGACGAGGAAGTGACCGCAGGCGCGCTCGACTTTATCGACAGGGCGGTCGATCAAGATAAGCCCTTCTTCCTTTGGTACAACACCACCCGGATGCACATCTTCACCCACCTTAAGGAAGAAAGCCAGGGCGTGACGGGCCTGGGGGTCTACCCGGACGGCATGGTCGAGCACGACAAGATGGTCGGCCAGATGCTCGACAAGCTGGAAGAGCTTGGCATCGCCGAAAACACGGTTGTGATGTATTCAACCGACAACGGGGCCGAGGTGTTCAGCTGGCCGGATGGCGGCACTACCCCATTCCGGGGCGAAAAGAATGACAACTGGGAAGGCGGCTATCGCGTGCCGCTGCTGCTGAAATGGCCCGGTGTGATCGAACCGGGGCGCAAGTCCAACGAGATCATCAGCCATCTTGACTGGTTCCCGACGTTCATGGCCGCCCTTGGCGACGCGAACATGAAAGAATCCATGCTGACCGAGGCACCCTTCGGCGAGGCCAACGAGCCGGTGCATCTCGATGGCTATAACTTCCTGCCCTACTTCAAGGGCGAAGCCGAGGAAGGGCCCCGCCGCGAATTCCTTTACTTCTCGGATGGCGGCGATCTGGTCAATCTGCGCTACAACCGGTGGAAGGTCGTCTTTGCCGAACAGCGTGCCCACGGGTTCGACGTCTGGCAGGAGCCGCTGACCTTCCTGCGCCTGCCGAAAATCATCGACCTCTATTCCGACCCGTTCGAACGCGCCGAACACGAATCCATCGGCTATCCGAAATGGCGGCTGGACCGGACCTATCTGCTGGTTCCCGCGCAGGCATTCGTCGCGCAGTTTCTCGGAACGTTCCAGGATTACCCGCCAAGGCAGAAACCGGCCAGTTTCTCGATTGATCAGGTTCTGGAATCTCTTCAACGCAATCAGGGCGGATAAATCCAACCTCCGCAAACAAAATAGGGCGTCCACCCGGGCGCCCTGTTTTCGTTATTGCACAAGATTTATTTAAAGTTCCGGCTGTCCTTGATCTGGTCCCAGGCCCAGACGACCTCCTGCAATTGCTCTTCCTGAGACCGGTCGCCGCCGTTCATGTCGGGATGCAGCACCTTGATCAGCTTCTTGTAGGCCTTGCGCACCTCGGCCTTGGTCCAACTGTCCTTGGCTTCGAGGATCTCGATGGCGCGGCGTTCGGTCGGGGGCAGGCGGCGACCGCCGCCGCCCGAGGTGCGACCGGGGTTTTTGGTGGCGTTCTGGCCCAGCACCTGATGCGGGTCCTCGATGCCCAGACGTGCCCAGGCGCGGGCCTCGGGGTCGCCCATGGGTTTGGTCTCGCGCTCCCACACCTTGTCCTTGGAGCGCTGCGCGTTCAGTTCCGCCTCGGTGGTGCCGTCGAAAAAGTTCCATTTCTGGTTATATTCGCGCACATGCTGCTGGCAGAACCAGAAGAATTCGTCCAGGACATCCGGCGCCTTGGGCGCGCGGTATTTGCCCGCCTCCTGACACCCTTCGTGATCGCAGACGCGGGTCGAGGTCTCGGACGCGCCCGACATGCCCCGTCGCCCGCGGGGGTTTTTCTTTTTGGCGGATGAGACCGACATATCGAACCCGAACGGGTCTGATTTTACCATGGCGCTGCTCCTTACGAACTCGTCTTTCCGACTCGGAGGCAGCAGTTTAATCTAAGACGCCGAAGATAGAAGAGGGGGGCGGCAATTATTTTGCCGCATGAGCAGAAATGAGCATGACAGAAACCATCCGCGACCGCCTGACCGCCGCGTTTGACCCGCGCGAACTTGAAGTGATCGACGACAGCGAGAGCCATCGCGGCCATGCGGGATACCGCGACGGGGGCGAAAGCCATTTCAACGTCCGCATCCGCGCCGAGGCCTTTGCCGGCAAATCCCGCGTCGCCCGCCACCGGGCGGTGCATGCCGCCCTGGGCGATATCGTGCCGCGCATTCACGCGCTGTCGCTGGATATCGGCGGCTAGGTCAGAGGTTTCCCACAGCTCGCTTTTGAAAGCTGAGTTGGCGCTGATAGGGAACCGGAAACCAACAGCAAGCGGGATATTCCGGGCATTTGCTGTTGGCAAAACCGAACCTCCGCGATGCGCAGACCTCGGGCGTTGCAAAGTTTGGGCGGAGTCCAGACAGCGGCCCTTCAAACCGGACGCCGCGATTGGCTGGATGGAGCCCACACAGACCGATGCTGCGCGAAGCCCCAATGACATCAATGCGCAGTTAGTGAGATTGTCCAGGTCACGTTTCACCGTGCCGGCAGTCTTGCTAGGTCAGTCCAGAACAGACGCTCGACGAGAGATCACGGTGCTGCACAGCGGTCGGTCGTTCCGGCCATTCGTGAACCGATCAGTATTCTTTACACGAACTATACCGGCAGTCGCCCCAAGCAGGCTATTTCTGTCATTGCCAAAAGGCACCGCGTCAAACTGCCGGAAAATTCTCCGACCTACGGAAAAAATGGTACACTTTCTGAGAACGCGCATTTGCCGACAGGGGTATTATAAAATGGCACATGAAAAACAATTAGAAGATCTGAAGGCAGGTTGGGCAGCGCTTGCGGCTGGGGAAATGGACAAGCTTGCGAGTTTCTATGCTGAGGATATGATATTCGTCTTGCCCGGCCAGAATGATGTATTGGAGGGCCGGATTGCTTTTAGATCGGCTCTTGACGGGATTGGTCAAGCGCTGCCTCCGGGCTTCGACATAACTGACCTGCGTTTTTGCCCGGGTGACAATGAGATCATGAACGTTGTAGAGTTTAGGTCTGACAAACTGCCAAACGGCTCGCAATGCGCGGTGTTATTCAAGTTCAATTCTGATGACCTGATCACCGAAGAACGCTGGTTTGTCGATACCGAGCAATGGAAATCTGCGTTCTGACAGAACGGTTAGATCTCAGACGCATTTTTTATCCGTAGTGCGGTGTGGTTTAGGCTCTGCTCCAGAGTTGGCCAGCTTAGCGGAACACAAATTTGAATTCCAAGTTCAATGAGCTGAAGCGCCTTTTCAGGTTGCTTCGCTTGTAGCTCCATTTCGGCAACAATTCCAATTGCTTCCGAGTGGAGCCCATCCATTTCCAAATTGGCTGCGTTGACATGAATTTCCAGCAGGATTTTTCGCGCTGCCGACAAGTGCTTTGTTGTGGCAATGTATTTCAGAAGCTCCAATCTTGAAATACAGGCGCCACGAAGGTTTCCGCAGCCCTCAAAATGGCTAATGCCGGTCTCAAGCCATTTGATCCCTTCATCAGTTCGCCCTGTCTGGATCAACGCGGAGCCATACGCGGCGTCTCCGGCATAAGCAAAGTAGAATGCGCCGATCTGCTCACTGCGCCACGGCGCCTTAGCAAGGCGCTCCAGGCCTTGTTCTGGTTCACCCAGCGCCACGTGCGTCATTCCTAAAGCAAGCTCGGACATAAGCCGGTCAAAACCGCTCGCAGCACTTTCCATCCCGGTGCGCGCAAATTGGAACGCTTCAATCTTGTTCCCAGCCATCGCATGGCTGACTGCAAGGAGACAGGCACCCCAGCACTCAGCTGGCGGATAGCTGTCGTGATCGCCCATCTCAAACAATGATTGAGCGATTTCTACCGCGACACTTACTTTTCCGATCTGTATCGCGTGGCACCACCGTCCATAATAAGCCAACGTTTTTAGATAGCGATCTCCAAGTTGTTCGCCAGCCGCTTGCACAACGTCTGCCTGAGACACCAACTTGGAGTACCACTCGCCTTCTGCAACGATACAGTCCAACCACAGGGTCAGCCCAAGCGAATAACCGACGCAACTTTCATCTCCAAGTTGGCGGCCAATGTGCAGAGCAGAATCAAACGATTTAGCCGCGTCCTTGAAACGTCCGGCATGTAGATAGCCTTCACCAATCCACGTTAGTGATCGCGAAACTTCTTCAATTTCACCAAGAGTTTGTATGCGCGGCAAGTGGCTTTTTGCCAGCTTGGTCATCGCTGCAAAATCTCCATTCCAGCAAAGAACCTGCGTCTGATTCACAACAGTCCGAGCCAGGAGTAATGTCGCCTCATCCCCGGTTTGATTCATCGTCAGGTCCAAGCATTTTCCAAACCACATTTCGGCGTCGCGCAATGCAAAAAGGTCAAGCGCCTTGCAACCTGCTAAATAGGCGAAACGAGCGGTGGATTTGTATTCGCCGGCAGCTTCGAAATGATGCGCAAGGGTCTCCGCCACCTCGGCCAGGTTGTCGGCGTGCTTATCTTCAATTCTCTGTGCCACCTCCAGATGAAGCATACGTCGGTCATCAGAAAGCAAGCTTTCATATATCACCTGTTGAACGAGTGCGTGGTGGAAGCGCACTTTGTTTGCATTCTGTGGCGAGGGCTCCAGAATACCCTGCCCACCAATTGCATCGAATTCTGTCTGCAAATTGTCTCCAAGTAACGAGATTTCCGCTTCGCGGCCAAGAACTGACGCCATTTCCGTGACGCGGCGCGCACCGGGAGAAAGCGCATCGACCCTGTGCATCAAGAGACCTGCAAGGGTATCGGGAATAGAAGCCCCGGTTTCAGTTTCCAAACTCTCGTAAGCGCCCAAAACGTGACGTGCAAGTTCCTCCAGGAAAAGAGGATTGCCTCCAGCGCGCGTAACAAGATCGCTAAAATCACGAGTTTCTGCTTCTAAGGCCACGCATTCGCGAAGCAGCAGAGCTGACTGTTCTCGATCCAAGGGGATCAGGTTGATATTCTCAACCCCCGGGGCGTTGAGCCACGTCGCCTCAAAGTCCGGTCTGTAACAAGTTAGAACCAGGACGCCAGGCCTATCAGCTTTGCGGATCAGGTGATTGATAACACTTACCGATCTTTCGTCGGCCCAATGCAGATCGTTGAGAAACAGAACCGTTGGAGACGTCCGCCCATGAGAAACCACCAGTTCGATCAGGGCTTCATGTGTGCGGGGTCCAACCAATTCTGGATCGACTTGCGATTGATCAACTTTTTTATTTCCGATGAGCAGTAGCAAATAGGGCACGTGGCGTTTGCGATCCAGCCCAATCTGGGTAAACCCGTCTTCTGGCGAGAGGCCTTCCCGTTTTCTATCCGCTACATACTCACGGACCAATTCGATAAATGGGTGGAAAGCAGTGGACCCTCCATGGGGGCTGCATTGACCCTTTAGACTGGTAAATGTTCCCCCAGAATTATCAAAAAATTCACGAACAAGTCTCGACTTTCCAATCCCGGCTTCACCGATCACATTCACCGCCATTGAGGCACCCACACGCATACGCGTTAGCGCAGAAGTCAAAGCGTTCAACTCTTGGCGGCGTCCGATGAGAGGTGTCAGGTTGCCTTTTTGTCGATCTAAACGGTCTCGCGATCTGGCAATGGCGGTTACCTTCCAAACGAGAACCGGATCCTCGAAGCCTTTCAGAGTATGTGGCCCAAGACTTTCGAAATGCGCATTGCCATCTGCGAGGCGTCGGCTTGCCGGGCCAACAACCACGCAACTTGGGGAAGCTACAGACTGCAAGCGTGCCGCAAGATTTGGTGTGGATCCCAAAGCGCTGTGTTCGCTGGCAGTACCTTCACCAACGACCTCTCCAATAACCACTGGCCCTGTTTCAATGCCGACACGGGCTGCCACAGTAATGCCTTCTGGTGAACCGGGTAGGTCCGAAACCAATTTGACCAATTCCCAGCCCGCTCGAATGGCACGATCTGCATCGTCTTCATGACTTTGGGGATAGCCAAAATATGCCAACACGCCGTCACCGAAATACTTTGCGACATAGCCACCGTACTGTTCGACCGTGCTTTTGGCGGCATTCTGAAAACTGCGGATATGGGCGTGATAATCTTCCAAAGTTATCTGTGTTGACAGCGCCGTTGAGTCGACCAAATCAGCAAACATCAAGGTCAGTAGGCGCCTCCTGACTGGCGCCTCGCGATCCAACTTAGTTTCAATCTGCGCTGCCGCAGCCAAGATGCGTTTACGGTGGCCAAGCTTTTCTATCCCCAACTCACGCAAATCGTCGGCGGTCAAATCGCCAAGTAGATCGTAATCAACGCCTTGCTCGCGAAAGGCCTCGTTGTATTCGGTGAGCCCAAGCTCGCTGAGAAAGTTATGCACCCGCTGCGGCATCGGAAACCTCGGTGGATGAAACTACATTAACACAAATCAAACCCTTCTTGTAACTTGACCAATCACAACAACCGATTCGAGGGTTTTCAGGTGAAATCAGTGGATTTCGCGGTCGCTTTCTACCCGAAAGTTCGGATTGCAGATGTTGTTCGAAAATTTTTGCGGCCGCATTGCTCGACCGGCTCACACACCGCTGCCACATCCTGGAAACAGGCAATGACAGCTACCGCTTCAAAGCCAGCTCAGAATCTGCAAAGAAAACAAGAAAGGAGACGCCGACATTGACCAAAGCATAGACACCGATACATGAGCAAAGCCGGATCAAATCTCGGTGAAAATACCGGGTCAGTTCTCAGCGAAAATCAACACCAGAGTTTTCCAGATCCCGTTCCAGGGGAGAAGTTGGAACTTGGAGAAGACCAGCCAGACTATTCCAAAATAGAGACCAAGTACGATCAACAAGACTTCATCCCTCCTGCGGTGATTTGGAAAAGGTGACCGGCCACCCGGCGATTTGGATGGCCGGTTTGATTGCCGTCGCGATTTAATTGTCGCTTTGTTCTTCCAGCACTTTGCGGTTGGCTTCACGATGGCGCCACGCTGCGCCCATGCTCTCTTTCAAGTTATCCGGAAGAGCATCCAAAGGAACAACAAGATCGCCGTCAACTGGCCATTCGGTCAGCAGCTCGGGGTGGTATCCTTCGGGGTAGTACAGCTTTGGGTCGATTTCCATTTCGCGCACATAAGGCTCCTGAATGTCCACGCGCTGATGCGGAGGATGCGGCACCACAAGCTGGCCATTGCTGAAGTCAAACTGCGGCGCCCGTGAGTTTGGGAACCGTGGCAGAATACCTTCACGCACCCATATCTGATCTTTTGTTACGTTGACCACGATGCCGTCAGGCGCACCAAAGTGATAGGGACCTTTCCAATGCTCGCGGATCTCCGCAACGGTCTCCTCAATCTGATAGGGATCATAGCTCATGTGCGTATTCATCAGAAGTCGGGGCTGAACCAGATTGGCAATGTAGCCAGCGGCATAGCTGGGTGTGTGATGAGTATCGACTGTATAACGTCCCAGGAATGGCGGCACGCCTTGAACACCAGATGAGATTTCGATGATTTCCTGCTGCTGTTCGGTGACAAAGACATCACAGCCTTTGGCGAAGGGTATGTCGATCATGTTGGGGCGGCCGTCACCCGTCCAGATGAAGCACAAGCCATTCCAGTCCAATCGATATCCGGATGCACCATCCTTGGCATGGCTTCGCTGCCAGTGGGTGACTTTCACCCCGTCTTCGTCATAGATCACGCCACCATTGTCGCGGAAATCGAATTCGTTGACGATGATGTCCCAGCCTTTGCCAACCGGAAACACGCTAAACGCATCCCGGTGCCAACCGGTCATCATTTTCATGCCTTGGACCATCGTCGCTGTACCGTATTCTTCGGTTCGGCCCGATGGACCATGCACCGTCAGCTGCTCATGCCATCCGCCGGCCCAGGTTCCGAACATCCACAGGTATGGCAAACCGCCAAAGTGGTCCACGTGCAAGTGGGTAATGAACACGTCAGTTATTTCATTCAATGCATACCCACTGGCAATGATATTTGCAGGTGAGCCCTCGCCAATGTCGAACATGAAAATCTTGCCGTTGCCCAGTTCGACAAGAATGGCAGTGTTCATCTGTCCGGGACGAATGAACGGGGCCGATCCCATGAAGATGATCCGCATCTCATTGGGCTGAACATCTTCGGTGCGCGGGAACCAGTTTGCCGCGCTTTTCAACCACGGTTGCGGCGAGATGCCTTCAAAAGTCAAACCCTCTTTCCAGCGCCCCATTGGAACACCGCCGCCTAACGCAGCGGCAATATCTTCCTGTGATGAGGGCTCCTGTACTGGAGGAGCCTGACCGAGCGCACTCGTAGCGAACAATGTCGCCGCGGCGGCGAGTGCGCCGAGTGACTTAATCGATTTCTTCCATCTATCTTGCAGCATATCTTCAGTCCTTTGTTCGAGCCTTTGTGAATATGGGGGCCACTTCTGAAATTGATTTCGGGATGATTTCTGATTGGATGCCCCGAGAGAGATGTTCGGCGATCTCTTCAGCCAGGCCGTCAAGGCTTTCGGTGACAGGGTCGATCAGACATGCCGGAGTTGTTCTATTGACCTCCTCCGGTCTCTCCAACTCGGCAGAGAGCAGCTCGAAATCCTGGCAAAGCGTCTCAAATCCATGATGAGTCTTTCGCATGTGGCGGATGCGATTGATTTGGTCAGGGAAAGTGAGTTCTAGTAAACTGACGTCTGTCATTGTCCGGCCACCTGGTTCCTCTCTGAGCACGAGCTTGAGAGCACAAGGCGTATCGCGGAAGGGAAACACCGTGAAATTAGGGTGACATCCGATTGGTCAGGCGGCAGTATTGATCTGAAAACACAGCAAAACTTGAATTGTGAGATGGCTGAGCAAGATCTGACACTTGATCCGGAACAGCATGCGACCCGCGTAAGGGAGGCGTTGGAACGCGTGTTGGCCAGTGACACCTTCGCCAAGGCGGAACGCCTACGGAACTTCCTGAACTACGTAGTAGAAGAGGCCATAGAAGGCAGGTCAGAAGCTATTCTTGGCAAAACAATTGCTCAGGATGTCTACTTCAAGAGTTTTGCTGGCGAAGACAGTCACATTAACGTTGTTCGCGTAGACGCCGGACGGCTCCGGCGGAAACTTCGGCTCTACTACGAAACAATTGGTGCCAAGGACGATCTGCGCATTCATATCGATAGTGGCGGGTACGCGCCCTGGTTCGAGGACTGCTCGGATACAAGCGCAGCGCCTCAGATTGTTCAAGCGGTCGTCAGGCCGAAACTGTATTGGCTAATCAGCGTTCCTGTTGTCGCTATTTCGATCATGGCATTCGTTTACCACTGGGGCCAACCCTCAGAGTTGACTGTTGAAATTAACTCACAGACGCCTGCGCGCACGCTTGAACGACAAGCTTTGTCCGGCAAGTCACCCGCGGCGGTACAGGCATCAAACTATTGCGATCAGGCCCGGGGCCTGCTGTTTCCTGTCGCTAGTATCGAGAACCAAATCCTGGCCGGCGACATTTTCAGGATGGCTATTAAAGAAGCCCCCGATTTCTACTGTGGATATGCCGGACTGGCCCACAGCCTGGGAACCCGGGCTCTCCTATCGCGAGCCGGGGAAGAGCGTGACGCACTGATACTGAATTCAGAAGAAATGGCACAGAAAGCGGTGGACATTGCGCCATCAAACGGCTGGAGCCAATCCGCGTTGGCATGGATGTCATATGTCAAAGGCGACCATGACAGTGCATTGGAATATTCAGCGCTCGCCCAGTTGCTTCGCCCCAAAGACGGAAATGTTCTGGACTTTCGCGGCCTGATATTGCTGGTTCTGGGTCGTTTTGAAGAAGCGTATGAAGTCAGTGACCCAAGCCATCAGCGAGAAATTGGGAGCCATCGGTTTGCACACAGGAACATTCACGCAGTTGCCAGCTTTCACATCGGAGAGTTCAGGGAGGCAATCTCTTCTCTGGAATTTGCGAGTGACAATGGTGACCCTGTCAGCGCTCTCTCTTTGGTTTACTTGGCTGCCGCCTATCAGAGGTTGGATGAGACCAATGAAGCAGAGGAAACACTGACTCAACTGAAGCAGTCCTGGCCAGAGTTCAGGCCAGATTTGGTTCTAGGTGCGTTTTACTCCAGCCCAGATTTGTCGGACGAGGTGATTTCAGCCTTAACAGATGCGGGATGGCGTTTCTAAGAAAAACCCATTTAAGCCGTGACCGAAAACTGGCTCACGAGTGCAAAGTGTGTTTTACCACCAACACACACATTCGTACCCAAGTAATGTCAATGAACCCGGAAGGCAGTCATCGGAACATTTTGCTGCGAACGGCAATTTTGTCCGCTCCTCGTGTGTCGACCAAAGCTGCGGCGAAAGAGCGATTTGGATTAGGCCGAATTTTGCGCCGATGAATGACCGCAAATGAGAAATCCTCTACGATGCAACAAATGGCGTGTCGCGCCTGCGAGGGGTTTCTGCGTCAGCAAAAGCGGCGTGAGCAAAAGTCGGCTCCGTCCGCCTACCTTCCAGCGCACTGACATGCAGCGAAGGTTAGCTTCCGCAATTTCGAGGCCGGACCATTCCGTCTGTCTGGGGCTGAGACCTGCCAGCTACATCCACGGCTTCCAAGTCGCTCAGAAATAATCCGTATGGGTTCGCCTCAACCCGCCGCAGCAGTACCTTTTCCCAATACGCCCTCAGATCTTTTTCACCTTTTCCGGCTCAGGTATCTCGCCCACCCCCTTCAACGACAGCGGCGGGTCCGACGGCTTTTCGGAAATCGGGGCCGGGGCGGCGACCGCGTCGGGTCCCGGAACCGGGCGGGCCAGCGGGATGCCCTCGGGGGTGTTTTCCGGTATTTTGGCGGGCGTTGATGGCGCCTCGCCTTCGGCCGTGACCGGCCTGCGAAAGACCAGCACGTTGCGCCAGTTCACCGTGCTTCCGGTCAGGCCGGTACGCTCCTCGCTGGGCAGCAGCTCGGCCCGAAGGTATTCCCATCCTTCGGCCCCCAAGGCGTTGAGGGA
The DNA here is from genome assembly GCF_056541825.1 of Ruegeria sp. AF8. Lineage (NCBI taxonomy): Bacteria > Pseudomonadati > Pseudomonadota > Alphaproteobacteria > Rhodobacterales > Roseobacteraceae > Ruegeria > Ruegeria sp. AF8. The sequence continues at coordinate 103,287 of NZ_JBQFYW010000009.1, read as the reverse complement.
CTGTTGTATCGACAGGGCAAACCGCCCTTCGGCCGTCTTGACACCCTTGGCCTTGGTGCCTTTTTGCGGGGCCGGAACCACCTTGTATTCGTATCGGATCATGCTCGCGCCTTTGGTTTATTGCGCGCAGCCTACTGCAACCTATGGCCAAAAGACCAGAGGGCTGACTCCGGCTCGGGGACGTCGGCGGGAAATCCGCCGTCGCAAGGGCCAAATCCCGCCAACTTGACGCGTCCCCACACGACCGGGCTTAATGTCCGGACGTTTCGGCAATTTGATCCAAGCTTTCAGGACCTGATCTTTGACAAAAGGGAAAGACAACACACGCTGGTGGATTCTGGGCGCGATGGGCGTGATCCTCGGGGTCATCCTGCTGGACGAAACCGTTGTGGGCGTGGCTCTGCCGACCATCCAGGCCGAGATTGGCCTGACCGCACTTGGCGCGCATTGGGTGGTGAACATCTATCTGCTGACACTGGCGGCGCTGGCCGGGGCGGCGGGACGGCTGGGCGACATTCTGGGCACACGGGTCCTGGTGGTTGTGGGGCTGCTGCTTTTCGGCCTCTCCTCGGCGGTGGCCGGGCTGGCGGGCAACGAAACGGTGCTGATACTGGCGCGGATGACGCAAGGCGTGGGCGCCGCGGTGATTTTTCCCCTGTCGCTGGTGTTGGTCTCGATGTCCTTCGACGAGGGCGAACGCGGCATGGCGCTGGGCATCTACGGATCCATTGGCACCACTTTTCTGGCGTTGGGGCCAGTGGTGGGCGGGCTGCTGACCGAATACCTGTCGTGGCGCTGGATTTTCTGGATCAACCCGCCGATCGTTCTGATCGTAGCGGCGGTGACGTGGAAATTCTGGCGCGACCCCTCCCACGCGCCGGAGGAACGGTTCGACTGGCGCGGCCTGCTGCTGATGGTGGGCGGTCTGACCCTCACCGTCTTCGCCATCATGGAAGGGCCCGAGCGCGGCTGGACCCGTGCCGACGTGATTCTGCCGCTGGGTCTTGGGCTGGTGTTGCTGGCGCTGCTGATCCCGGCCGAGCTGAAATTCACCCCCCCGCTGATCGCTGTCCGGCTATTTTCAAACTCCACCTTCGCCGCCTCGAACCTGATCGTGTTTCTGGCCCAATATGTTAAGATCGCCAGCTTTGTCTTCGGCGCGATGTATTTTCAAGAGGCGATGGGCCTGTCGCCGCTGATGGCCGGGGTGGCCTTGTTGCCGGCCGTCGTGCCGCCGATGATCACGGCCCCCTTCGCGGGCAAGGCCGCCGACCGGTTCGGAACCCGAGGCCCATCCCTGCTGGGCGTGCTGGGCACGGCGCTGGGCATCGCGGCGGTGGCGCTGGGTATGGGGCTGGACAGCCACGCCCTGATCCTCGTCGGGCTGCTGCTGTCGGGGGCGGCGGTGTCGTTCCTGTTCGTGCCGCCGCAACGTGCGGTGATGATGTCGGTGCCGCCGGGGATGCAGGGGCAGGCGGGCGGGATCGTGCTCAGCAGCCAGCTTTTGGGCGGCACGCTGGGCATGGCGGTGTGCAGCACCGTCTATGCCACCACCGGCAGCTTTCCGGCGGTGTTCTGGGCTACCGCCGGATTTGCGCTGGCGGTGCTGCTCTACAGTCACCTGAGCATTGAGCGCCCGAAGGATCAAAGGGAAGGGGACAACAGTGAAAACTGACATATTCGGCCTGTTGCTGGCACTGGCAACAGCCCTGTTGCTTGGCCTGACACCGGGCCTTTCGCTAGCTCAGGACAACGGTCCAAAGCTCGACTTCGCTTCCCGTAACCCCGACCTGCCGAACGTGGCGATTCTGGCCACCGGCGGCACCATTGCCGAACGCACCGACCCCAAGACCGGCGGCGCGGTTCCGGCGGTTTCGGCCAGCGATCTGGTCGCCGCCGTACCTGGCCTGTCCAAGCTTGCCAATATCGGCGTACTGCAGGTTTCCAACATCGATTCTTCGCAGATGACCCCGGCGATCTGGGCCAAACTCAGCGCCGATCTGGACTTCGTCCTGGCACGCGGCGACATTGTCGGGGCCGTCGTCACCCACGGCACCGACACAATGGCCGATGGCGCCTATTTCACCGATATCACGCTGATCAGCGACAAGCCGGTGGTGTTCACCGGGGCGATGAACGACGCCTCCAGCCCCAACCCCGACGGCCCGGGAAACATCTATGCCGCCACCGCCCAGGTGCTGTCGGCCCAGGCCGCGAACTGGGGCGTGACCGTGACGCTCAACCGCTATGTCAACTCCGCCCGCCACGTGCGCAAGACCCAGACCACCAATGTCCAGACCTTCAATTCCGGTGAAAAGGGTTATCTGGGCTATGTCTTCGGCACCGATGTGCAGCGCCTCAACGACCGCGTGCACCGAACCCGCCTGCAGCTTCCCGATCCGATACCGCAAAGCTTTCCCGACGTCCCGATCATCAAGGCCTATGCCGGCTCCGACGGCCGCCTGCTGCGCTATGCGGTCGACAGCGGCGCCAAGGGGCTGGTGGTCGAGGGCGTCGGTGCAGGAAACGTGAACGCGGCCATGTTCAAGGCCATCGAATATGCCTTGTCCAGGGGCCTGCCCGTCGTCATCGCCACCCGCGTCTATCATGGCAGTGTCGAGCCGATCTATGGCGATCAGGGCGGCGGCGCGACCCTGCAGAAAGCGGGCTGCATCCTCGCCGGAGACCTCCCCTCCACCAAGGCCCGCCTTTTGCTGATGCTGGGGATGCTGCATCACGGATCGGACAGGGCGGCGTTGGCAGAGTTGTTCGAGGGGGGATGATGCGACCTGACTAAAAAGGGACCCCATCGGTCAGCCCTTCGCGGCAAATGCTGCAAGTTTTCAAAGACGTCGGCAGCATTGGAATAAATTCTTGGCGAACCTGAACTTTGAACCCGGAGTGGGCATTGGTTGATTGCCGGGTTTTCGAGCTGGCAACGCTGAAAATCGGGATCAGGATTGCAGCATATCGTCCATGCTGTAATATCCGGGGCTTTGCCTGGATATCCATATTGCACCGTCCAACGTTGCGCCCGCAAATGCACTGTAATCGGTGACCCGGCTGATAATTTCGAGCCGCTGTCCGGGACCGGCGAAAAAGACGGTGTTTTCGCAATTCACAAATCCCCCGCGCGCAGACGAAAAACCGATCCTTCCGCGTATTGGATTTTCCGTGTCCCCAAATCGCGCAGGCACCATCACCTCCGACAGCTTAACGCCACGGCCTTCGGCGGCATATTCCGCAAGTTCTATGGCAGTTCCCGAAGGCGCATCCAATTTGTCCCACGGATGAAAATCAAAGATCTCGATGTCAAAATCTTCCCCCAGCAATTGAGCGGCCAGTTTGACCAGCTGGTACATTGCGATCACCGAAACGCTCATGTTCGCACCAACCAGAACAGGAATCGACCGGCCCGCATTTTCAATAGCGGCAATCTGCTCTTCGCTGAATCCGGTGGTGCAAATCAGAACCGGCGTTTTTCTTTCGATCGCAACCGGCAGCAGCGCCACTGTCGCCGATGCCGCGCTGTAGTCGACAATCACATCGGAAACATCGCATAGCTTGCCCGCGTCATCTGTCACCTCGATTCCAAGCGGCGGAAGACCGGATAGGGTTCCGATATCCTGTCCAATTTTGGGTGATCCGGCCTTTTCGCAGCCGCCGGAGAGTTCGCAAGCATCGTTTTCGCTGATGGCCCTGACAATCGTGACCCCCATGTGTCCTGCGACACCATAAAGTCCAATCCCAGTCATTTTGGCCTCCCCCTGCTAGTCGGGATCACAGGAACAGCGGGCGAAAAATCTCCGGTCTGTTGTCATTGTGTTGAGAGCCCGAATTTTGCTCCGTATCCAAAGTGGTCCAACTCGGTCAAAGGAAGTGTATCATGTTTCCATGTTATTTCAGATCAGAAATAAAAAACGGCTACCGGTCGGATCAAGCTCATCAATGCAGATAGTCGAGCGGCTGCTTTCTCTGCTTCGTTGAAATCGGATAATCGGTTTCGCAGCTGAATCCCACGAACAGTTTTTCGGCAGCAAAATTATGCTCAACTCGCAAACTGTGCCAAATCAGGACGGGAATTGCGCCACTTGCAGAACTCATGACAAAGGGCACCCAATCAGGTGCCCTTTCCAAGATGTACAATTCGCACAAGACCCCTGTCAAAACCCGTACAATTCGGACAGTTCAGAGGCCCAGCTTGGCCGCGACCAGTTGGTTCACCGCCTTGGGGTTGGCCTTGCCGCCGGTGGCCTTCATGACCTGACCCACGAACCAGCCCGCCAGTTTCGGGTTCACCTTGGCCTTTTCGACCTGCGCCGGATTGGCGGCGATGATCTCGTCCAGTGCTGCCTCGATAGCGCCGGTGTCGGTGACCTGTTTCATGCCGCGTTCTTCGACGATCTGCGCCGGGTCGCCGCCTTCGGTATAGACGATCTCGAACAGGTCCTTGGCGATCTTGCCCGAGATCGCGTCCGAGGCGATCAGGTCGATGATCCCGCCCAGCTGCACGGGAGAAACCGGAGACTCGGTGATGTCGTGGTCTTCTTTCTTCAGGCGGCCGAACAGTTCGTTGATCACCCAATTCGCGGCCAGCTTGCCGTTGCGGCCTTTTGCGACCTCTTCAAAGTATGCAGCCGATTCAACTTCGGCAGTCAGCACCGAGGCGTCATAGTCGGTCAGGCTGAATTCGCTGATGAACCGTGCCTTCTTGTCGTCCGGCAGTTCCGGCAACTTGGCGGCGATGTCATCCACCCATGCCTGCTCGATCTCAAGCGGCAGCAGATCAGGGTCGGGGAAATAGCGGTAGTCATGCGCTTCTTCCTTGGACCGCATCGAGCGGGTCTCGCCCTTGTCCGGGTCATAGAGACGGGTTTCCTGCTCAACCTTGCCGCCACCTTCGACGATGGCGATCTGGCGGCGGGCTTCGACCTCAATGGCCTGCTGGATGAACCGCATCGAGTTCATGTTCTTGATCTCGCAGCGGGTACCGAGATGCGAAAAGTCCTGTGTTTCCTGATACTTCTCATAAGCACCGGGACGACAGATCGACACGTTCACATCCGCCCGCAGGTTGCCGTTCTGCATGTTGCCGTCGCAGGTGCCCAGATAGCGCATGATCTGGCGCAGCTTGGCGATATAGGCGGCGGCCTCTTCCGGCCCGCGAATATCGGGGCGGCTGACGATCTCCATCAGGCAGACACCGGTGCGGTTCAGGTCGACAAAGGACATATTCGGGTCCATGTCGTGGATCGATTTGCCCGCGTCCTGTTCCATGTGAATACGCTCGATCCGCACCTTGCGCGCGGTACCGTCGCCCATCTCGACCAGCACTTCGCCTTCGCCCACGATGGGGTGATACAGCTGGGAAATCTGATAGCCCTGTGGCAGGTCGGGGTAGAAGTAGTTCTTGCGGTCAAAAGCCGATTTCAGGTTGATGTCGGCCTTCAATCCCAGCCCGGTGCGAACTGCCTGTTCCACGCAGAATTCGTTGATCACCGGCAGCATACCCGGCATCGCCGCGTCCACGAAGGCCACGTTCGAATTCGGCTCGGCTCCGAATTGGGTCGATGCGCCCGAGAACAGCTTGGCATTGGACGAGACCTGAGCGTGCACCTCCATCCCGATCACCAGTTCCCAATCGTGCTTGGCACCGGCAATGGTTTTGGGTTTGGGCATTTCGTAGGTCAGGTCGAGCATGGCGCGCCTCATATCCGCAGAAGTCTAAGCCTGCGTATTAGGCCCGGCAGGCGCAAGGGGCAAGGGGCAATGGCAAATCGCACTTGATCTCAACCCTGATTGAGCCGCCAGTCTGGAAACGGTGGATTTGAATGAATGGTCGGTGATGCCGCCCTGTTGCAGACCGCGTGGAAAACCACATGGATCGTCCTGCATTTCTGTCTTGTTTGTGACGACGGTTTGAACGGCGCGTTACTTTGCTTTGCCGATGCGGTCTGTCACGGCAAGCGTATCGCGGTTTGAGAGCGCGAAAGAACCAGATGGCCCCCGAACCACGCGTGGGATGTGGCAGAGGCCTATCTGTTCCTGCGCGTTCGTCAGGCCTTGACCGGGCACTTCTGCATTCATGCCGCGACCTGCCTGGAACCGTCAGGCTGAAAGCCTGAAATCATCGGTTTCCATGTGACCGTGCGGCGCGCTATTGCGTACCGAATTGCGGGCCCGTTGGTGTAAAGGTAATCTTCTGCCCGCCGCGCAATTCGTCGCGGAACAAGGTTGCGATGACCTCCAGCGCCTGCCGGTAGCCGCGCGCGGCGAACCGGGCGGGAGAATTGATGCGCGCACTGTTGTTGAACCCGTCCGCAGCATGGGCCCAGATCAGCGGATGCAACTCGGTCAGGTGTTCGCGGATCAGCCAGTTGGCGGCGTCGGCGATGCGAACCCGCGCAAGGTCGGCCTCTTCGTTCAGACCCAGGCCGTTTTGCAGAGTAAGCGTGCAATAGGCGGCCAGAATGTTGATCATTTCCTGATCCGGACGGTGTTCTACGATGTCGCGCAGCCCGTCGACGAAGAAATCGACATCGACGCGGGCGCAGGCCCTTTCGTCAAGCGCTATGGCGTCGAACTGAACCCACGTATATCCCCCCGCGCCCCATTGCGTCTGGGTATTGGACGCGGTGCGGCGCGCTTCGAGTTCCAACTCGTCATAACTTCCGAACCATCGTGGCAGCAGATGGTTGCCCATCGCCCGCATGTGGCGGTGATTGTCGGGGTCGAGCACGATCAGTTTTTCATATTGATCCGCGACCTTGAAGGTGGGGGCCCTGCGGCCGGCCAGAAGCGCGCAACAGGCTGACAGGACCGCCGGGCTGTTGGGGGCGGCGGCCAGACATTTTGACAACAGCACGTGCGCCCTGTCGAAATGCGCGGCACAGCGTTCACGGTTGATCTGGGGCAGGGTTGCCTCCCATCCGGTGCCGCGCCAGGCCCAAGCTATGTCGATATGGGCCTGCGCCACCACCAGACCGATCATCGGATCGTTGCCGTTTTCCTTCAATACGGCCTCCAGATCGGAGATCCCGCCGATCAATGAGGTGTCGTCGGCTGCGACGCTTTCGGACAAGCCATGTTCAACTGCCAAAATGACATCCGATCTGGCTCCATAGGCCAGCAATTCCGTAATGGGTGTCCCGCCGGGAGCCTTGGCGCGCGCTGCGTCTGCCTCGGCGATCTCCTGCGCCAGTTGTTCCCAAAGGTCCTGCCGGGCCAGATCGCGGCCCCGATCAAGGTTCTCGCTTCCGGCCAGATCATCGGCGCTGCGCGTGGCAACCGGAATGAACAGGCGCTGTTCCGGCGTGCCGGTTCGGTCTTCGGGGAATTTCCAGCTTGTGTTCTGGGTTGAGCGGCCGAATCCACGCCAGCCGGGAAGGAGAGAAGTAAATCTCTGTGCAATCTCAAACATTATTACATCCACTAGGAAGTTACTCGTAAACACTCTCCATTGTCTGGCTTTGCAATACGGCAGAAACATGACGGGCGCCCGGCGAAACACGGCATTGTTATTAAAATGGCGGCGAAGGGCGTGTCTTGGCGGGCGTCAGAGCACGCGGAAGTGGTGGCGTTCGGTGCGGATGCCGCGGGCAAGCAGCGTATTTTCCAGATCCCGGTGCGCCGGCATCGCCTCGTCCGGCAGGCGAACGCGTTTGCCCGAAGTCAGGCAGGCCGACACGCGTACCGAGAAATCCCAGCGGGTATCAAGGCGGAAATACTCGATTTCTGCAAGCGGCAAACTGCCGCCGCGGCGGCCGGTGAACCAGCGGAGTTCGGTGTCATCAAGGCTCATGCCCGCACGTGTATTGGCCACCAGGTCCCACAGCGCCGGCAGGGTGGGCAGCGCCAGCAGGGCCATCAGCCACCAGGCGGCCTGGAACAGGATGATAAGGGCAATCAGGCCGCCATAGATCAAGATCAGGATGGCGACCGCGCGCTGGCTGCGGTTGTGGCGGGTGAACTCGAACGTGTTCGCATCGGGATCGGTCAACGAAGTCACGCCCCAAGAATACGCGACACCATTTCGCTGGTGTCGCGGGACAGGTCCGGGCTGGCCGAAATACGGGTCAGTTCCGTCCTCATCCGGGTCTGACGGTCGGCGTCATAGCGCCTCCATGTCTGAAAGGCCGAACACATGCGCGCCGTGGTTTGCGGATTGATCGGATCAAGCCGGATCAGCCAGTCCGCCAGCAACCTGTAGGATGCCCCGCATTCGTGGTGAAAACCGGCGTGGTTCATCGCCAGAGATCCCATCAGGGCACGGAAACGGTTCGGGTTTTTCCAGTTGAAGTCGGCATGTTCCGTCAGACGCCCGGCAGTATCGGCGGTGCGGTCGGGGGTGGCCAGGGACACCTGCAGCGCAAACCACTTGTCGATGACCAACCGGTCATCTTTCCATTGCTCGTAAAACGCGGCGAGTTCCGCATCTCCCTTGCCCGCTTTCAGCAGGTGCGACAGCGACGACAGTTGCAGTGTCATGTTGTCGGCCCTTGCGTATTCCGATGCCGCCTGTGCGCCGCCGTCCAGACGGGAGATCAATGCCAGAACGGCACTTCCCAACGCACGCTTGCCCGACTGCTCTGCATCGGGGCGATAAGGGGCGTCGACCTGTGACTGGCTGTGGATGCGCGGCAACAGATCTTGCAGGTGTTGCGCGGTGGCCTGCCGCAATGTCTCGACGGCGGTCCAGATCGCCATCGGATCGGGCGTGATGCCGCGTTCATGCAGGGCGGCGGCCAGTTCCGATTGTGTCGGCAAGCCCAGCATCAATGCGCGATAGGCCGGGTCGAGCTCGTCGTCGCGCAGCACCGCCAGCATCCCGTCCAGATAGTCGGCATCAGGCGTTTCGTCCCGGGAAATCATGCCCAACAGCGTTTCCTGCGCCAACGACCGTCCGGCATCCCATCGGTTGAACGGGTCGGTGTCATGGGCCAGCAGAAAGGCGCGTTCTGCGGGCGTGCTTTCGCGCTCAAGGATAACCGGCGCCGAGAATCCGCGCAGGATCGACGGGATTGGCTTGCCGGGCAGCCCTTTAAACGTGAAGCTCTGTCTCTCTCCGGTCAGTTCCAGAATCTCGGTTCCCTGCACCTCGTCGCCATTCTGTCCCAGCAATCCCAATGCAACGGGGATCACCTGCGGTTTCTTGTCGGGTTGCCCCGGCGTCGGCGGGGTCGACTGGCTGAGCGTCAGTGTATAGGTGCCGTCGGCCCAGCCTTCTTCGACTTTCACGCGGGGCGTCCCGGCCTGCGAATACCAGCGTTTGAACTGGCTCAGGTCACGGCCGGTGGTGTCCTCGAAAACCTTCAACCAGTTCTCGATGGTACAGGCCTGGCCGTCGTGCCGGTCGAAATAGAGGTCCAGCGCCTTTGCATAGGCATCATCGCCCACAAGGCGTCTGAGCATGGCGATGACTTCGGCGCCCTTCTCGTAAACGGTGGCGGTATAGAAATTGTTGATTTCCTGAAAGCTTTCGGGGCGCACGGGGTGGGACAGCGGCCCGTTATCCTCGGGGAACTGGCGTGCGCGCAGGTCGATCACATCATGGATGCGCTTGACCGGGGCCGAGCGCATATCCGAGGTGAACTGGGCGTCACGGAACACCGTCAGCCCCTCTTTCAGGCACAACTGAAACCAGTCGCGGCAGGTGATGCGGTTGCCGGTCCAGTTGTGGAAATACTCATGCGCGATGATCGCTTCGATCCGCTCGAAATTGGTGTCAGTCGAGGTCTCGGGGCTGGCCAGAACGCAGGACGAGTTGAAGATATTCAACCCCTTGTTTTCCATCGCACCCATGTTGAAGTCATCGACGGCGACGATGTTGAACACGTCCAGATCGTATTCGCGGCCATAGACCTCTTCGTCCCAGCGCATAGATTTCTTCAGGGCTTCCATGCCGAAGGCGCATTTACCTTCGTCGCCGGGACGGACGTAAAGGTTCAGTTCGACCTCACGGCCCGAGCGGGTAGTGAAGCGGTCGGGATGGGCCACCAGATCGCCCGCCACGAGGGCAAACAGATAGGCGGGTTTGGGCCACGGATCGTTCCATTCGGCCCAGCCATCGCCCTTGCCAGCGGGATTGCCGTTGGACAGTAAAACCGGATGCGGCCCGTCTGCAGGCAGGGTTTCGCCATTGGAAAAAGTAAACGGCTGGCCGCTTTCGATTCTCACGCTGAAGGGCGCCATCACGTCGGGTCGGTCGGGATAATAGGTGATCTTGCGAAACCCTTCGGCCTCGCATTGGGTGCAGTACATGCCGTTGGACATGTAGAGCCCTTCGAGCGCGGTGTTGCCGCTCGGGTTGATCTCGACCTCGGCTTCCCACACGAAGGGCGCCTGGGGATCGGGCGGGGTGGCTGTCAGAATGCCGTCCTGGATGTGAGGTTTCCAATCCTGCCCGTCGATCCTTGCCCATCGCAGGGACATATTCTCGCCGTTCAGGCGGAAGTCGCGATTGTCGGTTTCCGGGTTGGGCCGAAACCGGATGCGTGACGTGACCAGGGTCTTGGTCGGGTGCAGCCGGAAGGTCAGGTGGACATCGTCGATCACGAAACCGAACGGCGTGTAATCCATGAGGTGAATCGTGGTCGGGGCGGCGTCGCGCATCTTTTGCCTCGTGTCGGTTGACTGCGCGCCGACCCTATGACGGTTCGTCGTCGGGCTGCAAGCACCGGACGGATTGGCCGCTGACTTGAACACCGGTCGAAAGATCCGTCTGCCCGTTCGGAACGATCCCGTTTTTTTGGCAGTTGCCGGAGGCAAAAGGCTGGGCTAGTTACGCACTGCATACAGTTGCACACAATTGCGGGGCTATATGGGGCTATATCATGAGTGACAGGCTGGACCGGAGCGGGCTGCAGGTGGCTGCGGAGCTGGTGGAGTTCATCGAAACGCGGGCCTTGCCGGAGAGCGGCGTCTCGGAGGACGCCTTTTGGGCGGGGTTGGCGCGGATGGTGGGTGAGTTGACGCCCAAAAACCGCTCGCTTTTGGCCAAGCGCGATGATCTGCAGGCCAGGATCGATGCCTGGCACATCGAGCACCGCGATCGTGTGCATGATCACGAAGCCTACAAGGCGTTTCTGACCAAAATCGGATATCTGCTGCCTGAAGGCGATGAGTTCGGTGTTGAAACCGCAAACGTAGACCCCGAAATCGCAACAATTCCGGGGCCGCAGCTTGTGGTCCCGATCACCAATGCCCGCTATGCCCTAAACGCGGCAAATGCCCGCTGGGGCAGCCTTTACGACAGTCTCTATGGCACTGACGCGCTGGGCAGCCTGCCGCCAACAGGCGGCTATGACAGGGGGCGCGGCGCGCGGGTCGTGGCCTGGGCACGGGTGTTTCTGGACGATGCGTTTCCGGTTGTGGGCACCAGCCATGCGGATGCGCGGCGTTATCACATCAAGGACGGTGCGCTGCTTGTTGATGACCTGCCGCTGGAGCAACCCGGGAAATTCGCGGGCTACACGGGCGATCCCAGGGCGCCGGATTCGGTTCTGCTGCGCAACAATGGTTTGCATGTGGAACTGGTCTTTGACCGCGCGCATCCGATCGGAAGCCGCGATCAGGCCTGCCTGGCCGATGTCCGTCTGGAAAGCGCGGTCTCGGCGATCATGGATTGCGAGGATTCCGTCGCCTGCGTCGATGCCGAGGACAAGGTTCTGGCCTATTCCAACTGGCTTGGCCTGATGAAGGGCGATCTGACCGAGGAGGTCAGCAAAGGCGGCAAGGCATTTACCCGGCGGCTGGTCGCAGACAAGGCTTACACCACACCTTCGGGCACGGCGGCGGCGTTGAAAGGGCGCGCGCTGATGCTGGTGCGCAATGTGGGTCACCTGATGACCAACCCGGCCGTTCTGGATGGCGACGGTCGGGAAATTTTCGAAGGGCTGATGGACGCGCTGATCACCGTCCTGATTGCCAAGCATGACCTTGAGCGTGAAGGCGGCAATTCGGTTCATGGTTCGGTCTATGTGGTCAAGCCCAAGATGCACGGCCCCGAAGAAGTGGCCTTTGCGGTCGAAACCTTCGATATGGTCGAGGACATTCTGGGCTTGCCGCGCAATACCGTAAAGATCGGAATCATGGACGAGGAACGGCGCACCTCGGTCAATCTCAAAGAGTGCATTCGCGCCGCGAAATCGCGGGTGGCCTTTGTCAATACCGGTTTTCTCGACCGGACCGGCGACGAAATCCACACCTCGATGGAGGCCGGTCCGTTCAGCCGCAAGGACTTCATCAAGCGCAAGGCGTGGATCGGGGCCTATGAGAACCTGAATGTCGATGTCGGTCTGGAATGCGGATTGCAGGGCCGCGCGCAGATCGGCAAGGGCATGTGGGCCATGCCCGACCGCATGGCAGCCATGCTGGAGACCAAGATCGAACACCCGAAGGCGGGCGCGACTTGCGCCTGGGTGCCCAGCCCGACGGCAGCGACGCTGCATGCGATACACTATCACAAGGTGGATGTGTTCGCGGTGCAGAATTCGCTGAAGGCCGGTGGCCGCCGTGCGCATGTGGACGGTATCCTCGACATCCCGCTGGCCGCCTTCCGCAAATGGTCGCCAGATCAGATCCGCCGTGAAGTGGAAAACAACGCGCAGGGAATTCTGGGATATGTCGTTCGCTGGATCGATCAGGGGGTCGGTTGTTCCAAGGTGCCGGACATTAACAATGTCGGTCTGATGGAGGATCGCGCAACGTGCCGGATTTCGGCTCAGCACATCGCCAACTGGCTGCATCATGGCATCGTTTCGGGGCAGGATGTGATGGCTGCGATGCGCAAGATGGCCGCAGTGGTGGATGGGCAGAACGCGGATGACGCTGGGTACCGGCCCATGGCCCCCGGCTTTGACGGGGTCGCCTTTCAGGCGGCCTGTGATCTGGTGTTCAAGGGACGTGAGCAGCCTTCGGGCTATACCGAACCGGTGCTGCACGCGCGGCGCTTGGAATTGAAGGCTCGCTTGCGTTAAGGATGTTCCTGTGACCGGAGCGCGTTGCTCTTCGGTTTCTGGCAACCAGACGGAGAGGAACAGACATGCCCATATCTTTGCGGCGCGCACGCACGATTATTCGGAAGGCTTTGGAAAAGGGGCATGAGATGGAACTCAAGCCCCTTTCGGTCGTTGTTCTGGATGCCGGAGGGCATGTCATCGCTTTCGAACGCGAAGACGGGGCCGCGCCAGGCCGGTTCGCGATTGCGCACGGCAAAGCATACGGCTCGGTGATGCTGGGCATGGCGGGAACGGCGCAGATGCAGCGGGCCGAGGGGCAGGCTTATTTCATGGCGGCGGTGAACGGGGTCTATGGCGGTCAGGTGATCCCGGTGCCCGGTGGTGTTCTGGTGCGTGATAAGAAGGGTGCCGTGGTCGGCGCCGTCGGCGTGACCGGTGATACATCGGAAAACGATGCCGCCGCCGCGATGGCCGGGATCGAGGCAACGGGTCTTACCGGAGAGATCTGATTTCCGGCTGCGGGCTGGAGGTGTTTGGTGCAATCCTTCCGGCTAAAACCGCGGCTATGGAAAAGGTCACGATTCCGCCAATGACGTCTGTCAGATGGTGCCCGCCGTGCATCAGGATTGCGGGTATCATCAAGGTATTGAGAGTCAGCGCCGGAAAAAACAAACACGTACCCCTGAGATACCAGACCACCAGAAGTGCCATGACGGTGTGATACGAAGGAAACGCGATCGCGCCCACGATGTTCTCTGGACTGACTACTTGCAGCCCCTGATCCACCAAAAGCCTCAGATAAGCGCCATAATCGTTGTTGGTCACCAGACCCGTCGCCTGGACCGTTCGATCCGAGAGTTCAAAAAGCGCCGATGGCCCAACACTCGGTGCAACCCACCAGATCATTGTCGTCAACAGCAAGCTGATGCTTCCGGCAAGCAAAGTTCGATGCAATAGGAGAATTCGTCCGGTCAGGGCCAGATATGCCACCAGAATAATAAGCTGTGCCAAAGAACTGGCATAGACCAAACCCAAAATCCGGGAGAGCAGAGGATACCCCGCAAAAAATTCCACGAAAGCAGGCCAGTTGTAACCCAACAGAGAGTCAATTCTCGTCAATGTCAGATCAACGCTTAGGTCATGCGTCGGAAAGCGAAGGAATATCAGAAGTGTCGTGAAACAGGTAAAGCCCAGATAGATGCTGTTCGCAATGGCCAGATGGGCGAGATTTTCCCGGTTCTTTCGGATTCTGGCATATAGTCCTGCCGCGAAGAGGGCTGCTGCGGAAGCCGCGCCGGTGCCGAAGCCGCTCCAATCAACTGGCTTCGAGTAAATTGTCGAAATGGCAACGCAAAGAAGAGCGGTAGCAATCAGCAGGATCAAAAGCAGGGCTTCATTGGCCAGCAACGCAAACCCGAGAGGCCGGCGCGAAAAAGTTGCGTTGGAACAATGTGACGCGTCGCTCATGCCGCCTCGACCGAATTAGGGATCAGATTTGTTGTTTGGGAGAGTTTTGTGTCCAATTTGTGGCGTGCGTGCGGGATTGTTGAGAAATCAGAGATGTGTACTGTCGAAATCACGAAATGTGGGCGGAGTGCACCATTGAACAACAACTTGCGCTGTCGTGCAGAGTGTGTGTTGTTGCACGGTAGGGCGCCGGGCGCTAGGTTCAGGACAACGCATTCAACAAATTGGGAAAACCCATGTCTCGCCCGGTCGTAGGTATCATTGGAAATTCATACCTGATCAATGACGAATATCCGACCCATGCCGGAGGCACCATGAATTCGGATGCGGTGGCGAACGTGTCCGGATGCCTGCCATTGCTGGTTCCGGTAGATCCGCGTTTCGTCTCGGTCGCGGAACTTTTGGAAGTATGTGACGGTTTCCTGTTTACGGGCGGACGGCCCAATGTCCATCCCGAGGAATATGGCGAGCCCGCAACCGATGCGCATGGCGAATTCGATCGCGCGCGGGACGCGATCACCCTGCCTTTGATCCGGGCCTGCGTCGAGCGGGGGCAGCCGATTCTGGGCATCTGCCGCGGGTTTCAGGAATTAAATGTCGCGCTGGGCGGCACACTGTACCCGGAAATCCGGGAACTGCCGGGGCGGATGAACCACCGTATGCCGCCCGATGGCACGCTCGAAGAAAAATTCGCGCTGCGCCACGTCGTGACCCTGGCGGAAAACGGCGTGTTTCACCGGCTGTTCGGGGCGCGGGAAGTGATGACCAACACTTTGCACGGGCAAGGCATCAAAATGCCGGGGCAGGGCGTCGTGATCGACGGCCACGCACCTGACGGCACGCCCGAAGCGATCTATGTCAAGGATGCTCCGGGTTTTACCTTGTCGGTGCAGTGGCACCCCGAATGGGATGCCGCCAATGATCCGGTGTCACGTCCACTGTTCGTGGCCTTTGGGGATGCGGTCCGGGATTGGGCCGGATGCAAGGGCACGGGGATGTACCGTCAGACGGCCTGATCCAGTTTCCAAATCGTGTCACCCTTTCCTGCCAACTCGCGGACTAAAGCGCTGGCGTTGGACATGAAACCGTCACGCACCTGGGCGGCATAGGGGTTGTCCCTTTCGATGGCGTGAAAAACACCAGGCGGGTCGTTGCGCACCATGTCGACCGCCTCGCACAGGCGGTCGAAACTGGCTGTGGTCAGACGGTTTGGCAGCGGGTCCAGCGCGGTCAAGGCGCGGGCGATGAAATGCGTCAGCCCCTGCACCACGGCGGCTTCGCGGTCATGCTCTTCCGCCGAAACCAGAAAAGGGCGCAGGCCAAGTCTCCGGCGCATCAGGGCCGCCAGCGTCAGGCAGGCATCGCCCCGCACCCGGCAGACGGCGATCTTGCGGCCCCGCACGCCATCCTTTGCGCTTTGGGGCCCGAACAGGGGATGGGTGCCGACAATCTGGACATGCGCAGGCAGAAGGTCCCGCATGGTCTGAACCGGCCGGATCTTGACCGAGGCCACATCGGCAACAATGGTTCCGGGCCGCAAATGCGGCGCGATGGATTTGAGCGTTGCCGCCAAGTCACTGACCGGGACAGCCAGAATGACCAGATCGCACCGGGCGACCTGAACCGGGTCGCCGCAAGTGATGCCGGCGGGTCGGGCATTCAGTGCCGGATCATGCACCACAACCGGGGCAAGCGGTGCGAGGTGACGGGCCATCAGGCGACCAAACGCGCCAAAGCCCAAAAGGCCAATAGTTCTGATTTCAGGACGGGATTGCATCGGGATACTCCGGGGTGGGCCGCGATGCAGGGTTGAGAATACGTTCGAACCGCCTGTCGCGGCGGTTGAACATGACTGAGCGCCCGCCGTTATCTGGACGGGGGATAATAGAAATTGACGGCAGGGGTCCGTTTCGTGCTCATGTCACGGGCTTTACCGGCAAAACCCTTGCCGGGTCAAGCCAAACGCGCGGAGCAGTCCGCCTGTGGCTGGCGGGCTGCTCCGGCTTTGCCTCAGACCAAAAGGTTGAAGCTTTTGTTGAACGGCAGGGTCCGCGCCCGTTTTCCGGTCAGATCGAACAGGGCGTTGCCAAGAGCGGGCATCGACGGCGGCGTGCCGGGTTCGCCCGCGCCGCCCATGAAACGATTGGTTTCCAGCACGCGCACCTCGACCTGCGGGGCGGTGTGCATTCGCATCGCGTCATAGTCGGGGAAGTTCAGCTGTTCGACCTCGCCATCAGAGAACGTGATCTCGCCATAGCAGGCCGCCGACAGGCCATACATCATCCCGCCAAACATCTGCGCCCTGACGGTGTCCGGGTCCAGCGCCAGCCCCATGTCGCAGGCAATCCAGGCCTTGTTGATGCGAATGGTTCCATCCTCGTCCACCACCTCGATCACCTGCGCGACCGGCGTGCCGAAGCTATAGGTAAACGCTACGCCGCGGCCAACGCCATCTGGCGTCTTTCCCGTCCATCCGGACATCTCGCGCACAGCCTCAATGCAGCCCGCCGAGGGGGCGTGTTCGTCCCGCATCAGTTCCAGCCGGAAATCCAGCGGGTCGCGGCCGGCGGCAAGGGCCATCTCGTCCATGAAGGTTTCGTGGAAAAACCCGTTGTGGCTGTTTCCGACCGAGCGCCAAAAGCCGACGGGGATTTTCAGATCGGCGATATGGCCACTCATGCGATAGTTAGGAACCGCATAAGGTTGATTGAAGAACCCCTCGACCAGAACCTTGTCGGGGCCGCCGCCGGCAAAGCCTGTCATCCGTTCGATCGCCTGATGCGTCGGGGATTGCGCCGCTAACTTTCCATCAATCAGCAGCGCCTTGCCATCCTTGACCGCGCCGCGCATCCGGGCCATCGCGCCGGGGCGGTAGAAGTCGTGGCGCATGTCCTCTTCCCGGCTCCATGTGGTCTGGACCGGAACGTTGGGCACAGCCATGGCGATCTCGGTGGCGATCACGCCGAAATCGAACTCACCACGGCGCCCGAACCCGCCGCCAAGATAGGTGGTATGGACCTCGACGGATTCGGTGTCGAGATTGGCGGCGCTGGCGCATTTCATCTGCATGATGGTCGGCGCCTGATTGCCGCCCCAGAATTCCAGCCGGTCGCCCGAGAACAGAGCGGTCGCGGTCATCGGCTCCATCGTGGCGTGGGCCAGATAGGGAACGGTGTATTCGGCTGTGATCTCGGTCGCGCCCGCAGGCACCGTGTCGGCGTCGCCATCGTCGCGCATGGTCGAATTCGGCTCGGAGTCAAAGGCCCCGGCTATCTTGTCGAAAATCTCGTCGGTTTCGTTCGGGTAGGGGGCATCTTCCCATTCAACCTCGATCGCTTCGACGGCCTGAATGGCCAACCATGTGTTGTTGGCGATCACCGCCATGCCCGTTCCCAGATTTACGACTTTTTCGACCCCAGGCATGGCTTTGGCGGCGCTGTCGTCGAACCTTTTGATGCCGCCGCCAAGTTTCGGGTTCATGCGCACGCTGGCGAATTTCATTCCCGGCAGACGTACATCAATACCGAATTGCGCGGTGCCGGTGGCTTTTTCGATCATGTCTATGCGAGGCAGTGACTTGCCGAGATAGCGCCACTCGGATGGGTCGCGCAGAACCGCCTCGACCGGGTCAAGGCCGGCCGCATCCATCGCCAGTTCCGGATAGCTCAACTTCGTGCCGTCAGGCGCGATGACATGGCCGCTTTCGGTTTTGAGTTGATCCCGGTTGACACCCAGACGATCCGCCGCGGCCTGTTTCAGGGTTTCGCGGGCCGAGGCGCCCGCCTCGCGCATCCGCTCGAACCCGTCCTTCATCGAGGTGGAACCGCCGGTGATCTGAAGGCTCAGCACCTTGCCGACAACGCCAAGTGCCTCGCCGAGGTTGTGCTGGAAATTCGAGATGTCATAACCTTTGCCGGGCAGACCTTCGCCGATCATGGCGGTGTTGTAGTATGCCGCTGCCGCCGGGCCGTGCAAAACGTTCACCTGATCAAGGTCGACATCCAGTTCTTCCGCTAGCAGCGCCGCCCACGTGGTCTTGACGCCCTGACCCATCTCGGCCCGTGGCGCAAACAGGGTCACACCGTTCTGATCAATCAGGACAAACGGGTTGAGTGCCGCTTCGCCATCCTTTGGTTTGAGCGGGTTGGGGGCGGGCCGGTTGACGTAATAGACGCCGAACGCCACACCCCCGACAATTGCGGCAGAGCCAATCAGGAATGTTCTGCGGATAATTTTTCCGATGCTTGCCATCCCTTACGCCTCCTTGAGTTTGGCTGCGGCGTCGTGGATTGCCGCGCGGATACGCGGGTAGGTTCCGCACCGGCACAGGTTACCCTGCATCGCCTCGTCGATCTCGGCGTCGGACGGGGCAGGGTTTGCGGCCAGAAGTGCAGCGGCCTGCATGATCTGGCCCGACTGGCAATAGCCACATTGCGCCACCTGATGATCGACCCACGACCGCTGGATAGCGGCCATCGCGTCGGGTGTGCCCAAGCCTTCGATTGTGGTCACTTCGCCCCAGACATCCGATAGCGGTACCTGGCAGGAGCGGACGGCCTCGCCATCGATTTGGACAGTGCAGGCCCCGCAAGCGGCAACGCCGCAACCAAACTTGGTTCCCGTCAGACCGATTTCATCGCGAAGCACCCACAAGAGAGGCACGTCGTCGGGCAGATCGACCCGATGGGGTGCTCCGTTGACCGTTAGAGAGGTTGCCATGGCGGTTCTCGCTTTTTCGTTGTGGTTTTGATGGCTGACAAAAATAACGTGAATTGTCAGGATGTCAATTGACAAAATTTGCAATAACTGTCAGAGGTCGGATCATGAAGGATGCAGACCTCGATCCGCGGCAAAAGGCGATTCTTGATTCGGCTTGGCAGGCATTTGCGACCTATGGGTTTCGCAAGACCTCGATGGACGACATAGCGCGCGGCGCCAGGATGTCGCGCCCGGCGGTCTATTTGTTCTACAAGAACAAAGAGGCGATCTTTCGCAATCTGGTGGAACTTTTCTACGCGACCAAAACAGTCGCGGTGACCGAGGCGCTGAACAATTCAGGACCGGTTGCCGAAGTTCTGGGGTCCGCCATGGCCGCCCAAACGGAGGGGATTGAGGCGCTGCTGGACTCTCCGCACGGTCTGGAATTGCTGGATGCCGGAACCTCGACCGCCCCGGACATCGTTCAGGACGGAGAGGCGCAGTTGACGGAAATCTATGCCGCGTGGCTGCGGCGAGAGGCCGATGCGGACCGCATTCGCCTGACCGGTGACGCCTCGGACGTGGCGGTAACAATTACTGCGGCCCTGAAAGGGGTCAAAACCACCGCGCCGGACTATAAGACCTACGTGGCGCGTGTTGCGCAATTGGCGGGTCTGATCGGTGCGGGGCTGGATGTCACGTAACGCGCTGGCGGATTTTGAATTCCGGCTTGTCCCAGAGTTTGTTTTGCATCACATCGGCCAGTATGTCCGCGGCTTGCGTCACATCCCTTTGGTCGATGTAAAGCGGAGTGAACCCGAACCGCATGATGTCCGGAGCCCGGAAATCGCCAATCACCCCGCTTGCGATCAGGGCCTGCATGGCGGCGTACCCTTCTGAAAAGCGGAACGAAACCTGACTGCCGCGCAGATCGGGATCGCGCGGGCTGGCAAGTTTCAGCTCGGGGCAGGTGTCTTCGACCTTGCGAATGAAAAGTTCAGTCAGTTCCACCGATCTGGTGCGCACATCCGCGATGTCGGCGTGGTCCCAAACGTCCATGGCTGCTGCAAGCGCCGTCATTTGAATGACCGGCGGCGTGCCGAC
Source organism: Ruegeria sp. AF8 (assembly GCF_056541825.1). Classification (NCBI taxonomy): domain Bacteria; kingdom Pseudomonadati; phylum Pseudomonadota; class Alphaproteobacteria; order Rhodobacterales; family Roseobacteraceae; genus Ruegeria; species Ruegeria sp. AF8. Next base: position 83,059 of record NZ_JBQFYW010000009.1, on the reverse strand, counting down.
GCGCATGCGTTCGATACCGTTTCCGGGGCGGTAATCGAGATCGAAGGCAAAGGGCGATTCATGCCCCAGCCAGCCGGACAGGGCAGGGCGCGCCTTGTCCGCAAGTCTTGGCGCGACATAGATGAATGCAGGCGCGCCGGGACCGCCGTTGAGGTATTTGTAAGTGCACCCCACCGCGAAATCCGCGTTGCATCCGGCAAGATCGACCGGAATGGCCCCGGCGGAATGGGCCAGATCCCAGACCGTGACAACACCGTTGGCGTGGGCCAGTTCGGTCAGTGCCTTCATGTCGTGCCTGCGGCCCGAGCGATAGTCCACTTCGGTCAGCATCAGCACGGCGATGTCTTCCGTTATGTGTTCGGCGACGGCTTCAGGGTCGACGGTGCGTAATTCGTATTCCGCGCCAAGCGAACGCAGAAGTCCGTCGACCATATAAAGGTCGGTGGGGAAATTCCCGTTGTCCGACAAAACCACGGTGCGGCCGGGATTGAGTTCCAGCGCCGAGGCCACCGCCTGATAGACCTTGATCGACAGGGTGTCGCCGACGACGGTACTGCCCGGCTCGGCCCCGATCAGCTTGCCGATCCGGTCACCCAAACCAGTGGGCAGGCCCATCCAGCCCGCCTTGTTCCAGCCGGTGATCAGCATGCCACCCCATTCGTCGGCCATCATGCTTTGAACCCGCGCCTTTGCGGCGCGTGGCACCGGGCCCAGCGAGTTGCCGTCGAGATAGAGAATGCCCTCGGGCAGATCGAACATCGCCTTTGTCGTGGCAAAATCAGTCATTCTGGCCTCATTGGTTGTTTTAAGCTTGAAGCATTCATCGACTACAGGTTTCACTCGGATTTGTCCAGCGGACGCCGTTCAGACCTGCCCGCCCGCGATCTGGATACACTGACCGCTGATGCTTTCCGATCCCGGACGCACCAGCCACAGCGCGGCGGCGGCGACCTCTATCGGCATGATCAGCCGCTTGTGGCGGTTCTGGTCGACCATGGCCCTGAGGGCTTCTTCCTCGGTGATGCCGGCGCGCTTTGAAATGGAGGTCTTGTTGCGATCCACGATGGGCGTGTCGACATAGCCAGGGCACAGTGCATTGAAAGTGAAGGGCGTGCCCAGAAATTCCTCGGAATAGCTGCGGGTCAGTCCGATCAGCCCATGCTTTGAGGCCGAATAGGCTCCGGCTCCCGGCACACCGTGTAGGCCCGCGATGGACGCGACCGAGATGACCCGGCCCCAGTCCGTTTCTAACATGGAGCGCAAGCTCTCGCGAATGGTCAGGAAGGCGCCATCGAGATTGGTCGCCATGATGTCACGCCAAAATTCCGTGTCCGTTTTTTGCAGTGTCTTGCCAACAGCAATTCCCGCGTTGGCGACGCAGACCTGGATCGGACCGCGCGCATCAACAGCCTTGCCGATGCATTGCACAACATCGTCTTCGTCGCGGACATCCATGGACTGACCGAAGATTCGGTCATTCGCGACCTCGTTCAGCACCGTCTGACGCCGGCCCGTAATCGTAACGACCGCGCCTTCGTCGGCCAGCGCTTGCGCGATGGCCAGCCCGATCCCTGTTCCGCCACCAGTGACCAGTGCGTGTTTTCCGTTCAGCGTCACGTGTGATCCTCCCTGTCTTGCGGAATCCTAAAGCGAGTTTTGCCTGTGACAAGACGCGCCGTCCCGCCGTACGCTTTATTATGCATAAATATGAATGTGAATTTTGATTGCGGAGGACAGATGTTTCAGAAACCCATGACTGCCTGCGTCGCCCTGTTGTTGGCTTCGGCGGCGACTGCCAGTGAGGACATACCAGACCAGTATCCCCAGTCTGAGCTTTACTCAAAGCCAGTCGAGTTCGTTCCGCATGTCTTTTCCGCCATTGGTGCGACCGCACCACCGACCTATGAGAATGCCGGGCACAACAACAACCTGTCCTTTATCGTGACAAACGAAGGGGTGGTGGTTGTCAATTCGGGTGCATCCAGCCGATTGGCGGCGGCCCTGCATCAGGAAATCAAGGCAGTAACGGATCAGCCGGTAGTTCTGGTCATCAACGAGAACGGCCAGGGACACGCCATGCTGGGCAATGGATACTGGCGCGACCAGGGGGTGGATATTCTGGCGCATGTCGATGCCGTGGCTGAAACCACAGAAAATGGCGATTTCATCCTTCAGGGAATGGAACGCTATAATCGCGAGCGCGCCGAGGGCACCCGGGTCGAACACGCCAATCTGACCTTTGAAGAAGAATATGCGATCACACTTGGCGGGGTCGAGATCAGGGTATTGCATCTGGGTCCCGCCCATGATCCCGGCGACACTCAGGTCTGGATTCCACAATGGGATCTGATGATCACCGGCGATATCGCCTTTCATGAGAGGATGCTGCCGATATTCGAGCATACCTGCACAAGCTGCTGGATCGAGACATGGGAAACCCGGCTGGAACCGATTTCACCAGCCTATGTCATTCCGGGACATGGTCATCCAACCAATTTCGCGCAGGTCGGGCGGTATACGGTCGGTTACCTCAGGGACCTGCGCGAAAAGATCGGAGCGCACATAGACGACGGCGGTGATCTGGCCAGCGCCTATTATGTGGATCAGTCACGCTGGCAAGCCCTGGATACGTTCGAGGAACTGGCGACCAAAAACGCGGGGCGCGTGTTCGAAGAGATGGAATGGGAATAACCCTCGGGAATGAGATCCGTTCCGGATAATGTTCCCTGCATCCGGCCGCTGCGGCCGCTGCGGCAGATTCGTCATTTTCGCTTTTTCTGCCCGGTGGCCTTTGCCAAACATGTGCGAACGGTTTACGACGTCTCGCAAGAAGAAAACGACCTTACGAAGCTCTGTCGGGCAAGGATCGCACATGCGCCGAATTGATGTACCGCCCGTCTGGCTGTTGGGATTTGCCATACTGGCTTGGGTTCAGTCGAGATTTCTGTCTTTCGGATTGTCGCTGGACAGTAGTTTCACGCGGTTTGTCAGCGGGATTTTGATCGGTGGCGGCGTGTTGCTGATTGTATTGGCCGCCGTGGAACTCCGGCGACACAAAACCACGATCATCCCGCATGAGACGCCATCGGCAATGGTGCAGACCGGCATTTATCGGCGCAGCCGAAATCCGATCTATCTGGGGGATGTGATTATTCTTACCGGATTGATCCTGCGGTTTGACGCGGTGCTCGCGTTGGTATTGGTGCCGGTCTTTTTCTGGCTGCTCGAACAACGCTTCATTCTACCGGAAGAGGACCGGCTGCGTCGTACCTTCCGAATGGATTTCGCGCGCTACGAACGCAAGACCGGCAGGTGGGTTGGATGGGAATGAACATTTGACATAACGTCAAAAATGCTGCACTTGCGAAAGAATATTGCGCGATGTACATCTTTGCTTTGCAAACAATACCGAAGCCCGGTTGAGCTTGGCGAACAAAAAAGGGGGACCCGAGGGGTGAAAATAGGCACACCAAAGGAAATTTTCGAAGGCGAGAACCGGGTTGCGATGACGCCTGACTCGGCGCTGCAGTTGCAGAAACTCGGTTATGACTGCGTTATCGAAAGCGGTGCGGGCGCGGCTGCCGGTTTTTCGGACGCGGCCTATGAGGCGGCGGGGGTCGAGATCGTCAAGACACCGGCGGCGCTGTGGAAGGCGGCCGACATCATCGCCAAGGTCCGCCAGCCGAACGAGGCGGAACTCAAGCGCCTGAACAAGAGCAAGACGCTGATTTCCTTCTTCAATCCCGCCGGGAACGAAGAAGGGATGGAACTGGCGAAATCCAAAGGCGCGAATGTGATCGCGATGGAGATGGTTCCACGGATTTCCCGCGCGCAGAAGATGGATGCGCTGAGTTCGATGGCCAACATCGCCGGTTACCGTGCGGTGATCGAGGCTGGCAACAACTTTGGCCGGTTCTTCACCGGGCAGGTGACCGCCGCCGGCAAGGTGCCGCCCGCCAAGGTTCTGATCGTGGGCGCGGGTGTGGCCGGTCTGGCCGCCATCGGCACCTCGACCTCGCTGGGGGCAATCACCTATGCTTTCGACGTGCGTCCCGAAGTGGCCGAACAGGTCGAGTCGATGGGGGCCGAATTCGTCTATCTCGATTTCGAGGAAGAGCAGCAGGACGGTGCCGCCACCGGCGGTTATGCCTCGGTTTCGTCCCCGGAATTCCGCGAGGCGCAACTGGCCAAGTTCCGCGAACTGGCTCCGGAAATGGACATCGTGATCACCACGGCGCTGATCCCCAACCGCGAAGCGCCCAAGCTTTGGCTTGAGGATATGGTTGCGGCGATGAAACCGGGTTCGGTCATCGTCGACCTTGCTGCCGAACGCGGCGGCAATGTCGAAGGCACTGTCAAGGACGAAAAAATCGTCACCGACAATGGCGTGACCATCATCGGCTATACCGACTTCCCCAGCCGGATGGCGGCGCAGTCTTCGTCTCTGTACGCGACCAATATCCGTCACATGATGACCGACCTGACGCCCGAGAAGGATGGGCAGGTCAATCACGACATGGAAGACGACGTGATCCGTGGCTCGACGGTCACCTATCAGGGCGAAATCACTTTCCCGCCGCCGCCGCCCAAGGTGCAGGCGATTGCGGCCAAGCCCAAGGAAAAAACCAGGGAACTGACGGCTGAAGAAAAACGCGCGCAGGAGGTTGCGGCCTTCAAGGCGCAGACCAAACAGCAGTTTACCCTGCTGGGTGTCGGAGGGGCGTTGATGTTGCTGGTGGGGCTGGTGGCCCCGGCCAGCTTCATGCAGCACTTCATCGTTTTCGTACTGGCGATCTTCGTGGGCTTCCAGGTTATCTGGAACGTCTCGCACAGCCTGCACACTCCGCTGATGGCGATCACCAACGCGATCTCGTCGATCATCATCGTGGGCGCGCTGATGCAGATCGGGTCGGGCTCGTTCCTCGTCATTCTGCTGGCGGCGTTGTCGGTCTTCATGGCCGGGATCAACATCGTTGGCGGCTTCCTTGTCACCCGGCGCATGCTCGCCATGTTCCAGAAATCTTAAGGAGGCCGGGCAAATGGATTATGGCTTCACCACTGCCGCCTATGTCGTCGCGGCTGTCCTTTTCATCCTGTCCCTCGGCGGCCTTTCGAACCAGGAAAGCGCCAAGCGTGCGGTCTGGTACGGCATCGTCGGCATGGCGCTGGCGGTCTTTGCCACGCTGGTCGGCCCCGGTTCGGGACTGTGGTTGCTGTCGCTATTGCTGATCGCGGGCGGCGGCATGATCGGTCAATACGTCGCGCAGCGCGTGCAGATGACCGAGATGCCTCAGCTTGTGGCCGCGATGCACTCGCTGGTCGGTCTGGCGGCGGTCTTCGTCGGCTTCAATGCGCATTTCGAGATCAAGAACGTCGCCGAGGTGTTTGCGATCGTAGATGCCGCCAAGGATGCGGATCTGTCCGATCTCGGCGCATTCGCCAAGCTGATCGCCAAGAAGACGTCTGCGGAACTGTCGATTCTGCATGTGGAACTGTTCCTGGGCATCTTCATCGGTGCGATCACCTTCACCGGTTCGGTCGTGGCCTATGGCAAACTGGCAGGTAAGGTGACGTCTGCCGCAACCAAGCTGCCCGGCGGCCATGCGTTGAACGCCGGTGCTGCGGCTTTGTCGCTGATCTGCCTGATCTGGTACACCAGTTCGGGCGGGTTCTTCCCGCTGTTCCTGATGACGCTGGCGGCCCTGTTTATCGGCTATCACCTGATCATGGGCATCGGCGGTGCCGACATGCCGGTGGTTGTGTCGATGCTGAACAGCTACTCGGGCTGGGCCGCTGCGGCGATCGGCTTCTCGCTGGGCAATGACCTTCTGATCGTGGTCGGCGCGCTCGTGGGATCAAGCGGTGCCATCCTCAGCTACATCATGTGCAAGGCCATGAACCGTCACTTCGTGTCGGTGATCCTCGGTGGTTTCGGCAACACCGGCGGACCGCAGATGGAGGTCGAGGGCGAACAGGTCGCCATCGAGGCCGACGGGGTTGCCGCAGCGCTGAACGATGCCGACAGCGTGATCATCATCCCCGGTTACGGCATGGCGGTTGCGCAGGCGCAGCAATCGGTGTCCGAACTGGTCCGCAAGCTGCGCGCCAAGGGCAAGAACGTGCGTTTTGCAATCCACCCCGTCGCGGGCCGCCTGCCGGGCCACATGAACGTTCTGCTGGCCGAGGCGAAGGTGCCTTACGACATCGTTCTGGAAATGGACGAGATCAACGAGGACTTTCCGGATACGGATGTGGCCATCGTTATCGGCTCGAACGACATCGTGAACCCGGCGGCACAGGAGGACCCGAACTCGCCCATCGCCGGGATGCCGGTACTGGAGTGTTGGAAGGCCAAGCAAGTGTTCGTGTCGAAACGCGGTCAGGGCACCGGGTACTCGGGCATCGAAAACCCGCTTTTCTTCAAGGAAAACACCCGCATGTTCTATGGCGACGCCAAGCAGTCGCTGGACAAGCTGTTGCCGATGATCGAGTAAGTCAGCCGGTATAAAAGCAATCGGGGCGCCCTGTTGGGGCGCCCCTTTTGTCTTTGGGGCCCACACCAACGGGGAATAAGATCGGACAAACGGAGGTGACGATGGAAAAGGTAAACGGCATCGGCGGCTTTTTCTTCCGTGCCCGCGACCCGGATGCTCTGGCCATGTGGTATGAAACGTATCTGGGTGTGGACCGGCTGAACCCGCTGCCCTGGCGTCAGCGTGAAGGCTATACGGTATTTGCGCCTTTCGCGCGCGACACGGAATATCTTGGCAAGGTCGAGCAACAATGGATGATCAATTTTCGGGTCGATGATCTGAACGCCATGATCGCACAGTTGCGTGCCGCTGGAATCGATGTTGAAACCCGCAGCGAGTGGGACAGTGAGGTTGGATGGTTCGCCCGGATTCACGACCCCGAAGGCAACCCGATTGAATTATGGCAACCGAAATAGGGGTTTGGTGGCCCCGTATACCTTGGTATTCATGTAAGCACATGAAATAAAAGGGAATTGATGTATTTTGGGTGTTGCGTATAGTGCCCTGCAATTGCAGGAGCTGAAAATGACGCCGATCCAGGATCACCCTTTGCGTTATGCGCTGGCCAACGAGTTGCATGCACGGCCCTTTCCATCGGCGTCAACGCCGTGCACCGTTGTGTTTCTGGCGATCAAGCAGCCCGTCGAAGCGGCGGCCCGCGACAAGACGCTGGATGTTGCCCATTTGATCAACCTGCTGGACCGGCATGGTGCGCCGCATCCGCAACCCGGTGCCACGCATTATGCGGGCCAGATCGGGCGCCATTGGCTGAAATGGGAACAGCACACCGAATTCGTGACCTATACAGCGATCACGCGAAACGTCAGTGACCGGGCCTTCAATCCGGCGGATTTTGAGATTTTCCCTCCCGACTGGCTGGTGCAAAGTCCGGGGCAGAGAGTGACATCGGCCATGCTGCGCGTCGTGGATCGCCCGGCCGAAAACCAGATCGACAAAGCGTTGGCGGAATGGTTCGAACCGGAAAGCCTCGCCGTTGCGCGTGTCCTGGATGACACCGCGGTTGTGGCCAGCGATTTTCGCATTGATCCCGCGGGGCATATGCGTTTGGCGGTCTTTGTATCTAGTGAAGCCGGCCATCGCAGAACCGGACGGATCATTCAGCGTTTGTGTGAAATCGAGACCTATAAGGCAATGTCGATGCTGGGCTTTGCCCGTGTCAAGAAACTGATACCACGCATTGGCGAGCTGGACGGCAAACTGACAGCGCTGATGACGGAAATGACCGATGGTGATGCCAGCGCCGATGCGCTTTTGCCGCAACTTTTGTCGACGTCGACGGAACTCGAAACTCTGTCCGCGCGATGCGCTTTTCGATTTGGTGCGACCGGTGCCTATGAAGCCATCGTGAACCAGAGAATCGAAATTCTGCGCGAGGAGCGGTTCGCGGGTCGTCAGACTTTTGCCGATTTCATGATGCGCCGATATGATCCGGCGATCCGAACGGTCAAGTCAACGGAAAAGCGGCTGGAAGCTTTGTCGGACAGGGCCATCCGGGCAGGCGAATTGTTGCGAACGCGTGTGGACGTGGAGCGCAGCGCACAGAATCAGGCGCTTTTGGAAAGCATGGACCACCGGGCAGATCTCGCCCTGCGCCTGCAGCACACAGTCGAAGGCCTGTCGGTTGTCGCCATCAGCTATTATGCCGTCTCGCTGGTCGGCTATCTGTTGTATCCACTGACTGCGGCGGGGATCAGCAAAGGGATGCTCACAGCACTTGTCACACTTCCGGTGGTTTTGCTGGTTTGGGTGTCAATCCGGCGGATCCGCCACCGGTTGGAACGCCAGAACAAATAGGCAGATTGCCGGCCATCCGTACGAACCGATCCCCTGTTCATCTGGCCAAAAATATCCCGAAGCGCGAGGCGGAACCTCGCAAGGCCTCAGCCGTCCGACAGGGCGGCTGAGTATTTTTGACACCCGCTTCAGCGCCCGCGAATGCGCGGGTCCAGGGCATCGCGCAGACCGTCGCCGAGGTAGTTGACGCTCAGCACCGTTAGTGAGATCGCCAGTCCGGGCCAGAACACCCGCTCGGGATATTGTTGCAGATAGTCGACCCCATCGAACAGCAGGCGGCCCCAAGTCGGGAAATCGGGCGGAAAGCCAAGGCCCAGGAAAGACAGAGCGCTTTCGGTGATGATCGCCGTGGCGATGCCCAGCGTCGCGGAAACCATGATAGGCGACAGTACGTTGGGCAGGATGTGCCGCGTGATGATCTGTCTGTTCGATGTCCCGATCGAACGCGCAGCCAGAACGAATTCCCGTTCCTTGATGGCCAGCACATCCCCGCGCACGATCCGCGCAGTGGGCATCCACGAGGTGACGCCGATGGCGGACACGATCAGTATGAAGATCCCGCGCTCCAACCCGAAAGCGGCGGACAGGGGCTCGCGAAACAACAGCATCATTACCAGCAGCAGCGGCAGCAGTGGCAGAGCCAGGAACAGGTCGGTCAGACGCATCAGCGGCCCGTCCAGCCGTTTGAAAAACCCGGCAACGACCCCGATCAGCGATCCCAGAAACAGCGCCAGCAGCATTGCGGTGATGCCGACGGACACCGAGGTCTGACCGCCCGCCATCATCCGGGCCATGATGTCTCGACCGAGCTGATCCGTGCCGAACGGGTGTGCAAGGCTGGGTCCCTGATTGCGCTCGCGAATGGCGGTTTTGGTCGGATCTATATCCCACACGTATGGGCCCAGATAGACGGCAGCGACGATCAGGAAGAACAAAACCGCCCCGATCATTGCGCCTTTGTGAGTTTTGAACTGATCCCAGACGTCCCGCCACTGGCTGCGCGGCGGAGTGGCGATTTCTTCCATCACGTCGGCTGTCGGCAGTGCGGTCGAGGCCGGGGCGAGTCCTTCGTCCGGAACCAGGGTTTCAGTGCGATCCTTGTCAGTCATAGCGGATCCTCGGGTCCAGAATGCCATAGAGTACGTCGGCGATCAGGTTGAACAGCACGATCAGCACGGCGAAGATGAAGGTAAGAGTCTGTACCATTGGCAAGTCATTTGCCTGAATGGCGCCGATCAGCAACTGGCCGATTCCGTTCACCTTGAACACCTGCTCGGTGATGATGGCGCCGCCAAAGATCGCAGGGATACCCAACGCGATCACGGTCACCACCGGTATCATCGAGTTGCGCAGAACATGAACCATGACGACCGTGTATTCGCTCAGCCCCTTTGCGCGCGCGGTGCGCACGTAGTCCTGGTTGAGATTGTCCAGCATCGAGGCGCGCATGAATCGGCTGAGCTGTGCGGTGATCTGCAACGCCAGAACCATCACCGGCATAATCATCTGTTTGAGCTGTTCGACGAAGCTTTCCCAGCTGTTAACCACATGTGTGGTGTCATAGATCGACGGGAACCATCCCAGCTGAACCGAAAAGATCACGATCACCAGAACACCGGAAAAGAAGGGCGGAACCGAGAAGCCGACCATCGACACGAAAGTGCCCATCTGGTCGAACCACGAATACTGGCGATAGGCCGAATAGATACCGATCGGCAGGGCGATTATGATCGCCACGATATAGGCGGTGCCAACGACCCACAGGGTCTGCGGAATGCGCTGCACCACGATGTCCATCACCGGAGAGCGGGTCTGCCACGAGATCACCCGCAGGTCGCCTTCGGCAAAGGTGGTGCCAAGATAGTGGTCGATCAGAACCTGTGGTTCTATCCAGAAAAATTGCACGATCCATTTCCAAAAGCGGATGTGCATCGGCTGGCCAAGGCCCAGGGCCTCGCGCATTTTCTCCTTAACTTCCGGGGGGACGGTCAGGGGAACCTGCGCCATCGGGTCGCCGGGGGCGAGTTCGAGGAGCAGGAAGATCACGAGACTGATGAACAAAAGCGTCGGAACGGCCAGGATCAGGCGGCGGATAGTGAAGGTCAGCATTCAGGTGCGCCTTGGTTTATTAGTCTTTTCATGAGGTCGCCTGCTTGATACCGCGCCCCGAAAAATCGGGACGCGGTTGTGCAAGCAAGACGCTTAGGAACCGGTCTTGCGGTACCAGTCCGCTGCGTTCCACAACTCGCTGTCCCAAACGTTCAGGACCACGCCACCCAAAGTGTTGGCATGTGCCGACAGACGGCCACGGTGAACAAGCGGGATCATGCCGCCATTTTCGACCATGATGTCGTTCAGACGCTTGGCGATTTCCGCGCGTGCATCGGCCCCGGCCGTTTTGGTGAGTTCCTCATGCAGCTTATCGAACTCTTCGTTGCAGAAACGGCTGATGTTTTCACCTTGCCACTGGCTTTCAGGCTTTGGCGCCTTGTCGCACAGGCCGTTGCCCAGATAGGATTGCGGGTCTGTTCCGTTGAAGGTGTTGGCGTACATTTCAACATCGGCGTAAAACTTCTGGAACGTATCCGGGCTGCCCGGATCGCCGCCGAAGAACACCGAGGCGTTGAGGTTGCGCAGCTCGGATTCGATACCGATCTGAGCCCACCATTCCTTGATCAGCGCCTGGAAGTCCTGACGGACCGCGTTGGTCGAGGTCTGGTAGACGATCTTGAGCGGAACACCGTCCTTTTCACGAACGCCGTCGCCGTTGGTGTCGACGATACCTGCGTCATCCAGCAACTTCTTCGCGCCTTCGATGTCCTGCTTGTCGCAGGTAAAGGTATCCGAGTTCACTGCAGCCGGAGCCGGAACCCAGTTACAGGTCACCTGACCGGCCTTGCCGTAGCCGATTTCCACAAGCAGTGGCCGGTCGATGGCCAGCGACATTGCCTTGTACACTGCCGGATCGGTCAGGAACGGATGCGGATGCTTGGCGGTCGAACGCTCGCCTTCGGGCAGGTCTGGCGAAGCATTGGTCTGGTTCAGCATGATGCGTTCGACCAGCGGGCCAAAGCCTGCGACCGGAATGCCTTTGCCGCCCGCTTCCATCTGCGCGATCACTTCCGGTGCAAGCTGCAGGTTCCAGGCATAGTCGAATTCACCGGTTTCCATCACCGCGCGGCCCGCCGCTGTCGCATCACCGCCACCTTTGAAGGTTAGCGTGGCAAAGGCAGGTTTGTTCGGGTCGCGGTAGTTTGGGTTGGCCGACATGGTGATCACGTCGTTCGGCTTGAATTCGTCCACGACAAATGGGCCGGTACCGATGGGGCCGAAATTCTCGGTTGTGCACTCGGGGGCTTTTGCGCCCAAGCAGTTTTCGAACTGGGCTTTCTGAATGATCGGGCTTTCACCGCCCACAAACGGCCCATAGGGGAAAGGTGTCGGCGTGCCGAAGGTTACTTTGACGGTCATGTCATCAACCGCCTCGACATTGGTGACACCTTCGAATTTTGTCACCTGCGCGCAGCCGCCCTCTGGGTGCATGCAATAGTCGGCGGTGAATTTTACGTCATGCGCGGTAAAGGGGGTGCCGTCCGACCAGGTGATGCCCGGCGCAATCTTCCAGGTGATCGAGGTCAGATCCTCGCTCACGCCGCCATTGTCGACGGTCGGGATCTCGGTGGCCAGATAAGGCACCATGTTGCCGTCCTGGTCATAGCGGGCCAACGGCTCAATCACCAGCGAGGCCGATTCCACGTCCTTGGTGCCGCCCGACAGGAACGGGTTCAGGATCGACGGGGCCTGCCAATAGATAATGCTGACATTGCCGTCCGATCCGCGTTCGGCAAAGGCCGCCGGGGCCAGAGCCGTGCTTGCAATCGCACCAAGTAAAAGGGCTTTGGTTTTCATATTATACTCCATGTTGGACACGATCGTGTCTCGATTATCTCCGCATTGCCTGCGGATTAGGCGTTGCCGCATGTCTGGTAAGATATTGAAACCGAACGACAAAGTGTTTCACAATGCGCCGTATTCGTTCTCTCCCCAGGAACGGTTACGACGCGTATCGAAACAGAGTTTCTGAAAAATGCAAGCCTTGCCGTTGGGAAAATTCCCAATGGGTTTGACTTTTGCCGCCCCCCGGACATAGCGTTTGACACACAACACATAAGGGTGACCAAGGGGAGCGCACTCGTGCTGGATCAGCCCATTGCACAAATCAAGAAACTTCGCGTCGAGTTTCAGACCAAGGACGGCCCGGTCGTGGGCGTGGAGGATGTCTCGTTCGAGGTTCATCCCGGTGAAACCGTTTGTATCGTAGGCGAATCCGGGTCAGGAAAATCGGTCTCGTCACTGTCGCTGATGCGGTTGGTTGAATTCGGTGGCGGCGAGATTGCGGGCGGCCAGTTGCTGTTCGATCGGCGCGACGGGGAAGAGTTCGATCTGTCGATAGCCGATCAGGATTTGATGAAACAGATTCGCGGAAACGAGATCGGGATGATCTTTCAGGAACCGATGACGGCGCTGAACCCGGTTTTCACCGTGGGCCGTCAATTGACCGAGGGTCTGCGAATTCACAAGAATATGTCCAGGACGCAGGCCGAGGAACGCGCGCTGGAGTTGCTGCGCCAGGTTCGAATCCCCGAGCCCGAACGGCGTCTGAAACAATACCCGCATGAACTTTCGGGCGGGATGCGTCAGCGGGTTGTGATAGCCATGGCGATGGCGTGTGAGCCGCGTCTGCTGATTGCCGACGAACCCACCACGGCGCTTGATGTGACCATCCAGGCCGAGATCCTGGCGCTGATGGACCGGCTCAAGCGTGAGACCGGCACGGCGGTGATGTTCATCACCCATGACATGGCGGTTGTGGCGCAGATGGCCGACCGCGTGGTGGTCATGTTCCGCGGCAACAAGGTTGAAGAAGGCTCCGTTACCGAAATCTTTGAAAACCCGCAGCATGATTATACCAAGGCGCTGCTGGCGGCGGTGCCGAAGCTGGGCGAGATGCGGGGAAAACCCGCGCCCGAGCCGATGAAGCTGATGGGAGTCGAGAACCAGAACATCGCGCCCATCCCCGGCACTCAGGAAGCTCTGCTGTCCGTCAGTAATCTGACGACACGATTCCCGGTCAAGGGCGGGTTGCTGCGCCGTACCATTTCAAATGTGCATGCGGTCGAAGATGTATCCTTTACCCTGAACCGAGGTCAGACCCTGAGCCTTGTGGGCGAGTCGGGTTGCGGCAAGTCTTCGGCTGGCCGGTCCATATTGCGGTTGGTCGAGCCGATGGCGGGTGAAATCAACCTCGATGGCGTCGATATCATGAAATTGGACCAGGGCGGTCTGCGCAAGGCGCGCCTGGACATGCAGATGATCTTTCAGGATCCGTTCGCCTCGCTCAATCCACAGATGCAACTGGTGGATCAGGTGGCAGAGCCGTTGCGCAATTACAATGTCGCGTCAGGTTCCGAGCTTCAGGATCGTGTGGCGACTCTGTTCGACCGGGTACAATTGCCGCGCAGCTTCATGCGTCGGTTCCCGCACGAAATGTCGGGCGGGCAACGCCAGCGCATCGCCATCGCACGCGCGCTTGCGCTGAACCCGAAGCTGATCATCGCCGATGAGGCCGTGTCGGCGCTGGATGTGTCGGTACAAGCGCAGGTTCTGAACTTGATGATGGAACTGCAGGCTGAACTTGGGCTGAGCTATCTTTTCATTAGCCATGATATGGCTGTGGTGGAACGGGTCAGCCACCATGTCGGTGTCATGTATCTGGGCCGCATCGTCGAGTTGGGGCCGCGTGCAAGTGTTTTCGAGAATCCGCAACACCCCTACACCCAGGCGTTGATGCAGGCGGTTCCGATTGCGGACCCCAACAAGCGCAAATCTGAAAAGGATCTGAATTTCAAACCGATCCCATCTCCGATCCACCCCATCGGGTACGATCCGGAGCCGTCGCAATATCGCGAAGTGGAGCCGGGGCATTTCATCCTGACGACCGACAGCGGGTATTGACCGAATGGCTCAACGTTTGTCGCCGCTGGAGATCATGGTGAAACTGATCTCCTTTCCCACTGTCAGTCGCGACACGAACCTTCCTTTGGTCGAATGGGTCGAAAACTATCTGGCTGGTCACGGGATCAAGGCGCATCGCTGGACCGATCCGGATCAATCGCACAAGGCTGCCTTGTTTGCGCATGTCGGCCCGTGGGAAGAGGGCGCGGTGATCCTGTCCGGCCATACCGATGTGGTGCCGGTCGATGGTCAGCCCTGGGACAGCGATCCGTTCACCGTGACCGAGCGTGACGGCAAGTATTTCGGGCGTGGCACATGCGACATGAAGGGCTTTGATGCGCTGGCGATCTGGACGCTGATCGAGGCGAAATATCGGAACGTGACACGGCCATTGCAACTGGCGCTCAGCTTTGACGAAGAGATCGGCTGCACCGGTGCGCCGCCGATGATTGTGGCGATGCAGGAGGTGCTGCCCAAAGGTTCTGCCGTGATCGTGGGCGAGCCGTCGATGATGCAGGCGGTGACCGGGCACAAGGGCGGGTTCGGCTATGATACTCACGTGGTTGGCTTCGAGGTGCACAGCTCGATCATGCATACGGGCGTCAATGCGGTTATGTCTGCCGCGCCGCTGATCGACTGGGCAAATCGCCGAAATGCCGAGAACATGACGGCGGAACCTTCTGAAGTGGCGGCGTTATTCGTTCCGCCCTGGACCACCTGCCACGTCGGCATGATCAACGGCGGAACGGCGCATAACATCACCGCCAAGGATTGCCGGTTCATGATGGATTTCCGGATTGTGCCCGGTGAAGATGCGGGCATGTGGCGCGATGCCTATCTGGAGCAGGTCCGCAAGGCCCAGGCCGCAATGCAGGCGGTGCATTCCGATGCGCGCATCGAGGTATCGGAACATTTCGCGGTTCCCGCGTTGTTGCCTGAACAGCACGGTGAGGCTGAGATGCTGGTGCGTGCCCTCACTGGCGACAACGGGCGCCACGTTGTAAGCTACGGCACCGAGGCCGGACAGTTTCAGGAGGCGGGCTATTCTGCAGTTATCTGCGGCCCCGGAGACATTGCGCAGGCGCACCAGCCAAATGAATTCATTACCGTGAAGCAATTCAATGCGGGCCACACATTCATGGAACGGCTGCTGGACAAGCTGTCGGCCTAGTACCGCCTGCAACCAACAGAGGAGAATTGGACATGCCGATCAAGAACCGGCTTGCGGAAATGCACAGTGAAATCACCGGTTGGCGCCGCCATCTGCATGCCCACCCCGAACTTATGTACGACGTGCACGAAACCGCGGCCTTTGTGGTGGAGCGCCTTAAGGAGATCGGTGTCGACGACATCACGACCGGAATAGGCAAGACGGGCGTTGTGGCGGTGATCAAGGGGAATTCCAACGGCAAGGGTCGCGTGATCGGTCTGCGTGCGGACATGGATGCGCTGCCGATCGAGGAGGTTACAGGAGCCGAATATGCCTCGACCGTGCCCGGCAAGATGCATGCCTGCGGTCATGATGGGCATACGTCGATGCTGCTTGGGGCGGCGAAATATCTGGCCGAGACACGGAATTTCGACGGGACCGTGGTGCTGATCTTCCAGCCGGCAGAAGAAGGCGGGGCAGGTGGTCTGGCCATGTGCCAGGACGGTCTGATGAACCGCTGGGGGATTCAGGAAGTTTACGGGATGCACAACATGCCGGGGCTGCCCGTGGGCGAGTTCGCGATCCGGTCCGGTGCCCTGCTGGCCTCTTCCGATGAGTTCGAGATTGTCGTCACCGGCAAGGGCGGCCATGCGGCGGCCCCGCATGAGGCGGTCGATACAACTCTGGTGGCGTCGCAGATCGTGGTGTCCCTGCAATCGGTCGTGGCCCGTACTGTCAATCCGATCAAAAGCGTGGTTCTGACCGTGGGCACGTTTGAAACCGACAGTGTTGCATCGAATGTCATCGCGCATACTGCGCGTCTGAAAGGTACGGTGCGGACACTGGATCCGGAATATCGCGCCATCGCGGAAGAGCGTGTGCGCCGGATTGCCGAGGATACCGCGGCCGCGTTTGGTGCGACGGCCCAGATGACATGGACGCCTGGCTATCCGGCCACGATCAATTCCGAGGCCGAAACCGGATACGCGGCCGATGCGGCACAGGCGGTGTCGGGCCATGTGAACGACTCGACCGATCCGATCATGCCGTCAGAAGATTTCGCCTACATGCTTGAAGAACGGCCCGGCGCGTACATCTTTATCGGGAACGGGGATACGGCCATGTGCCATCATCCGGCTTATGATTTTGACGATGACGCCATTCCTGCCGGCTGCAGCTGGTTTGCGGAACTGGTGGAACGACGAATGCCCGTGGCGTGAAAAGGGGGAGTGACATGCCGATCAAGAACCGCCTCGCGGAAATGCACGACGAGATCACGGCCTGGCGGCGTGACATTCACGAGAACCCCGAGATTCTGTACGATACACACCGCACCAGCGCGCTGGTCGCCGACAAGCTGAAGGCATTCGGTTGCGACGATGTGGTGACCGGCATCGGTCGCACCGGTGTTGTCGGTGTGATCCGGGGCAAGACGGACACGCAGGGCAGGGCCATCGGGCTGCGCGCGGACATGGACGCGCTGCCGATGCAGGAGCAGACCGGGCTGGGCCATGCCTCCAGGACGCCCGGGGCGATGCATGCCTGCGGTCACGATGGCCACACGGCAATGGTGCTGGGGGCTGCAAAATATCTGGCCGAGACCCGTAATTTCGACGGCACGGCGGTGGTTATCTTCCAGCCCGCCGAGGAAGGCGGCAATGGGGCCGAAGCGATGGTCAAGGACGGGCTGATGGATCGGTTCGGCATTCAGGAAGTCTATGCCATGCACAATGTGCCGGGTCTGCCCACCGGTCAGTTTGCGATCCGGTCGGGGCCTTTGCTGGCGGCGGCGGACGAGTTCGACATTCACCTGGAAGGGCGCGGAGGCCACGCGGCGAAACCGCATGAGACAGTCGACACCACGGTGATGCTGTCGCAAGTCATCGTGGCGTTGCAGACGGTCGTATCGCGCAATGTAGACCCGACCCTGCAAGCGGTGTTGTCTGTGACGTCGGTCGAAACATCTTCCAATGCCTTCAACGTGATCCCGCAATCGGCGCGCCTGCGCGGAACGGTTCGGACACATTCCAACGAAGCGCGCGCATTGATCGAAGTGCGCCTGAATGAGGTCGTTTCCGGGGTTGTCGCTGCATTCGGAGGAACAGCCGAAATCCGCTACAGCCATGGAGTTCCGGTGACAATCAATGCCGAGGAGCAGACTGGCTATGCTGTCGAAGCGGCGGTTGCCGTCGGTGGCAGTTGCGATGAGGCGCCGATGGTGATGGGGGGCGAGGATTTTTCGTTCATGCTGGAGGAACGCCCCGGCGCTTTCATCGTGCTGGGCAATGGCGACAGCGCCGGGCTGCATCACCCCGAATACGATTTCAATGATGAGATCATCCCGTTGGGGTGCTCTTGGTTTGCCGAAATGGTCGAACGCCGGATGCCGGCAGCCTGAGATATTCAAGGAGAAGACAGATATGCCAGTGAAAAACCGGTTCGCCGAGTTGCAGGATGAAATTGCTGCTTGGCGTCGTGACATTCACGAAAACCCCGAAATTCTTTTCGAAACTCATCGCACCAGCGCTTTGGTCGCGGACAAGCTGCGCGAATTCGGCTGTGACGAAGTGGTGGCGGGCATCGGCCGCACCGGTGTTGTTGGGGTGATCAGGGGCAAGAGCGACAGTTCCGGCAAGGTGATCGGGTTGCGCGCTGACATGGATGCGTTGCCGATCCACGAGGCGGCAGGGCTGGAATATGCCTCCAAGACGCCGGGTGCGATGCACGCCTGCGGTCATGATGGCCATACGGCGATGTTGCTGGGCGCGGCCAAGTATTTGTCCGAGACCCGCAATTTCGACGGAACGGTCGTGGTCATCTTCCAGCCGGCCGAGGAAGGCGGTGGTGGCGGCCGCGAGATGTGCGAAGACGGCATGATGCAGCGTTGGAACATTCAGGAAGTCTATGGGATGCACAACTGGCCGGGAAAACCGGTCGGCAGTTTCTCGATACGTTCCGGAGCATTTTTCGCCGCGACCGATCAGTTCGACATCACCTTTGAGGGCCGGGGCGGGCACGCGGCCAAACCGCACGAGACGGTGGACACCACGGTCATGACGGCGCAGGCGGTTCTGGCGCTGCAGACCATCGCTTCGCGCAATGCCGATCCGGTTGATCAGGTGGTGGTGTCGGTCACGTCGTTTGAGACGTCTTCAAATGCTTTCAACGTGATACCGCAGAAAGTTCAGATCAAGGGCACCGTGCGAACCATGAGCAAAGAGATGCGCGATCTGGCCGAAGAGCGGATCAAAGCGATATGCGCGGGTGTCGCCGCGACCTTTGGCGGAACGGCGGATGTGACCTATATCCGCGGGTATCCGGTGATGGTGAACAGCGACGAGCAGACCGAATTCGCGGCCGAGGTGGCACGCGCGGTATCCGGTGAATGCGAAGAGGCGCCGCTGGTGATGGGCGGCGAGGATTTCGCCTTCATGCTCGAAGAACGCCCCGGTGCCTATATTCTGGTCGGCAACGGCGATACGGCGATGGTGCACCACCCCGAGTACAACTTCAACGACGAAGCAATCCCTGCCGGATGCAGTTGGTGGGCTGAAATTGTTGAAAAGCGGATGCCCGCAGCCTGACGGGCCAAGGTCGTGGGAGGTTGCCTCCCACGTCTTGCCGGCAATTCAGGTAAGATCAAGCTGCGAGCACAGCGTGTCGATGACGGCCTCCAGCGCGTGTCTCTGGTCGGACACGCAGCTTTGCGCGGCCTTCCGGGCGGCGTTCAACGCGGATTCGTCCGATAGCCAAGTCGCCACCGCGCGTGCCAGGTCCTGGGCCGTGCGAACCTCGATTGCGCCGCCGTTCTCTATCAGCGGTTTGAAGGTTTCCGCAAAATTGAAATACCCCGGCCCGGTGATCACGGCGGCCCCGGCCTGAGCGGGCTCGAACGGGTTGTGCCCGCCGATTTCCTTGAGAGACCCGCCCAGAAACACCAGCGGGCACAGGGCATACCAGGTTCCGGTCTCGCCGAGCGTGTCGGCCATATAGACCTGAGTTTGCGAAGTGATGGTGTCCTGCGAGGTTCGGCGCGCCATGCCAAGACCGGCCTTTTCGATCAGGGCTGCGACCTCGTTTCCCCGTTCCGGATGGCGCGGGATCAGCAGAAGCAAAAGATCGGGCCAGCGTTCGAGCAGGTCCGCATGAGCAGCCAGCACGGTTTCCTCTTCTCCGGCATGGGTCGAGCTTGCGATCCAGACCGGGCGCTGGCCGATTTGTGCCTGAATCCCGGCCAGTGTCTCATCATCTACCGGCAAAGGATCGGACATGGCCTTGAGGTTGGTTCCGGGCCGAACGCGGGTCGTACCGGCACCCATGTCGATCAGGTTCGCCGCAGTTGTGTTGTTCTGTGTGAGAAACAGTCGGAACTGGTCCAGGATGAACCGCGCGGTTGCGGGGCGTTTCTTCCAGCCCTGCACCGATTTTTCGGACAGGCGCGCGTTCAGCAAGGCCAGTGGGATGCCACGCGCACCGCTTTCGACGACCAGCCGTGGCCAGATCTCGCTTTCCACAAAAATACCCGCGTCCGGTTTCCAGTGGTCGAGAAAACGCTTCACCGGAGACGGAGTGTCCAGCGGGGGATATTGGTGGCGTGTCCGCGGCGGCAGGCGTTTTTCGATCAGAGCGGCAGAGGTTGGCGTGCCGGATGTGATCAGGAATTCGGTTTCCGGCAGGCGGGCACCAATGCGTTTGATCAGGCTCAGAACGGACAGGCTTTCACCCACACTCGCCGCGTGAAACCAGATCAGTTTCCCGTCGGGGCGGAGCAGGCTGGCATGGCCCAGACGTTCTTGCTGTCGTTCTCGGGAAACTCCGGCGCGTTCCAGTTTGCGACGAATGACCGACCACGCGATCGGCGCCAGAATTGCGGTCGCGCCGCAATATGCCGAATAGAGCAGCGTTGCCTTACCTGGGCTGCGCTTCACCTCAGCCGCCCGTGTGGCTCATGTGCCGGGTCATCTGGCCGTCCACACGCTGGCGCGAATAGTCGAAATCGTGCCCCTTGGGTTTCAGGGTGATCGCGGCGCGAATGGCGTTTTCCAGTGGCGTTTCCGAATCGGGATTATCGCGCAAAGCCCCGCGCAGGTCGGCCATGTCCTCTTGTCCCAGGCACATGAACAACTCTCCGGTGCAGGTCAGGCGCACCCGGTTGCAGCTTTCGCAGAAATTATGGCTGAGTGGCGTGATGAAGCCGATCTTCTGACCGGTCTCCTCCAGCCGCACGTAACGCGCCGGTCCGCCCGTGCGTTCCGTAAGATCGGTCACCTGATAGTGCTTTTCGTATTCCGCGCGCACGTCCTTGAGCGACCAGTACTGATCCAGCCGGTCCTCGTTGCCGATATCGCCCATCGGCATGACTTCGATCCAGGTCAGGTCCATGTCGCGCTCGGCACACCATTCGGTGATGCGTGGCAGTTCTTCTTCGTTGAACCCCTTGAGGGCCACGGCGTTGATCTTGATCCGCAAACCGGCCTTTTGCGCGGCGTCGATCCCTTTCAGAACCTGAGGCAGGCGACCCCAGCGGGTGATGTCGGCGAATTTCGCCTCGTCCAGCGTATCCAGTGACACGTTCACCCGGCGCACACCCGCCGCATAAAGCTGGTCTGAAAATCGCGACAGTTGCGAACCATTGGTGGTCAGCGTCAGTTCTTTCAGCACGCCGCTTTCCAGATGCCGGGTCATGGCGTTGAAAAACGTCATGATGTCCCGCCGCACCAAAGGCTCGCCGCCGGTGATGCGCAGCTTTTCGACGCCCATGCGGATGAAAGTCGAACACATGCGGTCCAGTTCTTCCAGCGTCAATAGCTCTTTCTTGGGCAGAAAGGTCATGTTTTCCGACATGCAATACACGCAGCGAAAATCGCAGCGGTCCGTGACGGAAACACGCAGATAGGTAATGGCGCGGGCAAACGGGTCGATCAACGGAGCAGTCATGCGCAATAGGTAAAGCGGGTGATGGCTGGCGGCAAGGGCCAACAGTGATTTGACTGGCATGTCTTTCCGGGCGCAGCTAGGGTCGCCCGCATGAGATACATAGCCCTGATGTCATTGATCCTGCTCGTCAGCTGTTCCGCCATCCGGTCGACCCGGGACCGCCTGTTCGGAGAGAGTGAGCCGGTTTCGGAAACCGTCGTGGAAGAGGTTTCCGTCGATGCGCCCGAGAACGTGGAAGAGGCCCCCGGCGCGGTCGATCCGGGCTGGGACGGGGCCAAGCGGACCGTGGCGGGGCTGGGCGATCCGACGCGACCGGGGCGGTGGTTGGAAACACCGCTGGTCACCTCTGAAATCAACGGAAGAATCGTGACACGGGAAACTGGCGCGCAGGTCTATGTTTTGCTGATCCCGGCGCCGGGGCCGCAGGGCGCCGGAAGCCGTCTGTCGCTGGAGGCGATGAAGGCGATGTTGCTGCCTCTGGATCAGTTGGTGGAACTGGACGTCTATTCCAACTGACCGGCCAGGTATTTTGCGGCCTCTTTGCGGGCAAAGGGTTTCATGGACGCGCCATGCTCGGCCAGAAACGCGACGACGCGCGCGGCGTCGTGCTTGGACAATTCCCGCAGCCACCAGGCCACGGCTTTTTGTATGAACCAGTCGCGATCGGTTACGTATCCCGCGGCCCAGCCAAGGATGCGGTCCCTGCGGACCAGATCGTCTGGCTTAGGGTGGTTCTGCTTGGTCCAGGGCAGAGTGGAAACCAGCGCCGCGCGGCGGGTCCACATATGGTCTGAGAGAATCCAGTTTTCGATTTGGTCCAAACGCTGAGGGTCGGCAACCAGTCTTTTTTGCATGGCCATGCAAGCGTGGTCGGCGACAGCCCAGGCGTCAAAGTCAGGCACCCAGCTTTGCAGCAACGCCCACGCCGCATCATCGGGTCTTATGCGGGCCTGGGTCAACAGTTTTGCGGCGGCCAGGCGGCCTTCGTGAATGTTGGTCTGCCAAAGGGCATTGGCCAGTTCCACACGTCCTGCAACAGACAATTCTTGCCGCCACGTTTTTGTCAGCTCGTTCAGAACCGGATTCGCGATGCCCAGATAGGGGCGGTCCGCCTTGTGATAGGCCGCCATCTGAACCGCGCGTTCGGGGTCGGCATGCGCCTTGATCTGATCGAGATACGGAACAAGCATGGCCGGATCAGACCGGCACGCCAGTCGGTTTTCCATCGATTGTCATTTGATTTTTTTCGACCCAATAGGAGCGGATGTCATCGTCGGACTTGTCATCCACCCATTTCTGCATCGTGTCGCGTTCAGAGAGGTAGTCCATGAACGGAACCGCATAACCGCAAGAAGTTTGCACCATATCCACGCTGACGTCGAAAATCTGCCGCGCGCTGCGGTGGGCCGGAAAATGCGTGGCGAGTTCGCCCCAGTCGGGATCATTGACGTGAGACACTCTGGCCGACCCATATGCGCGCAGGATTATCGGGCGCGTGGTGAACGAACACCACATCAACGTGATACGGTTGGCTTCAATCAGATGCCCGGCGGTCTCGTTCCCGCTGCCCGTGAGGTTCATCCACAGGATGCGGTTAGGGTCCAGGACCCGAAGTGAATCCATCCCCTTTGGAGATATGTTCACCCGCCCCTCCGGGCCTGCCGACCCGGTAAAGAACATATGCTGGTCTTCGATGAACTTGCGGTGTGCGTCCTCAAGGGCGGGGAACTGCTTGGCCATGTGTCACTCCACGGTCACGGATTTTGCCAGGTTGCGGGGCTGATCGACATCAGTGCCTTTGGCAACCGCCGTGTGATAGGCCAAAAGCTGCGCCGGGATCGCGTAAAGGATCGGTGTCAGGCTGTCGTGGATGTGCGGCATCCTGATCGTCGACCAGACGCCGTCTTTGGCATCGGCGATGCCGTCATCGTCTGACACCAGGATGACCTTGCCCTTGCGGGCCATGACTTCCTGCATGTTCGAGGTCGTCTTGTCGAACAGCCTGTCATGCGGGGCAAGAACGACCACCGGCATGTGTTTGTCGATCAGCGCGATCGGACCATGCTTGAGTTCACCCGAAGCATATCCCTCGGCGTGGATATAGCTGATTTCCTTGAGTTTCAGAGCCCCTTCAAGCGCAAGCGGGTACATTAGGCCGCGACCCAGGAAAAGCACGTCGCGCGCCTCGCTGAGTTGCTGCGCGGCCTTGCGGATCGCTTCGTTCAGATCCAGCGCCGCATTCAGCACCGAAGGCAGTCCGCGCAGGGCCGCGACGTGATCGCTAAATTGTTCGTCGCTAAGGGTTTCGCGGTCAGCGGCGGCTTTCAGGGCCAGCAAAAGCAGCACGGTCAACTGGCAGGTAAAGGCCTTGGTTGAGGCGACGCCGATTTCAACGCCGGCATGAATGGGCAGGGCAACATCGCTTTCCCGCGCAATCGAGCTTTCAGGGACGTTGACGACAGACACGATTTTCTCCGCCTTGCCCTCGCAATACCGCAGCGCCGCCAGCGTGTCGGCGGTTTCTCCCGATTGGCTGACAAAAAGGGCGAGCGTGCGGTGCGCTACCGGTGGCTCGCGATAGCGGAACTCGGATGCGATATCGACCTCGACCGGGATCTGCGCCAGCTGCTCGAACCAGTATTTTGCGGTGAGGCAGGCATAGAAAGCCGTGCCGCAGGCCACCATGGTCAGACGGTCGATCTTAGAGAAATCCAATTCTGCAGGAAAAACTATCTGTTCGCTTCCGGAGGGCAGATAGGACAGGATGGCTTCGGCAACGACCACGGGCTGTTCGTTGATCTCTTTGGCCATATAGTGCTTGTGCCCGTCCTTGCCTGTTCGGGCGTGATCCAGCTTGATCTCGCGGATTTCACGGTTCGCCAGCTCGCCGTCTTCGGTGCGGATTTCCAGCGATGTGCGTGTCAGGACTGCGCGGTCGCCTTCCTCCAGATAGGTGATGCGGTTGGTCAACGGGGCCAGGGCAATGGCGTCGGAGCCGACAAACATCTCGCCCTTGCCATGACCGATGGCAAGCGGCGAACCCTTGCGCGCGGCGACGATCAGATCGTCCTGACCTTCAAAGAGAAAGGCGAGCGCAAACGCGCCCTTAAGCCGATCAATTGTCTTGAAGGCGGCCTCGACCGGCCCGAGTCCGTCCTGCATGAAATGCTCTGTCATCAGGGCGACGGTTTCAGTATCGGTTTCGGTTTGGAACCCGATCCCATTTTCGGCCAGTTCCGCGCGCAGTTCCCGGTAGTTCTCGACAATCCCGTTGTGAACGATTGCGACCGGACCGGCGCGATGGGGATGCGCATTGCCGACGGAAGGTGCGCCATGCGTGGCCCAGCGGGTGTGGCCGATACCCGATTTTCCAGCCAACGGCTTGTGCACCAGAAGGTCACTGAGATTGACCAGTTTTCCTACTGCGCGGCGTCGGTCCAGCGCGCCGCTGTTGATCGTCGCGATACCGGCACTGTCATAGCCACGGTATTCAAGTCGTTTTAGCGCCTCCACCAAAATGGGTGCGGCTTCGTGATGCCCAAGAACTCCGACAATTCCACACATGAAATTTACCCCTTATCGCGACGAGCCTTCTTCGCCTTCAACATTTCAAACAATTTGCGTGCATAACCTGGTTTATTCTCTTGCCGCGCCCGCCCGACCGCCAGGGCGTCTGCTTCGACATCACGGGTTACCACAGTACCGGTGGCGGTCATCGAACCATCGCCCAATTTCACGGGTGCAACAAGCATGGTGTTTGATCCAATGAACACGTTTTGCCCGATTTCGGTTCGGTATTTCATTACGCCATCATAGTTGCAGACGATGGTGCCAGCGCCGATATTCGAGCCAGCGCCAACCGACGCATCCCCGATATAGCTCAGATGGTTGACCTTGGCGCCTTCACCGATTTCCGAATTCTTGATCTCGACGAAGTTGCCGATTTTTGTGTTTTCGGCCAGTTCCGCGCCTGGGCGCAGTCGGGCAAACGGGCCGACAATGGCGCCCCGGCTAATGTGGCATTCCTCAAGGTATGTGAAAGACCGGATCAGGGTTCCGCTTTCGACGGTGACGCCGGGGCCAAAGACAACATTGGGCTCGATTACGGTATCCCGCCCGATCACGGTGTCGGAGGCCAGATAGACGGTCTCGGGGGCCATCATGGTAACACCATTTTCGAGAAGACTGGCGCGGGCTTTGGATTGAAAAATCGCGTCCGCCGCCGCCAGGTCAGCCCGTGAGTTGACCCCCAGTGTTTCTTCTTCTTCGCAGGCCACCGCCGTCACGCTCAATCCTTTCCGGCGTGCGATTTCAACGACATCCGTGAGGTAGTATTCCCCGCAACCATTGCTGTTATCCACGTCCGAAATCAAAGAGAACAAGGTCGCCGCGTCACAGGCCATCAGCCCGGAATTGCAGAATGTAATGGCGCGCTCTTCCTCGGATGCATTTTTGAATTCCACGATGCGTTCCAGGGTATCGCCGTTCATGATCAGCCGGCCGTAGCGCGCCGGATTCGCCGCTTGGAAGCCTAGAATGACCAGATCATGAGATCGCCGGGCCGCGACCATTCTTTCCAGTGTCTCGGGCTGCAGGAACGGCGTGTCACCGTAAAGTACGACGACTTCACCATTGAAGCCCTCAAGCGAGTCGCGCGCCTGATTTACTGCATGCGCGGTGCCGAGTTGTTCTTCTTGCAAAACAACCGTCGCTGTTTCGCTTTCGCCCGCAACCACTTTGCGCACTTGTTCGGCGCCGTGGCCCGCAACCACGATAGTGCGCTCGGGTTCCAATACAGCGCCTGCCCGCATCGCATGGATCAGCATGGGAGTTTGGGCAATCGGGTGCAGGACTTTCGGAATTTCCGAGTTCATCCTGGTGCCTTTCCCGGCGGCGAGGATGACCAATGCAGTACTCATGAATACGTTTTCTCTTTCGTTTTGTTGCCGTCCGTTTTATCCGCTATGCCAAAAGGCGCAAGCAATTCGGTGATCAAACAAAATTGCCGTTTGCAACACGACAAGGCGAAATCCCGCCGAGCATGGAGACAGGATGCGCACGGTTATCTTTGATCTGGACGGAACATTGGCGGATACATCGGGCGATCTTTTGGCGGCCGCAAACCATTGCTTTCGGTTGATGGGACACGGCGATGTTCTGATCCCAGGCGAAGATGCGGGCATCGCCCTGCGAGGAGGGCGGATGATGCTGACGCGCGGGTTGGAACGTCTGGGTTGCTACGAACCTGCCGCGGTGGACCAGTTTTACCCCGTTCTGCTGTCAGCTTATGGCGAGGCCATCGACCATCATACGCAATTCTACCCCGGGGCGCTGGCCGCGGTGGATGAATTGAGATCGGCGGGATACCGGGTCGGCATTTGCACGAACAAGCCCGAGGCGCTGGCCGACCTGTTGCTGACCCGTCTGGGTGCGCGCGATGTCTTCGATTCGCTGATCGGTGCCGATACGCTTCCCGTGCGCAAACCCGACCCGGAACCGCTGCGCGAGGCCGCGCGGCGCGCCGGCGGAAACCCCGAGACGTGCATTCTGGTAGGAGATTCCGATACCGACCGGAATACGGCCCGGGCTGCGGGCGTGCCTTCGGTTCTGGTGACTTTCGGACCGTCTGGCGACGACATGGCGGCGCTGGATCCTGACGCCTTGCTGCACCATTTCGATCACTTGCCCGCTCTGGTAGCGGACCTGATCGGGCAACCTGAACCAGTGTTCTGATTTGCCATCGCTCCATATCTTGAACTTTCCTTTTGGGACGACGAAAAAACATGACCGAGACGTTTTCAGGCAGTTTTACCCAGCAGGAACCGATCCCGGACGACGCGATCGAAGCCGCAATTGCGGTGATGCGTCACGGGCGCTTGCATCGCTATAATGTGGCGCCCGGAGAATTGAGCGAAACCGCTCTGCTGGAGCAGGAATTCGCGGCCCAGATGGGGGCAAAATACTGCCTTGCCGTCGCCTCGGGGGGCTATGCGCTCGCGACTGCTTTGCGGGCCGTTGGGGTCGGGCCGGGTGATCCCGTTCTGACCAATGCCTTTACCCTGGCACCGGTTCCTGGGGCGATCGCTTCGGTCGGGGCCAGGCCGGTATTCGTGGGGGTTACCGAAGATCTGACGATTGATCTCGACGATCTCGCGGCCAAGGTGGGGAGGTCGAAGGTTCTGATGCTCAGCCACATGCGCGGACATTTGTGCGACATGGACCGGTTGATGCAGATTTGCGATGCCGCCGGAGTCACGGTGATCGAGGATTGCGCTCATACGATGGGCGCGCGTTGGAACGGTACGCTGTCCGGACGGCAGGGGGCCATCGGGTGTTACTCGTGCCAGACGTACAAGCATGTGAATTCCGGTGAGGGCGGCCTGCTGATTACCGATGACGAAGACCTGGCGGCGCGGGCAGTGATGATGTCGGGTTCATACATGCTGTACGAAAGGCATCTGGCCGCGCCGGGACCGGGAGTGTTCGAGCGCATCAAATATCACACGCCGAATATTTCGGGGCGAATGGACAATCTGCGCGCGGCGATCCTGCGCCCGCAATTACGCGATCTGGAGACACAGGTGACGCGCTGGAACGACCGGTATCAAGTGATTGAGGCCGGCTTGCGGGATACGCCGGGTCTCACGGTTGTAGAACGGCCCGATGCGGAAACTTATGTCGGATCGTCCATTCAGTTCCTCTTGCTGGACTGGTCCGCCGAGCGGGTCGACGAGGTGATCCGCCGCTGCGCCGAACACGGGGTCGAACTGAAATGGTTCGGGGGTGCCGAGCCCAGCGGCTTCACCTCGCGCTATGACAGCTGGCGATATGCCGAATCCGAGCCCATGCCGAAGAGTGACCGTGTTCTGGCTGGGATTGTCGACATGCGCGTACCGCTGACCTTTTCGTTGGAAGATTGCCGCCTGATCGCACGTATCATCAGGGCCGAAGTCGGCGCGGTTTTTCAATCCTGAATTCAACAATGCAACGCGCTGCGCGGTGAAACGGCGCCCCGGCAGGGGGCGCCGTTTTCGTTTGCGTCAAGCGGGCGCCCCAACGCCGAGCAATGCAATCGTTGACCGGGCGGGGAATCGCTGCTATCTCATTATTGAACGAGTGTTCAATAATTGCGAGAGGAGAGCGCAGATGTTCACCGCGACCATGCAATTCGATTTGGGTGAGGATGTGAACGCCCTGCGTGATATGGTGCACCGCTGGGCCCAGGATAAGGTCAAGCCGATGGCTGCCGAAATCGACCGGTCCAACGCGTTTCCCAACGATCTTTGGAAAGAGATGGGCGAACTTGGGCTGTTGGGCATTACCGTCCCCGAAGAATATGGCGGGGCGGGAATGTCTTATCTGGCGCACACCGTAGCAGTCGAAGAAGTCGCGCGTGCGTCCGCCTCGGTTTCGCTGTCCTACGGTGCCCATTCGAACCTTTGCGTGAACCAGATCAAGCTGAATGGCAACGAAGAACAAAAGCGCAAATACCTGCCGCGCCTGATCTCGGGCGAGCATGTGGGTGCACTGGCTATGTCCGAACCCTCGGCAGGCTCAGACGTGGTGTCGATGAAACTGCGTGCCGAAAAACGGAACGATCATTATCGGTTGAACGGCAACAAATACTGGATCACCAACGGGCCGGACGCGGATACGCTGGTGGTCTATGCCAAGACCGATCCCGACGCGGGGTCGAAAGGGATCACCGCATTTCTGATCGAAAAAGAGATGAAGGGATTTTCGACCTCGAACCATTTCGACAAGCTGGGAATGCGCGGCTCAAACACTGCAGAGCTGGTCTTTGAAGACGTCGAGGTTCCGTTCGAGAATGTGCTGGGCGAAGAGGGCAAGGGCGTCGCTGTTCTGATGTCGGGGCTTGACTATGAACGTGTCGTTCTGGCCGGTATCGGGCTGGGCATCATGGCCGCCTGTCTGGACGAGGTCATGCCTTACATGGCCGAGCGCAAGCAGTTCGGAAAACCCATCGGCACCTTCCAGTTGATGCAGGGCAAAATCGCCGACATGTACACGGCGATGAATTCGTCACGCGCCTATGTCTATGAGGTCGCCAAGGCCTGTGACCGGGGTGATGTGACCCGTCAGGATGCGGCGGCCTGCTGTCTTTATGCCTCGGAACAGGGCATGGTGCAGGCTCATCAGGCGGTGCAGGCGATGGGCGGGGCCGGATTTCTGTCGGATGCCGCCGTCAGCCGCATCTTCCGCGACGCCAAGCTGATGGAGATCGGCGCGGGGACCAGCGAAATCCGCCGGATGCTGATCGGGCGGGAACTGATGAATACCGTGCTCTGAACAGGAATTTGCTCCGCCGCCATGGCAGCGGAGCATTGGGTTGAAAGGATCAGAAGCGATGGACGTAGGTCAAGCCGATCAGCCAGGGATCGATTTCGGCGGTTCCGATATCCGCGCCATCCAGCGTGACGTCCGAGTCGATGTCGAACCAGCGCACGTTCAGGCGAACGGCACCGGAATCGCTGATCTGATAGTCCAGCCCGGCCTGCAGCGACAGGCCAAAGGAGTCGTCGACCTTGAGATCGCCAAGCGGGGACTCTTCGTCGAAGAACACGGTATAGTTCAGGCCCGCGCCGACATAGGGTTTCCAGACGCTGTTGGTCGGGAAGTGATAGTTCAGCGACAGGGTGGGCGGCAGGTGCTTGACGCTGCCTGCGTCGACGCTTCCGGCGAGGGTGATGTTGTGTTCGAACGGTGTGGCCGCCAGCAATTCGATACCCAGATTGTCGCGGATGAAATATTCGACGGTAAAGATCGGGCGAGTGTCATCGTCGATCGAGGCGCTGAAACCCGCGAGCGTTCCATTGTCGGATTTGGGGTCCAGATAGCCAACACCGACACCGACCGCCCAGTCGCCTTGCGACTGGGCGAAAACGGGGGCGGCAAGGGCGGTCAGTGCTGTGGTCAATGCCATTGCGGCGGTTGTGCGTTTCATGGTGACTCCTGTTATTCTTCCATGTCTTTGCGCGTTATTGCCGCTTTTCGCATATGTTTCTCCAGGCTCTCTGATTTGGATCAAATTCTTTTGCGTTGGAGGTACTTCCGGCGCACTCCTAAAGTGTTCACCTATTGGATGTCCCTTGAAAACAAGGACGTTTCAGGCTGCAGTCGGGGCGTGGTTTCGTGATGCGCATACCGGGTATGCATCCTGCGGGGGGCTGGGACATTCCGTCCCGGCTCAACCTGGCGCGCCAATGCCTTGCAGGAGCGGATGATGCGGTCGCGATCATCGATCTGACATCGGATGATCGGATTGACGTGACATTCGAAGAACTGCGACGGAAGGTGGACGCGATTGCGCGCCACCTGATGCGCAAGGTCGCACCGGGAGACCGCGTCGGTGTATTGCTCAGTCAGTCCCCGTGGTGCGCCGCGGCGCATCTCGCGGTCTGGAAAATCGGTGCAATCTCGGTGCCGTTGTTCAAGCTGTTCAAGCAGGATGCACTGCGGTCGCGAATAGGCGATGCCGGGACACGCATCGTGCTGACCGATCCCGAGGGAGCGGCACTGCTTGGTGATCTGGCGCAACCGCTTATCGTGGCGGAATGCGAAGAAGAGGGCGGGCCGGTACGCTATGCCGATACCGGACCCGACGATCCGGCGGTGCTGATCTATACCTCCGGCACCACCGGCAGCCCAAAGGGCGCGCTGCATGGTCATCGGGTTCTGACCGGTCACCTGCCGGGCGTTTCGATCAGCCACAATCACCTGCGCGACGGTGACTGTTTGTGGACCCCGGCCGACTGGGCCTGGATCGGCGGGCTGTTCGACGTGCTGATGCCGGGGCTGGCGCTGGGCATTCCGGTTGTCGCTTCGCGACTCGACAAGTTTTCCCCCGAAGCCTGCGCCGATGTGATCGCGCGCGGTGGGGTGCGCAACGTGTTTTTCCCACCGACCGCGCTGCGGATGCTCAAGGCCGCAGATCAGGCGATCCTGGGCCTGCGGTCTGTTGCCTCGGGCGGTGAGCCGCTAGGGGCCGAGATGCTGGCTTGGGGCGAGCAGGCGTTCGGCCTGGAAATCAACGAGTTCTACGGCCAGACCGAGTGCAACATGGTGGTGTCCTCCTGTTCCGAGGATTTCCCGGTGCGCCCGGGCTGTATCGGCAAGCCGGTGCCGGGGCACGAGGTGGCGGTGATCGACGAAAACGGCCAGCCGACGGATGAAGAGGGCGATGTGGCCATACGGCTGGGCTCGGCCTCGATGTTGCTGGAATACTGGAACCGGCCTGAGGCCACGGCCGAGAAGTTCCGGGGCGACTGGCTGATCACCGGCGACCGCGGCGTGTGGGAGGGTGACTATCTGCGTTTTGTCGGTCGTGATGATGACGTGATTACCTCGGCCGGGTACCGCATCGGCCCGGCTGAGATTGAGGATTGCCTGCTGACCCACCCTGCGGTAGCGACGGTCGGCGTGGTCGGTAAGCCCGATCCGCTGCGGACCGAGATCGTGAAGGCCTATGTGGTGCTGAAACCGGGGACCGAGGCCTCAGGCCGGGAATTGCAGGATTGGGTCAAGGACCGTCTGGCGCAGTATTCCTATCCGCGCGAGGTGGCGTTTCTGGAGGAATTGCCGATGACGGTGACGGGGAA
Organism: Ruegeria sp. AF8; assembly: GCF_056541825.1. Classification (NCBI taxonomy): domain Bacteria; kingdom Pseudomonadati; phylum Pseudomonadota; class Alphaproteobacteria; order Rhodobacterales; family Roseobacteraceae; genus Ruegeria; species Ruegeria sp. AF8. Next base: position 50,990 of record NZ_JBQFYW010000009.1, on the reverse strand, counting down.
GGTCATCCGCAAGGAATTGAAGGCGCTTGCGGCGGGGGAGTGTCTGTCTCAATGATTTTACCGACCAGAGCCCGACTTTGCATATTCTTGCCGTTCGTCTTCTCTGCAATGCCCGCAGAATCTCAAGTCAGTAACGCTGTTTCTGAGCGTGTCATTGAAGATGCTCGAATCATTGAGGAATGTTTGAACGGGATAGAACCCGATCCGAGCAACCCGCCAATGATGAAGTATGGCGAATGCGAGCATTTGGTTTCGAATGCTTGCTTCCAAGCGGCAGAATACAAAGATGATCCGTCGTGGCGTCGTTGTGTGGTGAGAGAAACTGAGGCGTTTCAATTCATAACGTCACAAGCGCTTGAAGAAGCCGTGCAAGTAACAAACGATCCAAATGCAGGTGAGCGCCTAGCGCAGTCGCAAGAAATTTGGGAGGATTTCCGCGATGCGCATTGTCGCACGTTAGCGGACCGATATGCCAACGGCAGTTTCTTCTCCTCTGCCTTAGCCAACTGCAAACTGAAAATGACATCTGACAGAGCTGTGTTTCTCAGGGGGTACTCTCTTGACTATTTCGTGGAAAGGTACTGAGGCATGAAACTCACATCCAAAGCCATGCCCGCCTCCGAGGGCTTCAAGGCAAACCGCGCAGCGCATCTGGACACGCTGGGACAAATCTCCGCCGCTGCCGAAGCGGCCCGCATGGGCGGGGGCGAGAAATCCCGCGCGCGGCATGAATCGCGTGGCAAGATGCTGCCGCGTCGTCGGGTGGCGAACTTGCTGGACCCGGGGTCTCCTTTCCTCGAAATCGGCGCGACGGCGGCGCATGGGATGTACGGCGGGGCGGCCCCTAGTGCCGGGGTTGTCGCGGGTATTGGCCGGGTGCACGGGCAAGAGGTCATGGTGGTCTGCAACGACGCCACCGTGAAGGGCGGCACTTATTATCCCATGACCGTCAAAAAGCATCTGCGCGCGCAGGAGATCGCCGAGGAAAACCATCTGCCGTGCATCTATCTGGTCGACAGCGGCGGGGCGAACCTGCCCAATCAGGACGAGGTCTTTCCGGATCGGGATCACTTTGGCCGCATCTTCTATAATCAGGCGCGGATGAGTGCGAAGGGTATCCCGCAGATCGCGGTGGTGATGGGATCGTGTACGGCGGGCGGTGCCTATGTGCCCGCGATGTCGGATGTGGCGATTATCGTGAAAGAGCAGGGCACGATCTTTCTGGCCGGGCCGCCTCTGGTCAAGGCCGCGACCGGAGAGGTCGTCAGCGCCGAGGATCTGGGTGGCGGCGACGTGCATACCCGCCTGTCGGGCGTGGCCGATTATCTGGCCGAGGATGACGCGCATGCGCTGGCCCTGGCCCGCCGCGCGGTCAGATCGCTGAACCGGCACAAGCCGCGAACGGTGGATTGGGCCAGCCCGGAGGATCCGGCCTATGATCCCGAAGAAATTCTGGGCGTCGTACCCGCAGATCCGCGCACGCCCTATGATATCCGCGAAGTGATTGCGCGGCTGGTTGATGGCTCGCGCTTTGATGAGTTCAAACCCCGGTTTGGTGAGACGCTGGTGACCGGGTTTGCCCATCTCAAGGGCTGCCCCATCGGAATCATAGCCAACAATGGCGTGTTGTTCTCGGAATCCGCGCAGAAGGGCGCGCATTTCGTGGAGCTTTGTTCGCAGCGGAAAATCCCGCTGTTGTTTTTGCAGAACATCACCGGCTTCATGGTGGGCCGCAAATACGAGAACGAAGGCATCGCCCGGCACGGCGCCAAGATGGTGACCGCCGTTGCCTCCACAAACGTGCCCAAAATCACCATGCTGGTCGGTGGCTCTTTCGGGGCCGGCAACTACGGTATGGCGGGCCGTGCCTACCAGCCGCGATTCTTGTGGACCTGGCCCAATTCCCGCATATCCGTCATGGGCGGCGAGCAGGCGGCGGGTGTGTTGGCCACCGTCAAGCGCGACGGGATCGAGCGGGCAGGCGGCACCTGGTCGGCCGAGGAAGAGGCCGAATTCAAACGCCCCACGCTGGAGATGTTCGAGGAACAGTCGCACCCGCTTTATGCTTCGGCGCGGCTTTGGGATGATGGGGTGATCGACCCGCGCAAAAGCCGGGACGTTCTGGCCTTGTCATTGAGTGCGGCTCTGAATGCCCCGATTGAGGAGACACGTTTCGGCGTGTTCCGCATGTGAGGGGTGCAAAGATGATAGCAAATTTCAGTTCGCTTTTCCGGACCGCTCGAGTGATTGGTGCTTGCATTGCGATGCATTTTTCGGGGCAAGCAGCCTATGCCGATCTATGGTGGCCTGCGCTTGGCTGGAGTTGTGATGAAGACGCACGGCATTTGGCCATCTACCCAGTGTATTTTGACGCAAATGAACCACTGCCAGTGAGCCGCGATGGGTTCTACGTTCCCATGGCCGATGGCTGGGATAACCCAAAAGCGGAAGTTCCTGTTTTTTTCTGTGATCTGAGTCCGGGCCCGGTTGTGGAGGTCATACGAATTGGATCGAAGGTTCCAAGCGCGCGAGGAGTATGTGGTGCAGGAGCCTATTCCCGCTACAGTTTGCGTCTGAGCGGTGAAGTAAGCGCGCAATTCGCAATTGGTTGTTCCGCCAATACCTTTGTCAAAATAGATCAAAACTACGGGCAACTTTGCAACGTTTCACTCCCAGACGATCCCTGCCGTTCCCTCAGAGCGGGAACTTTTTTCATCTTGAATGCGTTTGGCCAATTTGAAGAAAGGCAGCGATAATGTTTGACAAGATCCTGATTGCCAACCGGGGCGAGATCGCCTGCCGCGTCATGGAAACGGCTCAATCCATGGGCGTCGCCTGTGTCGCGGTCTATTCGGACGCCGATGTTTCGGCCAAGCATGTGCAGATGGCCGATGAGGCCGTCCATATTGGTGGCGCGGCCCCGGCGGAGAGTTACCTCAGGGGCGATGTGATCATTCAGGCCGCGCGCGATAGCGGCGCGCAGGCGATTCATCCTGGCTATGGCTTCCTTTCGGAAAACCCCGAATTCGTCGATGCCGTCGAGGCGGCGGGGCTGACCTTCATCGGCCCCTCGGCGGATGCGATCCGCAAGATGGGGCTCAAGGATGCGGCCAAGGTGCTGATGGAGCGGGCGGGCGTGCCGGTGGTGCCGGGTTATCACGGCGACAATCAGGACCCCGAGCATCTGTCGGGCGCGGCGGACGCCATCGGTTATCCGGTGCTGATCAAGGCCGTCGCGGGTGGTGGCGGCAAGGGGATGCGGCTGGTTGAGCGCCCGCAGGACTTTGCGGCGGCGCTGGATAGCGCCCGGGGCGAGGCGCGGACCGCCTTCGGCAACGACGCGGTGCTGGTCGAGAAATACGTCGCCAAGCCGCGCCATATCGAGGTTCAGGTCTTTGGCGACGGCACCCATGCGGTGCATCTCTTCGAACGCGACTGCTCGCTCCAGCGGCGGCACCAGAAGGTGATCGAGGAGGCCCCCGCGCCCGGCATGACGGTCGAGATGCGCGAGGCGATGGGGCAGGCGGGCGTGCGCGCCGCCGAGGCCATCGGTTACAAAGGCGCGGGCACGGTCGAGTTCATCGTGGATGCTTCGGACGGGCTGCGGCCTGACCGGTTCTGGTTCATGGAGATGAATACCCGCCTGCAGGTGGAGCATCCGGTGACCGAGGCCATCACCGGCGTCGATCTGGTGGAATGGCAACTGCGCGTAGCCGCCGGAGAGAGCCTGCCGAAACGGCAGGGCGAGTTGACCATCACCGGTCACGCCTTCGAGGCGCGGCTCTATGCCGAGGACGTACCCAAGGGCTTTCTGCCCGCCACCGGCACGCTGACCCATCTGCAATTCCCGCCCGAATGCCGGGCTGACAGCGGCGTGCGCGCGGGCGACACGATCAGCCCATGGTACGACCCGATGATCTCGAAGGTCATCGTGCATGGCGCCACACGCGCGGTGGCGCTGGCGAAACTGGACCGGGCGCTGAGTGGCACGCAGGTGGGGGGCACTGTAACCAATCTGGCGTTTCTTGGTGCGCTGACCCGTCATGCAGGATTTGCGGCTGGCGATGTGGATACCGGCCTGATCGGGCGCGATCTGGAGACTTTGGTGCAGGATCCCGCGCCTGAGCCTCGGCACAAGGTGGCGGCGGCGATGATGGCACTGGGGCTGGTCGAGACCTGTGAGGAGACCGGCTTCTCGCTGTGGGCGCCGTTGCACCGGGCGGTGGAACTGGCCTGGCAGGGCGAGGTTCTGCCGATGGATGTGCAGGTTGCGGGGCCTGACCGCCAACTCTGGCAGGTGGGCGAGGATCAGGTGCTTGCCGAGCGTCGCGACGGCAGCTGGCGGATCGCCGGTCAGGTGATGCCGGACGTGTCCGTGGCGGACTCGGTGGCCACAGTATTCGACGGTTATGGGCTGGCATTTGACGTGATCGACCCGCTGGACCGGGATGCCTCGGCCGGCGGTGACACCAACGTGATCGAAGCGCCGATGCCGGGGCTGGTGAAGGCGGTGTTCGCCGAGGCCGGACAGGCCGTGAAGGAAGGCGACCGGCTGGCGATTCTCGAAGCGATGAAGATGGAACATTCGCTGTTGGCCGCGCGCGACGGGGTGGTCGCCGAGGTTCTGGCCGGGGTTGGCGCGCAGGTCGAGGCCGGAGCGGCGCTGGTTCGGTTGCAGGAAGAATAGCCTGTTCTGCCGGAGCGCTTCATGGCACCGTCGTGCCATCCGGAATTGAAACGACAAGAGGCGGGGTAAAACGCGACAATGGGCGAACGGGTCGAAATCTTTGAAGTGGGGCCGCGGGACGGGCTTCAGAACGAAAAGCGCGAAATTCCGGTGGCGGAAAAAGTTGCGTTGGTCGATTGCCTGAGCCGGGCGGGGTTCAGCCGGATCGAGGTAGCCAGCTTTGTATCGCCCAAATGGGTGCCGCAGATGGCAGGCAGTTCCGAAGTGCTGGCAGGTATCGCACGGCGCGACGGCATTCGCTATGCGGCACTGACGCCGAATATGCGCGGCTACGAAGATGCGTTGGCCGCCCGGGCGGATGAGATCGCGGTGTTCGCGTCGGCCTCCGAAGGGTTTTCCAAGGCCAATATAAACGCCACGATCGAAGAAAGCATAGCGCGGTTCGCACCTATCCTGGACGCCGCACGCCATATCGACCTACCGGTGCGCGGGTACGTGTCATGCGTGACCGATTGTCCCTATGATGGTCCGACGGAGCCTGGAAAAGTGGCGGAAGTGGCGGACATTCTGTTTTCACGAGGGTGCTACGAGATTTCCCTGGGCGATACGATCGGTCAGGCCACCCCTGACAAGATCGCAAGAATGCTGCTGGCGGTGCGCGAAAGAGTGCCGGTTACTCGTATCGCGGGTCATTTTCACGACACCGCAGGGCGGGCGATCGACAATATCGACGCGTCCTTGTCGTTGGGAGTGCGGGTATTTGATGCCGCTGTCGGTGGTTTGGGGGGCTGCCCTTATGCGCCGGGTGCGGCGGGGAACGTTGCGACCGAGGCCGTGGATGCGCACCTGAAACGGCTTGGATACGATACCGGGCTGGACGCGGCAGTATTGAATCAGGCGGCAGAGATGGCCCGCGCAATGCGCTCCGAGCAGGGATTGAACAATGTTTGAAACGATTTCGTTGGAAACGGATGCGCGCGGAGTTGCCACGCTGATGCTCGACCGTGCGGACAAGCATAATGCCATGTCAGCAAAGATGCTGGCCGAGTTGACGGTCGCGGCAAGGCAACTGGCCGAAGACGAAACCGTGCGTGTCGTCGTATTGAGCGCTGCGGGCAAGACCTTTTGCGCAGGCGGCGATCTGGGCTGGATGCAGGACCAGATGGCGGCGGACCCGCAGACCCGGTTTGTCGAGGCGCGCAAGCTGGCCGAAATGCTGCAGGCCATAAATTCGCTGTCAAAACCTGTAATCGGAGCTTTGCAGGGCAATGCGTTCGGTGGTGGGGTTGGACTGGCTTCGGTCTGTGACATCGCTATCGGGGTCGACAGCCTGAAGATGGGGCTGACCGAGACACGGCTGGGTCTGATACCAGCGACGATCGGACCTTATGTGATCGCCCGTATGGGTGCGGCGCGGGCGCGGCGCGTGTTTATGTCGGCGCGCCTGTTTGATGCGTCCGAAGCAGTGGAACTGGGCCTGCTGGCAAAAGCCGTTCCGGCCGATCAACTGGCTGACGCAATCGATGCCGAAGTGATTCCATATCTGTCATGCGCGCCCGGAGCGGTGGCGTCGGCCAAGCAACTGGTGCGCGATCTAGGACCACGGATTGACGAGGCTGTCATAGACCGGACAATTCATGCTCTGGTGGATCGTTGGGAAACCGAAGAAGCGAAAGAGGGAATCGCCGCCTTTTTCGGGAAAAGAAAACCTGCATGGATAAGTTAGGTTTCGCGGGTGCCAAACCAAATCGGGCGTTTGCGAAAACATTCATGAAACCGCGAACATAGCGCGGCGATTTAACCGGCTTGAGGCGTTCGCGCTTGGTTGACCCTCTGACCCGGCACGGTTAGAGAATGTCCAGTCAACTCGCCAATTGACGGCACGTCCAAAGCCGGGCGTGCAGGAAAGGAGCCACTCGTGGAAGAGCTGTTGCGGGAATATCTCCCGATCCTGGTTTTTCTGGCCGTCGCTGTCGGCCTTGGAATCGTCCTGATTCTCGCGGCCGTCGTTCTGGCAGTCCGCAACCCCGACCCCGAAAAGGTAAGTGCCTATGAATGCGGGTTCAACGCATTCGACGATGCACGGATGAAATTCGATGTCCGGTTCTATCTGGTGTCGATCCTTTTCATCATCTTCGATCTGGAAATCGCGATGCTGTTCCCATGGGCCGTTGGCTTCAAGGATATCAGCGATGTCGGGTTCTGGTCCATGATGGTGTTCCTGGCGGTTCTGACCATCGGCTTTGCCTATGAATGGAAGAAGGGGGCCTTGGAATGGGAGTGATGACGGGGGCAAACACCGCCGGGATCGACAAGGAAGTCGCCACCCAGGCCCTGAATGCCGAATTGCAGGACAAGGGTTTCCTGCTGACCTCGACCGAGGACATCATCAACTGGGCGCGCACCGGATCGCTGCACTGGATGACATTCGGTCTGGCCTGCTGCGCAGTCGAGATGATGCATACCTCGATGCCGCGATATGACGCTGAACGATTCGGCATCGCGCCGCGCGCCTCCCCGCGTCAGTCCGATGTAATGATCGTGGCCGGAACGCTCACCAACAAGATGGCCCCGGCGCTGCGCAAGGTCTATGACCAGATGCCCGAGCCGCGTTATGTGGTCTCGATGGGTTCCTGCGCAAATGGTGGCGGTTATTATCACTACTCCTACTCGGTGGTGCGGGGCTGTGACCGCGTGGTGCCGGTCGACATCTATGTCCCCGGCTGCCCGCCGACCGCCGAGGCACTGCTTTACGGCCTGCTTCAACTGCAACGCAAGATCCGCCGTACGGGGACGATTGTAAGATGAGCGAAGCACTGAACGAACTGGGGACTCATATTGAGTTGAAGCGCCCCGATTGTGTGCTGGGGTGGGATTTCAGCTTTGGTGAGCTGAATGTGGATGTCGCCCCGTCCAACCTGGTCGATTTCGTCGATTACCTGAAGTCTGATCCGAATTGCAAATTCTCGACCCTGGTGGACATCACCGGCGTCGACTATCCTGAACGGGCCAAGCGGTTCGATGTGGTTTACCACTTCCTGTCGATGTACCAGAACCAGCGCATCCGCCTGCGGGTCTCGATCCGTGAGGATGACATGGTGCCTTCGATCGTTGACATCCACCCCTCGGCCAACTGGTTCGAGCGTGAGGTGTTCGATATGTTCGGCATCCTGTTCTCGGGTCACCCGGATCTGCGGCGCATTCTGACCGACTATGGTTTCCGCGGCTATCCGCTGCGCAAGGATTTCCCGACCACCGGCTATACCGAGGTCCGTTATGACGAAGCGCAAAAGCGCGTGGTCTACGAACCTGTCAGCCTTGTGCAGGAATACCGGCAGTTCGATTTCATGTCCCCTTGGGAAGGTGCGGATTACATTCTGCCGGGGGATGAGAAACAGGAGACCGAGTAATGGGTGGCATCTGGTGGCTGATCCTGTCCGCACTGACCATCATTCCGATGGTGAAGATTTTGCCGTTTTTCGGGATCAACAAATACTGGTGCCTGCTCTGTCTGGTTCCCTTTGGCACGATCGCGTTGCTGTGGTGGGTAGGGCTGAAACTGCAAGAGTTGGAGCGCCGCTGAGATGCTGATGCTGTTGGGGGAACTGATCGCACTGGGTGCGCTGGGGGTCTTGCTGGCAGGGGCCGCAGCCAAGGCTGCCGAGGCGGAAAAGGTCCGGGTTCGGGCTGATGCGAAAAAGAACAAACGGGGGCGTTGATGGACGGTTCAAGATACGATGACGGCAGCACGGACGCGCTGAGCGGAGAACAGAAGATCCGCAACTTCAACATCAACTTTGGCCCGCAACACCCTGCGGCGCACGGAGTTTTGCGCCTTGTGCTGGAACTCGACGGCGAGATCGTCGAACGCTGCGACCCGCATATCGGCTTGCTGCACCGTGGCACCGAAAAGCTGATGGAAAGCCGGACCTATCTGCAGAACCTGCCGTATTTCGACCGTCTCGATTACGTGGCACCGATGAACCAGGAACATGCCTGGTGTCTGGCTATTGAAAAGCTGACCGGGGTTGAAGTGCCGCGTCGCGGCTCGCTGATCCGGGTTCTCTATTCCGAGATCGGGCGCATCCTGAACCACCTGCTGAACGTGACGACGCAGGCGATGGACGTCGGCGCGCTGACCCCGCCGCTTTGGGGTTTCGAAGAGCGCGAAAAGCTCATGGTGTTTTATGAGCGTGCCTGCGGTGCTCGCCTACACGCCGCCTATTTCCGCCCCGGCGGTGTGCATCAGGACCTGCCGCCGGAACTGCTGGATGATATCGAGGCTTGGAGCCACGAATTCCCGAAGGTTCTGGATGACATTGACGGTCTGCTGACCGAAAACCGCATCTTCAAACAGCGCAACGCCGATATCGGCGTGGTGACCGAGGATGACATCCAGAAATACGGCTTCTCGGGCGTGATGGTGCGCGGATCGGGTCTGGCTTGGGACCTGCGCCGTGCGCAGCCCTATGAATGCTATGACGAGTTCGAATTCCAGATTCCCGTCGGCAAGAACGGCGACTGCTATGACCGTTACCTCGTCCGCATGGAAGAGATGCGCCAGTCGCTGCTGATCATCCGTCAGGCCATCGCCAAGATCCGCGAATGCCCAGGTGATGTTCTGGCGCGCGGCAAGATCACTCCGCCGAAACGCTCGGACATGAAGACCTCGATGGAAGGCCTGATCCATCACTTCAAGCTGTATACCGAAGGTTTCCACGTCCCCGCTGGTGAGGTCTACGCCGCCGTCGAAGCCCCCAAGGGCGAGTTCGGCGTCTATCTGGTCGCCGACGGCACCAACAAACCCTACCGCGCCAAGCTGCGCGCGCCTGGCTTTCTGCACCTGCAAGCCATGGACCACGTCGCCAAAGGCCACCAACTGGCCGACGTCGCCGCCATCATCGGCACCATGGACGTCGTATTTGGAGAGATTGACCGCTAATGCTCCGCCGTCTGCATCCCGAACAACCCGAAAGCTTTGCCTTTTCTGCTGCCAACCAGCAATGGGCCGAAGCGCAGATCACCAAATACCCCGAGGGGCGTCAGGCCAGCGCGGTTATCCCGCTGCTGTGGCGCGCGCAGGAGCAGGAGGGCTGGCTGAGCCGTCCGGCGATTGAATCCGTGGCCGACATGCTGGGCATGGCCTATATCCGCGTGCTTGAGGTTGCGTCCTTCTACTTCATGTTCCAACTGCAGCCGGTTGGCTCGGTGGCGCATATTCAGGTCTGCGGCACGACGTCATGCATGATCTGCGGGGCCGAGGATCTGATTGCGGTCTGCAAGGAAAAGATCGCCGCCAAGCCGCATGAACTGTCCGCCGATGGCAAGCTGAGCTGGGAAGAGGTGGAATGCCTCGGCTCCTGCACCAACGCGCCGATGGCGCAAATCGGCAAAGATTATTATGAGGATCTGACCGCCGAAAGCTTTGGCAGGATCGTCGACGATCTGGTCGCGGGCAAGGTTCCGGTGCCGGGTCCGCAGAATGGCCGGTACGGGTCGGAGCCTCTGAAGGGGCTGACCAGCCTGACCGAGTATGAAAGCGGCAAGACCCAGTACAACGCCAGTGTACAACTGGCGAGTGATCTGGGCGACACCGTCAAGCGCATCGACGGGACCGAGGTTCCGATCCTGACCCCGTGGCTGGGCAAGGATGGCAAGGCGGCGGCCACCAATGCGGCCCCGAAGCCTCCGAAAGCGCCGGCTCCGGCCAAACCTGCTGTGAAGCAGGCGGAAGAGGCCAAGGCTGTCAAGGAAGATCAGCCCGAAACGCTGACCGGCCCGCGGGGTGGCAAGGCGGATGATCTGAAGATGCTGAAGGGCGTCGGACCCAAGCTGGAAGAAACGCTGAACGAGCTGGGTTTCTATCACTATGACCAGATCGCGGCCTGGACACCGGAACAGGTGGCCTGGGTTGATGCCCGGCTGAAATTCAAGGGCCGGATCGAACGCGACGGCTGGATCGAACAAGCCGGTAAACTGGCGGCTGGAGAAGAAACCGAGTTTGCCAAACGTGCCAAGGAAGATGGCACATACGAAGACTAAGTTGTGGTGCCCATCCGGGGCATCTGGATGAGATGGACAAGGACAAGGAACAGGCCATAGCCCGCAAGGGCCGTCATATCGGGGTGGTCATCGCTGTGACCATGCTGCTTTGGCTTGCAATGACGCTGTTCATCGGCCCCGCGCTGGAATTGCCGGGGCGCTATGCGCTGCTGTTTGATTTCGCTGCACTGGCGGGATTCATTTATGCGGGCGTCAACATATTTCAACTCTGGCGTATGCGTCAGGACAGCTGAAGGTAACACGCGATGCTGAAGGATCAGGACCGGATCTTTACCAACATCTACGGGATGCATGAGCGCTCGCTGAAGGGCGCGCAGGCCCGCGGGCATTGGGACGGCACTGCTGGCCTGATCGAGAAGGGCCGTGACTGGATCATCCAGACGATGAAGGATTCGGGGCTGCGGGGACGTGGTGGCGCGGGTTTTCCGACCGGTCTGAAATGGTCCTTCATGCCCAAGGAAAGCGACGGTCGCCCCTCCTATCTGGTGGTGAACGCCGACGAATCCGAACCCGGCACCTGCAAGGACCGCGAGATCATGCGCCATGATCCGCATACGCTGATTGAAGGCTGCCTGATCGCGTCTTTCGCGATGAATGCGCATACCTGCTACATCTACCTGCGCGGCGAGTACATCCGCGAGCGTGAGGCACTGCAGGCCGCGATTGACGAAGCTTATGACGCAGGTCTTCTGGGCAAGAACGCGGCCGGTTCGGGCTGGGATTTCGATCTGTTCCTGCATCACGGTGCGGGGGCCTATATCTGTGGCGAGGAAACCGCGCTGATCGAAAGCCTTGAAGGCAAGAAGGGCATGCCGCGGATGAAGCCTCCGTTCCCGGCGGGCGCGGGGCTTTATGGTTGCCCGACCACGGTGAACAACGTTGAATCGATTGCCGTTGTGCCCACCATCCTGCGTCGTGGCGCAGACTGGTTCGCGGGCTTTGGCCGCCCCAACAACTCGGGCACCAAGCTGTTTGCCATCTCGGGTCACGTCAACAACCCCTGCGTCGTTGAAGAGGCGATGTCGATTTCCTTCGAAGAACTGATCGAGACCCATTGCGGTGGCATCCGCGGTGGCTGGGACAACCTGCTGGCGGTGATCCCCGGTGGCTCGTCCGTGCCGTGCGTGCGCGGTGAGAACATGCGCGACGCGATCATGGATTTCGACTATCTGCGGGGCGAACTGGGTTCGGGGCTGGGGACGGCAGCGGTGATCGTGATGGATCAGTCCACCGACATCATCAAGGCGATCTGGCGTCTGTCGAAATTCTACAAGCACGAAAGCTGCGGCCAGTGCACACCGTGCCGCGAAGGCACGGGATGGATGATGCGAGTTATGGATCGTTTGGTGCGCGGCGAGGCCGAACTGGACGAGATCGATATGCTGTTCGACGTGACCAAACAGGTCGAAGGTCATACGATCTGCGCGCTTGGCGACGCGGCCGCCTGGCCGATCCAGGGCCTGATCCGTAACTTCCGAGAAGAGATCGAAGATCGCATCAAGGCCCAGAAATCGGGCCGGATGGGTGCGATGGCGGCGGAGTAAACCTTATGGAAGCCTATGCCGAATATTCCCATGCGATCGCCTCATTGGTGATCTTCACCCTGATCGTTTTGGCATTGTCGCCGTTTTCGGCACTGGCGAAACAGGGCAAGGGGTTGGCTCCCGGAGCCACACCGGAGCAGGACTATGCGGACAAGGCTTATCGTCTGAACCGGGCCTATCTGAACGGAACCGAGACGCTTCCCGCCTTTCTGGCCGTTACGGTAGCCGCCATTCTGGCAGGAGCAAGCCCGTTCTGGGTTAACCTGCTTGCCTCATTGGTGCTGGTCGCGCGGATTGTCATGTTGGTGGTTCATCTGCGCGGCGTCGGCAAACCGCACGCCGGTATTCGGTCGGTTTTCTATGTGGCTGGCTGGGCCTGTATGGCCGTGCTGGCAGTTGTGGCATTGGTGGCCCTGTTTTGATCGGGCTGTTCGGATATCGTTCTGCTGCGGGCCACGCCGGGCCATGGCGTTTCGCGATGCCGGACTACGTGCATACCGCGTCACGCTTTGCCATTGCCGGAGTTTTGGCAATTGCCGCCATGACGGCGGGATGCGCGAGAGAGCAAAAGGCAAACCGAGTGCTTTTTGACGGGCATTATTTTCCGACCAAAACTCAGGCCGTGGACGCGAAGGCTTCGCTTGCCGATTTCACGGTGGTCATATCCGATGCGTCGATGTCTCTGGACGGGGCGCGCGAAGCGGGTCGTTTTGCCGGAACGCGCTATTGCATCGAAAACTACGGGTCGTCCGAAATCGACTGGAAAGTCGGACCGGATACCGAACCGCAGCAACTTCGCATCGTGGACAACGAACTGACTTTCGCGGGAACCTGCCAGAGACCATGAGCAAGCGTTCGGCATATCCTTGCTCTTGGGCGACGGTGCTATTGAATAGCAGCCGGGCCCGACTTCGATTGGGGATACTCCAATCGAAAGGATATCTCGTGCCTAATCTCATTTTCGTACTTGTTGCCGCAACTTTGTCGCTTCCGGCACTGGCCAGTGCCAAGCCGCCGTTGCGTGAGGTGCCTCAGATCGCAGATGGCATTTTTACCATCGTGGTCGCCAACGAAATCCGCAAGAACTGCGACGATATCAACGGGCGTCTCTTCAAAGGAATAGGTGAAATCAGGCGTTTGCGGGCCGAGGCGAACGCTCTGGGATACACTGACACCGAGATCCGCGCGGTACTCGATTCCGATGCTGAAAAAGAACGGATGAGGGCGCGTGGCCGAAAATACATGGCCGGATTGGGTTTGAACTATGACAAACCGGGCGACCTGTGCCGGCTTGGCCAGTTGGAAATCAAGAACAAAAGCGCAATTGGCGCGCTACTGAGGGCGAATTAGATTATGTCTGACCTCCGCAAGATCAATATCGACGGACAGGAAATCGAAGTCGAAGGTGCGATGACCCTGATCCAGGCTTGTGAGCAAGCCGGGGTCGAGGTGCCGCGCTTTTGCTATCACGAACGTCTTTCGATCGCCGGGAACTGCCGGATGTGCCTGGTCGAGGTCGTGGGCGGCCCGCCGAAACCCGCCGCCTCGTGCGCGATGCAGGTGCGCGACCTGCGTCCGGGACCCGAGGGCCAGCCGCCGGTTGTCAAAACCAACTCGCCCATGGTCAAGAAGGCCCGCGAAGGCGTGATGGAGTTCATGCTGATCAACCACCCGCTGGATTGCCCGATCTGCGATCAGGGTGGCGAATGCGACCTTCAGGATCAGGCGATGGCCTATGGCCTGTCGGGCACCCGCTTCAAAGAAGCCAAGCGTGCGGTCGATGACCTGAACCTCGGCCCGCTCGTGTCGACGGCAATGACCCGCTGTATTTCCTGCACCCGCTGCGTGCGCTTTACCACCGAGGTGGCCGGGATCGCCCAAATGGGGCAGACCGGACGCGGCGAGGATGCCGAGATCACCTCGTATCTGAACCAGACGCTGGATTCGAACCTGCAGGGCAACATCATCGACCTGTGCCCGGTCGGGGCGCTGACCTCCAAGCCTTATGCCTTCACCGCGCGGCCATGGGAACTGACCAAGACCGAAAGCATCGACGTGATGGACGCGCTTGGCTCGAACATTCGTGTGGACACCAAGGGGCGCGAAGTGATGCGCATCCTGCCGCGCAACCATGACGGTGTGAACGAAGAATGGATCAGCGACAAAACCCGTTTCGTCTGGGATGGTCTGCGCCGCCAGCGGCTGGACAAGCCCTACGTGCGTGAAAACGGCAAGCTGCGCCCGGCCACCTGGCCCGAGGCGCTGACCAAAGCGGCCGTGGCCCTGAAGGGGGCAGAGAAATCAGCGGGGATTGTGGGTGATCTGGCTCCGGTCGAGGCTGTATTTGCACTGAAACAGATGATCGAAGGGCAGGGTGGTGTCGTTGAATGCCGCACCGACGGGGCCAAGCTGCCGGCAGGTAACCGCGGGGCTTACGCGGGTACCGCTTCGATTGAAGACATTGACAGTGCGGAGCGCATTCTGCTGATCGGCACCAATCCACGGGATGAGGCGCCGGTGCTGAACGCGCGCATCCGCAAGGCCTGGGCGCATGGGGCCGAGATAGCCCTGGTCGGCCCTGCGGTCGATCTGACCTATGACTACCACCACGTGGGTAATGACCGCTCGGCGCTGCAACAGGTCGTCGAGATGGGCGGCGATGATGAGATCCGGGGCAAACGCTCACTGGTCATTGTGGGTCAAGGCGCGCTGCAAGAGGCGGACGGTGCTGCGGTTCTGGCCGCCGCGCAAGCCGTTGCCGCGAATACCGAAAGTGGTCTGATCGTCCTGCATACCGCCGCCTCGCGCGTAGGTGCGATGGATGTCGATGCCACCAACGAAGGCGGCATGGATGCGGTCAGCGCGGCGGATGTGATCTATAACCTCGGTGCGGATGAGGTCGAGATCGGCGAAGGTGCCTTTGTGATCTATCAGGGCAGCCATGGAGACCGGGGCGCACACCGCGCCGACGTGATCCTGCCGAGTGCCGCCTATACCGAGGAAAATGGTCTGTTCGTAAACACCGAAGGTCGCCCGCAACTGGCGATGCGCGCCGGATTTGCGCCGGGCGAGGCCAAGGAAAACTGGGCCATCCTGCGGGCCCTGTCGGCTGAGTTGGGTGCTGCTTTGCCCTTTGACTCGCTGGCACAGTTGCGCAACGCGCTGGTCGAGGCGGTTCCGCATCTGGCCCGCATCGACGAAGTGACCCAGAACGAGGTTCAGGCACTTGACGCAGGGTCTCTGGGCAAAGCGACCTTCCGCAACGCGATCAAGGATTTTTATCTTACCAATCCGATCGCGCGCGCCTCGCAATTGATGGCCGAGCTATCGGCGCAGGTGCAGGCCCGTAGATCGGAAAAGATCGCGGCGGAATGAACCAGACCCGTTTCATAACGCAGATGTACGCGGGCGCTGCCGGGTGGCAGATGGCCGCGCCTGATTTGCGTGTGAAACCGAAGATTAAGGGTGGCGCAAAGGCGGCAGATGCTGTTTACACCAACGCGCCGACCCAGCCGCAGTTTGTGCAGGCCCATGGCCTTTGCAACGCGCGCGGAAAACGGAATACCCACGGTGTGAGGACCAATGGCTGATTTCTTTAACACCCCAGGCGGAATAGCCATCATCATTCTGGCGCAAGTTCTTGCTGTCGTTGCGTTTGTGATGATCTCGCTGTTGTTCCTTGTCTATGGCGACCGCAAGATCTGGGCGGCAGTTCAGATGCGTCGCGGACCCAACGTGGTTGGCGTCTATGGCATTTTGCAATCGGTAGCCGACGCGTTGAAATACGTCGTGAAAGAGGTCGTGATCCCCGCCGGGGCCGATCGCGCCGTTTTTATTCTGGCCCCGATGACCAGCTTTGTTCTGTCGCTGATCGCCTGGGCGGTGATCCCGTTCAACGATGGCTGGGTTCTGTCAGACCTGAACGTGGCGGTTCTGTATGTTTTTGCCGTGTCCTCGCTTGAGGTTTATGGCGTGATTATGGGCGGTTGGGCGTCGAACTCAAAGTACCCGTTCCTTGGGTCACTGCGGTCTGCGGCGCAGATGATCTCATACGAAGTGTCCATTGGCTTGATCATCATTGGTGTGATCATCTCGACCGGATCAATGAATTTTGGCTCCATCGTGGGCGCGCAGGATACCGGCTATGGCTTCTTTGGCTGGTACTGGCTACCGCATTTCCCGATGGTCTTCTTGTTTTTCATCTCGGCACTCGCCGAAACCAACCGCCCGCCTTTCGACCTGCCCGAGGCGGAATCGGAACTGGTGGCCGGGTATCAGGTGGAATATTCGGCCACGATGTTCCTGCTGTTCATGGCCGGTGAATACATCGCGATCTTCCTGATGTGTGCGCTGACCACGCTGTTGTTCTTCGGCGGCTGGCTGTCGCCGATCCCGGGTCTGCCCGACGGTGTTCTGTGGATGGTGGGCAAGATGGCGTTCTTCTTCTTCATCTTCTCGATGGTCAAGGCAATCACGCCCCGCTACCGCTATGACCAGTTGATGCGGCTGGGTTGGAAAGTGTTCCTGCCGTTCTCGCTGGCCTGGGTAGTGTTCGTGGCCTTTGCAGCGAAATTCGAATGGTTCTGGGGCATCTTCGCCCGGTGGAGCGTAGGAGGCTGACCATGACGCAAATCGACTATACCCGCGCCGCCAAGTACTTTCTTCTGCAGGACTTCTGGGTCGGCTTCAAACTAGGAATGAAGTATTTCTTCGCCCCCAAGGCCACCATCAACTATCCACACGAAAAGGGCCCTCTGTCGCCGCGTTTCCGCGGTGAGCACGCCCTGCGTCGTTATCCGAACGGCGAAGAACGCTGCATCGCCTGTAAGCTGTGCGAGGCGGTTTGCCCGGCCCAGGCCATTACCATCGACGCCGAACCGCGCGAGGACGGCAGCCGTCGCACCACGCGGTATGACATCGACATGACCAAGTGCATCTATTGCGGCTTCTGCCAGGAGGCCTGCCCGGTCGATGCCATCGTCGAAGGCCCAAACTTTGAATTCGCCACCGAAACCCGTGAAGAGCTGTTCTATGACAAGGAAAAACTCCTGTCGAATGGCGAACGCTGGGAGGCCGAAATCGCCCGCAATCTGGAAATGGACGCGCCGTACAGATGAGTGACAGCCCGACAAATCCGTTCGAGCTGATGATGAAGCAGGCTCAGGACATGGCCAAGGCGATGAACCCGGCGATGGAGAATTTCTCGCCCAAAGGGTTCGAGGCGCTGTGGCCGACCATGCCCAAAGAGGTCATGGAGATGATGTTCGGCAATACGGTCAACAAAGACGGGCTGGACGCCAAGACCCGCCTGCTGCTGACGCTGGCCGGACTGACCTGCCAGGGCGCTCAGGCGGACTCGGCGGTGCGCCAGACCGTGCGCCACGCGCTTGAGGCGGGTGCCAAGAAACAAGAGATCGTGGAAACGATCGGTCAGATGTCGGTCTTTGCCGGCATCCCGGCCATGACCCGCGCGCTGAATCTGGCGCAAGAGGTCATGGGCGACAACGAGGATGAGGATCAATGACCGTCTTTGCCTTCTACCTGTTTGCCATCTGCGTCATCATCGGCGGGCTGTTCACGGTGATCAGCCGCCAGCCGGTGCACTCGGTGCTGTGGCTGATCCTGGCGTTTCTGTCCTCGGCGGGACTGTTCGTGTTGCTGGGGGCCGAGTTCGTGGCGATGCTGCTGATCATCGTCTATGTCGGCGCGGTCGCGGTTCTGTTCCTTTTCGTGGTGATGATGCTGGACGTGGATTTCGCCGAGCTCAAGGCCGAGATGGCGCGTTATATGCCGCTGGCCCTGCTGATCGGTCTGGTCATCCTGATGCAGTTCGTCATGGCCTTTGGGGCCTGGGACAGTGCGCAGGGTGCTGCTGCCAATCTGGCCCAGCCGGTGCCGGCAGACCGCCATAACACCGAGGCTCTGGGCCTCATCCTTTATGATCAATACTTCCTTCTGTTCCAGCTGGCGGGCCTGATCCTGCTGGTGGCCATGATCGGCGCCATTGTTTTGACGCTGCGCCACCGCAAGGACATCAAGCGTCAGGATATCGTCGGCCAGATGATGCGCGACCCGGCAAAGGCGATGGAGCTGAAGGACGTGAAACCGGGGCAGGGACTTTGAGACGATGATCGGACTTGAACACTATCTAACTGTCGCGGCGACGCTGTTCGTCATCGGCATCTTCGGTCTCTTTCTGAACCGCAAGAACGTCATCATCCTTCTGATGAGCATCGAACTGATGCTGCTGGCGGTGAATATCAACCTCGTGGCGTTTTCCAGCTTCCTCGGCGATCTGGTCGGGCAGGTGTTTACGCTGTTCGTGCTGACCGTGGCGGCGGCCGAAGCGGCGATCGGACTGGCCATTCTGGTCTGCTTCTTCCGCAACCGCGGCACCATCGCGGTTGAAGACGTCAATATGATGAAGGGGTAAGGGACAATGGAAACCACCATCCTCTTTGCCCCGCTCGTGGGCGCCATCCTGTGCGGGTTCGGCTGGAAGTTCATTGGCGAAAAGGCTGCCTTGTGGACTGCGACGGGCCTTTTGTTTCTGGCCTGTATTCTCAGCTGGATCGTGTTCTTCACCTTTGACGGGCACACCCAGCAGATCGAGATCCTGCGCTGGATCGAAAGCGGTTCGCTGTCGACAAGCTGGGCGATCCGTCTGGACCGGCTGACCGCGATCATGCTGATCGTGGTGACTACCGTTTCGGCGCTGGTGCACCTCTACAGCTTTGGCTACATGGATCACGATCCGCAATGGCGTGAGGGCGAAAGCTATAAGCCGCGGTTCTTTGCCTATCTCAGCTTCTTCACCTTTGCGATGCTCGCTCTGGTGACCTCTGACAATCTGGTGCAGATGTTCTTTGGCTGGGAAGGCGTGGGCGTCGCATCCTACTTGCTGATCGGATTTTACTACCGCAAGCCCACGGCCAACGCAGCCGCAATCAAGGCGTTCATCGTCAACCGTGTGGGCGACTTTGGTTTTGCGCTAGGGATTTTCGGGCTGTTCTTCCTGACCGACAGCATCAATTTTTCCGACGTCTTCGCCTCGGCACCGGCTTTGGCGGAAAGCCAATTGACCTTCCTGTGGGGGGAGTGGACCTCGATCGAGGTGATCTGTGTGCTGCTGTTCATCGGGGCCATGGGTAAATCGGCGCAGCTGATCCTGCACACCTGGCTGCCGGACGCGATGGAGGGTCCGACACCGGTGTCGGCGCTGATCCACGCCGCGACCATGGTGACGGCGGGTGTGTTCCTTGTCTGCCGCATGTCGCCGCTGATGGAGTTCGCGCCGGGCGCGGCTGGCTTCATTACCGTACTGGGGGCCTCGACCGCGTTTTTTGCCGCGACAGTGGGGCTGGTTCAGACCGACATCAAACGCGTCATCGCTTATTCGACCTGTTCGCAGTTGGGTTACATGTTCGTGGCCGCTGGTGTGGGCATGTATTCGGCGGCGATGTTCCACCTGTTCACGCACGCGTTCTTCAAAGCGCTGCTGTTTCTTGGCGCCGGGTCGGTGATCCACGCCATGCATCACGAGCAGGAGATGACCGAATACGGCGGGTTGCGCAAAAAGATCCCCTATACTTTCTGGGCGATGATGGTCGGCACGCTGGCCATCACCGGAGTTGGTATTCCGCTGACCACCATCGGTTTTGCCGGGTTCCTGTCCAAGGACGCCATCATCGAAAGCGCTTATGCGGGCGGTTCGGCCTATGGTTTCTGGCTGCTCGTGATCGCGGCCGCGATGACTTCGTTCTACAGCTGGCGGCTGATCTTCCTGACGTTCTACGGCGAACCGCGCGGCGACAAGCACACGCATGAGCACGCGCATGAAAGCCCGATGTCAATGCTGGTTCCGTTGGGCGTGCTGTCGCTGGGCGCGATCTTTGCGGGTATGATCTGGTACGGCCAGTTCTTCGGCCACACCGACAAGGTGGGCAAGTTCTATGGCATCCCGGTCGCCGAAGCTTCGGTCCATGCCGAAGGGCATGATGCCGAAACGCATGCCGAACATGTGGCCGACGGCACCGCCGCCGAGCATCATGACGAGGCACAGGACGGCGCGCATGGCGAGGACGCCACCGCCGCAACCGCCGATGGCGGGCATGGTGAGGCAACGGCCGATGACAGCCACGGTGAAGCCATGGCCGAGGGCGAACATCACTATGTGTTTGCCGGCAAGCCGGGCGAGGGCGGCATCTACATGGGCCCCGACAACACCGTGCTGGACGATGCGCACGCCGCACCGAAATGGGTCAAGTTCTCTCCCTTCGTTGCGATGGTGCTTGGGTTTGCACTGGCCTATCTTTTCTACATCGTGAACCCGTCGCTGCCGGTGCGTCTGGCCGAAAACCAGCGTCCGCTGTACCTATTCCTCAAGAACAAGTGGTACTTCGACGAAATCTATGACGCGATCTTTGTCAAACCCGCATTGGCTCTGGGCCGGCTTTTGTGGAAGCGCGGTGACGGCAATACGATCGACGGCTTCCTGAACGGAGTAGCAATGGGCATTGTTCCCTATTTCACCCGCCTCGCAGGCAAGGCGCAGTCGGGATACATCTTCACTTACGCCTTCTGGATGGTCCTGGGTCTTGCCGCTCTGGTTACCTGGATGTCGATCGGGGGAGGGGCAAACTGATGGACAATATTCTCTCCATTGTTACCTTTTTCCCGGCCGTCGCGGCGCTGATCCTGGGACTGTTCCTGCGGGGGGACGATGCGGCAGCGCAACGCAATGCCAAATGGGTGGCACTGTTCGCGACAACCGTGACTTTCCTGGTTTCGATCGGCATCTATTCGGGCTTTGATCCCTCGAACACCGGCTTCCAGATGGTGGAAGAAGGCGAGTGGCTGATGGGCCTGAAATACAAGATGGGCGTCGACGGCATCAGCGTTCTGTTCATTCTGCTGACCACCTTCATCATGCCTCTGACCATTCTGGCCAGTTGGCACGTGACGGACCGGGTCAAGGAGTACATGATCGCCTTCCTGCTGCTGGAGACCCTGATGCTGGGTGTCTTCATGGCATTGGATCTGGTGCTGTTTTACCTGTTCTTCGAGGCCGGCCTGATTCCGATGTTCCTGATCATTGGCATCTGGGGCGGAAAAGACCGCATCTATGCCAGCTTCAAGTTCTTTCTCTATACCTTCCTTGGCTCGGTGCTGATGCTGGTTGCGATGGTCTATATGTATGCTGATGCAGGGACCACGGACATCGAGGCGCTGATGAACCATCAGTTCTCGTCCGAAAGCTTCAGCGTTTTGGGCGTTTACGTCGTGGGCGGTGCGCAGACGCTGATGTTCCTGGCCTTTTTCGCCAGCTTCGCAGTCAAGATGCCGATGTGGCCGGTGCACACCTGGTTGCCCGACGCGCACGTTCAGGCGCCGACCGCCGGGTCTGTTGTTCTGGCCGCGATCCTGCTGAAAATGGGTGGTTATGGTTTCCTGCGTTTCAGCCTGCCGATGTTCCCGGTGGGAGCGGCGGTCATGACCGATGTGGTGCTGTGGATGTCTGCCATTGCGGTCGTCTATACCTCGCTGGTGGCGCTGGTGCAGGAGGACATGAAAAAGCTGATCGCCTATTCCTCGGTTGCGCATATGGGCTTTGTCACAATGGGCATATTCGCCGCCACCCAACAGGGTGTGGACGGAGCAATCTTTCAGATGCTCAGCCACGGCTTTATCTCGGCCGCGCTCTTCCTTTGCGTCGGTGTGATCTATGACCGGATGCACACCCGCGATATCGAGGCCTATGGCGGCCTGGTGATCCGGATGCCTGCATATGCGCTGGTCTTCATGTTGTTCACGATGGCCAATGTCGGCCTGCCGGGCACCAGCGGATTTATTGGCGAATTCCTGACCCTGATGGGCACTTTCCCGGTCAACACCTGGGTTACGGCTGTGGCCGCTTCGGGTGTGATCTTCTCGGCGGGCTACGCATTGTGGCTCTACCGCAGGGTGGTCTTTGGCGATCTGATCAAGGAAAGCCTCAAATCGATCACCGACATGAGCGCGCGCGAGCGGCTGGTTTTTGCGCCTCTGATCGTGATGACCATCCTGCTGGGCGTCTACCCGTCGCTGGTCACGGATGTGATCGGCAATTCGACCGCCGCGCTGATTTCGAACTATGACACGGCTCTGGCCGCGGCCGAGGCCGCGACCCAGGTCGCCGCTTCGCACTAAGGGAGCTGTGGAGACATGATCCAGGCTGATCTGACTGTAATCCTGCCGGAAATCATTCTTGCGATCTATGCGATGGCGGCGTTGCTCGGGGCTGTCTATACCAGAAAGGACGCGCTGGCGCCGGTTCTCGTCTGGACGACTGCGGGCCTGATGGTCGTCCTGTCGTTCTGGATTGCCACCAATGGCGGCACTACGCGGGTGGCGTTCAATGGCATGTTCATTGACGACGGCTTTGCCCGGTTCTCCAAGGTCGCGATTCTGCTGGCCGCCGCATCCGTGCTGGTGATGAGCCAGGACTACATGGCGCGTCGCGGTCTGCTGCGGTTCGAATATCCTTTGCTGGTGGCACTCGCAGCCGTCGGGATGATGATGATGGTCAGTGCGGGCGATCTGATGTCGCTTTATATGGGTCTCGAATTGCAGTCGCTGTCGCTTTACGTGGTGGCCGCCCTGCGCCGGGACAGCGCAAAATCGACCGAGGCGGGTTTGAAATATTTCGTGCTGGGTGCTCTCAGCTCGGGCCTTTTGCTCTATGGCGCATCGCTGATCTATGGCTATTCCGGAACAACGCTGTTTTCGGGCATCATCACGACGGCGCAGCATGGCGAAGTGTCGATTGGTCTTCTGATCGGTCTGATCCTGCTGATTTCGGGTCTGGCCTTCAAAGTGTCGGCGGTTCCGTTCCATATGTGGACGCCGGACGTTTACGAGGGCTCGCCCACACCGATCACCGCCTTTTTCGCGACCGCGCCGAAGGTGGCGGCGATGTCGCTGTTCGCCCGGGTCATGCATGACGCCTTTGGCGGCGCCGTGGCGGATTGGCAGCAGGTGATCGTGCTGCTTTCGGTGCTGTCGATGTTCCTTGGCGCGTTCGCCGCGATTGGGCAGCGTGACATCAAACGGCTGATGGCCTATTCGTCGATTGCGCATATGGGCTATGCGCTGATCGGCCTGGCTGCGGGCACTCAGATGGGCATCAAGGCGATGCTGATGTATCTGGCGATCTACGTTACTATGAATGTCGGCACCTTTGCTTTCATCCTGATGATGGAGCGCGATGGCAAACCCGTGACCGATATCGACGCGCTGCGCCAGTACGCGCGCCGTGACCCAGGCAAGGCGCTGGCGGTTCTGATCCTGATGTTCAGCCTTGCCGGAGTTCCGCCTATGCTTGGTTTCTTCGCCAAATTCGGCGTCTGGCAGGCTGGTATCGACGCGGGCTTGACAGGTTTGGTGATCGCTTCGGCCATTGCCTCGGTGATCGGTGCATTTTATTACCTGCGGATCGTGTTCTATATGTACTTCGGTGAAGAAAACGAAGATCCGATCGACACCCATTCGTCGCCGGTTCTTTGGGCTGCACTGATGGGGTCGGCTGCGCTGATGCTGATTGGTGTTTTCTATCAGTTCGGTGTCGAAGGAGCTGCGGCTGCGGCGGCGGCAACACTTGTCAACTGATCCGGTGATGCAAAGAAAAAGGGGGGCTCGGCCGTTGGACCGGGCCTTTTTGACATGAGCGATTGGCCGCAAGGTTACGGGCTCCACATTCTGGACGAAGTGGATAGCACCCTGAACGAAGCCGCCCGGATTGCGCCGGCTTTGCAAGGCCCGGTCTGGATCTTGGCACACCATCAGACAGCGGCGCGCGGGCGTCGGGGCAGGGCATGGGTTCATCCGCGCGGTAATCTTGCCGCGACGTTGGTCATACGCCCGGAGGGCGCGCCAGAGCGGGCCGCGCTGCGCAGTTTCGTCGCGGCGTTGGCGTTGTTCGATGCCTGCGTGGCCGTCACCGGACGAGCCGACGGGCTGGCCTTGAAATGGCCAAACGACGTTCTGCTGAACGGCGGCAAGCTGGCCGGTATTTTGCTGGAGAGTACCGGGCAGGGTCGGGGAATTTCGCATCTGGCGATCGGCATAGGCGTCAATCTGGCGGAAGCGCCACCGCACAACATGGTCGAAGCCGGCGCCGTACGCCCGGTTTCTCTGTTGTCCGAGACGGGCGCACAGGTGAGCCCCGAGGATTTCCTGACCGAACTTGCCGCGTCCTATGCCCGCTACGAGACCCAGTTCACAACCTATGGGTTTGAGCCGATCCGCATCGCCTGGCTGGCCCGCGCGGCGCGATTGGGTGAGGTGATCACTGCCCGTACCGCAGCGTCGCAATCCGTCGGGACCTTCGAAACGGTGGACGCGGATGGCAACCTTGTCCTAAACACCGCCAAAGGTCGCGTCGGAATTCCCGCGGCGGAAGTGTATTTCTGAGGGGGCGCGGATGCTTCTGGCCATCGATTGCGGCAATACCAACACCGTGTTCTCGATCTGGGACGGTGAAAAATTCCTGTGCACCCTGCGCACCTCGACCCACCACGCGCGCACGGCGGATGCCTATTTTACCTGGTATTCGACTCTGGTGAAGCACTATGGGATCGAGGCGGACATTACCGATGTTATCATCTCGTCCACGGTGCCGCGCGTGGTGTTCAACCTGCGCGTCTTCGCTGACCGCTTCTTTGGATGCCGCCCGTTGGTTGTAGGCAAGCCCGAGACGCTTTTGCCATTCAAACCCCGCGTGGACGAAGGGACGCAGGTGGGGCCTGATCGGCTGGTCAACTCGACCGGTGCCTTCGATCGCCATGGTGGTGACCTGATCGTGGTGGATTTCGGCACTGCCACCACCTTTGATGTGGTCGCCCATGATGGTGCCTATGTGGGCGGGGTGATCGCGCCGGGGGTGAACTTGAGCCTTGAGGCACTGCATCTGGCCGCTGCCGCGCTGCCGCATGTGGACATCTCAAAACCGCAAAAGGTGATCGGCACCAATACGGTCGAATGTATGCAGTCGGGCGTGTTCTGGGGCTATGTCGGCCTGGTGCGCGAGATTTGCGAGCGCATCAAGGTCGAAGCCGGGGTGCCGATGAAAGTGATTTCGACGGGCGGGCTGGCGCCGCTGTTTCAGCAGACCGCTGACCTGTTCGACGCATTCGAAGACGATCTGACGATGCACGGGCTGACCGTGATACATCTTTATAACAAGGAAAATGGCTCAGAATGAGCAATGAACGATTGATTTACCTGCCCCTCGGCGGAGCGGGCGAGATTGGCATGAACGCCTATGTTTATGGCTATGGAAAACCGGGCGAGGAACGGCTGATCCTGGTCGATCTGGGCGTGGCCTTTCCCGATATGGATACCACTCCCGGGGTTGACCTTATCTTTGCCGACATAACCTGGCTGAAGGAACGCGCCGACCGGCTTGAGGCGATCTTTATCACCCACGCGCACGAAGATCACGTCGGCGCTGTCGCGCATTGTTACCAGGCATTGGGCGCACCGGTTTATGCGCGGGCCTTTACCGCCAATATCGCCCGGCGCAAGATGGAAGATCAGGGTCATTCGCCCGAGGTCGTGCAAACCGTGTCCGCGTGGCCGGAGCGGGTGAAGGCCGGTCCTTTTACCGTGGGCTTTCTGCCTGTGTCGCACTCGATTCCCGAAAGCGCGGGGCTGGTGATCGACACACCGGCCGGGCGTATTGTGCATTCCGGCGATTTCAAGCTCGATCCCGAACCAGTCGTCGGAGAGCCGTTCGATCCCGAGCTTTGGGCCAGCGTCGCTTCGGAAGGCGTCAAGGCGTTGGTGTGCGACAGCACCAATGTGTTTTCGAACCATCCCGGACGCTCAGAATCCGAGTTGGGGCCAGAGATCACCAGGCTCGTTTCCAACGCCACGGGTATGGTGGTGGCCACGACGTTTGCCTCGAACGTGGCGCGGGTCAAAACGCTGGCCGAGGCCGGTGAGAGGGCAGGGCGCTCGGTCGTGTTGCTTGGCCGCGCCATGCGCCGCATGATCGAGGCTGCGACGGAAACCGGGATCGTGACGGATTTCCCGCGCGTGACAAGCCCCGAAGAAGCGGCGGATATGCCACGCCAGAACCTGATGTTGATCGTGACCGGAAGCCAGGGCGAGCGCCGGGCAGCCAGCGCGCAGCTGGCACGCGGCAAGTATCGCGGTCTGGAACTGGCCGAAGGTGATCTGTTCCTGTTCTCATCCAAGACGATCCCCGGCAATGAGCGCGGCGTTATCCATGTCATCAACCAGTTAAGCGAAAAAGGCGTGGATGTTGTGGATGACAGCAACGGTCTGTATCACGTTTCCGGCCACGCAAACCGCCCGGATCTCGAGCGCATTCACGCCCTGATCGACCCGCAGATGGTCATTCCCATGCACGGAGAACACCGGCATTTGCGCGAACATGCGAGGCTGGCCGAGGCAGGTGGACGGTCAAGCATCGTTGCGGTCAACGGCATGAAGCTTGACCTGACCGGTGACACTCCATCGGTCGCGGAATATATCGAGACCGGTCGCACCTATCTGGACGGTATGGTCAAGATTGGAGCGCTTGATGGCGTGGTGCGCGACCGCATCCGGATGGCGTTGAACGGCCACGTCACGGTGACCGTAATTCTGGACGAAGAGGACGAACCCTTGGGGGAGCCGTGGTGCGATACGATGGGCCTCCCCGAGATCGGCAGTTCGAAGGCGGGGCTGATTGAGGTGCTGGAAGAAGATCTCAACCAGTTCCTGATGCGGGCCGAGGCCAAGACATTGGGTGACGATGACAAACTGGAAGAGGCGCTGCGCCGCATCGTGCGGCAGACCTCTCAGAACGAGATCGGAAAAAAGCCCGAAGTTACCGTCGTCGTCAGTCGGATGCGCTAGCGCTTTTGCTTCAATGCGTCTCCGGCATCGGATAGCCGCGCAGGCGCAGGAACAGGCTCGCTTCGTCATTGTTGTGGAAATAGGGGACCGAATCCGGCGGGGTCGGGTCGGCGGCGCGGGCCGCGACCTCGGCCAGAACGACTTCGGTGATGAAAGGCAGGTCGAATTTTCGAACCTCGTTCAGCGGGATCCACTGCAGATGCGACAACTCGTCCGAGGCATGGGTGAAATCATCCAGATCTCCCTGAACCTCGCCGGCATCCACCAGGAAAAACCTCGCGTCGAAGCGACGGGGGCGGCCCGGCGGAGTCAGCGCGCGGAACACGAACTGCAAGGCATCGGCGGCAGGGAGATGGCCCGTGGACGCGAAGTGCAGCCAATCTTCGGGGACAGTGCCGGACCAGGTGCCGGGCTTTCCGAGAATCAACCCGGTTTCTTCCCAAAGCTCCCGGATTGCTGCGACGGCCAAAGCATGTTGCAACCCTGCCGGTGCGTTCTCGGTCAGGCGATCTGCGCAGACAGGCGGCAGAGGAGATGCCAGTGGAACAGAGGCATCCGCCGGATCGACCGCGCCGCCTGGAAACACGAACTTGTTGGGCATGAATGCCGCCTTGGCGCCGCGTTGACCCATCAGGATCGACGGAGTTTCCATGCGATCGCGCAGGACAATCACCGTAGCAGCGTTTCTAATTGCAGTCTTGTCCGTGCTCATTGCCCCTCCGCCCCGTTCCGAAGGACTCAGCCGGCCGTGTCGAAGCCATGCATCCGGCGCGCCCATTGATAGGCGATGACCAGCCCTTTCAATCTGGGCAGAAGGTAGAGCGACAAAGCCAGACAACCAAGGGCAAAGATCAGAAACAGGGTCAATGGTTCGGGGCGCCATTGCACATAGGAAACATGCAAGGCGGGTGCCATCAGATGTCCGACGATTAGAATGGTCAGATAGGCTGGGCCATCGTCAGCGCGATGATGAAACAGTTCCTGACCACAGTGCGAACAGGCATCGTTGACCTTGAGATAGCTGTGCAGCAGTTTACCCTTACCGCAATTTGGGCATTTGCCGAGCAAACCCTTGCGAACCGCCGGCCATGTCGGGCGTTCTTGCTGAACAGGTGTGTCAACGGTCTGATCTGTCATTTTATCCGCCCATGCTCTTGTCCGCAAACCGCAGACTGATCCGGTCCTATTCGAAATTGCCGTTGGCGTCGTTGCGTCGGGATGTCGCGAAAATAGGAATTTGGGAATCAAATTAAAAGTACGCTTGCCAGAAAGATTTTTGCACAGCTTCGACGGAAAAGCACGCGCGCCCCGTTTCAATGATATGGACGGCAACATGGTGTTGTCGCGAAACAAGGAAAAACCGATATGAAACATGCAGGCATTTTCTCGGGTATCGTACTGGCGGCACTCACCGTGACGGGATCCGCTGCTCTGGCCATGGGGCCTGGGGTCGGGCAGCAGGCGACGTTTCAGGAACTTGATGCGGACAGCAACGGCGAGGTGACCAAAGCCGAGCTGGAGGCGTATCGGACCACAATTTTTAACAAAGCGGACACCGACGGAGATGGCAAGCTGAGCTTGGAAGAGATTCAGGTGACCGCAGTAGAGCGGGCAAAAGAGCGGTCCAAGCTGATGTTCGAACGTCAGGATGCCAACAAGGATGGTTTTCTGACCGACGACGAAATGCCAAAATCGCGCAAGAAAGGCAGGCTCTTTTTCTTCGACCGGTTTGACGCCGATGGCAACGGCTCGATCTCGGAACAGGAATTTGCCAACATGAAAGACCGCATGGGCAGGTACGGAAAGAAACACGGTCGTGGTCACAGGTTTGACGACTGACACAGGATGGAGGACGTGAATTCCATGTCCGGAATAACCCGCGGCGGCACCGCCGCTGCGGGTACCACAAGTGACGACGCGCTACTTAGGTTGTTCGCAAACGGCGATGAACAAGCAGCGCGGGAACTGACGGCTCGCCTTGGGCCGCGCACGTATTCCGTGGCGTTGCGGGTTTTGGGCAACAGGGCGGAGGCCGAAGATGTCGCACAGGACGCAATGCTCCGGCTTTGGCAGATGGCGCCGGACTGGCGACCGGGGCAGGCGAAGGTAACGACGTGGCTCTATCGCGTTACGCTGAATCTCTGTCTGGACAGAAGGCGGAAGAAAAAGGCCGAATCGCTGGACGCCGTGCCAGAACCGGAAGACGGCGCATTGTCGGTGACGGAGCAAATGCAAAATACCGCTCGGGTCGATGCCTTGCAGGCGGCTTTGATGACATTGCCGGATCGCCAGCGCGAAGCCGTGGTTTTGCGTCATATCGAGGAATTGCCCAATCCCGAGATCGGGCGGATCATGGAAATTTCCGTCGAGGCGGTAGAAAGCCTGACGGCGCGGGGAAAACGGGCGCTGGCCAGGGCGTTGTCCGGCAGACGAGAAGAACTGGGGTATCAGGATGGTTGAAGACGACAAGAAATTGGACGAACTGTTTCGGTCCGCCCGGCAAGATCGGGACGATCTGCCCGTCGACCTGACCAAGCGGATAGTTTCCGACGCGCTGGAGATTCAACGGAAACGGTCCGCGCGCGAAGGCAGGCGAAAACAGCCAATACTGATCTTGATAGCCGAAGCGCTTGGCGGGTGGCCCGGCATCGGAGGTTTGGCGACAGCCTGCGCGGCTGGCGTCTGGATAGGTCTGGCGCCCCCGGTATTCTTGCCGGACCCGGTGGAGCTGTTTGTGGTTGGCGGCGAGGCGGACCTGATGGCCGAATTCGGGTTGTCCGATCTGGCCACGGAGGAGGAATAAATGCATCAAGATGATCCCAAACCCAGGCGTAAGTGGGTATCGGTGCTTCTTGGGGTTTCCCTGGCCCTCAATCTTTTGGTTCTGGGTCTGGTTGCAGGGGCGGCCCTGCGGTTTCACGGCAGGGGTGACCGGCCGCCTCCGAGTTTTGGACCGGCTTTGTACCGGGCTTTACCGGACGCGGATCGCAAGGACCTGCGAGAGCAGATGCACCTTGCAGGACCCGGCGACCGGCAGTCGCGTCAGGAAGGGTTCAGGGTTCTGACAGCGGCGTTGCGAACTGTTCCGTTCGACGCCAACGCCCTGACGGCCATTGTCGAGGAACAGACCGCCCTGCGCGTACTCGCGCAACAGACACTAAGCGACGCATGGTTGGACGTGGTCGCAAAGATGACCGATGCCGAACGATCCAGCTACGCCGATCGTCTGGACAAATATGTCAGACATGGAAAGGGGCGGCATCGCAGGCGCGACTGAGTTGTGTTTGCACGCAACTCAAAGCCTGAATACGCGATTTCGCCCCGCATTCTTTGCCGTGTAAAGCGCCCGGTCCGCGGTGTCGATCAATGCCGATATCTCATCGCCTTCTAAACCATCGGAACATGTTGCAGTCTCAGACGTGTGCAAGCCGAAGCTGGCCGTAACGGTTACAGCTTCGATGCTCATCGGCAAATGATAGGGGGTATCACTGATCCGCCGTCGCAAATTCTTTGCGACCTCCATGGCCTTGTCCGGGCCGGTGTCGGGAAGTGCGACCAGAAACTCTTCTCCGCCCAGGCGGGCCACCAGATCTTCGGGCCGCAATTCCTGCCGGATGCGGCGGGCAGTTTCGGAAAGGACGCGATCTCCCGCCAGATGGCCAAATCGGTCGTTAACGGTCTTGAAGTGATCCAGGTCGACTATGATCACCGACAGGTTCCGGCGCTTCTTGCATGCGCTTCGAACCATGTTTCTGAGCGCGGATTGCGCGTAACGGGAATTGCGCAGGCCGGTCAGATGATCGAAATTCGCGGCTTTCAGATCTTCCTGAACCGATGCCCGACGTCTGTCCCTTCTGGATTTGCGCTCTGCTTGCGTTTTCAGGTGCAGGGCAAGTTCCTCTGCGCAGAACGGCCCGGTGAACACCACATCCGCGCCCCGGTCGTATGCTTCGACCGCGCGGGCGACATTGTCATCTTCGACCACCGCGACCACGGCCGAGTGCCGCGTGGCAAGCCTTGCGCGCAGTTCAGTGAGCAGATTCAAGCCCTCGCCATCCTTCGATACCTGCAGAACGAAGATGTCGGGCGCGGGTTTTCTGAAAAGCATGAATGCCTGACCGAGTGTGAAGCTGCCGAGGGAATACGGTGTATGCGGCTGCAACCGACGGAGCCAGTCTCGGCGGATTTCCTTGGTTGCTGTAACAATAGCAACTGATGCGGACTGAATCTGGGGTTGGAACGGGCTGGCCGCTTCGCCAAATCCGAACTCGGTGCTTTCGCCGCTCCAATCGAGATCATCGATCTCGGAACGCAGCCGCATAAAGCTGCGGACACGCGCGAGCAAAAGGTTGTCGTTGTAAGGTTGCACCAGAACGTCGTCCGCGCCGGACAGAAGCGCGCGTTTTCGGGCCTTCCTGTCATTTTGCGGAGTGATTGCGACCACCGGTGTATTTGACAGATTCCTGCGCTTGTTCAGCAACTCCTTGACCGACGATACGTTTCCATCAGGCAAGCTTTCGGCCATCAAAATGAGATCCGGGCGGGTGTGGTGCAAAATCGCCTCCAGGCCTTCCACGCGGTCCCGTTGCATGACCTGATAGCAAGCTGACGAAAGTTGAACATTCAGCATGATCCGGTTGGTCGATACGCCGTCCAGTATCAGAACAGTTCCCTGTACGGACATGACCTTTCCCCCGTTGCTGTCTCGCGATAAAGAAGTTTCGGAAATACTGGTTAACAAACCCTTTCATTTACTTTTGGTGAGAACGAATGAAGCCGATATCCGCCGAGACCGCCGAAACTGTGGCTCTGAGTGCGCTGGCTTGGCTGGTCGGAAACGAAGAACTGTTGCCGGTGTTTCTGGGCTCGACCGGGGTTTCAGAGGCAGATTTGCGCACTCGTGCCCTGGATGTCGATTTTTTGGCGTCCGTCCTGGATTTTCTGATGCTTGACGACGCCTGGATTGTGGCGTTTTGTGACGCGCAAACGGTGCCCTATGATCGCCCGGCCCAAGCACATATGGCGCTATTGGGTACGTCGAGCATGCACTGGACCTGACGCCTGAACATCCAATTGCGGAGAACCCGGATGCCGATTGAAGCCCTGCTGTTCGACAAGGACGGAACGCTTTTCGATTTTGCCGCGACTTGGGGGACATTTGCGCAGACCTTCCTGGCCCGAATCGCGGCCGGCGACGAAGCACGGGCGTCGTACCTCGGTCAAGTGATCGGTTTCGATTATGAGCAGATGCATTTCCGCCCGGACAGCGTCGTGATTGCCGCGACGCCGGATGAGATTGCCGAGGCCCTGTTGCCGGAAATGCCCGGCATGAGCCATTTTGAACTTGTGTCGGTGATCAACGAAGAGGCCTCCAAGGCGCCACAGCATCAGGCTGTGCCGTTGAGCCCGTTTCTTGAAGAGCTCAGGAAAAAAGGGCTGAAACTCGGGGTTGCGACGAACGATGCGCAGGAACCCGCGATGGCGCATCTGAATTCGGTCGGGGTGCACCAGCATTTTGACTTTATCGCGGGGTTCGACAGCGGACATGGCTGCAAACCCGGACCGGGACAACTGTTGGCTTTTTCCGGGCATA
The DNA here is from genome assembly GCF_056541825.1 of Ruegeria sp. AF8. Classification (NCBI taxonomy): domain Bacteria; kingdom Pseudomonadati; phylum Pseudomonadota; class Alphaproteobacteria; order Rhodobacterales; family Roseobacteraceae; genus Ruegeria; species Ruegeria sp. AF8. The sequence goes on along the minus strand of NZ_JBQFYW010000009.1, from coordinate 18,199 downwards.
TTGGAATAGATCCGTCCAGGATCGCCATGGTTGGAGACAGCCGGCATGACCTTGAGGCCGGACGCGCGGCGGGAATGACGACCGTCGGTGTGTTGACAGGAATAGCGGTCGCCGAAGAACTTGCCGACCTTGCGGATTTCATTTTTCCGAATATCGGACATATCCCCGCATGGTTGGGACATTAACGGTCACGCACTTCTAATTTGCGAAAGGTTCGCCGAAAGCGACATCGGTTGTCGCGGACAGAGCGGCTATCCCTTGTTGCTTGGTGCCTTTGTGGAGGCAGGTCAAGTGAAAGAGAAAGCCATGTCCGACACATCAAGCCGGAAACGTCGAGGGGGCGGTCGCGCTGGTGCCGCAGCACGTCGGGGCACTTCTGCTATCGAGCAAATGCCATGGAACCCGCCGATCAACATTGACCGGCCAGTCGAACCGCTGGACCCGGAAGGGATCGAGGCGATCCACGAAGGGGCGATGCGCATCCTCGAAGAAATCGGGATAGCGTTTTATAACGAAGAAGCGAAGGGCATCCTGCGCGAGGCCGGCTGCATCGTCGATGGCGATGTAGTGCGGATGGGCCGCGAGTTCGTAATGGAAATGGTCGGAAAAGCCCCGGAGCGTTTCACCATATCTCCCCGCAACCCGGACCGAACAATCGAAATAGGCGGTCGGACGATGCTGTTCGGCAACGTCTCGTCGCCGCCCAACTATTGGGACATGGAAATCGGCAAGAAGGTTCCCGGCAATCGCGAAATGTGCCGAAATCTTTTGAAGCTGACGCAATATTTCAACTGCATTCACTTCGCGGGCGGATATCCGGTCGAGCCTGTGGACATCCATGCAAGTGTCCGTCACCTCGATGTTCTCTTTGACAAGCTGACGATCTGCGACAAGGCAATGCATGCCTATTCACTGGGAAAGGAGCGGGTCGAGGATGTCATGGAGATGGTCCGTATCGCTGGCGGCCTGTCCCATGAGGAGTTCGAAGCCTCGCCGCGCATGTATACCAACATCAACTCCACATCGCCGCTCAAGCACGACCATCCGATGATCGACGGATGCCTGCGGCTTGCACGTCGGGGGCAGGCCATCGTGGTCACGCCGTTTACCCTGGCGGGTGCTATGGCCCCGGTAACGATGGCGGGTGCCGTCGCGCAATCCCTGGCCGAAGCCCTGTGTGCCATTGCACTGTTTCAATATGTGTGCCCCGGAATTCCCTGCGCCATCGGCACGTTCACGTCGAATGTCGACATGAAATCGGGCGCTCCGGCCTTTGGTACACCTGAATATATGCGTTCGACCCAGATGACAGGGCAAATGGCCCGTTTCTATAGGTTGCCGATGCGCTCTTCGGGTGTTTGCGCGGCCAATGTGCCGGACGGGCAGGCGATGTGGGAGACCTCGAATTCGCTTTGGGCGGCTGTGCAATCGGGCACGAACATGGTTTATCACGCCGCGGGCTGGCTGGAGGGCGGGCTGATCGCTTCGCCCGAAAAATTCATCATGGATTGCGAGATATTACAACAAATTCAACGCTATATGCAGCCTGAAATCACGGCGACCGGGCCTGATGAAATCGCATTGGACGCGATCAAGGCTGTCGGGAATGACGGGCATTTCTTTGGTATCCAACACACTCAGGATCGCTATGCGACCGCTTTTTATCAGCCCTTCCTCAGCGACTGGAAAAATTTCGAAGGGTGGGAAGCCGCTGGCGGTATCTGGACCCCCGAACGCGCTCACCATCTGTTCAAGGAAATCATCGCAAGCTTTGAGGAACCGCCGATGGACATCGCAATTCGCGAGGAATTGGCGGATTTCGTCGCCCGCAGGAAATCGCAGGGCGGCGCTCCGACAGATTTCTGACCCGTCGGCCGTCAAAGCGAGTGCCGATTGGAGAATGCAGGACGCGATACCGGGGCGGTTCGGGCCATTTAGGGGCATTTAGGGCCAATTGCCTGACCTGAGGGCAGGCGTTTTTTTGGTGATTTGTTAATCTTTTCGAGCACAGGCTGCCTCTGTGATATTTCGGGGCAGTAGATGCATGGGCTAATCAATAAAGCGCTGCAGTCATTTTTTATCCATACTTTTGGTACGAATCGATGGATCGAGGTGACCGAGGCGGCAAATCTGGGCTTTGTCGATTTCGAAGCCATGCTGGTCTACCCTGATGACACGACCCATCGTGTGCTTGCCGCCATGTGCAGGGAACTGAGGCGCCCTCAAAACGAAATTCTCGAGGATTTGGGCACTTTCCTTGTGTCTAACCCCAACACCGAAGCGTTGCGCCGCCTGTTGCGTTTCGGGGGCGTCGATTATGTCGAGTTCCTGCATTCGTTGGACGATCTCGCGGATTGGGTTCGGCTGGCTGTATTTGATCTTGAACTTCCGGCTTTGGAATTGTGGGAAAACGATCCGACAGACTATACCCTGACCTGTCATCGCGGCCTTCCGGGGTACGCCTATGTGATGATCGGTGTATTGCGCGCCATGGCGGATGACTATGGCGTATTGGCGATCTTCCAGCATATGGGCGAACACGAAAAAGGCGAGGTCATTTCCATAAAACTGATCGAAACAGCCTTTTCCAGGGGACGGCGTTTTTTCCTGGGGGCACGGGCATCGTGATTTGTCAAAAGGAACTGATCGCGCTGCTGGACAGGCTTTGCCCGATGTTCGTCCTTTTGGATCAGGACGGCCGAATAGTGCAGGCCGGTTTGACGCTGCAAAAATTGCGGCCCGACAAGGTGCTGAAGGGGCGGTCTTTTCTTGACTGTTTCGAATTGGTCAGACCGCGGTCAGTGACGTCCATGCCCAAGCTGCTGGCGGTTGCGGGGGGCAAGCTGCACCTTCGTTTCTGCGATGCTCCTAGAACTGCTTTCAAGGGTTTGATCGTTCCAATGCCGCAGACCGGACTGTCTGTCGTCAACCTGTCCTTTGGAATCTCCATCCTGGATGCAGTACGCGACTATGACCTGACCAGTTCTGATTTCTCCGGTACGGATATGGCCATCGAGCTTTTGTATCTGGTCGAAGCGAAATCGGCGGCGATGGAAGCGTCCAGAACACTCAATCTCCGCCTTCAGGGCGCCAGAATCGCGGCCGAGGAGCAGGCTTACACGGACACGTTGACAGGGCTGAAGAACCGTAGGGCCATGGCCCATATCCTCAAACGATATCAAAAAACGGCAGCCCCATTTGCCTTGATGCATCTCGACCTGGACTACTTCAAGTCGGTGAATGACACGTTGGGACATGCTGCCGGGGACCACGTTCTTCAAAATGTTGCGAGGATCATGGTCGAAGAAACCCGTGCCGACGATACCGTCGTCAGGATCGGAGGCGACGAATTCGTTCTGATTTTCAAGGACCTTGTGGATCGGGACCGGCTCGAACTGATTGCCAAAAGGCTGATCGCGCGGCTGGAAGAGCCGCTGCCATTCGGAGGCCGTCTGTGCCGGATTTCCGCGAGCATCGGTACGGTGATTTCCCCGCAATTTGAAAGACCTGATCCAGAAATTCTTCTTCATGCAGCTGATCTGGCGCTCTATGCGGCCAAACGCGGGGGGCGGGCGCATCACCGGTTTTATTCGACCGATCTGGCGGAACCGCTCACGGGGTATTCGGGGTGCTGACCGGCAAGTTTCGCGACCCTTCCAATCGGCTGAAACGTGTGCATCTTCTTGCGCAGCAATGCGTTTGAGGGAGCATGTTGCTTGACAAGCAATAGGGGGAATGTTCGGCTTGTGCTATACTATGAGAGATTCAACGAAACCGGGCGCGCAACCCTTTTGGTGCCCTGTTGGAAAGTGAGGTTATGGTTATGTTTGCAAAGTATCTATGCGCCACGGCGATGGCTGCCAGTGTCGCTTTTGTTCCTGCGCGTCAGGCCCAGTCCGACGAAGCGGCGGCGTTTTTGGGCGGAGCACTAATTGGCGGCTTGGTGGTCAATGAAGTCCACAAGAGCAAACAGCGGAAACAGCAGCAATCAAGTCGCTCGACATATTCCTCTTCAGGGGTTTCTTCCGCACAACGTCAGCAAAATCGTGAGGTTCAGACAGCGCTGAATTACTTCGGCTATAATGTCGGCACCGTCGATGGCCAGCTTGGCCGCCGCAGTCGGGCCGGGATTTCCCAGTATCAGGCTGATATGGGCTATAATATTGACGGTTATCTGGATGATTATGAGCGGAACTTTCTGCTGACATCGTACAATCGGGCGCTGTCCAGCGCACATGTGGCCCCCTACAATCAGATCGTGGCCAGCCAAGGAACGGCGGGTCTGTTGCGCAGTTATCGAAACGAACAGCTTGGCATAGCGACGCCTCAGACGGCCACTCAGCCGCAGCTGGCCACAGCGCCGCAAACGCAGGCTCCGCAACCGATTACGGCACCGGTTCTGGGCGGGGAAACTGTGGCGGCGCGGGCCGATACGGGTGGTCAACTACCGTCATTCGGCTTTGCGCCTGCGGGGAAATCCGCAAACGAGTTGTGCAATGATACCAGCCTTCTGACGGCTTCAAATGGTGGTGCAACCCAGCCCGGCGGGGTCAGCAATGTGGATCTTGCCCTAAATGAACAATTCTGCCAGGCGCGTATTAATGCCATAGCCGATGCATCAAAACTGGAAGAGAACATTCCCAACATGACCGCGCCGCAAATTGAGGCGCAGTGTCAGCAATTGACCGATGCGATTGCCCCAAAAATCACTGGTATCGACACCCAGACGCCTGATCAGGTGGTTGCAAACACCTCGGCGGTGCTGACACAATCGGGGAACTCTATCGATCAGCTCGTCTCCGGCGGCAAAGTCTGTTTGGGCGTCGGCTATCGTACAGATGACGCTGAAATGGCATTGTCGTCGGCGGTGCTGCTCGTTGCCGCAGGGCAAAAGGGCTATGCTGAAATCGTCAGCCATCAGCTGCGCGAGGGGATCGGTGTTGCCAAGGCGACCGGGGCCCAGCCACAGGAATGGATGCAAATGGCGCTGAGTGCGGCGGAGTCCGGTTCTCCGGTCCTTGGACAAACCCCACAGCGTTTGGCGGTTCTTTCTGAGGCAACTGGCGGCGGTGGTGCGACATCTTCGACCTTGCCGATCTTTTCGACTACGACGAGCGATTGATTTGCGAAACTGAAGCGCCAAGGCGGGGCCGGTTTGCCCTGCCTTGCGCATTTTCAGCGCAACTTTTCATTCATGGAAATGCGCGGTTAGCCGATGCCCGATATGTGCAGGGATCGACGGCAGTTCCCCCAGCACTGGCAGCTTAGCCCCCCTGAACCCTGCCTCTTTCAGGGCTTGCGGTACGTCTTCAAGCGCATGTCCACCGGCACAGGCGAAGAAGGGCAGGCACACTGATTGCGCCGAAGCCCCAAGCGCTGCCTCGGTAATGCTGGGCGTTTCTTCAACGAAACCGATGCGGGTGGATCTGAAGTTCACGTTTCTTGAAAGGTCTTTGGCAAATCTTGCCGCTACGCGCGCCGGATTTTGGCTGCGACCCGAGCCGTGGGCGGCCAGTATCAGGTCGGTATTTTCAGATTGCCAACCCAATTTTGCCAACTCTTCGGACAGGGCCATTGCCGCCACTTTGGGCAAGTCGGGATCGGTTCCTAGCGGGCCTAGAATTTGTAGCGATCTTTTCCCCAGTCGTTTGGGCAAGACTTTGTCTACAAACCAGCCTCGAGCCATGAACAGCGGATAGATCACGGTATTGTCCGGCAATTCCGCGATCACCGTTTCAAACTGGCCGGGGGCGGCCAGAGTGGCAGAATGAACGACAATGTCGGGAACCGTCTCCTGAACACGATCGGCAAATCCGCGCAAGGCATCTTCTGCCGGCACCGGGTTGGATGGTTGGCCATGGGCGACAATCAGGGCATGCGGCAATTTCGGCTCCTTCGTCGTTCCGGAAAAATTGTAGCCAAATCGTGAAATGTCAATCGTGCCATGTCTGCGTTTATCCCAGCACGGTCAGCCAGACCCAGACCGTCAGAATCGAAGCCCCCGTCGCGATCAGCACCGAGGACGCCGCGACCCTTTTGGCACGCCCATACATGTTCGCAAAGATATACGCGTTGAAGCCCGGTGCCATCGAAGCGTTCAGCACAGCGGAACGGAACAAATCCTGCGGCAGGGAAAGCGTTTTGCCGAACAGCCACACAAGGGACGGGTGCAGCATCAGCGAAACGCAACACACGAAAAAGATGGTGCGCAGATCCCCTTCGGGCCGGTATTGAACCAGAATGCCGCCAAGCGCAAAGAGGCCGCCCGGCAGGGCGGCGAGGGTGATCAGATCCAAAGCGTTGTTGGCGACCGCGGGAATTGGTAACCCGGTCAGGTTCACGACAAAACCAAGCGCAATTCCCAGGATCAAAACATTGCGGAACATGGCGTTGAGGACTGAACCCATCATCCGGCGGCCACCGCCGCCACGATTGCGCACGATTTCCATCACGGTGATGCCGACACCGTAGCAAAAGGGTGAGTGGAAAGCGATGATCGCGTAGTTTCCGGTCAGGTTGTCCGGCCCATAGGCGCGTTCGGTGATGGGCAGGCCAAGCAGTACCGAATTCGAGAACAGGCAGCAGAACCCGATTGCGACGCTGTCCTCCCAGTCGCGTTTGAAGATGTAGTGTGCGCCAACCATGCCAACGACGAAACACAATCCGGCGCCGCTGAAGAAACTAGCCAGCAACCGCGGATCGAAACTGGCCTGCAGGTCCAGCGTCGCAACGGCCTTGAACAGCAGGCACGGAATTGCAAAGCCTTGCGTGAATTTCATCAGGCCATCGACGTGTTCGGACCTGAAATAGCCTGTCCGAGTGGCGGCATATCCCGCACCGATCACCAGAAAAACAGGCAGGATGACGTCAATCAGGCTTTGAAACATGGCCAAGCTCTTGTCTGGTTGGCCGTGGCTGTCCCCTTCTGGCGTTCGGCGCCAGAGGTTCAGCGAAACCGCCTAAAAAGGATACCGGATCACCATGCCGTCATAGGCAGGGGTTACATAGTCCGGAGTTTCCGCATCCACGGTCTCATAATCAAGATCGATATGCATGTTGGTCAGGATCGCCCGTTTGGGCTTTGCCAATTCGATCCACTCCAGCGACCGCTCCAGATGCGCGTGTGTCGGGTGTGGATTGCGGCGCAACGCATCCAGGATCCAGCAATCGAGATCTTTCAGTGCGTTCCAGGCTTCGTCATAGATTTCCGCGACATCGGGCAGATAAGCGACCCCGCCAATGCGAAAGCCCAGCGAGTCGATGGCGCCATGTCCCACGGTGAAAGGTTTGAAAGGGATCGGCCCGCCGGGACCATCAATTTCAAATGTTCCGCTGATGGTCTTTAGGTCCAGGATAGGAGGGTAAGGCGAGCCCTCGGGCTGGATGAAGGCATATCCGAACCGACCGAGCAGGGCATTTTGTGTATCGCCGTCGGCCCAGACCGGCACGCGCGCGCGCATGTTGTAGACGATCATGCGCAGGTCATCGATGCCGTGCACGTGATCGGCGTGAGAATGCGTATAGATCACGGCATCCAACCGTCCGGTTCCGGCATCCAAAAGCTGGCTGCGCATGTCCGGAGGCGTGTCGATCAGCACGGTCGTGGTTCCTTCGGGGCCGACACGTTCAACCAGCAGGGAACAACGGCGGCGCACATTCCTGGGGTTGGTCGGATCGCAATCGCCCCAATGCCCGCCCAGACGCGGCACCCCGCCGGACGAGCCGCAGCCGAGAATGGTAAAGCGCAACTCGTCTTTCATGCGGCGGCCTTGAATGTCGCGGCCTTGGCGAAGAGGCGATCGAAATTGTCCTGCGTCTGTTTTGCGAAATCAGGGTAGTCCATGCCGAAAATCTCGGCCCCCTTACGGGCAGTATGCGCGGTATAGGCCGGTTCGTTGCGTTTACCGCGATGGGGCGGTGGAGCGAGATAGGGGGCGTCTGTTTCAACAAGAATACGGTCGACCGGCGCCGCGGCAAAGATGTCGCGCACTTCCTGGCTTTTGGGAAAGGCCGCAATTCCGGACATGGACAGATAGAAGCCCAGTTTCAACGCGGCGCGTGCCAGTTCCGCCGAAGAGGAAAAGCAGTGCATGACACAGCTATAGGCTGCGTTGTGGTATTCGTCTGTCAGAATTCGGGCCATGTCCTCATCTGCTGCGCGGGCATGAATGATCAGCGGCAGACCCGTGCGTTGAGCGGCTTCGATATGGATGCGCAGCGAGTCCTTCTGAACCTGCGCGCTTTCGCCGGTGTAGTGGTAATCCAGCCCGGTTTCACCGATGCCCACGAATTTCGGATGCGCAGACAGGTTTACCAATTCGTCCACTGTAACCATCGGTTCCTGGGCGGCGCTCATCGGGTGGGTTCCGGCGGCATAGAATACCGGCGCATGCGCCTCGGCGATTGCACGCACCGCGGGCTCATTGCGCAGGCGGGTGCAAATGGTCACCATCCGGGTCACGCCGGCTTCGGCGGCGCGGTCGATGATTTGGTCCAATTGCCCTTCAAAGTCGGGAAAGTCCAAATGGCAATGACTGTCGGTGATGACAGGGGGGGGCATGCTGTCGCTCATCTGCTCTGACCGGCGGTTTCCTGTATTTTGAACATCGTATCTAGGACCAGAGCGGCGGGGTCAAGGTTCACCGCCCGACCATGTCGGGTTCGCGCCGTGATCGTGGCCGCCGTCTCGGCCCACAACCGCCCCAATTGCGGTGATGCCGCCAGGCGTTGCAACAGGCCGGCCTCTCCGGGGGCCGCTTCGGGCAGTGGTGGCTGACCGGTCGCTCCGGTTCGCGACAATCGAGCCATTGCCATGTCGATGAGGGACAGCAGCAGGTCAAACCGCTCCGCCGCGCCGCGTTGGGCCGATGCCTCGGCCAAAGCCAGAGCGCGCTGACGGTCGAGGCGGGGAAGTGTGTTCAGGATCGCAACCAATTCGGCATAGATCTCCAGCCCGCCCAGGTTAAGCAATCGGACCGCTTCACCGACGGAGCCACAAGACAGCGCAGCGAGGTTTTCCGGCAACGAAGGGAGTTCGGCGCCACATTGCGCAAGCGCAGCCTGCATGTCGTCGGTGTCCAACGGGGACAGCCGCAATGTCCGGCAGCGAGACCGGATGGTCGGCAGCAGGCGCGAAGGCTGGTGCGATACAAGCAACAGCGTCGTTCGTGCCGGCGGTTCTTCGAGCATCTTCAACAACGCGTTTGCCGCATTGACGTTCATCTCATCGGCGCTGTCCACGATCACGACCCGCCGCCCGCCATCCGTCGAGGACAGGCCAAAGAACCGCCCCAGCTTTCGAATGTCATCGACGACGATTTCGTTTCGCAGCTTACCCTGATCGTTCAGCGAACGGGTAACTGACACCAATCCTGGCTCTGCCCCGGCGTGAATTCGGTGGCACACCGGATGGTCGGGGTCGATTTCGAGCGATTCCGGGGGCGGGGGTGCCCCAAACAGGCCGTCATCCGAGGCCGGCGTCGCCAGCAAGAAACGCGCGATCCGCCAGGCCAATGTGGCCTTGCCGATCCCGCGCGGGCCGGTCAGCAGCCAGCCGTGATGCATCCTGTCGGAATTGAACGCGCTCAGAAAGGCCCGCTCAGCTTCGGATTGCCCGATCAGCCGCGCTGTTTCACGTGGGTGAGGGGCGCCGGGCGCCTGATCGGGGATGGGCGTTTCGTCGGTCATACGTGCCTATCGCAATGCCTGCATCACGACGTCTGACACATCGGCGGCAACCGTGTCCATGTCCCGGTCGCCGTCAATAATGCGGAAACGTTCTGGAAACTCGTTGGCCAATGACAGAAATCCGGCACGCATCCGTCGCTGCAGTTCGGGGCCGAAATCCTCGAACCGTTCCTCGGTGCCTTGCCGGCCTTTGGCACGGGACAGGCCGGTGTCCGGGTCCATGTCGATCAGCACGGTCAGATCGGGTTCGCGCCGGATCATGAGGTCGTGCAAGGTATCCACCAGCCCCCGCAAATCACCTCGCGACAGTCCCTGATACATGCGGGTACTGTCGGCGAAGCGGTCACATATCACGAATTTGCCTTCATCCAGGGCCGGACAGATCGTGCGTTCCAGATGATCCCGGCGGGCGGCGGTGAACAGCAAAATCTCGGTTTCCGCCGACCAGCGGTCGGGATCACCTTCGAGAACCAGACGCCGAATTTCCTCGGCACCCGCAGACCCACCGGGTTCACGCGTCAAAACAACCTCGCGCCCCTGAGTGCGCAAGAATTCAGCAAGCATTCGCGCCTGCGTTGATTTGCCTGATCCGTCGATACCCTCGAAGGTCAGAAACAGACCCCGATCCGTCACATGGCCTCCATGGGACCATTGACGAATTCCTTCATCAGGATGCCTGCCACGGTTTTTATTCGAACAACGAACCCGCCCTGCGGGACGGCTTCGGCCGCCACCAGCGGGCGTCGGATTTCCGGCAATCCTTCGGGTTTGATCACGAGTTCGGCCAGCTGCTGACCCTGCGCTACCGGGGCATTGACCGGGCCTTGGTACACCACCTCGGCTTCAACGTTCTTGTCACCGAGAATTGGCAGCAGCAGGTTCAGATCCCCTTGCGGCACCAAACCTACCGATCGTTTCGCTCCCATCCAGATTTTCGCTTCTGCGATCGGAGTATCGGCGTTGGCGACGGTTTTTTCGACAAAGTGACGAAAGGACCAGTTTACGATGGCCTCCGCCTCTTCGGCGCGGCGGGCCTGGCTGTCGAGACCCGTCAAAACGAATATTACCCGCCGATCACCCTGCTTGGCTGATCCGACCAATCCATACCCGGCCTCGGAGGTATGCCCGGTTTTGAGGCCATCCGCGCCGATATCGAGTTTGAGCAACGGGTTGCGGTTACGTATATTCGAAGGTGCGCGCCCATCGAACTCAAAAACCTCTTCGGAAAACAACGGGTAATATTCCGGAAAGTCCGAAATCAGACGATCGGACAGAACGGCCAGATCCTTCACCGACATCATGTGTCCGGCGGCAGGCCAGCCATTCGAGTTTGCGAAGGTCGAGTTGTCCATCCCCAACTGCTTGGCGCGCTGAGTCATATAACGCGCGAAACCTGCCTCGGTTCCATCCGGGCTCAGCGCTTCGGCGAGCACAACACACGCGTCGTTACCGGACAACACGATGATCCCGCGCAGCAGGTCCTCGACCCGGACGCGATCCTGTGTGTTGAGGAACATGGTCGAACCGCCATAACTCATGGCATGTTCCGAAACCGGCAGTTTCTCATCCAACGTCAGACGCCCGTCCCTGAGCGCCTCAAACGAAACATAGAGGGTCATCAGTTTCGACATCGAAGCGGGCGGCAAGGGTTGGTTCGCCTCCTTCGACAACAGCACTGTGCCGGTCGTTTGATCCAGAACATAGGCCGCCTTTGCCGATGTATCAAAAGCCATCGCAGGAAGCGCCAGAATGGCAAATCCAAGCGACAGAACGGTCGGGCGAAGAAACGTCAGCATCCGGCTATCTCCTTATTTCTTCACGATATAGGCGTCGGAATAACCCAGGTCGCGAACCTGTTTCATCAAATCCTTGCGTTCGGCCTTTGTTGCCGCAGGGCCAGCAAGGACGCGCCAAAAGGGTTTGTCGTCCTTCGACCCTTCCTTGATTTCCGCATTCAGACCCGCCTTGCGCAGCTCTTCGGCAGATTTCTGGGCGTTAACTTCAACGGTGAAAATCCCGATCTGAATAAAGGGGCGCGACAACGGCGGAGAAGCGGGTTCAGGTTTGGCGTCTTCTGGCTCAGCCGTATCTACGGCGGCGTCCGCAGCTTCAATAGCGGCCGCAGCGCCGGCAATCGGATCAAGCTTGGCTGACGTGATCTCCGAGCCCGTGTCGACGTTTTCGTCGGTCTCTGCGGCTTCGACAATCTCGGGTTCAGGCTCGGGTTCGATCACTTCGCGCTTGAGAGCCACCACGCTCAATTCGACAGGTGAGCCCGCAAGCATACCGAGCTCGGTGGCGGCGTCGGACGACACCTGCAGGCGCGGCCCTGGCAATTCACGCTCGCGCCGGAACAAGGCGCCTTCGACCGTCTTGTTGTTGTCGCCATTCGTGATGCGTACCCTTTGCGCTTTTTCGACATTGGGATGCGCGACCCAGATCCCACCCAAGGATGGACGGCCATCCCAGAGCCCTTTTTCCACGGACTGAAAAATCTCCGGCGCCTCGACGTCTCGTTCTATGACCTCGCCCTTGCGACCGGTCTGTTCCGTTTCGGAGCCGGCCCCGTCGTTCGGCTTGAACGGGGCAAAACTCGCGCCTTCTTCGCATCCGGCCAGCGCGCCAAATACCAAGGCCAGCATTACCAGCCGAAATGACGTTTTTTGTCTCGCTGTTGCTCGATTCATCCTGTCGTCCCTTGCCTGATCTTCGGTCGCTTTTGCGTCCTGTTTGCCGGTTTTCCGGTCGTTGCCCATAGGCGTCATTGCCGCTGCTGCCGAATATTAACCTGCGCTCAACGCCATTAAAAGCCTGCCTCGAATGCCTCGGCAAGATTTCCCGCATTTTGAATTCGTCGCCGCCAATTTCATCAAAGAACACCGGGTGTCCGTTTTTCGGGTCTAGTCTATGCAGATAGCCATACAATGCCAGGCACCAGAGAATTATTGGCGCACACGTTGGCAGGGTAGGCTAGGCGCAAACACAAGAGTGCCCTCAAACCTTGCAGCCGGAGGTCAATTGAAAGCCGTGGTCAAAGAGACCGAACGATCTGGCCGCATCAAAGCGCCAAAGATCTTTGCAGGCTACTAATTGCAAATTCGAACCCAAGCAACATGACTCACAATTCATAAGATGAAATTATGATGTAGAAGAAATTATCAATTGTTCTTGGGGAGAAAACTCGCGAAACTGTGAATAATTCAAAAAAAGCCCGGCCTCGCAGAAGGCGAAAAACCAACGGGTGAAAAAAATTGACCAACGGAGGAGAAAAAAATGGAATTGAAATCGCAAGCGTTTGCCGCATTAGCCGCCACTATGGTGGCTGCGACTGCCGCAATGGCGGAAACGGAACTGACCGTTTACACTGCGGTCGAGGCCGAAGACCTTGCCCGGTACGCCGAGGAGTTCAACAAGGTCTATCCCGACATCAAGGTCAATTGGGTGCGCGACTCGACAGGAATTATCACGGCCAAACTGCTTGCCGAGCGCGACAATCCGCAGGCGGATGTGATTTGGGGGCTGGCGGCCACTTCGCTGCTATTGCTGAAATCCGAAGGGATGCTGGAGCCTTACGCTCCTGCGGGCGTTGAAAATCTGGACACGAAATTTGTCGACGGCGACAATCCTCCGGCCTGGGTGGGTATGGACGCCTGGGTTGCGTCGATCTGCTACAATACTGTCGAGGCCGAAAAGGCGGGTCTTACACCTCCGACATCGTGGAAGGATCTGACCGATCCGAAATACAAGGGGCAGGTGATCATGCCCAACCCGAACTCATCAGGCACGGGGTTCCTTGACGTTTCCAGCTGGCTGCAGATCTTCGGTGAAGAAGGCGGGTGGGAGTATATGGATGCGCTGCACGAAAATATCGCACGCTATACGCATTCCGGTTCCAAACCGTGCAAACTGGCGGCGGCCGGCGAGATTCCGATCGGGATTTCCTTTGCCTTCCGCGGCGCCAAATCCAAGGCGGCCGGTGCGCCCTTGGAAATCATCGTGCCGTCCGAAGGTGTCGGCTGGGATATGGAAGCCACCGCTATCGTGGCGGGAACCGACGATCTGGAAGCCGCGCAGAAGCTTGTGGATTTCTCGGTCACCAAGGATGCCAACGTCATGTACAACACGGGTTATGCCGTGGTGGCCTATCCGGGTGTCGCAAAGCCGGTCGAGTTCTTCCCGGAAGGTCTGCTGGATGCGATGATCCAAAACGATTTCGAGTTTGCCGCAAACAACAGGGCTGCAATTCTGAAAGAATGGCAAGCCCGCTATGACGGTAAGTCCGAGCCGAAATGATGCGCTTGTACGGAGGGGCGCTGCCGTCCCTCCGTTCCATCACATCCGCCAAAACGTGACGACTGTGACCCGTGCCGCCCGTTTGGGTTTTCTGGCACTCGGTTCCATGCTGCAAGGATCAATTACGTGCCCAAGGACCAATCTTCTGCCCCTTCACGCCAGTCGTATCTGAGTATCCTAAATCTGTGGAAAGCCTTCGGAGAGTTTCTTGCGCTCAAGGACATCTCGCTGGAAATTCACGAGGGCGAATTCATCTGTTTCCTCGGCCCTTCGGGATGCGGAAAAACCACGTTGCTGCGCGCGATTGCCGGGCTGGATCTGCAGACCAAGGGGACAGTCACGCAGGCAGGGCAGGACATTTCCAACTTGCCGCCATCCGAGCGGGATTTCGGCATAGTGTTTCAATCCTACGCACTGTTTCCAAACCTGACCATCGAGAAAAATATCGCCTTCGGATTGGAAAATACCGGGCGCAGCAAGTCTGAAATTGCCGTCAGAGTCAAAGAACTGCTTTTACTGGTCGGTCTGCCGGACCAAGGGAAAAAATACCCGGCGCAGCTGTCAGGCGGCCAGCAGCAGCGTATCGCTCTGGCACGGGCGATCGCCACCAATCCGGGCCTGTTGCTACTGGACGAGCCTCTGTCGGCTTTGGATGCAAAGGTCAGGGTTCATTTACGACATGAAATCAAAGAGTTGCAGCGCAAACTTGGTGTGACCACCGTCATGGTGACTCACGATCAGGAAGAGGCATTGGCCATGGCGGATCGTATCGTCGTCATGAACCATGGTGTTATTGAACAGGTCGGTTCTCCGACTGAGGTTTATCGAGAACCGGCCAATTTGTTCGTGGCCGATTTTATCGGGGAAATGAACCAGATCCGGTCTTCTGTCAGTGATGGCGGCCGGCTCAGCATCGGTGAAAAGACTTTTGCCTGCGTAACGCACAGCTTCGCGGATGGTACCGCAGCGATCGCCGCGGTCCGCCCAGAAGACATCATTCCGCGCGAAGCCGGGTATCTGGAGACCGGCGCCAACAGGAATTGTATCGACGTGACACTGACCGAGATGGAGTTTCTGGGGTCCTTCTGGCGCTGCCGTGTCAACAATGAGCGGCTCGGCGACGCCGAACTCATCGCAGATTTTTCGATCAACGCCGTGCGCCGCCTCGAATTGGGCGAGGGGAAGTCCATGGTGATCGAATTGCCGGAAAGCCGGTTGATGGCCTTTGATGTTTCGGAGGCTGATTGATGGCCCTTTCGACACCCGAGCCACAGGCATTGCCGTCCGGGCCCCGTGTAAAAGGAAAGCTCAGCCGGGACGACATCATCATGCGTGCCAGCATGATGGTCATCGCACTTTATCTTGTCGTGACATTGGCATTTCCACTGTACGCGATGCTGTCCAAGTCATTCTCGACCTATCGGTTCGACCTGTCGCAGTACGAATTTCAGGTCAGCGATGAAGACGGTACATTTGACGGAACGATTTTGAACGCCGCCGATCTGAACGCCCAACTTGGCGTCTATCAGGATGCCGATCTGACTACAGGGTCGGATGGGCGTCTGGGCGTGACAAAGTTCTTTCCCGACTTCAGTTTCCGAAGCCCGGTCATGTATCAGGTCCGAAATACATCCGATACCGGACGATTCCTTGTCGGATCGACGCTACAGGACGGCACGGACTGGATCACGCTCGATTCCAACACGTTCCGGCGGGTTCAGCTCCGCCCTGTCAAATCGACGGGTCTGGACAACTTCGTCAACTATTTCTCAACGCCGGCATTGTTCAACTCGATTAAGAATTCCTTGTGGATTTCCGTCGTCAGCACGGTCGTGACCGTGTCGCTGGCCTTTTGGTTCGCCTATGCACTGAACCGCAGCTGCATGCCGTTCAAAGGTGTATTCCGCCTGATTGCGATGGCGCCGATCCTCGTTCCCTCCCTGTTGCCGGGGATCGCGCTGGTTTACCTTTTCGGTAATCAGGGTATGATCAAGGAGTTGCTGTTCGGTGCCAGTATCTATGGGCCGATCGGTATCGTTATCGGATCGGTGTTCTTCACCTTTCCGCACGCGTTTCTCATAATTTCCACAGCACTGGCCATCTCGGATGCGCGCCTTTACGAAGCGGCGGTCAGCCTGCGGGCGAGCCCGTGGCGCACCTTCTGGACCGTTACCATTCCAGGTGCGCGTTATGGGCTGATTTCGGCGACGTTCGTGGTTTTCAATCTGGTGATTACCGATTTCGGCCTGCCCAAAGTCATCGGCGGTCAGTTCAATGTTCTGGCGGTCGATATCTATAAACAGGTGATCGGACAGCAGAACTTTGAGATGGGTGCCGTGGTATCGGTTGTCCTTGTGATTCCGGCCATTCTGGCCTTTGCGATCGACCGGATGGTGCAATCCAAACAGGTTGCACTGCTTTCGGCCAGATCGGTGCCGTTTCAACCTTCGCCAAATCGCAAAACGGATCGTCTCCTGCTGGTCTATTGCAGCCTGGTCGGACTGTTCATCGTGGGCTTGCTGGCGGTGTGCCAGTTTGCTGCGCTGATCAAGTTCTGGCCTTACGATCTGAGCCTGAGCCTGAACAACTATCAGTTCGACAGGATGGATGGTGGCGGTTGGGCGTCCTATTTCAATTCCATCAAAATGGCGCTGCTGACCGCATTCTTTGGTACGGTAATCGTGTTTTTCGGTGCCTATCTGGTTGAAAAGTCGAACGGTTTCAGAGTGGGGCGGTCTTTGTTCCAGATGTTCGCCATGCTGCCCATGGCGATCCCGGGCATGGTTCTGGGTCTGTCCTATATCTTCTTTTTCAACAATCCTTCGAATCCTCTGAATGCGATCTACGGGACGATGGCGATCCTGGTGATTTGCTCGGTGACGCACTTTTACACCGTTTCGCACCTGACCGCCGTTACCGCCCTGAAGCAGATGGACCGCGAGTTCGAATCCGTTTCCGCATCGCTGAAACAGCCAACGATGAAGCTTTTTGCGCGGGTGACCGTTCCGGTCTGCCTGCCGGCGGTGCTGGATATCTCGATCTATCTTTTCGTCAATGCGATGACGACGGTGTCGGCGGTTGTATTTCTCTACTCGCCGAAAACCTCGCTCGCGTCGATTGCCGTGCTGAACATGGATGATGCGGGCGACATCGCACCTGCCGCCGCAATGGGAATGATGATCTTTTATACCAATGCCATGGCCCGGATTCTCCACCTTGTTGCATCCAAAGGTGTATTGCGGCGAACTCAGGCTTGGCGTAGCCGATAGATCTGTGTGCCCGGTGCCGAGGTCAGGCTTTGGTGGGGGGCTCCATTTCTTTTATGACTTCATGGGCGACGGCCATGAAGGCCCGGATGATTTTGACGTCCTGCCGCTGTTTGAGGCAGACCAGAGATTCACTCATCTCGATGTCGGCCCCTTCCAGGCGCAAAGGGCGAACCCGTTCGTCGTTCCCGAACTCGGCAAGCGATACAAACCCGATGCCCGCTCCCGAGGCGACAACCTCGCGCACCGCCTCGCGGCCCTCGGCGACGATCGAGGGGTGCAGGATCACGCCCCGTGCGACAGCTGCTTCTTCCAGCTTCTGACGCGTCTTTGAACCTTGCTCTCGATAGATCAGGGGGAATTCGGCAAGCTCTTCGATTGTCAGAGTGGTTTTCTCATCTGGCAACAGGCTGCAGGCCGCAAAGGCGACGATCTCTGTCGTCGAAAGCTTCAGGCTTTTGACGTCCCGTCCCGGGGACGGATTGCCGATAATGCCGATCTCTGCGTCATAGCTGCGTAGTTCTTCCAATATCTCTTCGGAATTTCCGACCCGAAGCGAGATCGTGATGTCCGGATGGCGCTTCTGAAATCGGCCCAGGATCGCGGTGACGTGGTGTGCCGAATCCGCGATAATGCGCAATTCTCCTGTCACGGCCTGACTGGATTCAGACAGGAAATCTTCGATCTCCCGCTCGATCTCGAAAAACTGCTTGGTCATGCGATAAAGTTTTTCCCCGGCATCGGTCAGCCAGACCTTTTTCTTTTCGCGGTGGAACAGAAGAACGTCATGGTGCTGTTCCAGTTTTCTGACTTGTTCCGATACGGCCGGCTGGGTCAGGAGCATCGCTTCAGCCGCCCGGGAAAAGCTTTTGAGGTTGGCGACGTTGTGGAATGCTTTGAGTTGGCTGTATCCCATTTGTTTTTCTCTGTTTGGTGTATAGGTTTGGTTTATT
>NZ_JBQFYW010000008.1:0-181412 GCF_056541825.1 Ruegeria sp. AF8 | reverse complement strand
TGTATGCCGATGTGAACCGGATGTTCGGCGATATCGTCAAGGTGACGCCGTCGTCGAAAGTGGTCGGCGACATGGCGCTGATGATGGTCAGTCAGGGCATGACCCGCGAGCAGGTCGAGGATCCGGCGACCGACGTCGCCTTCCCCGATTCCGTCATCGACATGATGCGCGGCAATCTGGGCCAGCCTCCGGGCGGGTTCCCTGACACCATCATCAGGAAGGTGCTCAAGGATGAAGCCCCCAACACCGAGCGCCCCGGCAAGAATGTCGAGCCGGTCGATCTGGACGCAACGCGTGCCGAACTGTCCAAGCAGCTTGAGGGCAAGGATGTCGATGACGAGGATCTGAACGGGTATCTCATGTATCCCAAGGTCTTCCTGGATTACATGGGCCGCCACCGGACTTACGGCCCGGTGCGCACCCTGCCGACCCACACCTTCTTTTACGGCATGGAGCCGGGCGAAGAGATCACCGCGGAAATCGATCCGGGCAAGACGCTGGAGATCCGCTGTCAGGCGATTGGCGAGACCGATGAAAAGGGCGAGGTCAAAGTGTTCTTTGAACTCAATGGCCAGCCCCGCGTCATCCGGGTGCCGAACCGTCTGGTCACGTCTTCGACTCAGGCGCGGCCAAAGGCCGAGGTGGGCAACCCCAACCATGTGGGCGCCCCGATGCCCGGCGTCGTGGCGACCGTCGCCGTCACCGCGGGCCAGCAGGTCAAGGAAGGCGACATGCTGCTGACCATCGAGGCGATGAAAATGGAAACCGGCATCCACGCCGAACGCGACGCCACAGTCAAGGCCGTCCACATCCAGCCCGGCGGCCAGATCGACGCAAAGGATCTGTTGATCGAGCTGGCAGTCTGAGTTCACCATGAAAGAAGGAAGAGAACTTTGAACGCATATGAAAAGAAAATGGCGGAATTGGGTGTGACCTTGCCGGAGGCAACGGCACCTGCAGCCAATTACGTTCCTTACGTTGTCGATGGAAAAACGCTGTATGTCTCAGGGCAGGTTTCGAGCAACTCGAACGGCCTGATAAAAGGCAAGCTTGGTGAGAGCTACTCGGTGGAGCAGGGAGTCGAAGCCGCGCGAGCCTGCGCCATCTCCTTGCTCGCGCAAGTGAAGGATGCTTGTGGCGGCGACCTCTCACAGCTTGAACGCGTTGTAAAATTGACGGGGTTCGTAAACTCCACCCAGAGTTTCACCGATCAACCCGCTGTCATCAATGGTGCATCAGATTTCCTTGCTGAAGTTCTCGGCGAAGCGGGCGCGCACGCCCGCTCGGCCGTTTCAGCTGCGTCACTTCCTTTCGGGGTCGCCGTCGAAATGGAAGGGATCTTCAAGATTCGTTGACATCAGGCGGCATGTCTCACGTCGGCCGAAAGGCATTAAGGGTTCTCATTCGCAATACAGATGAGTCGCCTTTGTTCCAAGTATCGGGAGGGAAGTGAACGACCAGCATAGGAACTGCATCACTTCCCTCTCCACGTCCAAAGTGGGCTGAAATCCGGTTCGAAACGAACATGGAAGGTACCGAAAAAATAATCACTTTTCCTGGATAGGAAATTTCGACGTTAGCTCATCAGAGCTGAAGGATGAAGCAAATGACGAACCTGACGAATTATGGAGAAGGCCCAAAGACAATTTACAATCTCCTAAAGCAACAAATTATTTTTGGGGAGTTGGAACCTGGCCAAGAGTTAAAAATCTTGCCGTTTTCAAAACTGATGAATGTTTCAATTGTTCCTTTGCGAGAAGCGATCAGAATGTTGGCAGCGGAAAGGTTTGTAGAACTTCGGCCGCGGCGAAGTCCGGTTATTGCCAGCCTGGACTTGGGCGAATTGATGGAAATGAACCGGATCCGCGGCGCGCTAGAGCCCTTGATATTGGAAGACGCAGTATCCAGGCACACTTTGGACACCATGTCCGAATGCGAAGCAATCTTAGCTCGAATAAATGCTGCAACAGACCCCTGGGAAATAGTCCGATTAAACAAGCTGTTTCATATCTCACTTCTCCGACCTTCGCGGATGAACCGCGCATTGGATATCGTTTCGGCTCAATACGATGCCATTACTCGGATAACGCAATTCAGAGTTGTGAACCATGGCCTTCCGATCGGTCATCTCAATAGTGAACACCAAGCCATTCTAACTGCTGTTCGGGCACGAAACAGCAAGCAAGCTGCAACACTGATGTCTGAGCACATAAAGCATGCGACGATCAGAGCCCAATGCGAGCTTGCCAACGAACAAGTTGCCAGGGTCCCTTAGGCGTTTAGGTGAATTAGTCTCGATGTGATCTGACACCGCCCCCTTCACGGTAAGCTGAAATGGAGGCGCTCGTTGGATCTAGTCCAAAGATTTACGTTTGACGCTGAAAGTGAGAACGGCGGTGAGAAAGTCGACCACGGTAGCGGCGGGATGACCCTGCTGCGGGCGGCGTAAAAGTCGTCCATCTTTGCCCTTCTTTTCGTAACGGAGGGGGGGCGGGAGGATCTTTTCCGTGGATTTGTATCGTAAAGTTCGTCTGGCCTGTGCCGAGGGCATGAGCCAGCGAGAAGCGGCCCGGCATTTCGGGATATCTCGTGACAGCGTTCGCAAGATCTTGGCGTTTTCGGTCCCGCCCGGCTACCGGCGGTCAGCACCGATCCGGCGGCCCAAGCTGGATGGGTTCACCGGGATCATCGATCAATGGCTGTCAGAAGATCGGCAGCGACCGCGCAAACAGCGGCATACGGCCAAGCGGATCTTCGAACGCCTGCGCGATGAGCATGGCTTCGAGGGTGGTTACACCATCATCAAGGATTATGTTCGGGAACACGGTCGACGGCATCGCGAGATGTTCGTGCCGCTTAACCATGCACCCGGCCATGCTCAGGCCGACTTCGGCGAAGCGATTGTTGTGATCGGTGGCATTGAACAGAAGGCCCACTTCTTTGCCTTGGATCTGCCGCACAGCGACGCCTGCTACGTCCGGGCCTATCCGGCGGCGACCGCAGAGGCCTGCCCTCTCGGCAGATTGCTTCGCAATCGCCTGCCGGGTGACAGATGGATGGCCACGTCCATGCCTTTGGGTTTTTCGGGGCGGTTCCGCAGTCGATCCTGTATGACAACGACCGGTGCCTTGTGGCGAAGATCGAGCCCGACGGAACTCGCAGACGCGCGCGGCTGTTCAGCGAGATGCTGTCCCACTACGTGATCCGGGACCGCTACGGGCGTCCCGGCAAGGGCAACGACAAGGGGTCCGTCGAAGGGCTGGTTGGCTATTCCCGGCGCAACTTCATGGTGCCGGTCCCGAGTTTTCCGACTTGGGATGCCTTCAACAACTGGCTCGAAGAGCAGTGCCGTAAGCGCCAAAACGACAAGCTGCGCGGGCACAATGAGACGATTGGAGAGCGACTTCAACGCGATCTGGAGATCATGGCGCCGCTTCCCGCCCGGTCTTTCGAAGCCTGTGACCAGGCAACGGGTCGGGTCAGTTCTCTGTCGCTGCTGCGCTACAAGACCAACGACTATTCCGTGCCGGTTGCCTACGGCCATCGCGAAGTCTGGATCCGCGCCTATGTTGACCGGGTGGTCATCGGATGTGGTGGTGAGGTCATCGCGCGGCATGTTCGCAGCTACGACCGCGAGGACATGGTTTTTGATCCGATCCATTACCTGCCGCTGATTGAGAAGAAGATAAACGCTTTCGAACAGGCGGCTCCGCTGGCCGGATGGGAGCTTCCCAAGGCGTTTGATACTCTTCAGAAGCTAATGGAGGCACGCATGCTGAAAGCCGGACGGCGCGAATACGTGCAGGTCCTACGGCTGCTCGAAAGCTTCGAGATGGAGGAGGTTCATGCTGCCGTGAAGACGGCTCTCCAGATGGGTGCGATCAGTTTTGATGCCGTGAAGCATCTGGTGCTGTGTCGGGTGGAGCGGCGGCCGCCGAGGCTCGATCTGGATGTCTACCCGTTCCTGCCACGGGCCAAGGTGGCGACGACATCTCCGGCCAGCTACATGTGCCTGACAACAGGTGCCTCGACATGACGGAGACACCACAGATCCTGCTGAACCCCCAACTCAAGAAGCTGAAGCTGCCGACCATCCTGCGGGAATACGACAAACAGGCTCGGCTGTGTGCCTCCGAGGGCCGCGACCATGTCCAGTTCCTGGCCCGTCTGATCGAGCTCGAACTCATCGACCGGGAGCGGCGGATGATCGAACGCCGGATCAAGGCCGCGAAATTCCCGGCGACCAAGAGCCTTGATAGCTTCGATTTTGCCGCGATCCCTTCTTTGAACAAGATGCAGGTCCTGGAGTTGGCGCGTGGTGAATGGATCGACCGCGGAGAGAACGTCATCGCTCTCGGCCCCAGCGGCACCGGTAAGACCCACGTGGCGCTCGGCCTCGGTCTGGCCGCCTGCCAGAAAGGCCTGGCGGTTCGCTTCACAACCGCTGCCGCAATCGTCCACGAGTTGATGGAGGCCCGCGATGAGCGCCAGCTCCTGCGCCTTCAGAAACAGCTGGTGAAACAGAAGCTGCTGATCATCGACGAGTTGGGCTTCGTGCCCCTCAGCAAAACTGGCGCTGAATTGCTGTTCGAGTTGATCTCCCAACGATACGAGCGCGGCTCGATCCTGATCACCTCGAACCTGCCCTTCGATGAATGGACCGAAACATTCGGGACGGAGCGCCTCACCGGTGCCTTGCTCGACCGGCTGACCCACCATGTCAGCATTCTGGAGATGAACGGAGAAAGCTATCGCCTGGCACAGAGCAGGGCTCGGCAGAATTCCTAAAACACAGAAAAGATTGGTCCTGACGGACCAAGACGCCTCGGCAACCGCCAGCTATATGGGAGCGCGTTTGCCAAGGCGCCGGTCACCCAAGCAGTGGACGACTTTTGCTCCGCCCAATGGCAGACTTTCTCACCGCCGTTGACACCTGTTGGAGAACAATACGCGGACACCAAAAATCGAAATCTATATGCTCGTCAATCCAGGCCCAAAGTTTGCGACACATCCCTCCGTTGCACATATTTGGGCGGTGAGGAAGAATGCAGAGAAGCCATTTTCTTTTGTTTTTATAAACGCAAGCATCCTTTATAGTCAAAAAACTACCATTTTGCGCGCAACTCAACGACTTTTGGGAATCCACTATTACATCTGATAAGTACCGCTTATCATATTTAATTGATCTTGCCGGGAATTCGACGCAGAATGTGTCTCATGAAGCCGCCTGCACCTTATCTCCCCGCTGCCGCCCCTGCCCTCTCCGCAGCGGATCAGGAGGCGCTGACCGATCTCTATTTGCGCGGAACACCCGCCAACACGCTGCGTGCCTATGAGCGGGATCTGATCTATGTGACCGCGTGGAAACAGGCGCGGTTCGGAACAGACCTCAGCTGGCCGGAGGCCGAAGAAACCGCCCTCGCCTTCATTCTTGATCACGCGCGGGACCTAGGCGACGCGCCAGGAGAGGATATCGCCCGCCAGACAGCCGGGGCGCTGATCACGCAGGGGCTGCGCAAATCGCTGGCCTGCCCGGCCCCGTCCACGCTGGATCGCCGTATCGCCTCCTGGCTGGCTTTCCACCGGATGAAGAACCTGACCAGCCCCTTTGGCACACCTCAGGTCAAACAGGCCCGGGCCAAGGCGCGCCGGGCGGCAGCCCGCCCCCCTGCCCCGAAATCCACCCATCCCATCACCCGCGATATCCTCGAACAGCTGCTGGCCACCTGCCGCGGCAGCCGCCGCGACTGCCGCGACCGGGCGATCCTGATGCTGGGCTGGGCTTCGGGCGGACGGCGGCGCTCTGAGATCACTGCTTTGATGCGCGAGGACGTTTCGCTGAAGGAGTTCGAGAAATCAGGTGTTGTCTGGCTGTCCCTGCTGGAAACCAAGACCACACAGAAGGGAGAAACGCCGCGTCTGGTGCTGAAAGGGCGCGCGGCACAGGCGCTGGTGCATTGGATCGAGGTCGGCGAGATCAACGATGGCCCTCTGTTCCGCCCGATCTCGAGAGCCGACCGTGTACTCAAGCGCCGGCTGTCCCCGGATGCGATCTACCAGATCGTGAAACTCCGGTTGCGTCTGGCCGGGCTGCCGGAAGATTTTGCCTCGCCGCACGGGCTGCGCTCGGGGTTTTTGACTCAGGCCGCGCTGGACGGCGCCCCGATCCAGGCCGCGATGCGCCTGTCCCTGCACCGGTCCATGGCCCAAGCGCAGAAATACTATGATGACGTCGATATTGCCGAAAACCCGGCAGCCGATCTGTTGGGATAAGAAAAGGCGCCTGATATTGGCGCCTTTTCCATTCCACTATCTTACCCGTGGGTAAGACCCCTACTCTTCCCGCAGTTTTTCGATCAACTCGGAGACCGCCTGTTCGAGCCGGCCGCGATCTACACGGGTGAAATCCAGATCATATTGAAGCTCGATACGCCCATTCGATGCAGAGCACCTTGCAATACCTTCCCGCCCCGAAACTTGAAAAGTCGTCTTGGCACGCCTGGGTTTTGCCGGCTTTTCGCCAACAGTTCTGGTCGCGTTTCCGTTCGGGCTTTCAACAAACCCCCGCAGTATCGCCACCTCTCGTGGACCATCGCGGTCCGGCTCGGCCATCAGCGCCGCACTTACACGCCGGATGAGACCCGGATCAGCATCCAGTTTGCGTTTAAGTTCAACGCCAACGTTGCGCGGTATGACGTTTGGATGGGCGAGAATTTTCTCCAACATCGCTATCAGACTCGCAAAGGCCCGGATATAGCTTCGCTTGGTGTAACTCGCGGATTTGAAAAGCACCGCAACCGCCTTATCCGTATCTTCGCAGTCATTTGCCGGATCCAGCGCATAGGCCCGCGCCAACGCACCCATTTCCGCAAACGAGATATCCTTACGGATCAGGTTCTCGTCCACCATGCGCCTGTAGCTGTCATCAAGGGCGCTTTCGGCAACGATACCGGCCGGGATCGCGGCATAGTGGGCGTTGCCGGTTTCAGTGTAGAGCGCGCGATAGGCCGACAAACGGCGCATGCCTTGTATCAACTCAAACCGCCCATCCGAACGCCGCTCGACCCGGATCGGGTTCGACAGACCGATATCCTGAATAGAGGTCTTCAACTCATCCAGTTCCGGATCCGCACCGGGCGCCCGATCCCGCGTTAGCTTTTCGGTAACCACGTCGTCCAATGCAATATGCTCGACGACCAAACCTTCTTTGCGCAACTTTACCAACTCATGCGCCAAACGGTCGTTTTCGGCCCGGATCACGTCTTCGGTTGATTGTCGGTCACGCAGCGCATCCGCATTTTCTGAAATTGCCGCAGCCATCGGACCGCGACGTTTCTCCAACACATGGTCGGGCACCTTGCCAACCGGGATTTCCTCCATGGCGGGCAGGTCGATCTCGAACATTCTGCGTTTGCGGCTCATGCGTCATCCTCCAGTTTGTCCCAGGCCGAGAGCATGACTTCTCGGAATTCGCCATACACATTGTCAAATGTCGACCGCGCCCGGCGCCAAGTCTCGCGCGTCATATCGCGGTAATCCATTTCATAGACCGAACTGAGGAAGCGGCCCGATTGTTCGACGGCACGGGTCATCTCGACCGGGTGAACTGCCACATGGTCTCCGAACACTTTTCTGAACGCTTCGAACATGGCCTGATGCAGTGCATTGCCCGGCTCGTAACGGGTAAGGAGAAAGCGCATTTCGCAAAAAGCCTTGGGCAGGCCGATCTTACCCGTGGGTAAGGTCCGATCGAATCCAAACGCGAGATCTTCGAGCGCCTCGGCAAGCTGGCCGATAAAGGAGGTGGTGGAATCGTATTCCCAATAGCCAGGACCCGAAGGAACATAGAGCATGTCTGCGGCAAAAACAGCGTTCATCGATTGATAGCCGATAGCTGGCGGGCAATCGAACAGGATCAGGTCATAGGCATCGTCCGGGATCTGATCGAGATAGCGAGAGACGGCGGCAAAGAACGACCACTCAGGATTCAGATGCCTGTACTGTGCCGAAGCGAATTCGACAAAGGCGGCATTGGCACACGATGGGACCACGTCGATCGTTGACCACGAGGATTTTTTGATGAAGTCGGAAACGCGCAGATCCCCAAGCCCCATGCCCGTGATCGAGGGCGGCAATTCCCGCCGGGGCAGGGTGGTTCCGGATTCCGCGGCGGTCGGACGGTTGTTCATCCGCTCGGTCTCGCGGATCAAGTCGCGCGCCATGATCCCCCAGACGGTGAAGTCTTCGGCAACATCCGTCAGCCCCATCGAGTGGCTCAGCGTCGCCTGAGGGTCGAAGTCAACGACCAGTACCCGGTAGCCATCCAGCGCTGCGGCATGGGCGAGATGCAACGCTACCGTTGACTTGCCCGCGCCGCCCTTGAAGTTCGCAACAGCGGCGCGAATGGCCCGTTTGCCAGCGGGTCGGGGGGGCATCAGTGTTTTTTTATTTACCTTCAATCGACGCCGCAGCTCGTTCACCTCCTCCAGAGAAAACCAGCGCTGGCGGCCATCCGGCTCCACCTCGCCGCCGGGCAGCGTAGGGTCGGCGGCCAGTTTGCCGCGAAAGGTTGACTGATTGATATTGAAGATCAGCTCACTGACCTCCCAGCTGGAGAAGCGGCGCAAGGTCTTTTCCATCTCGGGGCTGAAGGTCTGCTGCCGGATCCAGCCCTGCAGTTTGAGCGACTGGTTGCGCAATGCGTTCAGGTCTTCGTGCGTGTACATGCCTCAGGTCTCGTTGTTTGTTCGGACGTAAATTTCCTGTGCTTCGACATTTACGCTGTATTTGCGTTTTAGGCAAAAGAAAATATTATCAAGATGAACTCTTACCCACGGGTAAGAAAACAAGGGGTTATCATAGACAACCGATTCGGTTTCCTGCTGGTCCGTTGTGATCGACAAACCAGGGATTGGCTGGAACATTTAGGGGGTCAGGACTTACTGATACGCCAGCTTTAGGGGGTCATACATACACAACACGGGGACATATTGAGTGTCCCCCATCACCAATAATTCACCCAATTTCTTTCTTTTTTGAACAGTTTTTGTGGCGAAGGCTCCGCCACTCCGACCTTTCACTTGACAGAATCGACACTTTGGACGCTAATCAGGTCAATCTCCGGAAAAGCGTTGGGAAACGGCGCAAACGGATTGGGCAATGACCCGATAGAGGCAGTTGATTTGGTGAGGATCGTGATGCGGGTTGCAAAACCAGTCGGCCGCAATGCGTCGGCTTTAAAATACGACATGCTGTCGGCGTTGGGCGTTCACGCCTTGTCCTGCGACAAGCATCGTCAGCGCATCGTCTTGCGAATCCTGACGCTGATCACGACCCGGTACAATTGGCGCAACAACGAGTTATCCATAGGCCGCGAAGAGATTGCCCGAATCTGGTCGGTCGACGAACGGACGGTCAAACGCGAGTTGGCCAAGCTGAGGGCGATGGGCTGGATTATCGTCAAGCGTCCCGGTGCCCGGGGTCGGGTGACGGTTTACGAACTGGACCTCAAGCAAATGATGCTGGACACGGTCGAGATTTGGCCTCGGATCGGGCCGGATTTTGTTGAAAGGATGGGGCAGGGTGACGACCCCGAACCGAATACCAATGTGGTGCCGTTTCAGGGCAAGGCCATCGCAGTCGCACCGGACGGAAAGGATACCTGGAGCCAGGTGCAGGCGGCTTTGCACGGCAGGGACCCTGAGCTTTGGGCAAGTTGGTTCCAACATCTGAACGAAGCCGAAAGGGCAGGGGGGGTTGCAACGCTGATCGCTCCGTCCCGTTTCATGGCCGACTACATTGCCCAGAAATGGACCGGGCGGCTGTTAGCGGCCTATGGCCGGGTTGACCCGACCATCCGTTCCATCCGCATCGAAAGTGCGGGATAAAAGAGGCAGGTCACGGGCCGCTAAATGCCCGAACGCACCTTGCACGCTTTCAAGATTGTTGGGATCCGGTGCACGGGTGACCCGGCCGTATGTGCCCAGCGACAAAACTCCCGGCAATTGAAATACTGCTGCATGCGCGCTCGGATCTGGTTTGTCGCGCAATGTGTGAATGAATACGGCCATGTTTACAGACGCTTGTTGACAACAGCACATCCGCACTTCCCAATGTGAGACGAAGGCGCGAGTCACATGCGCCGCAAAGAAAACTGAACCGGGCTCAAGCAAGGACCGGTCAAAAGAACAGGGAAACGGGCATGAGTTTCATGCGGAGATACATCTCGTTCATCGACGAGATAAACCGCTGGATCGGCCGGATCGTCATGTACGGTATCTTTGTGATGATGGGCATCCTGTTGTGGTCGTCGATCTCAAAAACCTTCTTTCTGCCGTCGCTGTGGACGCTGGAGGTGGCACAGTTCGCGATGGTTGCCTATTACATCCTGGGGGGGGCGTATTCGATCCAGATGGGATCGAATGTGCGGATGGACCTGCTCTATGGCGAGTGGTCAAGCAGGCGGCAGGCATGGACGGATGCGTTCACGGTGCTGTTCCTGATCTTCTATCTCGGCGTGCTGATCTATGGCGGGTGGGATTCGCTCAGTTATTCTCTGCAATATGGCGAGCGCAGCCCGACGGCGTGGCGGCCTTATCTGTGGCCAATAAAGGTGATCATGCTGGTCGGCCTGGTCCTGATGCTGCTGCAGGCGGTATCGGAGCTGTGCAAGGATATCCTGCGTATCAAGGGCGATGATATCCCGAGGGAGGCGATCTGATGTCTTACGAGATGATCGCCATCATCATGTTCTCGACCATGATGCTGATGCTGATGACCGGGCAAAGAGTGTTCGGGGCGATCGGATTTGTGGCCGTGGTTGCATCGCTTCTGCTTTGGGGCGACAGGGGCGGCTATGACATCGGTTTCGCCGCCGCGATGAAGCTGATGAAATGGTATCCGCTGCTGACGCTGCCGATGTTCATCTTCATGGGATATGTGCTGTCGGAATCCAAGATTGCCGATGATCTTTACAAGATGTTCCATGTCTGGATGGGCGGGCTGAACGGCGGTCTGGCGATTGGCACCATCGGGCTGATGGTGCTTATCTCGGCGATGAACGGGTTGAGTGTTGCGGGCATGGCGATCGGGGCGACGATCGCGCTGCCGGAATTGCTGAAGCGTGGCTATGACAAACGGATGGTGACCGGTGTCATTCAGGCCGGATCGTCATTGGGAATTCTTGTGCCGCCCTCGGTGGTGCTGGTGCTCTATGCGATGATCGCCCGGCAGCCGGTGGGGCAGTTGTGGCTGGCCGGTGTCATTCCGGGGCTGATGATGGCGACACTGTTTATTCTGTACATCGCCATTCGATGCAAACTGAACCCGGCGCTGGGACGGGCGATGGACCGCGAAAACCTTGAGGAATACGAACGGGTCATAGATCATCCGTTGCGGTTGAACTATCTCGCTTTGCTGGGGGTGCTCGCTTTGCCGGTGCTGCTGGGTTTTGGCGTACTTTCGGCCAAGGCCACGATCGGCGTCGGTGCGTTGATCGGTGCGCTGTCCTTTGTCACTCGCAAGCACCCGGCCTTCTACAAAGATGTCTTCATGAAGGAGAAATACCGGCTGCTTTTTGCGGGTGTCCTGCCACTGGTGATCTTCGCGGCGATGATGGTCCCTTTCGTGAACGGCTGGACCTCGCTGGTGGAAAGCTCGGCCATCGGGGCGCTGACAGCCTTTGTCGCCGCCGTTCTGAAGGGGCGGATGAACCGGCAGGTGTTCGAGACATCGGTACGCTCCACGCTGGGCATTTCGTGCATGTTCATGTGGATCATTCTGGCGGCTCTGGCCTTTGGCGCGGTGTTTGATGGTTTGGGGGCGGTTCGCGCCATCGAGAACCTGTTTACAGAGCGTCTGGGACTGAGCCCGTGGTTGATCCTTATCCTCATGCAATTGAGTTTTATCGTCATGGGCACATTCCTTGACGACACCGCGATGCTGGTGATCGTCGCGCCGCTTTACGTGCCGCTGGTGCAGGCGCTTGGCTTTGATCTGATCTGGTACGGCGTGTTGTATACGATCACCACGCAGATTGCCTATATGACACCGCCCTTCGGGTATAACCTGTTCCTGATGCGCGCCATGGCGCCGCCCGAGATCACACTGCGCGACATCTATGGATCGATCCTGCCCTTCGTGCTTGTGATGACACTGGCGCTGGCGATTATCATGATGTTCCCACAGATCGCGCTGTGGCTGCCGGAAGTTGTTTACAACAAGTGATCCCGGATCGAACCGGGGCGGGGGAGAGCAATTCGTTAATTTCAACTGGGAGAGAGAAAATGACGACAAGACGCAAGTTTCTGAAAGGGGCAGCCGTTGTCCCGGCGGCCTCGCTGGCCGCACCGGCGTTGGCTCAATCGACGATCAAGTGGCGGATGCAAACCTATGCCGGGCCAGCTCTGGCCGAGCATGTGGTCGATCCGGCGATCAACCTGTTCAACCAGATCGCCGGCGATCGAATGCAGATCGAGCTGTTCTATGCCGATCAGCTGGTGCCCACGGGCGAACTGTTCCGCGCCATGCAGCGCGGCACCATCGACGCGGTGCAGTCGGATGACGATTCGATGGCGTCGCCGACCGAAGTGACTGTTTTCGGGGGGTATTTCCCGTTTGCGTCCCGCTATTCTCTGGATGTGCCGGTTCTGTTCAACCAGTACGGGCTGAACGAAATCTGGGCCGAGGAATACGCTAAGGTCGGCGTCAAGCATGTCAGTGCAGGATCATGGGATCCGTGCCACTTCGCCACCAAGGACCCGATCAACTCGCTGGCCGACCTGCAGGGCAAACGCGTGTTCACCTTCCCGACCGCGGGCCGATTCCTCAGCCAGTTCGGTGTGGTGCCCGTTACACTGCCATGGGAGGATATCGAGGTCGCGGTTCAGACCGGCGAACTGGACGGGATCGCGTGGTCGGGGATCACCGAAGATTACACCGTCGGCTGGGCGGATGTGACCAATTACTTCCTGACCAACAACATTTCGGGTGCATGGATCGGGCATTTCTTTGCCAACAATGAACGTTGGGAAGAACTGCCGGAGGATCTGAAGCTGCTGTTCAAGGTGTGCTGCGAGCAGTCACACTATTACCGTCAGTGGTGGTATTGGGGCGGCGAGGCATCGCTGCGTGTCAATGGTACCAAGATGCAGCTCACTTCGATTCCGGACGAGGAATGGGCGCAGGTCGAAGCAGCGGCGACAAAATTCTGGGATGAGATTGCCGCCGAGTCTGAAACCAAGGCGAAGGTGGTTGAAATCTTCAAGCAGTATAACGCCGATATGCAAAAAGCAGGACGGCCCTATCGCTACAGTTGATAGATATTGCCCTGATCCGTGAGTGCGGATCAGGGCACAATTCGCATTGACCGGTGGCATTGCAAGGTCCATAGAGCCAGAAAAATCTGGAGCTATTGGAATGACCATCACCCGCATCGAAACCGGCCAGCGCATGAGCAAGATCGTCAAGCACAATGGCACCATCTACCTGTGCGGTCAGGTCGGGGAAGGCAATACCGTCACGGACCAGACGCGTGACTGCCTGTCCCGGGTCGAGGCGCTGCTAGAACAGGCAGGTTCTGACAAAACCCGGATTTTGCAAGCGGTTGTCTGGCTGGCGGATATGGCTGATTTCGCCAAGATGAACGCGGTCTGGGATGCCTGGGTGCCCCAGGGCCACGCCCCCGCACGCGCTTGCGGAGAGGCCAAGCTGGCGCGCGACACGCTGCGGGTCGAAATCATCGTCACGGCTGCCGAGAAGTAACAGGCGCTTTCACTCAAATCCGATATCGACCGAGCCGAAGTTGCCGAAATCCGCATGGATTTCGGACCCCGAAGGGCATTCCACCGGTCGAATGAAGCTGCCCGAGAGTATGATGTGGCCGGGCTCGATATTCTGGCCATACTCGGCCATGCGCCGGGCCAGCCAGACGACGCTTTCGACAGGATCGTTCAGGACCCCTGCGCCCAGCCCGGTTTCCTCGATCTCGCCGTTGCGAAAGGTGAGTGCACCGACCCAGCGCAGGTCGAAGGCGTCGATGGCGTGCCGTTCGGTGCCCAGAACGATCCCGGCATTGGCGGCGTTGTCGCTGATCGTGTCACAGACGTTGCGGGCGGTGCCGGTTTCGGGATCGGTGCGCAGAATGCGCGTGTCTAGGATTTCAAGCGCGGGTGCGACATAGTCGGTCGCGGCGGTCACGTGATCGCGCGTAACGTTCGTACCGCCGAGTGCGGATTTCATGACAAATGCGATCTCGGCCTCTATCCGGGGCTGAATGAAACGCCCCTTGGGAACTGTCGCGCTGCTTTCGAAGGCCATATCGTCGAACAGGATGCCGCTGTCGGGAATATCGATGTTCAGCGCGTATTGCATCGCCTTGGAGGTCAGGCCGATCTTCCAGCCGATCACCTTGCGGCCCTCCGCCAGCTTGGCGCGCTGGATCTCTTTCTGCACAGCATAGGCGTCGTCCATGGTCATGCCAGGA
The DNA here is from genome assembly GCF_056541825.1 of Ruegeria sp. AF8. Taxonomy (NCBI): domain Bacteria; kingdom Pseudomonadati; phylum Pseudomonadota; class Alphaproteobacteria; order Rhodobacterales; family Roseobacteraceae; genus Ruegeria; species Ruegeria sp. AF8. Next base: position 166,930 of record NZ_JBQFYW010000008.1, on the reverse strand, counting down.
TGGCGCAGGCTGAGCAGGCCGATCTGGGTACGGTCCCGCTCGGCGGTCAGCAGATCGGCGGCAGCGCGGGTGTGGTCCTGCGGCGTCATGGCTGTTCGTCCGCCACGCCGTTGCGCAGGGTGCCGATGCCCTTAACCTCGATCTCGACCACGTCGCCGGGTTTCAGATAGCGCGGCGGATCGAACCGCGCGCCGGCTCCGGTCGGCGTGCCGGTAACGATGATGTCGCCGGGCTGCAGCGTCATGAAAGTGGAGATATAGGCGATTTCTTCGCGGATCGGGAACATCATCCGGTTCAGGGTGTCGTCCTGCCGCACCTCGCCATTCACCCGTGTCACGATCCGCGCCTCGTCCAGCTGGGCGGCATCGCGGAATGGGACAAGCCAGGGGCCAAGCGCGCCTGATCTGTCCCAGTTCTTGCCTTGCGTGACGTTGAATTTCGCGTGCCTGACCCAGTCGCGGATGGTGCCTTCGTTGCACAGCGTCAGGGCGGCAATGTGGTCATAGGCATCGTCGGCCCGAATGCGGCGGCCTGCCTTGCCGATGACGATCGCGACCTCGCCTTCATAGTCCAGCGTGTGGTTTTCGGGCGGCCGGATCAGGGGCTGACCGTGCGCCGTGAAGCCGCTGGCAAATCGCGGAAACAGCGACATGTATTTCGGTTGCGAGCTGCCATCCTTGTATTCGGCATTGCGGTCGGGAAAGTTGACCCCGACACACAGGATGCGCGGCGCGTCGGGCAACGGGATGTCATAGGTGAAATCGGTATGAGTGACGGTGCGGCCTTGCGCGGCGGCTTCGAGCCGGTCCAGACCGCCGTCCCGGACGACATCCAGAAGCGTGGGCCACTCAGCAAAGTCCGGCGACAGTGCCACCGCGCCGCGGTCGGTGATCGCACCGTAAAACGGTTTGCCGTCGGCGGTGAAGCTTGCAAATCGCATGGTGCGCCCTTGTCAGTTGACCGGAAAGATAACGTTGGTCTGCCCGGTGCCGGAAGAGGGGAAGTATTCGGTCACCACCTCGCATTTGCCGGCATAAGCGTCCCAGCCGAGTGCGCCATACAGCATCGAAGTGTCGTGCATCGACCCTTCGCCGCAGCAGTATTGTGCGTATTCCGGCAGCATCTTGAGGAAGGTCGCATGATCGCCGTTTTTCCACATCTCCAGCACGTGCAGGTCGACCTGCCGGTTGAACTCGGAACTGATGGTGAAGGTGCCGTTATTGGCGGCATAGTCCTTGTTTGCCCAGATCTTGTGGGAGAGTGAACCGGATGCGACCAGCAGCACTTTGCTGTTGCTGGCCTCGACCGCTTCGCGGATGGCCTCGCCGATGACGCGGCTTTCGGAATGGTCGTGCACCGTCGCCCAGGCGGCGACCGATACGACCTTCATGTCGTGCTCGCGGCTCATGAAACGCATCGGAACCAGAGTGCCGTATTCCAGTTCCAGGCTGTCGAGGTGGTGAGCCAGCGTATAGACGCCCTTGTCGGATGCGATCTTGGCGATTGCGTCGCCCAGCTCGGGATTGCCCGGATAGGAATAGGGCAGGTTCTGGATGAATTGAGGGAACTCGTTCGAAGTGAAAAGACCCTCGAATTCGGTATTGGCGTTGATGTGAAAACCTGCGTTGATCACCCAATGCGTGTCGCAGATCACCACCGTATCGGCCCCAAGCGCCTTGGCGCGGCGGGCGATTTCACGATGACCGTCGATGGCAGTCTGACGTTTGCCCTTGATGGGGCCTTCCTGTTCCGACATCAGCATCGTCGGAACGTGGGTCATCTTGGCTGCGAGTACGATTTCTCCCATGTGTGCTACTCCCTTTGGATCGCTGAAAGTCAGGCGCCCAGGCGCGTGATCTTGTGCTGGCCGGTCGCGAAACCGATGTGTTTCTGTTCCATGTAGAATTCAAAGCTCCAGTCGCCGCCGTCGCGGCCAATGCCGCTGGCCTTGACCCCGCCGAACGGTGTTGGCAGGTGGCGGACGTTTTCCGAATTGACCCAGATCATCCCAGCTTCGAGTCGGTCGGTAAAGCGCAGGGCGCGGGTCAGGTCGTTGGTCCAGACATAGCCTGTCAGGCCATAGGGCGTGTCATTGGCCATTTGCAGCGCCTCGTCTTCAGTCGAGAAGGGGATCGACGTCAGGACGGGGCCAAAGATTTCCTCGCGCGCGATGCGCATGTCGTTGGTGGCGTTGGTGAAAAGGGTAGGGCGGACGAAATACCCCGTGTCACCGACAGTGGTCCCGCCGGCGGCGATGGTGGCGCCGTCGGTTTTCGCGATGTCGAAATAAGAGGCCACCTTGTCGAAATGTTCCTCGGTCACAAGTGGGCCGATTTCGGTGGCCGGATCAAGCGGGTGGCCGACCTTGATGTTGTTCACGCGTTCAACCAGCCTGGCCTCGAACTTTTCCTTGATGGTGTCCTGTACCAGAAGGCGGGATGACGAGGTACAGCGCTCGCCGTTGATCGAGTAGATCATGAAGATCACTGCATCCAGCGCACGTTCGAGATCGGCGTCGTCAAAGACGATCACGGGGTTCTTGCCGCCCAGTTCCAGATGCATCCGTTTGAGCGTGTCCGCGCCCTGTTTCGTGATGATCGACCCGGTGCGGCTTTCGCCGACAAAAGCGATGGCCTTGATTAGCGGATGCTCGGTCAGCCGTTTGCCGGCTTCCTCTCCAAAGCCGTTGACCGTGTTCAGAACACCGGGCGGCAGTCCCGACTGTTCGGCTATTTCGACCAACAGACGAGCGGTCAGGGGGCTGGCCTCGGCGGGTTTGTGCACGACGGTACAGCCCGCGGCCAGCGCGGGGGCGATTTTCCACGTGGACAGCATGAATGGGGTGTTCCACGGGGTGATGACGCCAACTGGGCCGATAGGTACGCGGGTGGTGATGTTCATCAGCGTCGGTGATTTCAGGTGCTGGCCGTCACGGGCCTGCACAACCTGATCGGCGAAATAGCGGAAATTTTCGGCCCCGCGCAGCGCCGCCTTGGACATGAAGCGCAGGGTCTGGCCGGTGTCCCAGCATTCGCACAGGGCGATTTCTTCGGCCCGGGCCTCGATGCCATCGGCTATATTAAGCAGGATTTTTCGCCGCTCGGTCGCGGCCATGTCGCGCCAGTCCGTGAATGCGTTCGCTGCCGTCTGCGCCGCCGCGTCGATGTCGGTGGCGGTGCCATGGGCGACGTCGCAGATGACCGATTTGTCGACCGGCGATATGGTTTGAAACACGCCGCCCGATCCGTCGCGGTCCTGCCCCGCGATCCGGTTGCGGATGCCGGTTTCGCGAAAGCGGGAAAGGTAGCTGTCAAGTTTCGCGAGATTGTTGTCGAGTGCGGTCATTCTTGTTGCTCCAGATGATCACGGATGGTGCCGGTCTTTGCGGAAAGATCCGGGTCTATGTCGCGCATCTCCAGTGACAGGGCGATCGAGTGTTGCGCCATGGCTGGTGTGAGAAAGTCGTGGGCGGCCCGGAATATGTGTTCTGTGGCGTCCCTTTTGATCTCGTGCGCGCGGCCCGCCCGCAGGCGGATCGAGATGTCGACAAAGCCGTGTTGCGGGTCACCGTCCGCAATCGACCAGAAGTCGCAGGCGTAGGCGCGCACCCGAATCCCCGCCAGAGGAAAAACGCCTGTTTCAATTCCCGCTAGCCGAAGCGTGTTGCACAAGGCCGCGATGTCGACGATGCGCTCCAGGTTTCTGGAATATTCGATGCTGAAGTGCGGCATGGTTCCTCCAATTACTTCACTTGTTAATTAAATGAACGGGATTTGTCAACCGCAACCAATTTCAAGCCGGCGAATCCGGCCGGAACGCCGTCAAAACAGAAGGGTGGGCAGGACTGTCGCGATTTGCGGCACGAACCAGATGATTGCGACCGCTACGGCCTGAAGCAGGATGAAAGGTGCTACCCCGGCATAGATGTGCGCGGTCGTCACCTCGGGCGGTGCCGCCCCTCGCAGATAGAACAGCGAAAAGCCGAAAGGTGGTGTCAGAAAGGATGTTTGCAGGTTGATTGCGATCAGGACCGAAAGCCAGATCGGATCGTGACCCATGACGATTAGCGTCGGCAGTACGAGTGGCAGAACGATCACCGAGATTTCGACAAAATCCAGAAAAAAGCCGAGAACAAAGATGAACAGCATGCAGAATAGAAGCGCGCCATTGGCTCCGCCCGGGAGTTCCTGCAGAATTGCCGCGACACGTTCCTCGCCACCCAGCCCGATGAACACAAGAGAAAAGATTCCGGCGGCAAGGATCGTCGCAAAGATCATTGAGGTCATCGTCAGGGTCGAGGTCAGAGCTGGTTGTATGATCTTGTGGGCAGCAAGCGAGCGGATTGCAGAAAGAACAGATGCGCCGCCGACGGCGGTCAGGGCCAGATAGACCACCCCGATGCCGGCCTCAAATCCGGTCAGGTCGCTGCGTTGAAACCGTACCGGGAAAAGCCCCGCGCCCAGCGAAAGGGCGGCCAGCGCGGCAACCCCGACGAGCAAAAGCCGCTTGCGCTCACCCGTCCTTTCGGCGGCCAAAAGCGCGGCGCCAATGCCGCCGACCGAGGCCGCTTCGGTCGGCGAAGCGATACCACTGAGGATTGCGCCCAATACCGCGAGGATGAGCAGGATTGCGGGCAGAATGGCGCGGGATACTTCGCGCAGTCCGGGTTTGCGGCCATTCCCGGGAGAAGGCGGCAGATCGTCGGGGCGTAGCGCCCCGCGAACGAGAACATAGAGGATATAGAGGGCAACCATCGTCAGGCCCGGAAGCAGGGCCGAGGCAAATATCTGACCCACCGAGATTGTTTCGATGGAAAATTTGCCAAGTTCGTATTGGGCCTGCTGATAGGCATTCGACACCACATCCGACAGGATGATCAGCAGAGTTGAGGGCGGAATGATCTGCCCCAGGGTTCCGGCGGAACAGACGATGCCCGAGGCGACGCGGGGATCATACCCCGCCCGCAGCATCGAGGGCAGGGCGATCATACCCATCGCAACAACCGTCGCACCCACGATTCCGGTCGACGCGGCCAGCAGCATGCCGACCAATATCACCGAGATGCCCAGCCCGCCCCTGAGCTGGCCAAAGGACCGGCCCATCGTGTCCAGCATATCCTCGGCGATCCGGCTCTTTTCAAGGATCGCTCCCATCAGGACGAACAGTGGAATTGCAATCAGGACATTGTTGGTCAACAGCCCATAGATACGCTGCGACATCGCACCGAGCAGCGACAGATCCATCACGCCAAGCAACCAGCCCAGCAGGGCGAACAGAATGGCGGTGCCTGCGATGCTGAACGCCACCGGAAAGCCCGAAAGAATGATGGCGACCAAAGCCACGAACATGATCAGGTCGAGGTATTCAGCCATCGCGCGGCCTTTCCGCCAAAAGCCGCAGAACGCAGGCCACGGATTGCAGCAGGACAAGTGCGCAGAAAAGTGGTATCAGCGATTTCAAAAGAAATACGGCCTTTATTCCGCCGACCGAAATCGGGCCTTCCAGAATTTTCCACGAGTTTCGCACTGCTGGCCAGGACCAGTAGAAAACCATGATCATTGCAGGCATGAGCAGGAAAAGATGGCCCGCGAGATCGACGCGCCGGCGGCCGGTTGGCCCGAGCCTGGCATAGAAAATGTCGACGCGAACGTGACCGTCCACCAAAAGCGTGTAACCCGCACCCAGCATGAACAGGGCCGAATGCAGATACAGCACCGATTCTTGTGTCGCGATGGTGCTGAAGCCGAATGCATAGCGCGCAACGACAATCGCGAACTGGATCAGCAGCATCGCCAGGGCGAACCACCGTATCACCATGCCAGTTGCGCGATTGATGCCATCCAGCGTTTCGATAAGCCGCGTCATGACCACCTCAAAAAGAACCGATGCGTCCGGACACGCATCGGTTCAGGTTACTCGCCCAATGCCTCAAAAGCCCAGAACGCTTGCACGGGCATTCATCTGGCCGTTATCCGCGTAGGTCATATAAGAGCCAACGGAATCGCGGTAATCCAGAAAGTTCTGGGTGATGCGGCGCACCAGTTCGTCGTCGTCATTGGCAAGGTCTTCCATGACCCCGGCAGCGGCGACGCCCATGGCTGCGACTACGTCGTCCGGCAATTGCCGGACCTGCACGCCCTCGTTCGCGACCATGGCCGCAAGCGCCTGCGCGTGCTTGGTCGTGTATTCGGTCCAGACAGGGTTATAGAGGCTTTCGCAGGCAAAACTGACGGCCTGTTTCAGATCGTCCGGAAGCTCGGAATAGACTTCCAGATTGACTGCGCATTCCTCTGCCGATGACGGCTCGCCGACGCCTGGCCAATAGTAGTTCTTGGCGACCTGAAAGAACCCCAGCGCGCTGTCTGTCCACGGCCCGATGAATTCCCCGGCATCCAGAGCACCTGTCTGTAACGCCTGGAACATGTCGCGCCCGCCCATGGCCTGAACGGCCATGCCGAGTTTGGAACACATCTCGGAGGCAAGTCCGGTGGTGCGGAACTTGAGTCCCTTGAGGTCATCCACGGTGTTGATCTCGTCACGGAACCAGCCCTGCCATTGCGGGCCGGAATTGCCGCAAAGAAACGGCTTTAGCCCAAAGCGTCCGTACATTTCGTCATAAAGCGCCTGACCACCCCCATGATACAGCCAGCCGAACTGCTCGTCGGCCCTCAGGCCGAAAGGCTGGGAACCGAACAGCAGAATCCCCTTGGACTTGGACCCCCAATAGGCCGGAACCGCATGGTAAAGTTCGGCTGTTCCTTCCGAGACCGCGTCGAACACGCCCCGCCCCGGCACAAGTTCTCCGGCGGCGAAGAGTTTAACTTCGATCCGCCCGCCCGACAGGTTGGTGATCCGGTCCGCCAGCATCTGAGCCGCGACGCCCGGTCCCGGCAGGTTCTTGGGCCAGGCCGTGACCATTTTCCATTGCCGGATGTCCTGCGCGACCGCCGGGCTGGCCAGCGTTGCGGCCGCCGCGCCCGTGGCGCCGATCTTCATGAAGTCTCTGCGTTTCATTGTCTCCTCCCCGTATTGAGTGCTTTTATGCGTACCAATATCACTTTCATGATTAAACAAAACGCAGTCAACGATTTGTTGCCGTACCGGGGGCAGGGGCTTGACTTGACTGTTCACAAAGCTCCTTTGTTCGCGAAAGGCAAAAGGGGGCGGGACGCAGATGCAATTCGAGCAGGAACTTGAGGACCGGCTTGTCCGCTATGCGGCGATCGACAGCCAAAGCGACGCGGATTCGCCGGGTTCACCCAGTACCGAATGCCAGTTTGATGTTCTGCGCCTGCTTCAGGCCGAACTGGAGGGGATGGGCGCTCAGGATGTCGAACTGACGGAATACGGCGTTGTCCTGGCTACGGTTCCGGCAACCGCTCCCGGTCCGACCATCGGGTTTTTGGCCCATGTCGACACCGCACCGCAATTCAGGGCAAGCAGTGTCAAGCCGAGGGTGATCAGGGGTTACAACGGCGGCGACATCAGTTTTCCGGATGATCCGTCTCTCATTTTGTCACCCGAGGAATATCCGGTCCTGTCCGGAAAGGTCGGGCATGACCTCGTGACCGCGTCGGGTACGACCCTGCTGGGGGCGGATGACAAGGCCGGCGTGGCGATTATCATGACCGCCGCGCGCCATCTGCAGGAAAACCCCCGGATACCCCATGGCCCCATCCGGATTGCCTTTACCCCCGACGAGGAAATCGGGCGTGGCGTGGATGACCGGCTGCCTGGCGATCTGGCTGCCGATTTCGCCTATACATTCGATGGCAGCACTGTCGGAGAGATCGAGTATGAGAGTTTCTCCGCGGACGCCGCGGAGATCACCGTGTCAGGCGTGTCCATTCACCCCGGCTGGGCCAAGGGAAAGCTGGTGAATGCCATACATCTCGCGTCCAAGATCATTTCGATGCTGCCGCAATCGACGATGACGCCCGAGGTGACCGAAGAGCGCGAAGGTTTCATCCACGCGACCGACATGACCGGGGGCGCGGCAGAGATGAAGATCAAGCTGATCCTGCGGGATTTCGAGCTGGACGGGCTTGAAGCCAAGGGGCGGTTGTTGCGGCAGATCTGCGATGTGGTTCAATCCTCGGAGCCGCGCGCAAGAATCGACTGCGCGATAACGCCGCAGTACCGCAACATGCGCTATTGGCTGGAACAGGATATGGCGCCGGTGGATCTGGCTTTTGCGGCCAGCCGAAAAATCGGCGTCGAACCGGTTTCAATTCCGATTCGCGGCGGCACTGACGGCTCGCGTCTGACCGAGCTTGGGGTGCCGACTCCCAACCTTTTCACAGGGATGCAGAATATACACGGTCCTTTGGAATGGATATCGGTTCAGGACATGGCCGTCGCAACCAAACTGTTCGTGACTCTGGCCGAACTGGCCGCCACGAAGGGCTGACACCGTACGAATCCGGGGGCAAAACCCCGGTGACTGGCGGCGAAAAGTTCCGGACAGGTGCGTTTTGGCAAGGCGTCTAATGTGAAATTGGGCAAGGATCACGGGCAGGGTACAGGAACTTGCCGATTTAGTTCGCTAATCAATTGATCTCGGTCAAAGTTTGGAACATGCTTGCAGAGTACAGAGACGTCAGCAAAGCCAATCTGGCGCGAGCCGAAGACAATGACCAGCCACACGACGAGACGCAATTTCCTGCGCGGAAGCATGAACCCCGCGCCAGTACCGCGCCCGTTTGGCGCTGGTGCCGAGGCCGCGTTTCTGGAAACCTGCACACGCTGCGGGGAATGCGCGGCGTCTTGTCCGCAGGCGATCATAATAGCAGGTGAAAACGGGTTCCCCGTCGTCGATGTCCACCGCAGGGCCTGCACGTTTTGCGGTGCCTGCATCGAAGCCTGCGAACCCGGCGCGCTGAAACCGGATACACCGTGGCCTTGGCAAGCCGCGATTTCCGACAATTGCCTGTCTCTGAACCGCGTGAACTGCCGCACCTGCCAGGATCAGTGCGAACAGTCAGCGATCCGATTCCAACTTCGTGTCGGTGGCAGCGCCGAGCCGCTGATCGACGACGCGGCCTGCAACGGGTGCGGCGCCTGCGTTGCAAGTTGCCCGGCCAACGCCATCACGCTTATCCAACCCCATACCGGTCAGGAGATTCGCCCATGACAAACATCTGCGGCTGCCTGGTGCATACCATGCCCGCCATGACCCAAAGCGTCATCGAGGCGATCGACGCGACCGAAGGCGGCGAAGTGCACGCGCACGAGGACGGGCGCGTCGTGGTGACCGTCGAGGATACCGCAAGTGAAAGAGCCTCGGACCAGATCATGGCCCTGCACCAAATTCCCGGCGTGCTGAATGTCACGCTGACCTACCACCATTTTGAAGAGCTTGACCAAGAGAGCACTTCACAGACCCAACACTGAACTCTGGGAGACCATATCGATGACCGCTTCCGCATCCCGCCGTGCGTTTCTGAAAACAAGTGCTGCCCTCGCCACCGCTTCCGCGGCCGGCATTACGTTGCCTGAAAAGGCAGGAGCGCAGCTTCCAAGCCCCGATATCCGCTGGGACAAGGCCGCCTGCCGCTTCTGCGGTACAGGCTGTTCGGTTCTGGTCGGTGTCAAGGATGGCCGTGTGGTTGCGACCCAGGGCGATCCCGAAGCACCGGTGAACCGGGGCCTGAACTGCATCAAGGGCTATTTCCTGTCCAAGATCATGTATGGCAAGGACCGCCTGACCACGCCGCTTTTGCGCAAGTCCAACGGCGTTTTCGACAAGGAAGGCGAGTTCGAGCCTGTAAGCTGGGACGAAGCCTTCGACATCATGGCGCAGAAATGGAAAGAGGCCCTGGCCAAGAAGGGGCCGACCAGCGTTGGCATGTTCGGGTCGGGCCAGTGGACGGTGTGGGAAGGCTATGCTGCCGCCAAGTTCATGAAGGCGGGCCTGCGCTCGAATAACATCGATCCGAATGCACGCCACTGCATGGCTTCTGCCGTGGCGGCCTTTATGCGTACATTCGGAATCGACGAGCCCATGGGCTGCTATGACGACTTCGAGCATGCGGACACATTCGTGCTGTGGGGTTCGAACATGGCCGAGATGCACCCGATCCTGTGGTCGCGCCTGACCGACACCCGCCTGACCAAGCCGGGCTGCGAGGTACACGTATTGTCGACCTTCGAACACCGTTCGTTCGAACTGGCCGACAACGGCATGATCTTTGCGCCACAGACCGACCTGGCGATCCTGAACTATATCGCCAATTACATCATCCAGAACGGCGCGGTGAACGAGGAATTCGTCAAGAACCACGTCAATATCACCAAAACGGCGACCGATATCGGCTATGGCCTGCGCCCGACCCACGATCTGGAACAGGCAGCGGAAAACCCGGCGCACGAAGGTAACCATGGCAAACTGACGCCGATCAGCTTCGAAGAATATGCCGAGGCCGTCAGCGAATACACCGTGGAAAGAGTTTCGGAATTGTCGGGAGTTCCTGCCGGTAAGCTGGAACAGTTGGCGCAGCAATACGCGGACCCGAACCGCAAGGTGATGAGCCTGTGGACCATGGGCTTCAACCAGCACACCCGCGGATCCTGGGTGAATTCGCTGATGTACAACGTGCATTTGCTGGTGGGTAAAATCTCGGAGCCGGGCAACTCGCCCTTCTCGCTGACCGGCCAGCCGTCGGCCTGCGGTACCGCGCGCGAGGTCGGCACTTTTGCTCACCGCCTGCCTGCCGACATGGTGGTGATGAACGAGAAACACCGCGATATCGCCGAAGAGAAATGGGGCCTGCCGAAAGGTACGATCCCGCCCAAACCGGGTTTCCACGCCGTGTTGCAGCACCGCAAGCTGAAGGATGGCGACCTGAACGCATATTGGGTGCAATGCACCAACAACATGCAGGCCGCGCCCAACATGCTGGAAGAAGGCCTGCCCGGCTATCGCAACCCGGAAAACTTTATTGTGGTGTCCGATCCTTATCCGACCGTAACCGCCCTTTCGGCGGACCTGATTCTGCCGACTGCCATGTGGGTCGAGAAGGAAGGCGCCTATGGCAACGCCGAACGCCGCACCCAGTTTTGGCGGCAACAAGTGGATGCACCGGGCGAGTCGCGTTCAGACGTCTGGCAGATCATGGAATTCGCGAAGCGTTTCAAGGTCGAAGAGGTCTGGCCCGAAGAGTTGATCGCCGAAAAGCCGGAATATCGCGGCAAGACGCTGTACGAGATTCTGTTTGAAAACGGCAAGATCAACAAATACCCGCTGACGGAAACCGCCGAGGGGTTCAACAACGCCGAATCCGAGCATTTCGGCTTTTATGTGCAAAAGGGCCTGTTCGAGGAATATGCAGATTTCGGACGCGGCAAGGCGCACGATCTGGCGTCGTTCGACACATACCATCAGGCGCGCGGTCTGCGCTGGCCTGTCGTGGACGGCAAGGAAACCCTTTATCGCTTCCGCGAAGGCTATGATCCCTATGTCGAAGAGGGCAAGGGCGTTCAATTCTACGGTAAGCCGGATGGCAAGGCGAACATCATTTTCGCCCCGTACGAGCCGGCGCCGGAAGTGCCGGATGACGAGTTCGACCTGTGGCTTGTGACCGGTCGCGTGCTTGAGCACTGGCACTCCGGGTCGATGACACGGCGGGTTCCCGAACTGCATCGGTCTTTCCCGTCGGCGGTTGTCTATATGCACCCCGAGGACGCCCGGGACCGTGGGCTGCGACGTGGCCAGGAAATCACCATCTCTTCGCGCCGGGGCGATATGCAAAGCCGGGTCGAAACCCGGGGCCGCAACAAGCCGCCGCGCGGCGTGGTGTTCGTGCCGTGGTTCGACGAGGGCCAGCTGATCAACAAGCTGACGCTTGATGCCACCTGTCCAATCTCGAAAGAGACCGACTTCAAGAAATGCGCCTGCAAGGTGGAGCGCGCGTAAGCGCTCCGCCTGACCACCATTCGCAAGGGACAGGGCCATGCCTGCCAATTCCAACAGCCAACCCAGGTCTGTCGACCGGCGCCGTTTCCTGCAGGATGCGGCCCGTGCGACGGCGGGCTGTGCGGTGTGCGGGTTTGGCCTGGCTTATGTTGCGACAGACGCACGCGCCCTACCGGCGCAGGCATTGCGCCCGCCCGGCGCCCTGGCGGAAAAAGAGTTTCTTGCCGCCTGCATCCGGTGCGGATTGTGCGTTCGGGACTGCCCCTATGACACCCTGAAACTGGCCGAGCTCGGCGTCGACGGCGCCGCGACCGGTACGCCGTATTTCGTTGCCCGCGATGTGCCTTGCGAGATGTGCGAGGATATTCCCTGCGTTGCCGCCTGCCCAACCGGTGCTCTCGACAAGGGGCTGACCGATATCGACGATGCAGATATGGGGCTTGCAGTATTAATCGACGAAGAGCGTTGCCTGAATGCGCTTGGGCTGCGATGCGACGTCTGCTATCGCGTGTGCCCGGTGATCGACGAGGCAATCACGCTGGAGGTCCGGCACAACGAAAGGTCCGGGCATCACGCGATTTTCATGCCGGTCGTGCATTCGGAAGCCTGCACCGGCTGCGGGAAATGCGAAAAGGCCTGCGTGTTGCCGGAAGAGGCGGCCATCAAGGTGTTGCCGCGCCGCCTGGCGACGGCTCAGTCGGCTGAGCACTACAAACTCGGATGGGAAGAGCGGAACCCGCTGGTCGACGATCTGATCGACCTGCCGGATCGCCTGCCAGGTCCGGGCACCGACAATCTTGCGGCACCGGGCGGCTATATTTCCGAGCCGATACCCGATCCCAGCATGGAAGGGGGCTTTGCGCCCAGCTTTTCCCTGCCAGGCACTGGGGGGTCAGGGCAATGAGCGAAAAAACGTTCAGCCCCATCGGTCACGAGGCCATCGCCGAAAAAGGTTGGCTGAAGGCGCACAAATACCTGCTGTTGCGGCGGGCGGCTCAGCTGTTTTTTCTGTTCATTTTCCTGATGGGCCCTTGGTTCGGCATCTGGTGGGTCAAGGGGAACCTGGCCGGGTCGCTCACATTCGGTGTTTTGCCCCTGACCGATCCGTTCGTGACGGTTCAGTCGGTTTTTGCATCGCACTGGCCCGAAGCTACCGCGCTCATCGGTGCGGTGATCGTGGGCATCGTCTATGCATTGATTGGCGGCCGCGTCTATTGCAGCTGGGTTTGCCCGATCAACCCGGTGACGGACGCCGCGCATTGGCTGCATGAACGCCTTGGCCTGCAAAAAGGCTGGCAGCCCAGGCGCGCAACGAAATACTACGTGCTTGCCATGGTGATCGCGGTTTCGGCGCTCACCGGCACCATCGCCTGGGAAGTGGTGAATCCGATCTCGATGGTTCATCGAGGTCTCATTTTCGGAATGGGGTTTGCCTGGGCCTTCGTGATCGCGGTTTTCATCTTTGATCTCGTGGTGTCTCGGCGAGGTTGGTGCGGGCATTTATGCCCGGTGGGCGCGTTCTATGGTCTGCTGGGCACCCGATCACTGTTGCGTGTTTCGGCCATCAACCGTGCCGATTGCGACGATTGTATGGATTGCTTTGCCGTCTGCCCCGAAATGCAGGTGATCACTCCGGCGCTCAGAGGCGAAGAGGGCTCAACGCCGCTGATCCTCAGTCCCGACTGCACCAATTGTGGCCGCTGCGTCGATGTCTGCGCGCCCGATGTCTTTCAGTTCACCCACCGCTTCGATTCCAGATCCAGCCCGGCCCGGCCGAAGCGCCGAAATCAGAAACACAACCCATCCGAGGCCGGTCGCGCGGCCTAAGCAAGAAACGGAGAAACTCAATGAAGACTTTTGCACTTACCAGCGCCCTCGCGGTCGCAACCCTTGTTGGAAGTCTCGGATATGCATTGGCCCAATCGGTCGACACGTTGCGCGGTGCCGAGGTTGACGAACCGGTGCCGCTTGATCAGATCCATCGCAATGTCGAGGGGCGGATTCAGCGGAACTATCGCCAGCAACCGCCTTTGATCCCGCATTCGGTCGAACAATATCAGATCGACCTGCGCGTCAACCAGTGCCTGTCCTGCCATGACTGGACCAAAGCGGGCGAGAGAAACGCGCCGACCCTGTCGATGACCCACTATCTGGATCGCGAGGGCAACGAACTGGATCGGGTCGCAGGCACCCGGTATTTCTGCAATCAGTGCCACGTGCCTCAGGCGGATTCGCCGGCGCTGGTCGATAACGTCTTTCAGCCGTCCTCAGGCAACTAATCCAACACAAGATTGAAAGGAGCACCGATATGGCAGACTCCCCCGAAAAACGTGGCTGGATTGGCCGCCTGTGGAACGGGTTCTGGTCACCGGCGGTCATGTTCAGCACCGGTTTTCTCGTCCTCGCGGGCTTTCTGGCCGGTATCCTGTTCTGGGGCGGCTTCCACTGGACGCTGGAACTGACCAATACCGAGGAATTCTGCACCTCGTGCCACACGATGGAAACAAACCTGGGCGAGTATCGTGAGACCGTCCACTATAACAACTATTCCGGCGTGCGCGCGATCTGTTCGGACTGTCACGTGCCGGACGAGTGGAACCACAAGATCAAGGCCAAGATCATGGCGGTCAAGGACGTCTATCACGAGTTGGCAGGCACGATCAGCACGCCCGAGAAATACGAAGACCATCGTCTGAGCATGGCCTCGGCCGTGTGGAAAAAGATGAAGGCGTCGGACAGCCGGGAATGCCGAAACTGCCACAACTTTGACTACATGGATTTCACCATCCAGGAAACCCGCGCCGCTTCGGAACACCAGCGCGCGATCGACGAAAACATGACCTGCATCGACTGTCACCAGGGCATCGCCCACAGTTTGCCGCCGGGTTACCTTGAGGAATACCAGAACGTCACCGAAGCGCTGAAATCGGAGCCCTCCGGATCGGTGCATCAACAGGCAGCAGCGGATAGTGACGAGATCCGGTCATTCCTGACCACACGGACGGATTGAGAAGGGGCAAGACATGCTTGATATTTTGGGAACCATCGGCGCCAATGTCCTCGGCCTGCCGGGTGTATTGGGTCTGGCGCTGGGTATGATGACACGCCAGATTTGGCTGGGTGCCGTCATGGGCGGCCTGGTCGGTGTGATCGGGACGCTGGTATTTGCCGGGTTTCGGTTTTCGCACTTGGATGCCATCGATCTGGCAATCGCCATTGTCGTTGGTGTCTGCGCCGGCAGTTTGGGTTCGGCAATTCGTCTGAAAGGAACAACCGCCTGAGCGGTACTGTCAAGCATCAGACCGGCACTGCATGAATTTGCAGTGCCGGTCTGATGTGCCAACACACACGGCTTTACCCACAAGCCGATTTATACCGTTCGGCAAATGCACCGCTTTCCGCCTGAGTTGCTCGCCCAAACCGTTTGACCGGATTTTCTGCTCCTGCTGAACTTTCGGCATCCATCCATGTTCGGACCGGGTTTTCCGGATGGAACTTTGGCGCGTTACTCTACCATTCCACCTGTTTGCCCGGCGTGTAAACGGGGCTGCGTTGGGGGTCGAATGATGTGTCGAAGTTCCGGTAGAAGCTTTTCGTTTGCCGGTGCGGATATTCCTCGATCAGCGCCATGTGATCCTGGATCATCTTTGTAATCCCGGGTCCTGCCCAAATACCGTTTTGTGCTTCATTCGGAAACCGTTCCGCCGGATCATGGTAAATATTGAACACTTCGTAAAAGTGAAAATCAGGATTGCGGGGTTTCAGGTTAAGCTTGACCTGATCCTTTCGCACGGCTTCCAGACTGGTTCGATTGTAGTGAAACGCATAGTCTCGCCTGCCCTTGCCTTCGCCCATCAGGAGTAGCCCGGACTGATCCACACCATCTATTACGCGGTCCGCGGGCACATCCTGAAGAACACCTGCAACACTGGCCCAGGTGGTAAACCAATCGGTGATCTGAACAAGATCCAGCGGATCCTGTCCCGGTTCGATCATGCCCGGCCACCACGCAATTGCCGGAACCCGGATACCCCCTTCACGGGTTTCTCCTTTGCCGCCTTGTAGCAACGAATAACCTCCATGCGGGTGCACCGTGTACATGGGTCCGTTGTCCGAACTCCAGATCACAAGCGTGTTTTCCTCAATCTCAAGATCCGTCAGGGTTTTCAGCACACGACCGACATTGTAGTCATGTTCCACCATCTGCGCTGAGGTATTTGTTTCAGCCGGAGTATCGCGGAAATCAGGGTGCGCGCCCCAGAAATGATTTCCCTTGCCCCAGAAATTCACAAAGAACGGTTGTTCGGAATCGGCGCGCCGTTCGATAAAATCAATCACGAGGTCGGCAACGTCGGAGTCATAGGTGTTGTACTTCTCCATCGAGTATTCGTAGACGAGCTGAGGTTCTTCCCCTTTTTTTGCGCGCATCACACCGCCGGTGTCGTATGGAAATCCTTCCGGCCCCGGAGAATACATAAGCGCGCGTTGAGAAAAGCCGCCAATGTCGTCATCTTTGGATGCGTTCTTGTTGTTCACCCACCAGGGAGGGTTGCCTTCGGACCATTCGGCCTCATCGAAACCCTGTTCTGTCGGATGGTTTCCGTCATCGTCCCCCAGATGCCACTTACCGAAGAACCCCGTGTAGTAGCCGGCGTCGGACAAGAGTTCGGCGATGGTAACCTCGTCACCATGCAGGCCGCTGCCGCTTTCACCAGGTAAGGTGATGTTATAGACCCCGTTGCGGATTGGGTGGCGGCCAGTCAGTACCGCCCCGCGCGATGGCGAACATTCGACCTCGGAATAAAACGAAAGGAAACGCATCCCTTCTTCCGCCATTTGGTCGAGATTGTTCGTCGGAGCGCCGCGAATTTTTCCGCCGCCATAGCTGCCAAGTTCGGTGTATCCGACATCATCGGCCAGAATGAACACGATGTTGGGCTTTTTGCCGAAGCGGATTTCCAGATCTGCCAGGCGTTGCCGCACAGCTTTGGCGTCATTGGCCCATTGGCCCCCGAACTCCTGTTCCATACGAACGAATTCTGCGTCGTGCACGATTTGAGTTTCGGCCCCGACCGCGGTGGCGCCTCCGATCAAGGTGACCGCAATTCGGATCTGGTGCCATATTGAGATTTGCATTTGATCATTCCCTCCCTGTCGTGCGACCGCGACCCGCGGCGCTGGGGTGAACCGTCTGCCGAAATTTTGGCACGGCGGTTCACATTGATGGGCATGTAGAATGATTGATCATCATTTTATATTTGTCAATAACCTTGTTAGCAAAGGTAATGGAAAAATTTTGACCTTCATTCATCGACCATGCCTACATTTTCACACGTTCATTCCAAAGGTCAAACTGAAGGCCGGTTTCGTCCAATCGCCATTGGTTGGGGTTTTGTAGCCACTTAAATTTGGCATGGACGGGATCTGAACGCGAAACCTGCAAACAAGGAGAAGTCAAGGCAATGCTCATCAACAGTCAGGCATTCAGCCCCAGGATTCACTATTTCATAAGCTTGAAAAAACTTTTTTACCAAGGTAAAATTGTTCTGTCTGACCAGAACAGGAGCTGAGGATTGGCAAGTTCAAAGAAGGATAAAACCCAGGGCATCCATTTGATGGTGGATCGGGATGAGCTGTTGATCGACGGTACGGACGTGGCTTTCCGCCAGTATATTTTCGACACCATCGCGTTTTCGTCCCGGATGAAATCCGTAATCGAAGGGCACGCAAATATCGTGGGTCTTCCACCGCCACAGTATATGATCCTCACGTCGATCATGCATCTGGCCAGAACCCAGGACGTGAACATCAAGACTGTTTCGGCACACCTGCACCTCTCGGGGTCTTTTGTCACCACCTCGGTAAATGCACTTGTTCGTCTGGGTCTGGTGGACAAAGTCGTCGACAGCAAAGACCGGAGAAAAGTGCGCCTCAGGGAAACCGAAGCCGCCAGAAAACGGATCTCTCGACTGGCCGGAATTCAGAACCAGGTGAACAACATAATGTTTCAAAGTCTTAATCGGAAAGACTTCGAAACTCTCTCCAGGCTGACGGCGCAATTGATGCCGTCCGCGGAAAGCGCCCTGATGTTGCTTTCCCATTTCAAGGTCGGGGTCGATAGTTCGAGTTAACTGATTTGGCCCCGAGCGATCGAGTTGGCAACTAGCTGAACAGGGATCGCCGGGTTAAAAAACCGACCATTGGGGCATTGTGTTCTCCAACGGACAGAACTCGGCCGACTGAAAGCAATTTGGCGAAACCCTGCCGCCAGGGTTCGGATGTCTTCTGTGTGCCCGTAATCCGCGATGCCTTTATCGCGATCACTATTTTTTGCTGCGGCTACGAAGCGGAAATCTCAGTTCAAATCAGGCTGAGACCTTGGCATGGGAGCAGAAATTCGGGGCGTCAAAACTTGCCGGAATCCTTTGAAGGCACCGCTTCAAAAAAACCTCTGGAATTTTTTTGTTAAATAGGTAAGCTGGTACCGAATTACATAAATTAAGCGGTGGCGGTGAAAAATGCCTGAGAACCTGACTGTTGGTGTGCTTGAAACGCGGACAATTGTTGTCGACGTGGAACGCACCATAGACTTTATGGGCGAGGATTGTCGGGTATATGCGACACCCTCGCTAGTGCGCGACATTGAACATACGTGCCGTGATCTCATCGTGGGAATTGTGCCCGACGGGCAGGATTCGGTTGGTACAGTCGTATCAATCGCCCATACCGCGCCAACGCTGCTTGGAATGGAAGTGACAGTATCCGTTTCGGTAACAGAGGTGGAGGGGCGCAAAGTGGTCTTCGACGTGGTCGCCAAAGATGCTCTCGACACGATTTGCAAAGGCAGACATGAGCGCTTCATCGTGGATGTCGACAAAACCCGGGAGAGACTTCGTCAAAAAGCAACCAGACTGACGGAGAGCTGAAAGGGTAGTTTGATGAAAACCTCTGCACCGCCGGTCACGGAAAGCGTTTCGTCCTATTGCTATCAATGCGTTGCCGGACCGGATCTGATGAAGGTTGACGTGGTGGATGGCGTTCCGGTTCAGATCCGGCCGAACGGGTCGGCCGCGGAGGTGCACCCTGCGCATGGAAAGGTCTGTGTCAAGGCGTTCGGGCTGATTCAAAAGACCAATAACCCAAACCGCATCATGACTCCGATGATCCGGACCAACCCCAAAAAAGGCAGGGATCAAGACCCTGGGTTCCGCCCGGCCACTTGGGAAGAGGCACTGGAACTGATTTGTGGGAAGCTGAATGAGGCCCGGAACAAGGGTCTGACCGACGAAAGCGGATTTCCACGAGTTGCCGCCAGTTTTGGCGGTGGTGGCACATCGACCGTCTATATGGGCACGTTCCCGGCATTTCTGAAAGCCTGGGGGTCGATCGACATGAGCTTTGGCAGCGGCCAAGGCGTAAAATGCTATCACTCAGAGCACCTTTATGGCGAGTTCTGGCATCGGGCCTTCACGGTGTCGCCGGATACGCCGATGGTTGAGATGATCATCTCGTTCGGTGCGAATGTCGAAGCCTCGGGCGGCGTGTGCGGCGTGCGCCGTCATGCGGATGCAAGGGACCGCGGGGTCAAACGAGTGCAGGTCGAGCCGCATCTGTCCGTTACCGGTGCATGTTCCGCCGAATGGGTGCCGATCCGTCCCAAAACCGATCCGGCTTTCATGTTCGCCCTGTTGCATGTTCTGTTGCACGAGGTGGAGCGGGGCAGGCTGGATGTCCCGTTTCTGAAAGAGCGCTCTTCTTCACCCTATCTTGTTGCGCCCAATGGTTTCTATCTGCGCGACCCGGAGTCGCACAAGCCGTTGATCTGGGATCTGGCCTCGGAAAGGGCCGTCACGTTCGACACCGAAGGGATCGAACCGGCCCTTGATGGTGAATTTGTCGTATCGGGTGTTGAAATCGGGCCGGACGACAAGACGTGGCAGCATGATGCGGTGACCTGCAAGACCGCCTTTGGCCGGCTTGTGGATCACATCGAACCCTACAGCCCGGAATGGGCCTCTGGTATTTGTGATGTTCCTGCGGAAACGATCCGCAAGACGGCTCTGGACTACCTCGCGCATGCTCATGTCGGCGAAACGGTCGAGATTGACGGTCGTACCATGCCATTCCGGCCGGTCGCGATCTCGCTGGGCAAGACCGTCAGCAATGGCTGGGGTGGCTATGAATGCGCCTGGGCGCGCACTCTGATGGCGGTGCTGATAGGTGGATTGGAAGTCCCGGGCGGGACTTTGGGCACCACCGTTCGTCTGAACCGTCCCGCGGATAATCGGTGGTCCAGTGTCGTGCCGGGACCTGATGGGTTCATGAATTACCCGATGAATCCGACCCGGAAGGGCGAATTCAACGAAACCTCAGGGTCGCGCCACGCGCACAGCACCCTTATCCCATTGGCGGCGAATTCGCCCTGGTCGCAGGCGCTGGGGCCAACGCATCTGGCGTGGATGGCCCAGAAGCAGGGGTTTGACCACCTGCCGGCACCGACGCCGCCCGATGTCTGGTTCGTCTATCGCACCAACCCGGTGATTTCCTTCTGGGATACCAGTGCAGTAGGCGAGGCGATCGCCAATTTTCCCTTCACTGTCAGTTTCGCCTACACGATGGACGAAACGAACCACATGGCAGATGTTTTGCTGCCGGAATGCACCGATCTGGAGGGATTGCAACTCATCCGGATTGGCGGATCGAAATATGTCGAGCAGTTCTGGGAGCATCAGGGCTTTGCGCTGCGTGACCCGGCAGCGAAGCCCATGGGGGAGGCGCGGGATTTCACCTGGATCGCGACGCAGCTGGCTAAGGGCGTTGGACTGCTGGAAGAATATAACAGGGCGATCAACAAGGGTGCGGCAGGCATTCGGCTGTTCGGTGAGAACTACGATTTCTCGCTTGATCCGGCGGCGGAACACTCTGTCGAGGACATCTGGAACAGTGCCTGCCGCGCGGCCAGCGCGGAGTTGACTGATGGGGTGGAAAGCCAGGGACTCGACTATTTTCGCGAACACGGATTCCGGACCGTGCGGTTCCCGAAGGAGCGTTGGTACCTGTACCCGGCGATGGTCGAAAAGGGCCTCAGATTTGAACTCCCATATCAGGAGCGTCTGCTGCGGATCGGGCAGGAACTTGGGAACCGCCTGCACGAAATGGGTATCACCTGGTGGGATCGGCAGCTGAAAGAATACGAGGCGCTGCCGCATTTTCAGGATCTTCAGGCTATGTGGGAAACCGCGATCGAGCAACAATATGACGTTAGGATCGGTGATTATCCGTTCTGGCTGCTGACGGCCCGATCAATGCAGTATTCCTGGGGCGGAAATGCTGGTATCCAGATGATCCACGAGGTTGCGGCCAATGTTGCAGGCCATGGCGGAGTGGTAATGAACCCGCAGGCGGCGACGAAGCTCGGAGTTGCCGAAGGCGACCGGGTCGAGGTTTATTCTCCGACCGGCAGTACATCGGGCGCAGTAATTCTGCGCCACGGCATTCGGCCGGACACTCTGTTGATGATCGGTCAGTTCGATCATTGGAAAACGCCGTTTGCCAAAGATCTCAACACCCCCAGCATGAACAGCCTGACGCCCATGTCGCTGGAACTGACCGATGCGACCGGGTCCGGAGCCGATTTGGTGCGGGTGGCGGTGAGAAAGACGAGTGGCAATGCAATGGAGGCGGGCAAATGACAACCTGGGCCATTGTCGCCGACCTGAACCGTTGCGTGGGGTGCCAGACCTGCACCTCGGCATGCAAACACGCGAACGCCACCGCACCGGGCGTGCAGTGGCGCAAGGTTCTGGATTTTGAAACCGGAGAATTCCCTGCCGTGAACCGGGCGTTTCTGCCGGTCGGGTGCATGCACTGCGAAACACCCTCATGTCTGACGGCCTGCCCGTCGACCGCGACACGCAAGCGCGAAGACGGCATCGTCACAATCGACTATGACCTGTGCATCGGATGCGCCTATTGCGCGGTGTCCTGCCCGTATCAGGCCCGGTTCCGGGTCGACGATCCAAACGCTGCCTATGGCGGCAAGCAGATGCGGCATGAATCGGTACGCCACGATCCGGCCCGCCTTGGCGTGGCGCAGAAATGCACACTTTGCGTCGAACGCATCGACGAGGGGTTGGCGCGCGGCCTTGTCCCCGGTGTCGATCAGGAGGCGACGCCGGCATGTGTGGCGTCATGCATTTCGGGGGCGTTGCAGATGGGGGATCTGGATGATCCGGACAGCAACGTGTCGACGCTACTGCGCGAAAAGCGCCATTTTCGGATGCATGAGGAGTTGGGAAACGGCCCCAACATCTACTACCTCTACGATGGCGACATCGACGACGGGGCGTGTTCCGATGCAGTGCCGATGGTGGCCGAGCCAGTGGGGATGGCTGCGGTTTCACCGAAGGCCCAGACGAATTGGGACTGGCGGGCCGCCGCCAATTTCATTTGTGGCGGCACCGGTACCGGTTTGCTGGCAACGGCCATGTTTGCGGGGGTATTTGCGCCGGTTATCTGGCCTGCTGTCCTGGTGGCGCTGGCGTTTGTCGCTGTTGGTCTGTTCTGCGTCCTGCTCGAAATCGGGCGGCCGTCGCGCCTCCTGAACGTATTTCTCAACGCCCCGACAAGCTGGATGACGCGCGAGGCTATGGCGGCAGTGCCATTTTTCGGGTTCGGAGCGTTCGCCTGGTGGCTCGCCTCGCCGGTTTTAGGGGGTCTGGCCGCCGTTAGCGGGCTGGTCTTCTTGTATTGTCAGGCCCGCATCCTGCTCGCCGCAAAAGGAATACCCGCATGGCGTCAACCGGCCATCGTTCCCGTGATCTTTACCACGGGACTGACCGAAGGGGTGGGCATCCTCGCTGTTCTGGCTGTGGTGTACGGGGCTGGCCAAACTGTTGGCAGCGTTCTGATCCCTGTTCTTCTTGTCTTGGTCGTCCTGCGATACGCGACGTGGAAACGGTATCGCGGGGAACTTGGCCGCGCGGGTGCCCCTACCGGGACCTTCAAGGCGCTTGATGGAATGAAGGCCGGGTTGTTGGCGCAGCCGCAGGCCGTCCTGGCCGCATTGACTTTGCTGGCAGCCGTTGTGCCCAACGGCCTGGGCCCCACACTGGTGCTGGCGGGTCTCGGCACGGCTGTCACAGGATGGGCTTTCAAGCATCAGCTGATAACGCGGGCTGGTTTCACACAAGGCTATGCAATCAACAAGATGCCCGCTCGGGGCGCCGGAAACAGCAGTCAGGGTGTCCAGCCGGGGTGGACCAGAGCCTGATCCGGCGGGTTGGACGGGAAGAAGTTCAGGGAGGAATGTCGGCATGCTGGTATCGAACCAAATTGATCCCGGTTTCATGTATGATCGAGAGGCGGAGACGATGTCGCGCAGCGAGATCGCGGAGGTGCAGCTGGTTCGCCTGCGTAGATCACTGGAGCGCGCCTATTCAGACGTGCCGCATTACCGCGCCGCGTTCGATGAGGCGGGTGTCACGCCCGCCGAACTGAAAACCCTCGGGGATATCCGGCACTTTCCCTTTACTGTGAAAACCGATCTGCGCGACAACTACCCGTTCCGGCTGTTTTCTATGCCTCTGGAAAAGATGGCGCGTATTCACGCCTCCTCGGGCACCACCGGCAAGCCGACGGTTGTGGGCTATTCCCTGAACGATCTGGATATCTGGGCCGGGCTGATGGCGCGCTCGATGGGCGCTGCGGGAATCCGCCCCGGAGATCTGGTGCACAATGCCTATGGCTATGGTCTGTTCACCGGCGGGTTGGGCGCGCATTATGGGGCGGAACGGCTTGGCTGTGTGGTGGTGCCGATATCCGGTGGCGGCACAGAACGGCAGGTGACGCTGCTGAGGGATTTTGCGCCCGGCATCCTGTGTTCGACCCCGTCCTATGCGCTCAACATCGCCGAAGTGGCCAATCAGATGGGCGTGGACATCGCCAGCCTGCCGGTCCGGCGTGGACTGTTTGGCGCAGAACCGTGGTCCAACCAGATGCGGGCCGAGCTGGACCAGCGACTGGGAATAAAGTCGGTCGACGTCTACGGTCTGTCCGAGATCATGGGTCCCGGTGTTGCCTGCGAATGCGATACAGAACGCGATGGCCTTCATGGGTGGGAGGACCATTTCCTGTTCGAGATCGTCGATCCCGAGACGATGGAGCCCCTGCCAATGGGAGAGACCGGAGAATTGGTGATCACCACGCTGACCAAGGAAGCGATGCCGATGATCCGCTATCGCACTCGGGACATCACCCGCCTCAGCGACGAGCCCTGTAGTTGCGGGCGCACGCATGTGCGCATCCTGCGCGTGGACGGACGCAATGACGACATGATGATCATTCGTGGTGTAAACGTCTATCCGTCTCAGGTCGAAGCGGTGTTGTTGGGGCTGACCGGCCTGGCGCCGCACTACCAGATCAAACTTTTCAAGGATGGACCGCTGGATGCCATGAGCCTGGATGTCGAGGTGCCGCCGGATGCGGGGCAGGACCAACAGACGCTGGCCGCGAAGGCTGCTGAAGTGCGCCACCACATCAAATCGACCATCGGCGTAAGCTGTGCTGTTTCGATCAAGAAACCGGGAGAAATTCCTCGCTCAGAAGGCAAGGCAGTGCGAGTGCTGGATCTGCGCTGACCCGAACAGGCAAATGCCACCCATCAAGTCACAGGGCCGCCCAAAGGGCGGCCCCACGTTTTTCGAAAGTCGCATGAGGTTCAGATCGTAAATGCCTGTTCCAAGGGCGAAAGGTCACCCGCTTCATCCGAAACCGAGGCGAAATAAGGCTTGCGGCGACCCCGATAGAGGATGCCGGTGTTCATGCCGTCATCGGTCATGATGCGCCGTGCCGCCCGCGCCGGATCGTCGGTTTCGGGAACACTCGCAAGGTGAACCTGGTTCTTCCACTCCCGTTCGTCCGGACGAAAGGTCACGCAGGGGCTGAGGATTTCGACAAAAGAGAACCCCGGATGATTGATCGCTTCGACGATGGTTTGGGTGCAGGCCTTGATGTCGCCGGAAAACTCGCGGGCAACGAAATTGGCGCCCGAGGCCAGTGCGATCACCAGCGGGTGAAACGGCGACAGGCCGGTGCCGCCAGGCGACAGGGCGCTGTCCCAATCCGGTTCGGTGGTCGGTGAGGGCTGTCCCTTGGTCATTCCGTAGACCCGGTTGTCCATCACGATATAGGTCATGTCCACGTTGCGACGGCAGGCGTGAAGGAAATGGTTGCCGCCGATGGAAAATCCGTCGCCGTCACCGCTCATCGCCAGAACGGTCAGGTCGGGACGCGCAACCTTAAGGCCGGCGGCCACCGCCAGCGACCGGCCATGAACCCCGTGAAATCCGTAACAATTCGTATAGGCCGGGATTCGCGACGAGCATCCGATGCCGGACACCACTGCGATTTGCTCGGGCGGCTGGCCGAGTTTGGCCAACGCCTTGGTGATGGACATCAGGACGTGGAAGTCCCCGCATCCGGGGCACCAGATCGGTGTGATGTCGGATTTGAAGTCGCTGGCTTTGAAATCGGGCGCGTTCATTGTTCTGTCCATTCCCGGATCTGAGTGGCAATTTCATCGGGGCCGATGACGTCTGGCCCCTCTCGGTTGAGCATCCTGACCTCGAAGGGCAGGTCGATATGGGCGCGTACATGGCGATAGAACTGGCCGGAAAAGCTCTGTTCGACAAACAGAACCCGCTTGGCTCCGGCAAGCGCGGCTTCCAGCGACCTGACGGGAAACGGCAGGATCTGGCGCAGCGAAACCAGACGCGCGGAAATTCCACTTTTGGCCAATTCATCAAGGGCTTCACGCACAGCTCCGGTCAATGACCCCCAGGTCAGAATGACAGTATCGCAGCCGTCTTCACCCTCGGTCACGCCCCAGTGGTCGCCATAGTCGAAGCCTTCGATCTTGCAGCGGCGTTTTACCATCTGCTCTCTCTGGTCGCGCTTGGTGCTCGAGGGCGTGCCGCGTTCGGTATGCGTCAGGCCGTCGGCCGTGTACTGGCCGCCAGGTTGGCCGGGCAGGGACATCGGCGACACACCGTCCGCGGTCAGGGCGTACCGCTTGTAGGCTTCTCCGGTTTCCTCGAAGGTCTTGCGCCGGGTCAGGAAACTAACTTCTGCCGGTTTGTCGATCAGTACACGGGACTGACCGATGGATTGATCGGACAGCAGGATGACCGGTGATTGCAGGGTTTCGGCGATATGCACCGCCCATTGCGCGGTAAACAGGCAATCCGCTACTCCAAGCGGTGCCACAACCACATGGTCCGCGTCGCCGTGGAACCCGTATACCGCGATGTTGAGATCGGATTGTTCGGACTTGGTCGCGATGCCGGTTGAAGGGCCAACCCGCATCACGTCAACGACAACGATTGGGGTCTCAGACGCCGCGGCCAGGCCGAGGCTTTCCATCATGAGCGACAGGCCCGGCCCGGATGTGGCGGTGATCGAAGGGCGGCCGCCAAACGAGGCGCCGATGATCATGTTGATCGAGGAAAGCTCGTCTTCGGCCTGCACCAATGCGCCTCCGACCGAGGCCAGCGCGGGCGCGAGGTATTCTAGAACTTCGGTCGCCGGAGTGATCGGATAGGCAGCGGCAAACCGGATGCCGCCGCGAAGGGCGCCAAGACCGACCGCCTCGTTACCGGTGATCAGCCAGCGTTCGTCCGTCTTCGCCGTCGGTGTAGCTAGGGAGGTTTTGTACTCAAATCCTGCGGCAGCTTCCCTTCCGGCCTGGATGCAGGCACGCCCGATTTCTATCGCGGCCTCTCCCTTGCTGCTCAGCTTTGCGGCGACGACGCTCATGACCTCTTCCGGGGGAAGGTCGACCAGGTGGGCGACAAGCCCTATTGCGATCATGTTCTCGCGTCCACCGGAAATGGACTTGGCCATTTCGCCAATCGGGCATTGGATGATGGTGCATTCCGCATCCCGCACCGCTTTTGGCGGGTCGCCTGCGGCAGGGTCGCAGATCACCAGCCCGCCGGTGGCAACCGGCATGGCGCTGATAAACCGATCCGCGTTTTTCCAGTCGATGGCGACAAGGATGTCGAAGTTTTTGGACATGCAGGCTGCTGGCGTGGTTGATAGGCGTACCAGTGCGGCCGCCTCACCGCCGCGAATCTGAGGCCCGACCGAACGGTTGAGCAACCCGTACCAGCCGGTTTTGCCTGCCGCTTCCAGCAGGATCGACCCTGCGGTTATCGCGCCTGCTCCGCCGCTGCCGACAATTGCAAAGGAAATGTTTTTTGCGTGATTGATGGGGCTGGTCATATTCACTTCCGCCATTGTTCCCGGATTGTCGATTTTCTTTGTTGACCTAAAATAGGTAATAGAGTACCAATTTACGGTAATAGAGAATGCAAGTGCTGTCAACACGACGTTTGGGCACAAATCAGGAGGGCGGAAATGCCGACACGATGGATGATGGTTTCGCCGGACAAGCCGTTGGAGAAGGTGGAGTTCGCGCTTGAAAAGCCCGGCCCTGACGAAGTGGTTGTCCAAGTGTCGGGCTGCGGCGTGTGCCACACAGACCTGGGGTACTACTACGACGGTGTCCGTACCAATCACGCGCTTCCGCTTGCGCTTGGTCATGAAATCAGCGGTGTCGTTACCGAGGCAGGCGAGGGGGCCAGGGAGTGGATCGGCGAACCAGTGATCGTTCCCGCGGTTATGCCCTGCGGTGAATGCGATCTTTGCCGGCGCGGCAAGGGCACCATTTGCCGAAAGCAGAAGATGCCGGGCAACGATATCCAGGGCGGCTTTGCCAGCCACATCACCGTTCCCGCGCGCGGACTGTGCCCGGTCGACACAGACAGGCTTGCAGCCGTTGGTCTTACATTGGCGGATGTGTCCGTGGTCGCGGATGCGCTCACCACGCCGTATCAGGCGGCTGTGCAGGCCGGGATCGGCGACGGAGATCTTGTGATCGTCAACGGCGTTGGCGGTGTTGGCGGCTATGCCGTTCAGGTCGCTGCGGCAATGGGTGCAACCGTCGTCGCCATCGACGTGGTTCCGGAAAAACTGGAAGCCGTAAAGGGCTGTGGAGCGTCGCTTGCGTTGAATGCGCGGGAGTATGATGCGCGGGCTCTGAAAAAAGCAATCGCGGGTTTCGCCAAGGAAAATGCACTGCGCGGCACCGAATGGATCATCATGGAATGTTCCGGCACCGCCGTCGGTCAGCAGACTGCGTTTAGCCTGCTCAATCACGGGGCCACCATGTGCGTGGTGGGGTTCACCATGGACAAGCTTGAGGTGCGGCTGTCGAACCTCATGGCCTTTCACGCCCGCCTGCTGGGCAACTGGGGATGTCCGCCGGAACTATACCCCGGCGCGCTGGAACTGGTGATGAGCGGCAAGGTCAAGCTCATGCCCTTTGTCGAGCAAAAATCGCTCGAAGACATCAATGAGATTTTCCGGACCGTCCATGACGGAAAGGTGACCCGGCGCCAGATCCTCGTGCCCGGGCTGTAAAGGAGACACACAATGAATTACGCCAAGTTTGATTTCGTTTCGCACGATCTGGTGTCTGAAGCTACGCGCGAGGGTATCACCGATCAGGTGATTTTTGAAAAACGGCCTGCCAGGTTGCCGGACGGTTCGATTGCCGAGGGACTCTACAACGCCTGGATCATTCTGAACAACCCGGCACAGTACAACTCCTACACAACGGATATGGTCAAGGCGGTGATCCTCGCCTTCCGGGCGGCTTCGAACATGCGCGACGTGAATGCGGTGGTGTTCACTGCGATGGGGGACAAGGCGTTTTGCACCGGCGGCAACACCAAGGAATACGCGGAATACTATGCCGGACGGCCGCATGAATACCGCCAGTACATGCGGCTGTTCAACGACATGGTCTCGGCGATCCTTGGATGCGACAAGCCGGTAGTATGCCGTGTCAACGGTATGCGGATCGGTGGCGGGCAAGAAATCGGCATGGCCTGCGATTTCTCTATTGCCCAGGACATGGCCCGGTTCGGTCAGGCCGGCCCAAAACACGGCTCCGCGGCAATCGGCGGCTCCACCGATTTCCTGCCGCTGATGATCGGTTGCGAGCAGGCGATGAACTCAGGCGTTCTGTGCGAGAGCTTCACCGCGCAGAAGGCGATGCGGCTGGGCATCCTGACCGACATCGTTCCGGGCCTGAAGGTCGACGGAAAATACATTGCCAACCCGCTGGTCGAGACCCGCATGGTCACCGATGAATGGGGCCGCATCCAGCACGGCGAGATGAAGACCGGAGAGGCGCTGGCCGAGGGCAAGGCTCTGTTGAAAAGGGGCGAAATGGACCTGACCGCGCTGGACGAAAAGATCGAGGAACTGTGCGGCAAGCTGCTGCTGACCTTCCCCGATTGCACCACCAAGTCAGTCGAGGAACTGCGCAAGCCCAAACTCAACGCCTGGAACGCAAACAAGGAAAACTCGCGGGCCTGGCTGGCGGGCAACATGATGACCGAGGCCAACATGGGCTTCCGGGCCTTCAACGAGGGCGACCGCGAGGTCGGGCGCGAGATTGATTTCGCGCTGCTGCGCAAAGAACTGGCAGAGGGCGCGAAGTGGACCCCCGACTATGTCGACAGCATGATGCCGGGGGTTCGCAAGTGAGCGAGGCTGCTGCACATACCCTTGCCCTTGACGGCACCCTGCTGCGGCTGCGGCTGAACCGGCCCAAGGCGAATATCGTGGATGCCGAGATGATTGCGGCTCTGGACGGAGCGCTAGCGGCACACCAGGACAATCTTGATCTGGTCGCGGTGTTGATCGAAGCCGAAGGCCCTCATTTCAGCTTTGGAGCCTCTGTCGAGGAGCACCTGCCGGATGTTTGTGAGCAGATGTTGAAGTCGTTGCACGCGCTGGTGCGGCGGATGCTGGACTATCCGGTGCCGGTTCTGGTCGCGGTGCGCGGACAGTGTCTTGGCGGCGGGCTGGAAGTGGCATTGGCCGGGCACAGGATTTTTGCCGCGCCGGACGCCAATCTCGGCCAGCCGGAAATGATGCTGGGGGTGTTCGCCCCGGCCGCCTCCTGCCTGTTGCCCGGTCGGATCGGTCAGTCACGGGCCGAAGATCTTCTGTGTTCGGGCCGCTCGGTCAGCGGCGAAAAGGCGGGCGAGATTGGGCTGGTCGATGACGTTGACCCGGAACCCGAGGTCGCCGCCATCGCCTATGTCGAAACGCACCTCAAACCCAAAAGCGCCTCCAGCCTGCGGTTGGCGGTCCGGGCCGCAAGAGCCGGGTACTGCCGCGAAGTTATCGCCCGCCTGGACGAGGTCGAGGCGCTGTATCTTGGTGAACTCATGTCAACGCGGGACGCGGTGGAGGGGCTTGAAGCATTCCTCGCGAAACGCCCAGCAAAGTGGGAAAACAGATGACTGACAGACCTGTATCCAAAATTGTCGCGCACTGTCAGGCCCTCTATGAGGATCTGAATTTTACGGCGGCGCGCAAATGGAAAGAGGCGGAGCCGGGCCGCAAGGTCATCGGCTACATGCCCGTCTACGTCCCGCGAGAGCTTATCCATGCCGCCGGTATGCTGCCGCTGGGCATCATGGGCGGTGGCGACAACCTCGAAGTCATCCACGGCGACGCCTATTACCAAAGCTACATCTGCCGTATCCCCCGCTCGACCATCGAACTGGGCGTATCGGGCCGGATGGATTTCGTGGACGGTATGCTGTTTCCGTCCATCTGCGATGTAATCCGGAACCTGTCCGGCATGTGGAAGATGCTGTTCCCGGATGTCTATTCCAAGTATTTCGACGTGCCGCAAACTTACCAGGACGAGGTCGGGGGGGTATTCTACACCAACGAGATGCGCGAATTCCTGCACGATCTCGAGGGTATCGCAGGCCACGAAATCACGGATGACGACATTCGCGCCTCAATCGAGGTCTATAACGAGAACCGCCGCGCCGTGAATGACCTCTATGCCTTACGTGCGGCGCAGCCGTGGAAGGCCCCGGCGTCCGAAGCTTACCTGGTGATCCGCGCGGGACTGGTCCTGCCGGTCGAGGAACACACCCGTGTTGTGCGGGAGTATATCGCGGCAGCTTCGAGCGAAGAACGCCCGCTCAAGGACAACAGCCGCGTGATCTTGACCGGCATGTTCTGCGAACAGCCACCGCTGAACCTGATCAAGTCGCTGGAGATGTCCGGTTGCTACATCGTGGATGACGATTTCGTCCTGGTCAGCCGCTGGCTGCTTGGTGACGTTCCCACCGAAGGCGATCCGGTTCACAACCTCAGTCAGGCGTTCTTGCACCGTTCCATGTCGACGGCGGCGAAATATGAGCCGAACCAGGAAGAGAAGGGCCAGTTCCTGGTGCGCGCGGTGCGCGATACCGGGGCCGAGGGCGTGATCTTTGCCTCGACCAGTTTCTGCGATCCCGCACTGCTGGACCGCCCGATTCTTCAGAACGTGCTGAAGGATGCGAACGTCCCCTACATCGCGTTCAAATACGCCGAAAATTCCGGCCAGATGCAGCCCATTCGCGAGCAGGCCGGGACGTTTGTGGATTCAATCAAATTGTGGAGTGCAGCATGAGACAGCCAGTCGTCAAGGCGCAGCCTCAGGATGTCCTCAAGGACGCTTCGATGCTCAAGCAGAAGGAGATGATGGCCAACCACTACGATAGGCTGACCAACGCTCCGAAAAACGGTGACAAAGTCGCCTCGACCTTTGTACCGGGCAACCTCAACGAACTGATCATGTGTTTCGATCTGGTCAACAACCTGCCAGAGGTAAACGCGATCCAGAGCGGCCTGCGCAAGCAAAGCGGCGCCTATATCATGGAGGCTGAACGGGCAGGGCACTCCGAGGACGTATGCACCTATGTAAAGTCCGACATCGGCATGATGATGAAGGGCAACATCGGACCCAACGGCAAGCAGTTGCCGAACCCGGACGTGCTGCTGCTGTCCTATACCGGGTGCTTTACCTTTCTGAAATGGTTCGAGCTTCTGCGCGAGCAGTACAAGTGCCCGACCATCTTCCTGCAGACGCCGTATATGGCGGATGGAAAGGTCACGCCGAACATGATCCAGTACATGGTCAAGCAGTTCAAGGAGGACGTGATTCCGACGCTCGAAGAGGTGTCCGGTGTTAAGTTCGACATCGACCGGTTGCGTGAATATCTGAAGAAATCGGCGCAGGCCGAAGACGATCTGGTCTATATCCTGCAAAGTGCCAAGAACAAACCCTCCCCGATCGATGCCTATTTCGGCGGCATCTACTATATCGGCCCGATCTTTGGCGCCTTCCGGGGCACGGATGACGCCATCGACTACTACCGCTTCCTGCGAGAAGAGGTGGATGAACGGCTGCTCAAGGGTCTAGGGCCGGTCACGCCGGACGGGCCGATGGGCGAAGAGAAGTATCGTCTCGTCGTCGAAGGGCCGCCAAACTACACCTCTTTCCGCCAGTTCTGGAAGATGTTCTACGAAGAAGGCGCCACGGTCGTCGCTTCGAGCTATACCAAGGTGGGCGGAACCTATGATTACGGTTTCCGGCATGACCCGGACAGGCCGCTGGAATCACTCGCGGAATACTGCCTTGGCGTCTACACCAACCGCAGCCTGCCGATGCGTATCGACATGTTGGCCGACTACATCAACGAATACGAAGCCGATGGCCTTTTGATCAACTCGATCAAAAGCTGCAACAGCTTCTCGGCGGGGCAGCTTCTGATCATGCGTGAGGTTGAGAAGCGCACCGGCAAGCCGGCGGCCTTCATCGAAACCGACCTGGTCGATCCGCGATATTTCTCGGCGGCCAACGTCAAGAACCGCCTGGAAAGCTATTTCCAGATGGTTGAACAGAAACGTAGCGGAAAAGGAGTGGCGGCATGAAGACCTTTGTTGGAATTGACCTGGGTTCCACCACCACCAAGGCCGTGTTGCTGGACGAAGAAGAGCAGGTTCTGGGACGCGGCATCACCAATTCCAGATCGAACTATGCGACTGCCTGTTCGGTGGCTACCGAAGAGGCCAAGATTGATGCGCGGTTCACCCTGTTCCGACGGGAATTCGGCGGTGCTGGTACGCTTGATGCACAGGTCGAGGAATTTCTTGCCGCGTTGGAGCGATCCTTCCGGCTGGAGCAGTTCCTGGAGCAGCTTAGCGATCTTGAAGAAACCTGCACCCGTCTGGTGCGCGGCGAACGGTTTGAAAAGATCGGCGCCGAGGTGAAGTCGGCCCTGGCCGAAGTGTTTCGCCGCCTGCGCGAAGAAGCACCGGCCATGTACGCGCCGGACGCCGAGCGCAAGTCGGATTTCTTCCGTGATATCGCGGGCTCGCGATATCTGGCCGTGGCCGAAGAGGTCGGGCGTGCCGCCGGTATCTCTTATGACATACTGTTGAACATCTACGACAAGTCTATCATCGCCGTTGAAAACCGGCCGCCTTCGGGAAGCTTGAATGAAAAATTCAAGAACGCCCTCGACCGGGTTGCCATGGAAGAGTCCGGCCTTCTGGACGAATTCGGCAAAAAAGCCGAAAACGCGCTGGGGATCGACTTGGAGGAAAGTTATCTGGTTGGAACCGGCTACGGCCGTGTGACCTTGCCGTTTTCCAAGGAACATATCCGCTCCGAGATTCTCTGCCACGGGCTCGGGGCGCACATGATGTACCCCGAAACCCGCACGGTGCTGGACATCGGCGGGCAGGACACCAAGGGCATTCAGGTCGATGCGAACGGGATCGTCGAGAATTTCCAGATGAACGATCGCTGCGCTGCGGGGTGTGGACGTTATCTTGGCTACATAGCCGACGAGATGAACATGGGTCTGCACGAGTTGGGTCCGCTGGCGATGAAATCCGGAAAACCCGCGCGCATCAACTCGACATGCACCGTGTTCGCTGGTGCCGAGTTGCGGGACCGTCTGGCGTTGGGCGAAAAGCGCGAGGACATTCTGGCCGGCCTGCATCGCGCCATCATCCTGCGGGCGGTCTCGATCCTGTCGCGTTCGGGCGGTGTATGCGATCAGATGACCTTTACCGGCGGTGTGGCGAAGAACGAAGCCGCGGTGCGGGAACTGAGAAAGCTTATCAAAGAGAATTACGGCGACGTGACCATCAACATCAATCCGGACTCGATTTACACCGGTGCCCTAGGCGCCGCCGAATTCGCCCGGCGCGCTGCCGGGGGCCGCATGGAGGGGTTAGAAACATGACACTGACTGCTGGAATCGACGTAGGCACTGGCGCGGTCAAGGTAGCCGTCTTCAGGGCGGAACACGGTAAGGAGGAATGGCTGTCACGCTGTACGCTCCGGATCCGTCAAAGAGACCCGATGCAGCTTTCGCGTGAAGCTTTCGAGAACGCGCTGGAAGACGCGGGCGTTCGGGAGGATGAGCTTGATTATGTGGCAACAACCGGCGAGGGGGAGGCCATTCCCTATCACACCGGCCACTTCTATTCGATGACGTCGCATGCGCGCGGCGCGCGATACCTCAACCCGAAATCGATTGCGATCCTCGATTGCGGCGCCTTGCACGGGCGCGCGATGATCACCGATGCAGCCGGCAAGGTCACCAATTACAAGATGACCAGCCAGTGCGCCTCGGGGTCGGGGCAGTTTCTGGAAAACATCGCGCGGTATCTTGGTATCGCGCAGGACGAGATCGGGAACCTGTCAATGCAGGCCGACGACCCTGAAGAAGTCTCGTCGATCTGCGCGGTTCTGGCGGAAACGGACGTGATCAACATGGTGTCGCGCGGCATCACCGCGCCCAACATTCTCAAGGGCATTCACCTGTCGATGGCCAGCCGCCTGGCGCGTCTGCTTAAATCCATCGGTGTCAGGAACGACCTGATCATGATGACCGGCGGCCTGGCGCAGGACGAGGGCCTTTGCCAGGCCATGCGCGAGCAGCTGGCCAAGATGAAAGGCGTCGATGCCGAAGTCGTGAACCACCCGGATTCGATCTATGCCGGGGCCATCGGCGCCGCGCTTTGGGGCGCGTTCCGATACGAGAAACTCGCGGCCGGCGGCCAGATACTCAAAGCATCCTGAGAACCTGATAGGAGGACCAGATCCATGGCACTTATGATCGTTGACCCCTGTACCGCCTGCGACGCCTGCGAGCCGGTGTGCCCCAACGAGGCCATCACCGCGGGTGAGCCTTACTATGTCATCGACCCGATGAAATGCACCGAGTGCGTCGGGGAAGAAGATGAGCCTCAGTGCAAGCTGGTTTGCCCGGAAGCGTGCATCGTGCCGAACCCGGATTGGGAAGAAACCGAAGAGGAGCTGCAGGCAAAATACGACGCCTTGCACTAAGGCGGAAGCTGGGGAGGCAATTTCGAGGACCGGGAACAGGGTTCCCGGTCATTTTCATTCTACATTCATTGGGCGTTGCACCCGCTTGATCGCCTGTCCCCAACGCGGAATCTGGCCTGCGGAGACACGCGTCCGACAATCAACTAACGCAAATCAGAGTGCTTTGGTGAGAGAAATCCGTTGGGCGGGAGAAAAACCGACCGAACTGAAAAAGCTGATCAACGCGGTGTCGTCCCAATCGACCTCGGTGCGCACGGTTTCCGCCTGCAACACCTTGAGATTGGCCACCAGCTTTGCCATCAGGAACCGACCAATGCCTTGGGTTCGGAACCCGGGTTCGACGCCGATCGAATCCAAGACCGCTTCGGTGCTGGCCCGGCCAAATTCGCCGAAATCCACCCTCGCCATGATGAATCCCACCGGAAACCCGTCCTGCTCGGCCACCAGCGACACCCTGACTCCACTTCGGTTGAGGTTTTCATCCTGTTTGCGGGCGAAATAGTCGGTCCGCTCTGTGCCTGAACTTTCCGCGTCAATCGCGATGATCCTGGGAAGGTCGGCGGCCTTCATCGAGCGCACCGGAAAGAGATCGCGCGACAAAGCGTTTCCGGCATCGCCGTCGGGTGAGCTGTAATCGAGTTCAATTGCATCCTCGGCCGGATCGTTCCGAAGCTCGTGCGGCATCTCATGGGTGGTGCGGGCCAGCACAATGCGCGGTGCCATCCCGAAGCCGGAATGAGCAAAGAAGCTGAGCAGCGGCCAGCGGACCCACTCGACCTGGCTGTTCAATTCGGTCACACCCTTGTTGCGCAGAACCCTTTCGACCTCTTCCAACAGCATATGCCCAATGCCCTGAAGCCCGTGATCCGGCGCCACGCCGATTGCATCCAGCGAGGCGCTGGCCCCGGCCTTGCCGAATTCACCCTTGGCGAGTTTGGCGAACGCGAAACCTGCCAGAACATCGTTGTCGAAAACGCCTACAAAGACATAGTCGCGGGGATTGTCGGTCGCCGCCCGTAGCCTTTTTTCGAAGTAGCTCCGGCGCGGGGTTGCCGAGGCGGCCATGTCGATGGCGATCACCGCCTCCAGGTCGTTGGGGGACAGGGGCTTTGTGTAGGGCTGAACCAATGTTTCCGTCATATCTCAGGCTCGCTATTCCAAGTGGTTGCCGGCATACGCGGCGGACAATTCCATGTCGGTTTCCGGGTCAAGCAGGTCTTCCAGTGCCGGAACCAACGCCATTTCTTCTTTTTGGATATGGGCATACATTCGTTCGATAAGCTCGGCGGACACGTTGCGGAATTTGGTCCATGACTCGTCGCTGAACCCTTTTTCCAACGCATCGCGCGCCATTTCGGCAACCGAATTTCCCAATGGTGAAAGCGCGCGGTGCTCGTCGCGCAGGTGTTCTCCGATCCCGACGTCGCCCATTTCTTCGAGTCGGGTAAAAAGTTCGTTTTCTTCGAACGCAAAGTGCTGATTTACTTCTTCTTCAAGTGCGCCACTGGCCTGTTCCAAGGTCTTTCGGACCTTCGGGTCATTGGTGTCAGGCGCCTTTTTTCGAGTTTTTGCAAGAAGTTGGTCTAAAGCTTCAATCACGGCTATTGTTGCCTGATGGTCTTCATGCAAAAGCTGGGCGGTGCGGCGGGCGAAGGACATGGTTCAGTGCCTGTGATGTGGAAATCATAAAGTAATAAAACAGTACCACTATACCGAAATAAACTCAATTACGTTTTTTGAGGATGGTTTGGAGATGACGAAAGCTGTCAGCTCTCGGGTTTCGGTTGACCGAGCTGCAGGACGACATTCAATGCAAACACTCCGAACGAAATGGCTCCGGCGGTTCCAAGCGCCGCCCCTATTTGCACCAGATGTACCTTTTCCAGCAGAATACCGGTGATACAGGCCGCGAGGGCAGCGAAATGGCACGCTGCATGAATCCTGAGCGGTCGTTCCGCCGTCAGGTCCGACAACAGAGGTGGAAAACCTGATTTGTCCGCCGCGTGCATCGAGGCGAGAAAGGGCATGATGCGCTGCAGCACACCAGTCAGAAAGGTCAGCAGCCAACCTGCAAGAATGACGAATCCTGTCAGGGCCGGTGCGTTTGGGATACCGAGGCCTGCGTATAGCGAACAGGCCAGCAGCAGGCTCAGCATCAGAAAAGCCCAGGAGGCCCGGATCAGCACAAAAGGAAGCCCCAGCCGCTTGCGCATGCTGGTTCTGAGCGCTGTGTGCATCAACCACAGGTAACAGCCGGTCGCAGCGAGCGCGAAGGCCAGAGACGTCCACAGCAACAGTGGGATGCCGATCCAAACGCCAATCGAAAACAGCAAAAGGGACATAAGCGCCAGAACCAGCTGAGCCCAGCCGGGCCGCTGCGGCAGGCTTCGGGACAGAACGAACATCGGTATCAGTATCAGACTGAAACCCAGCACCAGCACCCCCATGAACCCGAAGCTGGCGATCGCCATATGAATAACGGCCAGATTGCCATGATCGTCAAGAAACCCGGTACTGAAATCCCAAACCAGAAGGATGCCGAGAAGGGCGGCTATGGCCATCGAAGCCTGCGCCAGCCAGCCATGTGCGGAAACGACCGGTATGCCGGCTGCGCGCCGCAGGTTGTCGGCTGTTGTCAGAGCAAAAACCGCAAGGCCCAGACATACCAGGACGGCTCCGGCCATCATGCTGTTGGGTTCGGCCCGCGCCATGCCGAAGGTCAGAAGGCCTATCCCGGGGAAAATCAACCAGAAGCTCAGACGTGGGGGCCAGTCGCGCGTCAGCGGCCTGCGCGTGACCACAGGCAAAAGCTGGTAGCTGGCCCCAATTGCGGTCATGGCAAGAACGCCCAATGTCGCTAGATGTATCGCCGCCAGCGTCGGACCCGGGCCGCCTCGAAACCCGGCTACGTCGCCGGCTGCCAGACCCAGCACAGCCCAGGCCAGTACTTGAAACAGTGCCGCCGAAAGGAAGAAGCGGAACGGAATTGAAGCCGGCAACAGACGGTCCCGTGCCCCGCCGAGAAAGCTGCCGGGCATGCTCATCGCTTTGCCCTCAGGATCAACCTCACCTCGGACGGATTGCGGATCTTGTACTCCCATTGCCAGCCGCGGTCTTCCAACTCGGGGAAAAGAAAGATCGGATCACGGTCCAGATATATGGTGATTGGCCCTGTCTGGTCCGGTTTCTCGATATGCCAGAGGATTGCGACCATCGGCTCGGGCGGGTCCAGGCCGCGAGTGTCGACATGAAGCCCGTCCACCGCCCGCCAATACAACCCGGGCACGTCGGCGGTCATAGCAGCCTCTGCGCCAGCCGAACCGTCAGGGCGGCAACCGACAGCCGCCTGTAATGCGGTGCGATCGTTGTCGTGCGCTGAGGGGATACCGCTTTTTGAACCGCTTTTTCCAAAGCGGCGAAGAATTCGTCCGAAGAACCGCCTTCCGGCAGGTCGCCCGGAACGTCCACTAATACCGGCTTGGAGTTGGTTCCCGTGATCGCGACCTTGAAGCGGTGTGTTCCGTCGGGTGTTCTGTTGCAGGCTACGGCCACGCCGGCCAGCGGAAAGTCGATGGATCCCCGCACGCGGATCTTTTCGTAGTCCGATGAGGGTCCGGCCGGTGGAAGATGCGCGGCGACGAGGATTTCGCCGGGTTCCAGGTTGATATGCGCAGCACCGTCCTCATTGTAGAATTCGCTCAGCGGCAGACGCCTGGTGCCCTCGGGGCCCGCGATTTCAACCTCCGCTTCATGCACCATCAGCGCCGGCGCAAGATCACCGCTGAAAGCGGCCCTGCACCGGTTGCCCTGTGGTGCCACATGGCAGGTGTCGCCCCGGTATTTCAGACAGAATCCATTGGACTTGCGCCACCAATGGCTCTGATTGAAATATACGCAGCGAGTGTCGAGGCAAAGGTTGCCGCCCAATGTCGCAACCTGCCGGTGGCCTGGTGCCGCAACGCTCTGCGCCGACTTGGCAATGGCGGGATAGCCGCCGGAGATTATTTGGTTCCGTGCGATTTCGGCAAGCGTGACCCCGGCACCGATACGTAAGCCAGTCCCGGTTTCTTCGATCCCCGTCAGGGCGGTGATTCCGGACAAGCTGATCAACGTGCCGGTTTCGGCCAGCCCCTTGCGAAGCTGTACGATCATGTCGGTTCCCCCGGCGCAAAGACGTGCATCGGGGTCCGACCTCAAAGCGGCGACGGCTTCGCTCACCGTGGCGGGTTCCACGAGCCGGAAATTCGGCAGGACTTCGGTCATGTCGTGGCCTCCCTGCGGCGATTGGCGCGTCGGTGCTTGATCAGTGCCTCAAGCAGGCGGTCGGGTGTAACGGGCAGAAAATTCACGTCCAGATCAATGGCATCCGCCACGGCGTTCACCAGGGCGGGTGGAAAACCCGACAACGCGCCTTCGCCGGCCTCCTTGGCCCCGAATGGGCCAAGCGGGTCGATGCTTTCGACAATCTGCACGTCGATCGGTGGCGATTCCGCCATGGTCGGGAATCGGTAATCCGTGAGGTTGGAATGCGCGGGCAAACCGCTGATATAGTGAGTTTCCTCGCACAGGCCCTGACCCATTCCCATCCAGACCGAACCTTCGATCTGACCCTCGACTGCCAGCGGGTTGATCGCATAGCCGCAATCGAGTGCCGCCCAGACCTGTTCCACGGTGATCTGGCCCGTGGCCGGATCGACGCTGACCTCGACGACTTGCGCGGCATAGGAAAAGCCCATTGTCGATCCCACCGCCCCGCCGCGGTGATTGCCGCCCTGCGCCTCGACCGGGGTCGAAAACGTGCCTTTCACCGTGATGGTGCCTTCCTTGGCGAGCGCCGCGATGGCGACATCGTGGAAGGAAATCTCGGACTGCGAGCTTCCCCGGACAAAAAAGGTCTCGCCTTCGCAGTCAACCTCGTCCGGGGCCGCGTCCAACAGGTCGGATGCCGCGTCGACCAGTTTCGTGCGCAGGGCTTTGGCAGCCTCGATGGCGGCGTTGCCGACCATGAATGTCACCCGGCTGGAATAGGAACCATTGTCCTTAGGCGTGATGACGCTGTCGTTGGTTACGACGCGAATGCGGCCCAGATCGATGCCTATCACCTCGGCCGCCGCCAGCGCGACGATCGTTGTCGAGCCCTGACCGATATCCGATGCTCCGGTCAAAATTGTCACGCCACCGTCGAAATCGAGTTTCATTGACACCACGGCGTGCGGCTCACCAGTCCAGTGAACAGGTTTTGCCGCGCCCGAGACATAGTGCGAGCAGGCCATACCGAGGCCACGTCCCGCGCCCAGCTTGCCCTTGCGCGTGGCCCAGCCGCTGGCCTTCTCGACCTTGTTCAGGCAGTCGCCCAGCCCGTAAGAGTTCACCATCAGCCCATTGCTGGTGAACATCGGTGCCTGCAAAAGGTTGGCGCGGCGCACCGCAAAGGGATCGAGCCTCAGTTCGCGGGCCATTCGGTCGAGCATGGTTTCAAAGGAATGGCGCACATCGACAGTGCCATGACCACGCATCGCACCGCAGGGCGGCTGGTTGGTATAGACGCGGTAACCGTCATACTTGACGTTGCCGATGTCGTAGATCCCATGCAGAAGAGCCCCGGCATACAGGATCGTGACGATGCCATAACCGGCATAAGCACCGCCATTCATCACGACTTCGCATTCTGCCGAGGTGATCTTTCCCGCATCGGTCATGCCGATTTTCAATCTGACCTGCGTGTTGGGCCGGCCCCGATGGGTAAGAAAGCTTTCTTCCCGGTTGAGCTGCATCATCACTTTGCCGCCGGTCTTGCGGGCCAACAGCGCCGCAACGATCTCGAAGTTCAGCGTCTCGGTGCGCGCCCCGAAACCGCCGCCGACAAATGGTTTCACAACGCGGATGCGCGAGGTATCCAGATCCAGGCACCGCGCAAGCATCAAATGCACGTAGAATGGAACCTGCGTTACAGAGTGCAACGTGAGCCTGTGCCGCTCGGCGTCATATTCGGCCAGTGCCGCGTGAGGTTCCATCTGGGCGTGATTGACCTCGGCACAGTCAAAGGTCTCTTCGCGCACCAGATCGGCTTCTGCGAAACCTGCCGCGACGTCGCCGAAGCTGTGGTGAACCTCGCGTTCAAGATTGCCGGGCTTTCCCTCGTGCAGTTGCGGCGCGTCCGGCGCTCTGGCCTCGGCCGGGGTATAGCAGGGGATCAACTCTTCGATCTCGACCTCGATCAGTTCCAGCGCCCGCGCCGCGGTGGCCGCATCCGTGGCAGCCACAGCAGCGATCGGCTCACCGCAATAGCGTATGCGGTCGCGCGCCAACGGGTATTCGTTCATCGCGATAGGGATCACGCCATAGGTCTTGTCGCAGTCTTGACCGGTCAGGACCGCCCGAACCCCTTCCAGTGCTTCGGCGCGGGACGTGTCCACGCTCAGAATGCGCCCGTGGCTGACCGGGGCGCGCAGGATGCGGCCAACCAGCGCGTCGCGGCTGTCCAGATCGGCAGTATAGGTCGCCCGGCCTGTGACCTTTTCGATTCCGTCCACCAATGGAACGGGTTGTCCGACGACCCTGGCCTTAACGTTCATTGCCTTGCCTCCTCCGCCGCGAGCTGAACGGACTTGATGATCTTCACATAGCCGGTGCACCGGCAAAGATTGCCACTCAGCGCAGATTTGATGTCATCTTCATCCGGGTCGGGATTATCCCGCAGCAGCGCTTCTGCGGCCATGATCATGCCCGGTGTGCAAAAGCCGCATTGGACGCCAAGGTTCTCGTGAAAGGCCCGTTGAAGAGCGGACAGGCGGCCGTTTCTGGCTTGCCCTTCAATGGTTTCGATCTCGGCGCCTTCGCATCCGGCCGCCAATGTCAGGCATGACAGGCGGGGTTGGCCATCCATGAGTACCGTGCAGGCGCCGCATTCGCCGCCGTCACAACCTTTCTTGGCGCCGGTCAGGGCTTGCCTTTCGCGCAGGAAGTCGATCAGTAGAAGGTTGTCAGGTACCACTTCTTCCACGCTGCGACCGTTTATGTTCATGCAAACGACGCGCTTCATGCCGGGGACCTTTCCGTGTTTTCGATGAATAACGATAATTCGGTACCAATATACCAAAAAAGGATCTTTAGTATAGGGAATTTTTTGTCATAAGGTTTATAGAAGGGGGCGTGGGCAGGTGGCGCCGAACAACTCAGGTGCCGGAATGGTTGCAAATCCGGACCAGTCCGTTAAAAATCTGCATTCTGGTACTGTTACTAAACAAACCGCGTCAACGATCAAGGACTCGCCATGGCCGACATGCCGGAAAAACGGTTTCAGGAAAACGGTTTGCACATCCGCAAGGCGACGTCGGAAGACCTTGAACAAGTGACCGAACTCGACGCCCGGATCACTGGGCAGCCTAAACCCGACTATTGGCAGGATATCTTCGAACGTTATGCGTCGCGCCACGTTGACCAGAGATTTTTTCTGGTCGGCGAGGCCGAGGATCCGTCCGCCCATCCCGGCATTCTCGGTTCCATTGTGGGAGAGGTGCGCAGCTG
Source organism: Ruegeria sp. AF8 (assembly GCF_056541825.1). Taxonomy (NCBI): domain Bacteria; kingdom Pseudomonadati; phylum Pseudomonadota; class Alphaproteobacteria; order Rhodobacterales; family Roseobacteraceae; genus Ruegeria; species Ruegeria sp. AF8. The sequence goes on along the minus strand of NZ_JBQFYW010000008.1, from coordinate 124,202 downwards.
GGAATTCGGTTCGGAACCCTGCGGGTGGATTTTTGCGGTGTCCGTCGATCCGGACTGCCGCCAACAGGGAATCGGAGAGGCGTTGTTTCGGGCATTGTGCAACGAATACAGGCGGATTGGCATCGGCACGGTGCGGACGATGGTGCGACGGCAGGACCCGCTGCACATGTCCTTCTTCCGCAGCGAAGGCATGATGGCTGGTCCCTATCTTCAGTTCGAGATGAGCCTTGCCGATGATTGACCAAGAGTCACTTTTTGCAGCAATTTAAAGAGGAGCCAACGTGCAGCAATCCAGTCGCCTTGCTATTTACGCATTGATCGAACTGGCGTCCAACCCGGACCGTCAGCTGTCGGCCGCCGAAATCGGGGGGAAATACCGCGTGTCGGCACATCACCTGGCCAAGGTGCTTATGACCCTTGGCCGCGCTGGTCTCGTGCGGGCGACCCGGGGTGTGGGCGGCGGCTACAGCTTTTCCGGAAACGCGAAGCGTTTGAACCTGCTGGATGTCATCAGTTTGTTTGAGGACACTGCCACAAAGTGCAAACTCGCCGATCCTTCACAGGCCACCAGTGAAGAATGGGCCTTGTTCGACATCTCGAAGGAAATCAATGAGATATCGATGGCGACCTACGGTTCCATTACGATCGCGACAATGCTGAAGCAGATCGAACGCCGCAAGAATGCCGAGGCCGCGAAACGTCAGGCTGAATCGGCTGAAAGCTGAGGTTTTCGCGCCTTACCGGATCGAGGGGGCGGGTTGCCTTCATATTTCATCAACATGCCACCAGCGCGCGGTGGGCGTCATGAAGCAGGGGGTCCCTTCGATCTTGCCGACAACCGGGACCAGATGTCGTCAACCTCGGCCTGAAGCTCTGCACGACCTTTTTCACTCAGGTTTCGATAACGTTTCTGTTCGGAAAGGTAGCGGTCGATGGGGCGCTTCTTGTGCGGTTCGGTCAGGGTATAGTCGACACCGCCTTCGATTTCCAGCAACGGGAACACTCCGGCTTCGACTGCCAGACGCGCCGTTTTGACCGCCGAGTCGTCGGCAACCCCCCACCCGGGCAGGCAGGGGATCAGGACGATGATGACCTTGGTGCCGCGGATCGACCGGGCCTTTTCGACCTTGGCGGCCATATCGTTCAGATGCGAGGGGCTTGCCGTGGCGATATAGGGAATGCGGTGCGCGGCCAGGATTTCGATGAGGTTCTTCTTGTGGGTGGTTTTGCCCAAAGGTGTACTGCCGGTGGCGGCGTTGCGCGGGGTCGAGGAACTTTTCTGCCCGCCGGTGTTCATGTAACCTTCGTTGTCAAAGCAGATGTAAAGAATGTCCTCGTTGCGTTCTGCTGCCGAAGACAGTGCCTGCAGCCCGATGTCATAGGTGCCGCCGTCCCCGGCCAGGCACAAAACCGTGGTGTCGTCCCGCCCCTGCGCCCTGAGCGCGCGCTTGATCCCGCTGGCCGAGGCGGCGGCGGATTCGAGAGTTCCGTGCAGAACGGGAATCTTTGCCGCGCTCATCGGATGGCCGCCTAGAATGACCGCCGAGCATGACGGAGCGACCACACCGACAGTGTCTTGACCCACGGCGTTCAGAATGACGCGCATCGACAGCGCCTCGGCGCAGCCTGCGCAGGCCACGTGCCCCGAACAGAATTGCCCATCGTCGCGGTAGTTGATTTTTTTCATCGGTTCACTCCACCCAGATCGGTTCCAGGGTCTGTTCCGCCTGACGGTACTCCGTCGCCAGTTCTTCGATACGTTCGACCGGCACGTTCACGCCGCCGACGCCCGCAAGCAAACCGTGTATTCGTGGCGGGGTCCTCAGGCCGAACAGCGCAGCCTTCAGCTCCTGATGCAAAATGCCGCCCGTACCCGGTGAATAGTTGCGGTCGAGTACAATTGCGCAGGGAACGCCGGCCAGCGCCTCGCGCAACGCCAGGGCGGGCAGGGGGCGGAACAGCCGGACCTTGAGAAGCCCCGCCGGCACACCGCGGTCGCGCAACCGGTCAATCGCCTGACGGACAGTTCCGCACATGCTGCCCATCGTGACAAAGACAACCTCAGCATCCTCGCAGCGATAGAGTTCCAGCGGTGCCGAGGGGCGTCCGGTCAGCTGCCCCCACTCGCTTCCTGTTTGATCGGTCACAGCTTCAACGCGTTTCATTGCGACATCCATCTCCCGTCGTGTCCGATTCCAGGACGACTGGTCGATGGGCGCCCCCAGAGATTTGCCCGAGCCGTCACCCAGCCGGTTCTCGCGCGCGATGCGCGGCAAAAACGCCGCGACCAGATTAGCGTCCGGAACGCTGACCGGTTCGACGGAATGGGACACGTAAAAGGCATCATGGTTGACAATGACCGGCAGCTCGACAGTTTCGGCGATCCGAAAAGCCTGAACCACTGTATCAAGCGACTCTTGCGGGCTTTCGCAGTAGAGCTGAACCCACCCGGTGTCCCGTTGCGACAGGCTGTCGATCTGATCCGGCCAGAACCCCCAGGGTGCCGCCGGGGTCCGGTTCACGTTGAACAGGACAATGGGGGTGCGTGATCCGGCAGCGTAGTGGAGCAATTCGTGCATCAGCAGCAGTCCCTGCGACGACGTCGCCGTAAAGACCCGCGCCCCGGTGGCCGAGGCGGCAATTGCGGCGGCCATTGCGGAATGTTCCGATTCCGGGGTCAGCAACTCCGCGCCGAACACGCCCTTGCTTTGAAAGTCGATGAGTTTTTCCAGGATCGGCGTCTGCGGCGTGATCGGATAGACCGGCGCCACGTCGGGTCCGGCCAGCCGAACGCCCCAGGCAACGGCATGGTTCCCGTTCAGCAGTTGCAGGTTTTCGGTGAAGCTGGGCGCATTCATAGCGAGGTTTCCTCCTGCATGTGAATGGATCCGGTGGGGCACTCGGCCACGCAAAGGCCGCAGCCCTTGCAATAGTCGGAATTCACCTCATAGCCGTTTTCCAGCTTCGTGATCGCCATGTCCGGGCAATAGAAATAGCAGTTGTCGCATTGGATACACATGCCGCAATTGAAGCAACGCGCCGCCTCGGATCTGGCGGCGTCGCGGCCGAGAGGTTGTTGGACTTCGCTGAAGCTGGCGAGCCGCGAGTCGACATCCGCCATGGGCTGATCAATGCGGCCGTGCCTGTCCTGATAGGCAGTGTTGATCCGGTTGAACCCGACCTCTGTCATAGTACCGGCAACTTGCCGGGGGTGGCCAGGGGCAAGTGCAGCGGCGATTGCCAGCGCCGTTTCCTTTCCCATGCCAATGGCCTGGGTGACGAACCGGTTCATGCTGGCGACGTCGCCGCCGGCATAGAGGCCGGGGATGTTGGTTTGCCAGTTGCCATCTGTGCCGATCACAGGCCCATTGGCGTCAAGCACCCCGTCCCAACGCGCAAGATCGGCATCCTGTCCGATGGCCGGGATGATCGTGTCGGCCACAATCTCGAATCCAGGGCCGTCCAACTGTTCAGGGCTGACCTCGCCCGGAGATTTGCCGGGTGAAAAATTCACGCGGACGCATTTCAGCAGGACACCGTCAGGACCCGGCTCGACGGCCTGCATCATCGTGGCGCAAATGAACTCGACACCTTCCTCTAAGGCTTCCCTGATCTCGGTTGCCTGCGCCGGTAGCCGGCCTTCGGCCTCCAGCGCCACAACCGTGACTGCGCGGCCCAGGCGACGGGCGGTGCGAGCGACATCCATCGCTGCACTTCCGCCGCCGATCACGACCACCCGCGCGCCCGTTTGTCCGGACTGATCCGCAAGCGGGGCGGCAAGAAACCGGGCACTGTCGACGACCCAGGGTTTCGAATAGTCCAACGCAGGAAGATGTTTTGACAGGCTGGCGCCAGTTGCGAGAAACACTGCGTCATGAGTGTTTCGCAGGGTTTCGAGCGTGGTCGCATCAACTGGAGGAACGCCCAGATGCAAGTCGATCCCCATTGCGACGACACGGGCGATTTCGTCATCCAGAACCGACCTGTCGAGCCGATAGGACGGAATGCCGAAACGCATCAGCCCGCCCAGCTCTTCTTTTGTTTCGTGCAGCGACACCCGAAACCCGAGGCGACGCAGCTGGTAAGCGGCAGACAGACCCGCAGGGCCTCCGCCGACAATAGCGACGGTTGACTCCAACTCTGCCTGCGGTGCGGGAAATTGCCAGCCTTCGGTCAGCGCCGTATCGCCGACGAACCTTTCCAGGCTGCAGATGCCGACGGCCTCGTCCATATATTGGCGATTGCAGGCGGTTTCGCATGGGTGGTGACAGATCCGCCCCGCAATCGCGGGAAAAGGGTTGTTGTCGGCAAGCGTGACCCAGGCACCGTAAAGATCGCCGTCGTCGACTTGCTTGATCCATTCGGCTATCCGGCCATTCACCGGGCAGGCGCCAAGGCAGGGCGAGGGTTGGTTCTGATAATTCGGCAACGCGCTGCGCCACGTACCGGTCATCCGGTATTCGCTGGTCAGGTGGGTCCAGAGCGGGGAAAGCAGTTCGTTCATCTCTTATACCCCCTCGGCGACGGGCTGAAGCTGTTCATAGGCCTCGCGGCAGGCAGCCAGGTTTTCCTGTATCTTTGCCGGCGCGGTCTCTTCGATAACCCGGCTCATCGTGTCGATTCCGGGTCTGCCGAGCGTTGCCGCGAAGGCCCCCAGAAGCGCCGAGTTCACTACCTTGCCCATGTTGTTGCGACGGGCGATGGCCTTGCCGTCCACGGGTATGATCTGAACGCAGCCGGGGGCAGGCAGCGCCTCGGGCCGCAGGGCGGAATTGACCACGACCACGGCGCCCTCGGCTGCTTGGCGAAAGAAGGCATCGTCCAGCAGACTGTCGTCGAAACACAGAAGGGCAGAGGCGTGCGTGATGTTGCAGCGCTGCCGGATCGGGCGGCTGTCGACCCGGATCGACGATGTCACCGGAGTTCCCCGCCGCGCGCCGCCATAGGTGGAAAATGTCTGCACATAGTTGCCTTCCGCAAACAGTGCCTGCGCCAATTGCGTGCCTGCGGTCTGCGCCCCTTGCCCCCCTCGGCCGAGGATCACGATTTCAAGCATGGCATTCTCCGGTAGTTCAGGTTTTCGCACGGGGGTCAACTCCGCAGCTTATAGCGCTGGATCTTCCCGGTCGCGGTCTTGGGAAGTTCATCGACGGCAATGACCCAGCGGGGGTATTTCCAGACGCCGATCGAGGTTTTCACGTGATCTTTCAGCTCTTCAAGCAAACCGTTTGCCTCGGCCGGATTGTTGAGGATGACGAATGCCTTGGGCTTGACGAGGCCTTCGTCATCCTCCTGCGCCACTACTGCGGCTTCGATCACCGAAGGATGCGAGATGATCGCCTGTTCGACCTCGAACGGTGACACCCAACGGCCGCTGACCTTGAACATGTCGTCGGTTCGGCCGCAGTAGTGATAGTACCCCTCATCGTCGCGCACGTATTTGTCACCGGTCCGGGTCCACTCACCCATGAAAGTGGCTCGGGACTTGGTGCGCTGGTTCCAATAGCCGTCGCCGGCCGATCCGCCCGAGACCAGAAGCTCGCCCAATTCGCCGTTTTCGACGTCGTTGCCGTCATCATCGACAAGGCGTAACTCGTAACCCGGAAACGCACGGCCCGATGTCCCATAGCGGATGTCATCCGGCCGGTTCGACAGAAAGACATGCAACATCTCTGTCGATCCGATGCCGTCGAGAATGTCCACGCCCATGCGCTGTTTCCAGTTCCTTCCGACGTCTTCGGGCAGTCCTTCGCCAGCGGAAATGCACAAACGCAGTCGATCCGAGCCGTTCTCGGGCAGGCAGGAGGGGTCTGCCAGCATCGCGGCGTAAAGCGTCGGAACGCCAAAGAACAAAGTTGGGTTGAACCGGTGCAGCATGCCCAGAACCGTTTCGGGCGTGGGCCGGTCCGGCAGCAAGGCCGTGGTCGCCCCGACCGACATCGGGATCGCCATGCTTGCCCCCAGCCCATATGCAAAAAAGAGCTTGGCTGCGCTGAAACAAATGTCGTCGTGACGAATGCCCAGCACGTTCTGCCCGTAGGTATCCGCGACATATGCGGGGCTGGTATGAACGTGCCGGACACCCTTGGGCGCGCCGGTCGAGCCTGAGGAGTAGAGCCAGAAGGCGGTTTCGTCGGGATGTGTCCGGGCGGTTTCGAAATCGTCCCCGGCCTTGGCCATCAACGCGTGCAGATCCGGGTAGCGCGGGTGATCGCCCCCGCCTGCCACGATCACGTGCCGAAGGAACGGAAGCTGCTCGAACAGCGGCTCGACCACACTCAGAAGCGGTTCGGAAACGAACAATGCCTCAGCGCGGCTGTCGTCGAGCATGTAGAGATACTGGTCCGCCGTAAGCAGCGTGTTGAGGCATACCGGAACAATCCCGGCCCGTATTGCCCCCCAAAACACGCAGGGATAATCCACCGTGTCCAGCATCAGAATGGCCAAACGTGTCTCGCGGCGAATTCCCAGCCCGGTCAGAAGATTGGCAACCTGATTTGTTGCGGTCTGCAACTGCGCATAAGTCAAGGAACAGTCTGGGTCGACAAAAGCGTATTTGTTTCCAAACCCTCTGGTGACATTGCGGTCCACCATCACCTGGGCAGCGTTGTAGTGGTTTTGTTGTGTCACGAAGGTCGCCTCCCAAACCACTTCCGTTTCCATTAAAAGTATTGTAGTACTTATATACGTATTTAGTGAGCCGCGCAATCCGTGAATCATTCAGCGGGGTCTTCCAGTCTCTGACTGACCTGTTGGGAATGCGGTGAGGACACTGAAATCTGAAGGAAGGCTGTGAACTTGGCGAAGCGTCTTTTGGAAGAAAAAGCGACATTGATCGCGGGCCGCAGCCGAGGCGTGGGGCGCGACATCGCACGGGTGACGCCGGACCAGATCGCAGTCGCGGCAACAGCGCATGAGGCAGACGCCACGCACGAGGTGACCAGCCGGTTCGGCCCGGCGTCTCAATCGAACGACATCAACCGCACCATCCGGCGCCTAGGAAATTCCGGGGGCTGGTGGTGCCGATCACCAAGGTCAAGGGAGGAAATAACATGACCGTTTTCAACTCAATCCGGGGCCTGGTCGCAGGCACGGCCCTGGCAGTCGCGACATCCGGCTCGGCGATGGCCGCCGAATACACGTTCAATCTGCAGAGCTTTCTACCGGCGCAGGCAACGATTCCCAGCAAGATCATCGACGTATGGGCGGATGAAATCGAGGAGGCCTCTGATGGTCGCATCGAGATACAGCGCTTTGCGTCGATGCAATTGGGGGGCAAGCCGCCGGAGCTGATCGATCAGGTGATCGACGGCGTGATTGACATAACCTGGAACGTCGTCGGTTACACTCCGGGGCGGTACCCATCGACAGAAGTCTTCGAACTGCCGTTTCTGGTAACCGACGCCCGCGCCGCTTCATCGGCCTATTGGCAGATGATGCAGGAACATATGGCCGAAACCGAGTTCAAGGATGTCAAGGTGTTGGGTGTCTGGGTGCACGGGCCCGGCGTCATCCACGCCAACAAGCCGGTCCTGACGCCGGGGGACTTCAACGGAATGAAGATCAGGGGCGCCTCTCGGCAGGTCAACGCATTGCTCAAGGAACTCGGTGCGACGCCTGTCGGGATGCCGGTTCCGGCGGTGCCCGAGGCGTTGTCCAAGGGCGTGATCGACGGTACCACCATCCCCTGGGAGGTCACAAAGGCGCTGAAAGTGCCGGAACTGGTCGATAATCACACCGAATTCACCGGCCCGATGATGTACACAATCACCTTTGTTCTAGCGATGAACCACGACAAGTACAACAGCCTGCCGGATGACCTGAAAGCAGTGATTGACGAAGCTTCCGGGCTCAAGTTCTCGGTCTTCGCCGGCGGAACCCAGCAGGACTATGACGCCCCTTCGCGTGAGTTGGCGGTTGAAAACGGCAACAGCATTGTCACCCTGGACGAGGAGCAATCGGCGGTGTGGGCAGACGCAGCGGCCCCGGTTTACGAGGCATGGGTTGCCGAAATGAACGACAAGGGCATCGATGGGCAGGCCCTTATCGACCAGGCCAAGGCACTGATGGCCGAGTACAACTAGGACCGAACGCCGTGCCGGCACGCCGGCACGGCGAACAATCCGCCTGGCCAAAGGACTTTGGGAAAACTTTCCATGCACAGAACGATTGACCGACTTGCTCGCGCACTGGCTATTCTGGGCGGCCTTGTTCTGGCGTTCCTTATCATCGTCACCTGCCTTTCCGTGTTGGGCCGGGCGTTGAACACATTCTTTCACGGTTGGTTTGCCGGTTACTTTCCGGATTTGTCTCAGTGGTTTCTGGACCTCGGCGTCGGGCCGATCCTCGGCGATTTCGAACTGGTCGAGGCGGGTGTCGCCTTTGCCATTTTCGCTTCGCTTCCTCTATGTCAGATAACGTCCGGGCACGCTTCGGTGGATATCATAACGCGAAGTCTCCCGGCGCGCGTGAACCGTTTCCTGCGCATGATTACCGAAATTCTGTTTGCCGGGGTGCTGATCCTGATCGCCTGGCGGCTCTATGAGGGCATGCTGTCCAAACGGAGTTACGGCGAAACCACGTTTCTTCTGCAATTTCCCATCTGGTGGGCCTATGCCGCCAGCCTGTTCGGAGCGGTTATGGCGGCGGTCGCGGGCATTTATATGGCGGCTGTCCGGACAACCGAGTTCCTTTTGGGCCGGCGCATCATTCCGGTCGATACGGAGGCTGAGGCATGAGCCCTCTGGAAATCGGCGTCCTGTCCTTTCCTGCCTTGATGTTGATGATCCTGGGGCGGATTCCGATCGGGCTAGCCATGTTTCTTGTTGGATTGGTCGGGCTGACGGTGGTGACAGGGTCGACCAATATCGCTTTTGCCCGGCTCAAGAGCGAGACCTATTCGACATTTTCCTCCTACTCCCTGACAATTGTGCCCATGTTCCTTCTCATGGGGCATTTCGCAACTCTCGGAGGGATGAGCTCGGCCCTGTTCAAAGCCGCCGAAGGGTTTCTCGGTCACCGGAGGGGCGGTGTTGCGATGGCTGCGATCGGCGCCTGCGCTGGGTTTGGCGCCATATGCGGCAGCTCCCTTGCGACCGCGGCCACAATGGGTCGCGTCGCTTTGCCCGAACTCAGGCAATATGGCTATGCGGGTGGGTTCTCGACCGCGACATTGGCCGCGGGGGGTACACTGGGCATCCTGATCCCGCCCTCGGTCGTTCTGGTGATCTACGCAATCCTGACCGAGCAGAATATCGCCAAACTGTTTCTGGCAGCCGTGATACCGGGGGTTTTGGCCGCAGTCGGATACGTGATCGCAATCTCGATCTATGTGCGATTGCATCCGGATGCGGCGGGCACACGCCCACCTGTGCCGATGGCGGACCGGTTCCGCGCGCTTGTCAATGTGTGGCCGGTACTTGTCGTCTTCGGAATGGTCGTTGGGGGCATCTATCTGGGCTGGTTCACACCCACCGAGGGTGCGGCCGTCGGGGCGTTCGGAACCGGCACAATCGCGCTGATCAACGGGGGTCTGACATGGGCGTCGCTCATCGACAGCTTCATCGTTACCGCCAGATCGACGGCCATGGTTTTCTTCATCATATTGGGGGCCGGGTTCTATAACGGATTTCTCGCGTTGACCCAGGTTCCGCAGGAATTGTCCAACCTGGTCGTCAGCCAGGGTTACAGCCCGTGGACGGTGCTGTCGCTGATCCTTGTTTTCTACCTGATTTTCGGCTGCCTCATGGACAGCTTGTCGATGATATTGCTGACTGTCCCGATCTTCTATCCGGTGATCCTTGTTCTTGATTTCGGCATGAGTGCCGAACATGTCGCCATCTGGTTCGGAATTCTCGTTCTGATTGTTGTCGAGGTCGGATTGATTACACCGCCAGTCGGCATGAACCTGTTCGTTATCAACACGATGGACAGCACAACGCCAATTGTCGAGACCTACAAGGCGATCGGCTATTTCGTTCTGTCCGATCTTGCACGCGTGGTTTTGTTGGTTCTGTTCCCGGCGATCACGCTTTTTCTGATCAGTTAGCGGGCATGGTATGTCCTGTCGGATCGATCATTCGCGCCCGAAAATGGATTGTCTGGCGCGCCGCATGGGTAGGTGTGGTGCCCTAATGGCGAAGGTAATCCGAGGAAATTTTCATCGAGTTTCAATCACCTTCAACAACCGAAAGGGTTACAATGACCACAACCAGGATAATTCAACCTGACGGTTGGCTCAAACCAAAGGGATATGCGAACGGCATCTTGGCCAGAAACGGAACGCTATATGTTGCGGGCCAAGTCGGCTGGGATGAAAATGAGGTGTTTCAGTCGGATAGTTTTATCGGCCAGATGGAGCAGGCCTTGATCAACATTCGGGCCATTGTTCGGTCCGCTGGCGGTGATGTCACGGATGTTGTCCGGTTGACGTGGTACGTGACCGAAACACAGGAGTACCTCGCTCGTCAGGCTGAGGTGGGCGAGGTCTACCGACGGATATTCGGCGGTCATTTCCCGGCGATGACGCTGGTTGTCGTAAGCGCACTGATCGAAACCGGCGCTCTTTTGGAAATCGAAGCCACGGCAGTTTTGAGTTAAAGTTCAGGAAGGCACTGTCACGAATGCGAGGGACAGGAACACGATTTCCGGTCAATTCGGTTCCGGAATTCGCGGCACATCCGTGATGCAACCAGCGCCTGTGTTTTCAGAGTCCGGATCGGATACTATCGAAGCGGCGACCCTCTATGATTTCGAAGTGCCACCGTGATTTTCGCAGCCAATATTGGGCCGGTTGAATAGAAAAAGCTCCTCAGCCATCCATTCCGTGCAGGAAACGTCAAATTCTACTGCAATGCCCCCGTTTTTTTTGTGGGTAGTTTTGCGGAAGGGCGCATATATCTTGCCGGACTGACACATTTGCAAGAGTGGTGCCCGATGGCCGAGATCACCCCCCAACTGCTTGAACAAATCCGCGACCGGTTTGCGCAAGTCGACCACTGTCCGCAGCAGGGGCCACGCATCTTTTTTGAAAACGCCGGCGGGGCGCTGACGCTGAATTCGGTGGTGGACACCTCGCAGGCTTATGCCGCCATTCCCGACAATCAGGGCCGCGACAATCCCGGCAGCCATGAACTGGTGCGTGTAATAAGCAAGGCCAAAGAGGACATGGCGGTATTCATGAATGCCCCCGGCGGCCAGTTCTTTGTTGGCGAAAGCGGCACTGAATTGCTGTTCCGCCTGATCATGAACGCCTGTCTGGGCGCCGGCGCTGGTCAGGTGCTGGGCACCACACTGGAACACCCTGCCACCCGCAGCGCCTGCGCCCGCTGGGCCGGGGTCGCAGGGCAGAGCCATGTACTGGTTGACCATGACGGCGCCACCGGTTCAGTCAATGCCGAGGCCTATGCCGCACAGGTTACGCCAGATACCAAGGTTGCAACCATCGTGCACACCTCGCCGGTGACCGGCATGGGCGTGGATGTGGCCGCCGTTGCCGCTGCCATCCGCGCTGTGGCGCCGGATTGTTACATCATCGTCGATGGTATACAGCACGCCGCGCACGGGCGGATCGACCTGACCGCATATGATGTCGATGGCTATGTGATCTCGCCCTACAAGGTCTTCTCGCGCCATGGCTACGGGGTGGCGTGGATTTCCGACCGTCTGACCCATCTTGAACACAACTCCTTGCTGGATGGCCCCGCAGATAACTGGGAAATGGGCACTCGCGACACAGGAGCTTATGCCACCATGTCTGATGTCGTGTCCTATTTTGAATGGCTCGGCAGCCAAGTGAGCGATGCCACCGATCGGCGCGGCAAATTCCTGGCGGCAGGCGATGCGATTCATGCCCAGGAAAAGGCGCTGACAGACGCGATGATCCACGGCACTGGCAACTTGTCCGGTCTGGCCGAAATGGAAAAGGTGACCATTCTGGGCGGTACCGACAACCCGGCCCGCGAGGGGCTGGTGTCACTGCGCGTCGAAGGCGTGCCCTCGGTCGACGTTGTACGTTTGCTGAACGAACAAGGCATCCGGACCCATCTGCGCAAGGCCGATCACTATTCCGGCAACATCCTGACGCCCCTCGGGCTGGACAGCTGCGTGCGTGTTTCGATGTGTCACTACAACAACGTCGCCGAAGTTGCCCAGTTTCTGGGCGCCATGAAAACCATCGCCGCCTGAGGCATTTTGAGGGAAGGAAACCCCATGAAAACGCACGCACAGGCCGTAGTGATCGGAGGGGGTCTTGCCGGTTGTTCGATCCTGTATCACCTGGCCAAGCTGGGCTGGACCGATGTTGTCCTGCTTGAGCGTGATGAGCTGACCAGCGGGTCGACTTGGCATGCGGCAGCCAACATTCACGGGCTGCACGACAACAACAACATCACCCGCATCCAGCACTATACGATGAACCTGTACAAGGAGCTGGAGCAGGAGACCGGTCAGAGCTGCGGTGTGTTCCAGCCCGGATCGCTCTATCTGGCGCAGACAGAAGAGCGCGAGCATCAGCTGCGCCTACAAGAGGCCAAGGCAAAGTTCTACGGTCTGAACTTCTATGAGGTCAGCCGCGAACAGGCCAAGGAACTGCATCCGCTGGCGCAGTTCGACGACATCCGCTGCATCATGTACGAACCCGATGGCGGCAATGTGGACCCTTCGGGCGTGCCGCATGCCTATGCTGCCGGGGCGCGGGCCATGGGGGCCACCATCGAACGGTTTTGCCCGGTTATCGGTACCGAACAGCAACCGGACGGGTCGTGGATCGTGCGCACCGAAAAAGGGGACATTCATACCCAGTGGGTGGTGAACGCCGCAGGGCTCTGGGGTCGCGAGGTGGCGGCGCTTGCAGGCCTGACGCTGCCGCTGCAACCGACCGAGCATCAGTATTTCGTCACCGAGAGCATCGACGAGGTCGCCAATCTGGGCCGCCGTCTGCCCTCGATCGCGGACCGCGACGGCGAGTATTACTTTCGGCAGGAAGGCAACGGCCTGCTGATCGGCGCTTATGAGAAAGACATGAAGTTCTGGGCCGAAGAGGGCACGCCGCTGGATTTTGCCCACGACCTGTTCCCCGACGATCTGGACCGGATCATGGAAAACGTCATCCGCGCCACCGAACGGGTGCCCGCGGCAGCGACGGCTGGCGTCAAGCGGGTGATCAACGGCCCGATGATCTGGTCGCCGGACAGTTCGGCCCTGTGGGGGCCGGTTCCGGAGTTGAAGAACTATTTCCTCTGCGGCGGTCTGATCCCCGGATTCTCGCAATCGGGCGGTCTGGGCCTGCTGGCCGCGCAATGGATGATCGAGGGCGAGCCGCAATATGACATGTTCGCCTGGGATCTGGCCCGGTTTGGCGACTGGGCCGACAAGAAGTTCACCAAAGCGCGGGTCGAGGATTCCTATACCCACCGTTTCAAGATCCACTTCCCGAACGAGGAACGCGGCGCGGGCCGGCCGGCTCGCGTCCGCCCCGCATACCAGATGCAAACCGACATGGGCTGCGTCTTTGGCCTGAACTGCGGCTGGGAACATCCCTTATGGTTCGCCGACCAGCCCGGCACGGTCGAGACCAACGGTTTCACCCGCCAGAACTGGTGGGAACCGGTGGGCCGCGAGGTGCGGATGCTGCGCGAGAACGTCGGCGTCATCGATATCTCGAATTTCGCCAATTACGTCATCAAGGGGCCGGGCGCCCATGACTGGCTGGATAATTTGGTCGCCAACCGGGTGCCGACCGAGATCGGCCGCTCGTGCCTGACGCCGCTGATCTCGGTGCGCGGTGGAGTGGCGGGCGATTTCACCATCACCAAGGTGGCGGAAGACGAATACATGATGGTGGGCTCGGGCATGGCCGAACGATATCATCAGCGGTTCTTCAACATGGTTGACCTGCCCGAAGGCACCACATTCGAGGTCGCGACCAACCGTATCGCAGGCTTCAACGTTGCCGGTCCCAAGGCGCGCGACCTGTTGCAGCGCCTGACCAATGCCGATCTGTCGAACGAGGCGTTCCGCTTCATGCGGTCACAGACCATCGAGGTTGCGGGCGTGACTTGTCTGGCCATCCGCGTCAGCTTTACCGGCGATCTGGGCTGGGAACTGCACTGCGCCGAAGAAGATCAGGTGCGGCTCTACACCGCGCTGCTGGATGCGGCCAAACCGCTGGAGGGCGGCCCGGTGGGCGGCCGTGCGCTGGGGTCGCTGCGGATCGAAAAGGGCTATGGCTCCTGGGGTCGCGAGTATAGCCAGGAATACTGGCCGCAGGAGGTCGGGCTGGCGGGCCTGATCAAGCTGGACAAGGATTTCCTGCACAAGGACGCCTATCTGGCCATCAAGGACAACGCCCCGCGCGAGGTGCTGTCGATCTTCGAGGTCGAAGTGACGGAAGATGCCGACGCCACAGGTGGTGAGCCGATCTTTACCCCGGACGGTCAGCCGGTGGGCCGTGTGACCTCGGGCGCCTATGGCTATTCGGTGGGCAAGTCGCTGGCCATCGGCTATGCCAACCCGCAGGTGGCGCAGCCCGGCGATGCGGTCGAGGTGTTTATCCTCGGCAAACCGCACAAGGCCAAAATCCTGGCCGAGCCACCCTTCGATCCCGCCGGAAATCGTCTGCGCGACGTCAAACCGGCACTGGAAGGGGCTTCCTGAGCAGCCTTGTCGCTCCGGTCAGGCGTTCATGTCAGCGGCTGCTTGCAACAGCCAGTCCTGAAACAGCTTGACCGGCGGCGGTACCGGCTTTTCCTTGAGCCGCACAAAATAGGCCCAGGGGCTGTCCAGATCGAATTCGAAAGGTTCGATCAACAGCCCCCGATCCACATAAGATTGCGCCAGCGAGCGGGGCAGGGCGACGCAGCCCAGCGATTTGGCCGCCATCTCCATCGCCAGATTCGACACGTTGGTTCGCGGCCCGCCCTTCTGATGCAGGTCCATAAGCTCGAAATGAAGCGCCACCCGCTCCCAATAGGCGGAGCGGCCCAGAATGTGGATCAGCGGTGCGTCCTGCAACTGCGCCGGATCGGTCAGCGGTACGCCGTTGACGCTGAACCCGGGGGCGCAGACCAGAGCCAGCTTTTCGACCCACAGACGTCTGGCATCTGCAGTGACATCATCGACATGATTGATTGTCACCGAAATGTCGGAAACATTCGGCTCCACATCGGTCCAGACCGTGCCATGCACCGTCAGGTCGATGCCCGGATGTTGCGCATTAAAGCTCCGGATAACCTCGGGCAGCCAGTTTTCGGCAAGGCTGACCGGGCAGGACACCACCACCTTGCGCGCGTGCGAGCGCTGGATGACCGATTGCGTGGCCACGTTAATCTCCTGCAACGCATGGCGGACCGAAGGCAGATAGGCCTCGCCCACGTCGGTCAGCGACAATGACCGGGCATGGCGCACGAAAAGCGGCCTCTGGATGAACTCTTCGAGCGAACGCACGTGATTGCTGACGGCGGATTGGGTGCAATTCAGCTCGACCGCGGCGCTGGTAAAGCTCAGATGGCGCGCGGCGGCCTCGAAAGAGCGCAGAAAAGTCAGGTGGGGCAGGTTCATCATGGCAATTCTCGGGCTGGTCGGTTGTCCGTTTCTTACGCGACATTGGTACCGGGCCAAAGCCACAAATTTTCCGGGGCCATTGCCCCCTGATTGTTTTCGTGCTGCGATGGACGAACCCGCCTAGTGTCCAACCACAACCCCTCCAACCGCATCCGTAGGGTATCGTGACAGAGACTTTTCAAACCGTCGCAGATTTTGCGCTTGCGCGCCGGGCGCAGGATTTTCCCGACAGTACGCTTGATGCAGCGGCGTTGATGCTGCTGGATACGCTGGGAATCACCATCGGCGCGGGTCCGATGCTGGCCGGGCGCATCGCCCGCGACAGCGCGGTCGCGCTTTACGGCGCGGGCGAGCCGGGGCTAAGTGCTCGGATGCTGTTCGACGGCCGCCGGGTCAGCGTCGCGGGCGCTGCCTATGCCGCTGCCACCCAGACCGACAATCTGGACGGCCATGATGGTTATAACCCGACCAAGGGCCATATCGGCGTCGTCATCGTTCCGGCGCTGGCGGCGCTTGCGGAAACCGTCGGTGATTTCTCCGGCCCCGAGGCGCTGGCGGCGGTGGCAATCGGGTACGAGGTCGCGGGGCGCGCGGGAATTTCCCTGCACAGCACGGTCAACGATTATCACACATCCGGAGCCTGGAACGCGCTTGGGGTTGTGGCTTTGGCGGCCCGCCTGCGCGGGCTGAGCGCCGAACAGATGCGGCAGGCCATGGGTATCGCCGAATATCACGGTCCACGCAGCCAGATGATGCGCGAGATCGCCAATCCCACCATGCTGCATGACGGCTCGGGTTGGGGCGCACTGGTGGGCGTGTCCTCGGCAGTGCTGGCCGAAAAGGGCTTTACCGGCGCGCCAGCCATCACCATCGAGGCCGACGAGGTCGCGCCGTACTGGCAGGATCTGGGCAGTTTCTGGCAGATGGAACACCAATATGTGAAGCCCTATCCGATCTGCCGCTGGGCCCATGCGGCGATCGACGCGACGCGGGCGCTGATGCGCGACCATGGCCTGACCCATCAGGATATTGCGGCGATCCGGGTGAACACCTTTCGCGAAAGTGCCTGCCTGTTTCAGGGGATGCCGGACGATACCTCCAAGGCGCAATACTCGCTGCCCTTCGCGGTCGCTACAATGGTCGTGCACGGGCACATCGGGGTCGAACATATCACGGGGGCCGGTCTGTCCGATCCGCTGGTCGCCTCGATTGTCGAGCGTATCTCGGTGGCCGAGACCGCGCGTCATTCCGACCGCTTCCCGCAAAGCCGGTTTGCCGATGTCGTCATGACCCTGACCGACGGGCGGGAACTGGCATCCGGCGACGTCCATGCGCGCGGCGGACCCGAGGCACCGATAGACCGGGAAGAAGTGGTGCAAAAGTTCATGGAATTCGCCACCCCGCCTCTGGGCGCATCCCGCGCGGCCGCCATCCGCGACGCGGTTCTGGGCCTGCGCGACCCGGGCTCGAAATTCTCGGACCTTGGCGCACTGATCTACGACGCCGCCGACGAGGCCTAATATCAGGACAGGTTTTATGCCGCTGAGGCTGTTGAAATACGGGCTATCCTCCGAATATCCGGTCACCGGGGACATTCCCGCCACTCCGGACCTGAAATCCAGCTATGACGTGGTGATCGTGGGCGGCGGCGGCCATGGTCTGGCCTGCGCCCACTACCTGTCGAAATATCACGGCATCACCAACGTCGCGGTGCTGGAAAAGGGCTATCTGGCCGGTGGCAACACCGCGCGCAACACCACCACCATCCGCTCGAACTACATCACCAAGGAAGGCATCGCGTTTTACAAGGAAGGCGTGCGGCTGTACGAGGAGATGAGCGAAGAGCTGGACTTCAACGTGATGTTCAGCCAGCGCGGGCAACTGACGCTGGCCCATACCGAGGCGACGCTGCGATCCTTTCACCTGAGGGCCGAGATGGGTAAGCATGCGGGCACCAATATCGAGGTGGTCGATGCGCAGACCGTCAAGGAACTTTCACCGCATCTGAACATGGACGAGGGCGGGTCGCTCGAAATTATCGGGGGTCTCTGGCACGCCGACGGCGGCACCGCGCGGCATGATGCGGTGGCCTGGGGCTATGCCGCGCAGGCTGGCCGGCGCGGCGTGGAAATCCACCAGCGCACCGAGGTCGAAGGTTTCGATGTCGCGGGCGGCAGGATTACCCGGATACGCACGAAT
Source organism: Ruegeria sp. AF8 (assembly GCF_056541825.1). NCBI lineage: Bacteria > Pseudomonadati > Pseudomonadota > Alphaproteobacteria > Rhodobacterales > Roseobacteraceae > Ruegeria > Ruegeria sp. AF8. The sequence continues at coordinate 106,442 of NZ_JBQFYW010000008.1, read as the reverse complement.
CGCGGCACGGTATCCGCAGGTCAGGTGATGATTGCCGTGGGCGGCATGAACTATGACATGGCGTTGAAAGCCGGAGTGGAATTGCCGATCCGCTGCTACCCGTTGCAGGCGATGGTCACACAGCCGCTGAAACCCTGGCTGCACACACTGGTCAGCTCGGTCAGCCTGCATACCTATCTGGTGCAGTCCTCGCGCGGCGAAATCGTGATCGGCGGCGGCTCGGACCCGTATCAGCTCTATTCCACCCGCTCGACACTGGACATGAAGGAACATCTGGCAGAGGGCGCGGTGCACCTGTTCCCGTTCCTGCACGGTGTGCGCCTGCTGCGGCAATGGGCCGGGATCACCGATATGACGCCGGATTATTCGCCGATCATGGGGGCCAGCCCGCTGTCCAACCTGTGGCTGGATTGCGGCTGGGGCACCTGGGGGTTCAAGGCCACGCCGGTGGCGGGCAAATACATGGCGCAGACCATCGTCAACCAGAAGGTCGCGCCGATCCTCGAACCCTTCACCATGGAACGTTTCGCCACCTTCGATCTGCTCAACGAAATGGGCGCAACTGCCGCGAGCCACTGACATGAAGATCCTGACCTGCCCGATGAACGGACCCCGCAACATCAACGAATTCCATAGCTTTGGCCCCCTGCGCGCCAATCCCGACCCGGACGCCGTCAGCGACCGCGACTGGGCCCGCCACTTGTTCCGCGCCGACAATACGCGCGGTACGTTGGTGGAATGGTGGCGGCACGTGCCCTCGAACTACTTCTTTCTGGCCGAGCGCAACGCCACCACGAACGAGGTGATCCGCACCTTTGACCCCTCAGAGCTGGAACAGAAGTGATGGCACGGCTTCCCGCACCCTGGGGCAACAGGATCAACCGGGACGCGCCGGTGTCATTCACCTTCGAAGGGCAAGCGTTTCAGGGGTATGAGGGCGACGTGATCGCCTCGGCCCTGGCCGGGCAGGGGCAGTGGATGCTGTCGCGCTCGTTCAAATACCACCGTCCGCGCGGGCCGATGTCGATGGCAGGGGCCGAGGCGGATACGCTGGTGCAACTGCCCTCAGACCCCAACGTACAGGCCGACCGGCACCCGATCTCGGAAGGGCTGAAGGTCACCGCACAGAACGTCAACGGCTCGCTGGCGCGGGACCGCGATGCGTTCATGGACAAGCTGGGGCGGTTCATGCCGGTGGGGTTCTATTACCGCACCTTCATGGGACCGACGCGCAAAAGCTGGCTGAACATGTGGGAGCCGCTGATCCGCAAAAAGGCCGGGCTGGGCGTGCTGGACATTGCTGCCCCGCATGAGGATTACGAAAAAGCCAACCTGTTCTGCGACCTGCTGGTAGTGGGGTCCGGTCTGGCCGGGCTGACGGCCGCCATCGAGGCCGCCGAGGAGGGGGCCGACGTTCTTCTGGCCGAGCAGGAGCCGGTTCCGGGCGGCGCGCTGACCTATGGCCGCGAGGGTGCGGACCGGCTGCCTGGCCTGCTGGCCAAGGCACAGGGACTGCCGAACCTGCGCGTCATGACCGGAACCGTGGTGAACGGCTGGTTCGAGGATAACTGGCTGCCGCTGATCCGGGGCAACAAGCTGTTCAAGACCCGCGCGCGCGAGGTTCTTCTGGCCACCGGATGCATCGAACAGCCCGCGATTTTCCGCAACAACGACCTGCCGGGAATTCTGCTGGGTACCGGCGCGCAACGGCTGATGCGGCACTACGGGGTCAGGCCGGGGCAACGTGCGGTCGTTCTGGCCGCCAATCTCGATGGCTATCGGGTGGCGCTGGATCTGCTGGACGCGGGGGTGGAATTGGCGGCAGTCGTTGATCCACGCCCGGGCGGAAGCGGTGGCGCGCTGATCGCTGAACTGGCCGCGACCGGAACGCGCGTCATTCACGGCAGCGTGGACGAGGCGCGGGGCAAGTCCCATGTCTCCGGTGTGCGCGCGGACGGTGAATGGCTGGCCTGCGATCTGGTGGTAATCTCGGTCGGCTATGCGCCGATGTGGCAACTGCCCTGCCATGCCGGGGCGAAGTTGGGCTATGACGAGGTCACGGCGCGGTTCTCGTTGACGCTGCCCGATGCACCGCTGGGTATTGCTGGCGGTGTCGCCGGAGTATTCGCAGCCGACGCCGTCGTGGCCGATGCGCAGCGGGCGGCGCAGGTGGCGCTGAACCGGCTGGGACTGCAAACCCGCGACATCGCGCCGGTTGAGGACAGCGAGGGGGCGCTGACCAATTTCGAACCCGCCATTGCCGCCCATGCCAGGGGCAAGGATTTTGTCGACCGGGACGAGGATATTCAGGTCAAGGACCTGCAGAACGCGGTCAAGGAAGGCTATCGCGAGCTGGAGCTGATCAAGCGGTTCACCACCGTCGGCATGGGACCGTCACAGGGACGGCACTCGGCGCTGGCCACGGCGCGGGTTGTGGCCAAGGCGACAGACCGCAGCATCGGGCAGATCGGCGTGACCACGGCCCGCCCGCCTTTTGGCCCCGAAACGCTGGGCGTTTTGTCCGGGCATCACCACCCGGCGGACCGGCGCACGGCGCTGCATCACGAACATATCCGGCTGGGTGCCGACATGCGTCCGGTCGGGGCCTGGCGGCGGCCTTATTTCTACGGCCCGAAACAGGACGCCAAACGCCTGATCGAGGAAGAGGTGCACACGGTCCGCAACGGGGTGGGCATACTGGATGTTTCGACCCTTGGCGGGCTCGAGGTTCGTGGGCCGGATGCGGGTGAATTCCTCAATCGCATCTATACCATGGCCTACAAGAAACAGCCCGTGGGCCGTTGCCGCTATTGCCTGATGACCAACGAGATGGGCACGGTGATCGACGACGGCGTGGCCTATCGGCTGGCCGATGACCTGTACTATGTCACCGCCACCACCGGGGCCGTGGCGCGGGTTTACTCGGACATGCTGTTCTGGAATGCCCAATGGCGGCTGGATGTGGATGTGCTGAACGTCACCTCGGCCTTTTCCGGCTTCAACATCACCGGCCCCAAGGCGCGTGCCGTGGTCGAAGCGCTGGACAGTGACATTGATTTTTCACGGGATGGCTTTGCCTATCTCGACGGGCGCAACGGCACGGTGGCCGGGGTGCCGGTGCGCGCCATGCGGATCGGCTTCACCGGCGAGTTGAGTTACGAACTGCACTGCCCCACCAGCTATGCCCACACCCTTTGGAATGCGGTGATGGCTGCAGGTGAGCCGCACGGGATGCGCCCCTATGGGCTTGAGGCGAGCCGGATCCTGCGGCTGGAGAAGGGGCATATCCTGATCGGTCAGGACACCGACGCGCTGACCTCGCCGGATGAGCTGGGGTTCGAATGGGCGATCTCGAAGACCAAGCCGTTCTTCGTCGGCAAACGCTCCATCGAGATGCGGCGCAACAAGGGCCTGCCCCGCAAGCTGGTCGGGCTGACATTCGACGGGCCGCCCGGTGACCCCAACGTGCCGGGCGAAAGCTGTCTGGTGCTGAAGGGCGAGGTGCCGGTGGGGCATGTGACCTCGGTCCTGTGGTCGCCAACCATGAACACCCATATCGCGCTGGCCTATGTGCATGGCGAAGACGCGAATGAGGGCGCGCAGGTCACGGTGAAATGCCGCAATGGCAATCGCGTCACCACTCAGGTGCGCGGCCACGCCTTTTTTGACCCCGAAAACAAGCGGCAGGAGCTGTGATCATGCGCATCTATCCGCTCGACCCCAAGGGCGCCGCAGAAGGCACGCCGCTGGTTTCCGGGCCGGTCGTCCTGCGGGATTTCACCCACACGCCGCGCTTCGGCCTCAAGGGGCGTGGTACGGTGGCGTTTCTGCAATCGCAGGGGCTGACGGTGCCCGAAGTCAACGAAATCGTGGGCGGCATCCTGCGGCTGGGCCGGGAAGAGGCGGTGTTGCTGGACGCCCCCGGCGATCTGTACCCCCGGTGGGAGGCCGCGAGCGCACCCAAAGGCTATTATTCCTGGCGCGAGGAAACCTGGGCCATGATGCACCTGAGCGGCCCGCGCCTGTTCGATCTGCTGGCCAAGATCTGCCCGGTCGATCTGTCGCCCGGCGCCTTTGCGACCGGGCGGGTCGCCCAGACACGCGTTGGATATGTCGAGGCGATCACATGGCGCAACGACCGCGATGGGATGGGTTTCGACGTGCTGTTCGACATCGCCGCCACCGCCTTTTTCGCCAATGCGGTGGCGACCGCCAGCGCTGAATTCAACCCCGAGGTGCCCGTATGAAATCCCCAGCCGTGATCCTGCATACCGACAACCCCGACGCTGCCCGCGCGGTTCTGGCCGAAGAGCACCCGGACCTGCAAATTCACACCTGCGACAGCTATGACGCGCTACCGGACATGATTGCCGAAACCGGGGCCGAGGTTGTCTTTTCCGTCCGGTTCGCCGGTACCCCCGGTTTCCCGCGCGCGGCGCTGGTTGAAAACCCTCAGGTCAAATGGGCCTCGGTCGGAGGTTCAGGCACCGATCACCTGACCCCGTGGGACCCCAATGAAGTCACCGTCACCAATGCCGCCGGTGTCGCCGCCGACATGATGGCGCAATACGCTTTGGGGGCAATGCTGCATTTCACACTGGATTTCCCCGGCTTCCGTGCCGCGCAATCGCGGCAGGAATGGATCGGCGGCAAGGTCGAGCCCATCGACGGCAAGACCGTCCTGATCATCGGCCTTGGCAAGACCGGCGAGGCGGTCGCAGCGCGCACCAAGGCAATGGGCCTGACCACCATTGGCGTCCGTGCCCGTCCGAAACCGACACCCAACGTCGATGAGGTTCACGGGATAGAGGCACTGTCCGATCTTTGGCCGCGCGCCGATTTCATTGTCGTTTGCGTGCCGTTGCTGGAAACCACGCAGGGTCTGGTCGGTGCGGATGCCTTTGGTGCGATGAAACCGACGGCGGTGATTGTCGATGTCTCGCGCGGCGGTGTGATCGACGAAGCGCCGCTGCTGGCCGCGCTGGACGAGAACCGGATCAGGGGCGCGGCGCTGGACGTTTTTGTCACCGAGCCGCTGCCTCAGGGACACCCATTCTGGGAACTGGAAAACGTCATCGTCACCCCTCATTGCAGTTCGGTCTATGACGGCTGGGACTTGAAATCGGTGCGGATGTTTTCCGAAAACCTGAAGCGGTATCGAAAGGGTGAGATGCTGGGCAATATCGTCAATCCGCAACGGGGATACTGATCCAATGGCACGAGACAGGCGCAGCGGCGGACGGCGCGGCAAATCCGGGCGGGCGGCGGCGGGGATCGAACAACTACCCTGGCAGGGGGTACGCAACACCTATCCGCCGTTCGAACTTCTGAACCCCGAACAGATGGATCAGTTGCACTCGACCTCGATGCGCATCCTGTCCGAGGCCGGTATCCGGGTGATGGGCGAAAATGTCCTCGATATTTTCGCCCGCGCCGGGGCCATCGTCGACCGCGACACCAAGATCATCCGCATGGACGAGACCATCGTCGCCGAGGCGCTGAAAACGGTGCCCTCCGAATTCACGCTGACCTCACGCAACCGGGCCAGGCAGATCACGCTTGGCGGCAACCACGTGAATTTCGGCCTGGTCGCCGGGCCGCCGAATGTGCATGACTGCATCAATGGCCGCAGACCCGGCAATTATCGGGATTATTGCAACTTCATCCGTCTGGCGCATCATTTCAACGCCATCCACCTGATCGGTAATCAGGTGATGGCGCCGGTCGAGATGCCCGCCAATAACCGCCATCTGGATACTTACAACGCCAACCTGACCTATAGCGACCTGAGCTTTCACTGCACCGCCATCGGGCGTGGGCGGGCGATGGACGGCATCAACATGATGGCGATCTCGCGCGGGCAGAAACCCGAAGAAATGCGCGGCGATCCGGGTGTGATCACCATCATCTCGGTAAACTCTCCGCGTCTGTTCGATGACGCCATGGGCGACGGTCTGATCGCGATGGCCGAATACGGCCAGCCGGTCACGGTGACGCCGTTTACGCTGATGGGGGCGATGACGCCGGTGACTCTGCCCGCCGCGCTGGCGCAACAGAATGCCGAGGCGCTGTTCGGTGTGGTGCTGACCCAGCTGGTCAATCCCGGCGCACCGGTCATGTATGGCTCGTTCACCTCGAATGTCGACATGAAATCCGGTGCCCCCGCATTCGGTACACCCGAAAACGCCAAGGCGAGTATTGTCGGCGGGCAACTGGCGCGCCGATACGGAATCCCCTATCGGACCTCGAACGCCAATGCGTCAAACGCAGTGGATCTGCAGGCGGCATACGAGACGATGATGGCCACCTGGGGCGCGGTTCTGGGCGGGGCCAATATCGTCTATCACGCTGCGGGCTGGCTCGAAGGCGGGCTGACCGCGTCGTATGAGAAATTCATCATGGACGTGGAAATCATTCAGAACATGATGGAATTCCTCAAGCCAATGAAGTTCGACGAGGATGAACTCGGTTTGGACACCATCAAGTCGGTTCCCACCGGTGGGCATTTCTTTGGCGTCGATCACACCATGCAACGGTACGAGACAGCGTTCTACAAGCCAATGCTGTCCGACTGGCAGAACTATGAAAACTGGGAAGCTGCCGGGGCCAGGGATGCCTTGCAGCGCGCCACCGAGATCTGGCAGCAGGCGCTACGCGACTATGAGACGCCGGCAATGGACCCGGGCGTGCGAGAGGAACTGGACGCCTATATCGCGAAACGCAAGGAAGAGATCGGCAGCGGCGAGCCGTGATCGGGGTGCGGGGCAGGGGATCATCCGTGCTCTGGTTCCAAGTGCAACCGGCCGGAAAACCGGCCCCGGCAGCGCCGTGTCGGAACCAAGGCGCCTCCCAGCGTTTCCAGGAATTCGTGGTGCATTCCGATCATGGTGGGAAATCAGTTGTGTTTGCTCCCGATTCCTCCTAATCACGGCGTCACCTCGGGGTGCGTGGCTTGCCGCGCTGAGATGCCAACCGGCAAACCCGTTGAACCTGAACCGGCTAGAACCGGCGGAGGGAAAGGTCGCGGTTTCATCCATCCTTGCCCTGTCGCCGCAATGGAGGATGAGATGAGACATCTGATTATTGCTGCGGGACTACTGAGTGCAACGTCGGCCATTGCCGAAGACAAACCCCAGTTGACCGTCTACACCTATGACAGCTTTGTTTCCGACTGGGGTCCCGGCCCTCAGGTCGAAGAAGCGTTCGAAGCAGTGTGCAACTGCGATCTGAACCTTGTCGGCGTCGAGGATGGCGCGGCACTTCTGTCGCGCATCCGCCTGGAGGGAGAAAAATCCGAAGCCGATGTCGTGCTGGGCCTCGACACCAACCTGATTTCGGCGGCCAGCGCAACCGGACTGTTCGCACCTCATGCGGCGAGCGCCGACTATGCGTTGCCCATCGACTGGAACGATCCGGTTTTCGCGCCCTATGACTGGGGCTATTTCGCCTTTGTCCACAACGCGGATGCCCCGGCGCCCGCCAATTTCCGTGACCTGGCGGACAGCGAGACCAAGATCATCATTCAGGACCCGCGCTCGTCCACGCCGGGCCTGGGCCTGCTTTTGTGGGTCAAGGCGGCCTATGGCGACGAGGCACCGGCGATCTGGGCGGAACTTTCGGACAATATCGTGACCGTGACCAAAGGCTGGTCCGAGGCATACGGGCTGTTTCTTGAGGGCGAAGCCGACATGGTGCTCAGCTACACCACCTCGCCCGCCTATCACCTGATTGTCGAGGAAGACGCTTCCAAAGCCGCTGCCGCGTTTGACGAAGGCCACTATATGCAGATCGAAGTGGCCGCGAAACTGGCACACAGCGACCAGTCGGAGCTGGCCGACCAGTTCCTGAACTTCATGGTGTCCGACGCGTTTCAGCAGATCATTCCGACCACCAACTGGATGTATCCCGCCGTGACCCCGTCTGCCGGGTTGCCCGAAGGGTTCGAAACCCTGCACACACCTGAGAAGGCATTGTTTTTCCAGCCCGGAGAAGCGGGTGCCGCACGTGATGAGGCTTTGACGGAATGGCTGGGCGCGCTCAGCCAATAAACCCGTACCCGGGTATCGGCGCGGCGGCTTTGGTGGCCGCGCTTATTCTGGGTACTCTGGCCGCGGTGGCATTGCGGGCCGAGGCCGGGCGCGGTTTTGGTCCGGCCGACTGGGCCGCGCTGCAGTTTACCCTGACACAGGCGGTCCTGTCGGCAGTGATCAGCACCGCGGTGGCCGTCCCGGTCGCCCGCGCGCTGGCGCGGCGACGGTTTTGGGGCCGGCGCGCACTGATCACCTTGCTGGGCGCGCCGTTCATCCTGCCGGTCATCGTCGCCACCCTCGGGCTTTTGCAGGTCTTTGGCCGCGCCGGTTGGATTTCGGACATTTTGGGCGTTTTCGGCTTGTCGCCCATTCGCATCTACGGCCTGCACGGGGTGGTTTTGGCGCATGTCTTTTTCAATCTGCCGCTGGCGACCCGGCTTATCCTTCAGGGTTGGCAGGAAATCCCCGCCGAACGCTTTAGGCTGGCCGCGCAACTGGGTTGTGATGGGTGGGCCATGTTCCGGCTGATCGAGGCACCGATGCTGGCGCGTATCCTGCCCGGCGTGCTGGCGGTGATCTTTGCCATCTGCCTGAGCAGTTTCGCGGTCGCACTGACGCTGGGCGGTGGGCCGCGCGCGACCACGATCGAACTGGCGATCTATCAGGCCTTCACATATGATTTCGACCTTGGCCGCGCGGCGCTTTTATCGGCGCTGCAATTGGCGTTGACCGCCGCCGCTGCCCTGGCTGCCCTGAAACTTTCGCGCGGCGAAGGGTTTGGCGCGGGTCTGGACCGTGCCATCCGCCGCTGGGACGGCGGCGCACCGGTTGCCGATACGTTGTGGATCGCGCTGGCGGCAGTGTTCCTGATCTTGCCGCTTGCCTCGGTGGTGCTTTCGGGGCTTTCAGGGCTGGCCGAACTGCCTGTTCCGGTCTTTCGCGCGGCGCTGGTTTCGCTGCTGGTTGCAGCCGCCAGCACGATCATCCTGCTGGCCCTGGCGCTGCCCATGGCCACCGCCGTGGCCACCGGACGCCTCGGGATCGTCGAGTTGAGCGGCATTCTGGGTCTTGCCGCGTCACCTCTGGTGATCGGCACCGGCCTTTTCATCCTGATCCGGCCTGTGGCAAACCCCGCGACATTGGCGCTGCCGGTCACGGCGCTGGTGAATGCGGTCATGGCGCTGCCTTTTGCGTTGCGAATCCTTGTGCCGGCCGCACGCGATACGGTGTCGCGGCACGGGCGGCTTGCGCTTTCGCTTGATATGGGGGGGCGGGTGTTTTTCACCCGCGTCCTGCTGCCCCGCATACGTCCGCAGATCGGCTTTGCCGCAGGTCTTGCCGCCGCGCTTTCGATGGGTGACCTCGGTGTGATCGCATTGTTCGCGGACGCGCAGATTGCCACCCTCCCGCTTCAGATCTACCGCCTGATGGGGGCTTACCAGATGCAGGCGGCGGCAGGCGGCGCGCTGCTGCTGCTGATCCTGTCCATGGGCGCGTTCTGGACCCTGGATCGCGGAGGGCGCTGGCATGCTGAAGCTTGACAAATGCGTTCTTGGAAACGGCCGGTTCATCCTTCGCGCCGACCTGGAGATCGCGGCCGGGGCAAGCGTTGCGATAGTCGGCCCGTCGGGAGCGGGAAAATCCACGCTGCTCGAGACCATTGCCGGGTTTCGGGAACTCAAAGGCGGGCAAATATTGTGGAAAAACCGGAATCTGACCGATCTGCCTCCGGGCAAACGCCCTCTGGCGATGCTCTTTCAGGACGGCAATCTTTTCCCGCATCTGAGCGCCGCGCAGAATATTGCCTTGGGGCTGCGCCCGAGCGGGCGTCTTTCCCGGGACGAGCAGATACAGGTGCAGGCAGCCCTGGCCCGTGTCGGATTGACCGAGATGGGGGGGCGCAAACCTTCGGAACTGTCGGGCGGCCAGCAAAGCCGGGTTGCACTGGCCAGGGTGCTGGTGCAACGGCGGCAACTGCTGTTGCTGGATGAACCATTTGCCGCCCTTGGACCCGCGCTGAAGGCGGAAATGCTGGATCTGGTCGCCGATCTGGTGGCCGAGACCGACACCACCCTGTTGATGGTCAGCCATGACCCTCAGGATGCGCGCCGCATCGCCAGCCAGACGGTATTGGTCGCGGATGAAACGGCATATCCTCCGGTCGCAACCACACAGCTTTTTGAGAACCCGCCTCCCAGCCTGCGCGATTATCTTGGTTAGGAGCGGGCATCTTGGGCGGATGGCGCGCATGTCGCCGCCACCAGCAGATGACAATGCCGGACAAACGGGTATCAGGGGTTTCGTCACAGGCTTTCCAGAAAGCGGATCAGCGCGGCGCGGTCTTTGGGGGCCATGTTGATTACCGCATCGCGCTGTGCTTCCGCTTCGCCGCCATGCCACAACACCGCCTCCAGCAGCGAGCGCGCCCGGCCATCGTGCAGAAAATAGGTATGGCCCGACACCTGCTGCGTCAGCCCGATGCCCCAAAGCGGCGGCGTGCGCCATTCGTGGCCTGTGGCGCGGCCTTCGGGCCGGTTATCGGCCAGCCCCTCGCCCATGTCATGCAACAGCATGTCGGTATAGGGCCATATCAACTGAAAGCTCTGTTCGGGCTGGCCCTCAAGACGGTGCGTGACATAAGAGGGCACGTGGCAGGAGCCGCAGCCGGTGGCAAAGAACACCTCTTTGCCGCGCAGTACCTGTGGGTCACCGACATCACGGCGGGCGGGCACAGCCAGGTTGCGGCTGTAAAACGTGATCAGTTCCATCCCTTCTTCGTCAATCTCATAAACCCGTTCGTCGCCATCCCCATGCGGCGCGGCGCGGCAATCGGTCTGACGCTCGGCGCATTCGCCCCAGGGATTGGGAAACAGGGGATTGGAAATGCCCATGTCGCCGGAAAAAGCGCCCGCTGATTGGTGACGTATGGTTGGCGTGCCGGCTTTGAGCCCGAACCGCCCCAGCATGGGCCTCTCATACTCTATTGACCAGACAACATTCGGGCGGCCCGAGATGCCATCCCCATCGGCATCGTCGGGGTCCGCATTGGCCAGAATATCGGCAGCCGGAATCGCTTCGAGCAGGCCCAGACCGATCATTTGCGGCGCGACACGGGGGCTGAGCATCGCCTCGGGGTGCAGCGGGCCATAGCCGAGATCGGCGGCGGTATAGGTCGGATGGCGCAAATTGGCTGTCTCGCCACCGGACAGCGCAACCTCGACCTCTTCATAGTCGATCTGTAACCGGTATTCCGCCGGAAGCCCGGGCAGGCTGAAATCCTGCAGTTGGCTGCCATAATTGGGATCGGGGGTGGTGCCGATATAACCCTCGATCTCGGTCGTCGTCCCGGCCTCTCCACCGGGGACCGAGACGCGCAGGAACATCGAAATGGCCTTGTCTTCAGGGCCTTCGGGCGGGTGACCGCGACCGTCCTTGAGGTGGCAGCGCTGGCACGAGCGCGCATTGAACAATGGTCCCAACCCGTCCGAGGCTTTGGTCGAGGATGGTGATGACACCCAGATCTTGCGGAACAGACCATTGCCCAGACGAAAATCCAGCTCATCCGCAAAGGCCATATTGCCCGAAGGCAATGAAAATGCATCCCGGTCGGCGCGCGCCCGGACGGTGGCGGCCCCTGCGGACAGTTCCTCGAACTGTTGCGGCGCGGCAAAGCTGCCGGGAAGCGCCGTCGCCTTGTCGATCCGCGCCTGTTCTTCGGCGGTGCGCGGAACGATCTTAAGATGCGGCTCGTCCAAAGGCACCGCCTGCGCTATAGCGCTGACAATCCTAAATATTATCAAAAGGGTAAACGGCTTGGTAATTTTCTGAACCCCGGCTGCGCGCATTTTCTGAAACCCAATCTTGTCGGTTATATAGAGCCGATACATGACAGGGCCATTGCACCCAGGCTCTGCCCCCGGTCGCGCGGCAATCGCCGCGCCCACACAAGGGCGCGACGCGGTTATTCCTGTTACTGAAACACCGCCGTCGCGTCATCCAAAGGCATCGCTCGCATAGTCGATTAGCCCTTCGTCCAGCGGCCAAGCATTCACCTTGCCTTCCCAGTCGTCAACGGTCGCAATGCCAAAGCGGTAAACCTCGGTCTGCTGATATGGTATCCGCGCCGCCAGCCAGGCGTCGCGCGCCGCTTCCAGCGCTTCGGCCGAGGGGGCGGTTACCAGTTTGTCGACCGCCACCTGCAACTCCTTTGCGGTGATCAGGCTGTCGAGGTATTTTGCGGCGGCGATGTCGGCATAGGTGTCAAGGACGCCGGCCTTGCCTGCGTTCCCACTCTGTACCGACGAGGCGGCGAGGACTATGCCAAGCGCCAATGGAATGGCGCGGAAATCATGGAATTTCATATGGTTTCATTCCTTTTTTAATGTACTTTATCCACGTGAACTCCGTTGGCGGGGCCATACCTATCGGATCGCGCGCATTAGGCCCGTGGGCACCCAGAAGCCATTCAAGCTGAATGCCGGATTGTTCCTGCCCGTCGAACATACGGCAGATAATTTCACAGATTTCATCGTCGCTCGTTTCAGGCGCCATTTCAGCCTCGGCATTCGGTTTCAATGGCTTGCCCGGCCGATAGCAAACGAACGATGCGCTGACGCGGAAGGGCCGGGTGGTTGAGTCAGAGACCTGATAGAAACCGTATATCTTGTCAGCCCGAGTAAAACACTCAACTTTGGTGCCTGCGCTAACTGTCCTGCGCAAGCGACCGCCTGAACAGCATCAGGCTGGTGGCCAGCAGCGCGGTGCCCAGAAGCGCCATCCACAAGAATTCTGGCCAGACTGTCTCGATCCCGGCCCCCTTGAAAACGATCGCCTGGCTGGCCGACATGTAATGGCGGGACGGGAGGAACAGCGTTCCAGCCTGCAACCAACCGGGCTGGCCCTCGACCGGCGTTTCGCCGCCCGACAGCATCAGCATCGGCAAGACCGTCAGAATCACCAGAAGCGCAAACTGCGCCATGGAGCGTGCGAGCGTCGCCAGGAACACCCCCAGCGCAGTCGCGGTGAACAGAAAAAGCGCCGTGCCGAGCAGAAAAAGAACCTTGGAACCGGCAACGTCCACTCCAAGCGAACCCTGCAACACAAAGGTCAGCGACAGCGCCGCCGCGACCAGGATCACCGCGGCATTCGCCCAGATTTTGGCCGCCGCAATGTCGAAGGGTGTGACCGGCATCGCCAGCAGGTGTTCGATTGTCCCGTGCTCGCGCTCGCGGATCATGGCGGCACCCGTCAGGATCGTGGTCAGCCACATGATCTGACCGATCAGCGCGACGACGCCGGCAAAACGGACCGTATCGCGGTTCGGATTGAACGCGCTGTGCACGACGATGCCGGCCGGCGTTGCGGTCAGCAGGTCAGCGCCGATGGCAAAGCGGCGGATCTCGGTGCCCAGTATGTTGGAAATATAGCTTGAACCGATCCCCGCCTGTTCCATCGCGGTTGCGTCGATGAGAACCTGAATTTCCGGCGTGCGGCGGGCGCGAAGATCCTTTTCGAAGCCCGGAGGAACCGCCACAACGAAAAGGAAACGCCCTGCATCCATCTCGGCCGCGCCGGTCCCCGGCTCGATCTGCACGACAGGCTGGAACTCGGGCGGAAAAAAGGCCGCGGCCAGCGCGCGCGACAGCGGGGAATTGTCCTCGTCCGAAAACGCGATCGAGGCGTTGTTGACCGAGGTCGCGATTCCAGTCGCCTCCATGATCGGGGACAGAGTGAATGACCAGACCAGCAGCGCCATCATCACCCAGTCGCGGCGCAGGCTCATCATCTCTTTCAAACCAAGCCAGAAGATGCAGTTCAGCCGCCGCATTCACTTCTCCTGTGCCCGCAGCGACAAGGCCGCAATTACGGTGAATACCGGCCCGAAACAGGCCAGCGCCAGAATATCGGGGGCAAGCGCCTCCCAACTCAGCCCCTTGGTGAATGCTCCGACGTTCAGATGCAGGAAATAGGATGACGGCCAGAGCGAGCCGATCACCTGTGCGCCGGGCTCCAGCGTCGAAACCGGTTGCAACAGGCCGGAAAACTGAATGGTGGGCACAACCGAGGCGATGACCGTGGCAAAGGTCGCGGCCACCTGGCTCGATGTCATGGTCGCGATCAACAAGCCATAGGACGTGGTTGCCCAGACATACAGGAATGCGCCGATCACCAGCGGCGCGGGATTACCTTTCAGGGGCACCCCGAAAATCAGGATCGTCATTCCGGTCAGCAGCAGAAAGTTCGCGAAAGCAATTGCGATATAGGGGATCTGCTTGCCGACCAGAAACTCAAGCCGCGTGGTCGGGGTCACATAGAAATTGATGACCGAGCCCAGTTCCCGTTCCCGCGCCACGCTGACCGCCATCAGCACGGCAGGCAACATGATAAGCAGGATCGCGGGCATGGCGGGGGCCATCGCGGCGATGCTCTCGAAGCTCGGATTGTAGCGAAAACGCGGCTCGATCCGGGCAATTCCAGCTTCGCGGGCACCGCTGCCGATGGCCGGGCCGTCGAGAAAGGTCTGATGCAGCCCCGAGACATAACCCTCCACGGTCTCGCCCTTGAAAGGGATTGCCCCGTCCACAATTGCCATCACCTGGGTCGGTTCGCCCGCCCGCAGCTTGCGTCCGAAATCTGGCGGCAGTTCCACGACCAGCGAGACATCGCCCGCAATTAGCCGACGGCGGCCTTCCTCGGCAGAGGTCAGCGGGGGCGTGGGCCGGAAATACCGTGACCCCTCGAATTCGGCGATATAGGCCCGGCTTTCCGGGCTCTGCGACAGGTCAAAAACCGCGAAATCCAATTCTTCGATATCCAGCGTGATCCCGAATCCGAAAACCAGCATCAGCAGGGCCGATCCCAGGAACGCAAAGGCGAGGCGCACGCGGTCGCGCAACACCTCGACCGTTTCACGCCGGGCATAGGCCAGCATGCGGCCGAACCCGCCCCCGCGCGCGGCCCGCGCAGCCTTGGCCGGAACTTCCGGAACTGATACCGGCGCCGGCGGGTCGGCGGCCTCCAGCACGGCGACAAACGCGCTGTCCAGACTGTCGGCGCCCTGCGCCGCGATCAGGTCATTCGGTGTGCCCTCGACAAGAACCCGACCCGCGTGCATGAACGAAACCCGGTCGCATCTTTCCGCCTCTGCCATGAAGTGGGTCGAGACGAAGATGGTCACGTCCTCCTGACGTGAAAGCTCGACCAGCAGCGCCCAGAACGAGTCGCGCGCCTCCGGGTCCACGCCCGATGTCGGTTCGTCCAGAATAAGAATGCGCGGTCGATGAATCACCGCAACCGCCAGGGACAGACGCTGCTTGATGCCCAAAGGCAGCGCCGCCGCCAGCATGTCGCCATACGCGTCGAGACCGAAGCGTTCCGATAGTTCCCCGATCCGGTCTTCCCGGTCGTCAATGGCGAAAATGCGGGCGTGGAGTTGCAGGTTCTGACGAACGGTCAGTTCGCCATAGAGCGAAAACGCCTGACTCATATAGCCGATCTCATGGCGCAAACCGAGATCCCGCGCGTCAACCGGTCTGCCGAACAGCAGCGCCTCACCGGCGCTTGCGGGCAACAGGCCCGTCAGCATCTTCATGGTCGTCGACTTGCCGCAGCCATTCGATCCGAGAAAGCCAAAGATTTCTCCCCGATGGATCGAGAAATCGACGCCATCGACAGCGGTGAAATCGCCGAACCGGCGGGTCAGGCCCCGCGCTGTGATCACCGGCTCGCCGTCGGCGAGATGGCGGGGCCGTTCATCCTTGGCGGGCCGTGGCCCCTGCCGCGCCCTGAGCCGCCTGTAGGCGGTCTCGAGGTCCTCGGCGTCGCCCTGCATCCCGGCCGGGTCGCCCCGAAAAAGCGCGCGCCCCGCATCCATGGCGACGATCTGGTCAAAGTGCCGGGCCTCGTCCATATACGCGGTCGAAACCAGTATCGAGAGATCGGGGCTGTCCGCCCGGATCGCATCGATCAGCGTCCAGAACTGACGGCGCGACAACGGATCGACGCCGGTTGTCGGTTCATCCAGCACCAGAAGTTTCGGATCATGGATCAGCGCGCAGCACAACCCCAGCTTCTGTTTCATGCCGCCCGAGAGCTTGCCCATCAACCGGTCGGCAAAGGGTGAAAGCCCGGTCGCCGACAACAGCGCCGCGATCCGAATATCGCGCTCCTCCCGGCTCTGTCCGAAGACGCCCGAAAAGAACTCCAGGTTCTCCCGCACCGACAACTCGGCATAAAGGTTGCGGCCCAGTCCCTGCGGCATGAAGGCGATTGCGGGACACACGCGGCGGCGATGCGCGGGATCGCCGATGGCCCCCCCGAGAACGTCGATCGATCCCGCCTGCAGCTTTTTCGCGCCGGTGATCAGCCCCAACAGGGTCGATTTGCCGACCCCATCCGGCCCGATGAGCCCTATGAGCCGCCCGGCGGGCAATTCCAGCGAAAGCCCGTCCAGCGCGGTAACCTTGCGATACCGGTGCGTGACGCCTTCGACACGGATCGCGGCGGCCCGGGCATTCATTCGAACAACTCAGGTGGAATGCGCCGCTCCAACGCCTCCGGCCAAGCGCCGCCCGAGGCGAGGCGGATAACCGCGATCCCCCGCAGACCGGTTTTCACATGTTCGATCCGGCTGGCGACCAGATCCTGCGGAATGCGAACGCGGACGCGAAAGACCAGCTGCTCGCGTTCGCTCATCGTCTCGACCTGCTTCGGCGTGAACTGCGCCTCCGGAGAGACAAATGTGACGGTGGCCGGAATGGCATAGTCCGGCAGGGCGTCAAGCACGATGCGGGCCTCGGCTCCGATGGCCAAAAGCCCCGCTTCGCGGGCCGGAAGGAACACTTCCATATAGACGTTTTCAAGACTGAGGAGCACCAGAATCGGCTCGCCCGCGCCCACGACCTCACCGGGTTCCGCCAGCCGATAGAGAACGCGACCGGGCGTGGGCGCGAACAGGGAACTGTCGTCGATCTGCGCGGCGATCCGCCGAACCTCGGCCTCGGCCGCCACGATCTGGCTTTCGGCGGTCGCAACACGGGCTTTGGCGGCCCCCAGCACCGCTTCGGCGACCTCCTTGGCGGTTTCGCGCGCCTCAAAGACGGTTTCAGAGATGGTCTGGCCGGCCAGCAACGCTGTGGCGCGATCAAATTCCTGCTTCGCCCTGCGCTGCTCGCTCTGGCGCTGCACAACCACCGCCTCGGCTTCGGCTTTGGCCTGACGCGCCAGGGCAACTTCGGCCCGGGCCCGGTCAAGCGCGGCCGAAAGCTCATCCGTATCCATCTCGACCAGAACATCGCCGGGCGCGACAAGGTCGCCCTCGGCCGCCAAGACCCGCGCGACGCGCCCGGCGATGGTCGGTGCGATTTCGACCTGTTCGGCCTCGACCCGCCCGTTGCCGTGAACGAAGCCGGGCGGCAGCGCCTCGCCGTTTTCGACGACGAATACATACACCGCCGCGCCCGCAATCAGGAGAGCGGCAATCAGCAGAATTGAGTTGGTCGTCATTTTCATGGACGGGTGCCCGGCTGTTGACGATGCCTCCGGAGTTTAAGTTCAACCATGGCGGCGCACATTGCGTTGTATCAAATTGATGCTTGATGAAACGATCTCTTCCGGCTTCCGGCGGGCCGAGATCCGAAATGCCAAAACGCAAGCGGCATTCGTCTGCGTTCATGACGCATACGGATCCGCTCGGCAAAAGCGGCGAGGTGGATACGTGTTCAGCCCGCTCCGGCGGGCGGGTCGGAGGGCAAGTCCCGTGTCACCAGCGCCAGCAACTCGCCCCGCCGCACTATTCCTCGATTACCGTGGGCCAGAACGAAGCCGGATTCGGGACAAGTCAACGTCACGGCGGCCCGTGCCGGCTCCAGTGGAAAGCGCAGGGTTCCCGCCACCTGACCGGCCTGGACGGTATCGCCCGCGCTGACCCGGCGGTCGAAAAGACCGTCCGACGGGGCAAAGACCGAATGCAGCGGCGAGGCCACCTGAACAAGCCGAGGCAACGGCAAATCGGGTACCCGGCCTGGTAGCAGCCCCAGATGGATCAGGCAGTTTCGCAAACCGGTTTCCGCCTGATCGGTGACATACGGATCGACACCGCCGCCGCCGCCCAGCTCTGCCGCGATCATCGGCACACCGGCGCGGGCCGCCGCGGCGTTGACTGAACGGTCGTCATTATGCCGTCCCAGTACCCAGATCAGGGGCAGGCCAAAGCACTGCGCCAGCGCCCGGCTGCGCGCGGTCAGGGCCGGGTCGTCATAGGGTCCCGCCAGTGCACAGGCCGCAAAGACAGAAGCCTTGCCTCCCGAGTGCAGGTCGATCACGGCATCGCAACGGGGCATCAGGACACGCTCGACAAAATCTGCGATCATGCCGGTGGGACCGCCGTCCCGGTCGCCGGGAAAGGCGCGGTTCAGATTGCCGCCATCCAGCGGCGACACCCGCGCCGAAACTGCCAGCGCCGGGGCATTCAGCGCCGGAAGCAGCAGCACCTGACCGGTCAGCCGTGTCACATTCAGCGATGCTGCCAGGCGCAGGATCGCGGCCGGACCCTCGAATTCGTCGCCATGCGTGCCGCTCAGGATCAGGACGGTCGGTCCGGGGCTTCCCTTGAGGCTGATAATCGGGATCGGGTGATACCCCAGCGGGTTGGTATTGTCCGACCAGCGCAGCATCAGATCACCCGTTTGCAAACCCGGCGCATCCAGGTCGATGGTCGATTTCAGTCTGCTGTTCAGATCGGGCAAACGCATTCCCTCTCCTTCCGATAGCGGTCTTTTGCACCCTTCTATCATAATTTTTTTGCAAGCGAATTGCAAAAATGATGTAATCGTGTGATGAAAGAAAAAATTCGAACGGAGAAACTGATGACCGCTGTTCTCGCCAAAGCCGGAATCGAAAGGATCAAGCCGCATATGATCGGCGTTCAATCCGAAGCGGTGCCGCCGGCCTCGATACTTCTCAATTCGAACGAAAGCGCGTTCGGCCCAAGCCCCGACGCGCTGGCGGCGGCGCGTGCCGCGGTAACGGGGATCGAGCGTTATCTGGAAAGTCCGGACCAGGTTCTGGCCCCCGCGATTGCCGCGCATTTTGGGCTGGACGAGACCCGAATCACCACTGGGCAAGGCTCGGATGACCTGCTGGCCCGGCTGGCGCGGGCCTATCTCGGTCCCGGAACCGAACTGATCCGCAGCGCCAACGGTTACCTTAAGGTGCCCAATTACGCCCACGCCAACGACGCCGAGGTGATCTCGGTGCCGGATGAGGGTTTCAAACCCTCGGTCGACGCGATGATCGAAGCGATCACCGACCGGACCCGTATCGTCTATCTCGCCAATCCGGAAAACCCCGCTGGCACCTATCTGAACGGGGCAGAGGTGCGGCGGTTGCATGCGGCGGTGCCTGAAACCTGTCTGCTGGTGATCGACTGCGCTTACGAAGAATATGTCGACGCCGCCGACTACGAACCCGCGCACAAGCTGGTTGAAGAGGCGGGCAACGTGGTCATGTGCCGGACCTTTTCCAAGATTTTCGGGCTGGCAGGCGCGCGTGTCGGTTGGATTTATGCCCCCGACGACGTGATCGACACGGTGCGCCGGATCGCGCTGACATTTCCGGTCGCTTCGCCCTCGGCGGCGGCGGCGGTGGCCGCGCTGGAGGATCGGGCGCACACGGAATTCGTCCGCGCCGCCAACCGGCACGGGCGTGAGTGGCTGACGACGGAACTGACCGGCCTGGGCCTGACGGTGGTTCCAAGCCAGGCCAATTTCATTCTGACGCAGTTTCCCGACGCCGGCCGGTCCGCCGAGGCCTGCGACCGGTTCCTGCGGCAGCGGGGCATCGCGGTTCGCCGCTTTGCATCGCCCGCCTATCGCGACCACATCCGCATCGGCATCGGCCATGCCCATGAAATCGCGGCGGTGCGGGATGCAATCGCCCAGTTTCTGAAAGGAGACAGCTGATGGGTTCCGGCGCCGCCATCACTCAGGACGTCCCGAAGGTCGCTCATCCTTCGGGCGCGCAGATCATCGCCGCGATCAAGGCGTCGGATGTGCGCGAGATCGTGGCCCTTCCCGATATCGTGACCAGCGACGGTCTGCTGTGGCCGATCTCGCGTGATCCCGATTTCCGCCTGACCCGGATTTGCAAGGAAGACGAGGGGGTCAGCATCTGCGGCGCCATGTCCTACAACGGCACCCGCGCCCTGTTGATGATGCAGCAGACCGGGCTGATGGATTCGCTGAACGCGATCCGGGCCATCGGGGTCGATTACCAGTTGCCCGTCGTGATGATGGTGGGCCTGCAGGGGAAAGAACCGCACCTGCGGCCCGACCGTTCCGGCTCTTACGGGGTCCGGATCATCCGCCCGGTGCTGGATGCGATGGAGATGTCGCATTCCCTGATCGAGGAGCCCGGGGACATCGCTCATATACCGCAGGCGATCGATGCCGCCTATTCCGCGTCGCGCCCGCACATCTTCCTGATTGGCCGCCCCCCGGAAGCATCATGACCCTACAACGTGACACAGCATTGAAAGCCCTGATCCCGCATGTCCGAGACGAGGACATCGTGGTCGCCGTCTATCAGACCTGTTTCGACTGGCTGGCGCTCAATCCGCGCGACCTGAATTATGTGGCGGTGGGCGCGATGGGGCAGGCGTCCTCGCACGGGCTGGGGCTGGCGCTGGCCAATCCCGACCGCCGGGTGATCGTGCTTGACGGCGATGGCAGCCTGCTGATGAACCTCGGATCGCTGGTCACCATCGCCAATGCCGGGGTCGGCAACCTCTATCACTTCCTGTCGGTGAACCGGGTCTATGAAGTCAACGGCGCCCATCCGCTGCCCGGGGCCGACAAGGTCGATTTCCACGCAATGGCGCTGGCCGCAGGCTATGCCGGATCGTGCCGCATCGCCTCGCTGGACCATCTGGAACGGGCGCTGCCCGACATCCTGCGCCAGCCCGGCCCGCAATTCGTGGCCCTGGATCTCGTGGCGGGTGAGCCCTATCCGCGCGATTATGCCTATATTCACAGCGCCGGCGCGCGCGAAACCTTCCGTCAGGCGCTCAACCGTCGTCGCTGAGACCGGCGCGGGCGATCTCCAGAAAAGATTCGCCAACGGCGGAAACCGGCTTGTTCTTCGACCAGAAAAGGACCGCACGGAAATTGAGCGGCGCCGCAAAGGGCAGCGCCACACAATCTGTAAAGCTCTTCAGGTATTCGCTGTCGGACCCGACCACGGAAACGCCCATCCCCCGGGCGACCAAACGGCAGATCACATCGGTCGTTCGGGTCTCGTACTGCATCCGGCGCTCAACTCCCTTGGCTTCGAAAAACCGGTCGATCTCGAACCGGAACCGCGAGGACGGCATGTAGGATATAAAGCTTTCACCAGCCAGGTCGCGGGCATGCACGATGGTTTTTCCCGCCAGCCGGTGACCGGAGGGCAGTACACAATAGACGTCGTTGTCCTTGATCACCATGCTTTCAAATGAAGGGTTGGCGGGCTCCATCGTGGTGATTCCGAAATCATAGTTCTGCGACACCATCCATTCGACCGCGTCGTCGCTTGACGCGATTTCCATCCGGGCCATGGCTTCGGGACGCGCCGCAGCGAATTTCCCGATCAATTCGGGGGCAAGCTGGGACGACACACCGGGCGTCACCGCCAGGCTCAGCCGCGCGTGGCCAAATTTGCCAATGGCGGTTGCGGCCTCTTTTATATGCTCCATTCCGCTGACGGCCTGGCGCACCTCCTCGACCAGCAGCCGGGCCTCTTCGGTCGGAACCAAAACCCGGCCCGATCGCTGGAACAGCGAAAAGCCCACTTCGGCCTCCAGATCCGAAATCAGCCGGCTGACCGCCGGCTGCGATATTCGCAGCATCGATGCCGCCTCGGTCACAGTGCCGGTCGAAACGACGGTGCGGAAGGCGTCAACCTGTCTGAACGTTATTTTCATAGGGTCTCAATTTCTCCAATATCCGGCGCAGGTACAATCAATAAGTCTATCCATAGTATTTTTGCAAATAAACTCCCAAAATATGTTGACAAAGCTATAATTTGAAATTGATACTTGCGAGACATGTTTTAACGCTGCGAGGCAAGGAGTGGGTATGGCGGGACGTGTATGGGCTGCAACGCCCCGCGAGAGACGGCGACGCGAAAAGACCGAATTGAACCTGGCCGAACTCTCCCGCACGCTGTGGCAGATCGGGCAGGCGGTTCTGGTGTTCGCGGTCGTTGGCTTCCTGATCTGGCGGGGCGCCCAGGCCATGGACTACAACTGGCAATGGTATCGGATTCAGCCATTCTTCTATCGTGTCATTGACGGCGAAATCATCTGGGGGCCGCTGGTTCGCGGTCTGATCCAGACCCTCAAACTGGCTTCTATTGCCGGAGTGTTCGCGGTTCTGATCGGTTTTGTCACCGCCTTTGCGCGCCTGTCCGACTCGACTTCCGGCCGGGTCATCGCCACAACCTATCTCGAGGCGATCCGCAATACGCCGCTGCTGGTTCAGCTGTTTCTGTTCTATTTCGTGCTGGCGCCGATCTTTGGTATCGACCGGTTCTGGGCCGGCGTCCTGTGCCTGGCTTTTTTCGAAGGCTCTTTTGCCGCGGAAATCATTCGCGGCGGTATCCTGGGGGTCGACAAGGGCCAGTACGAGGGCGCCGACGCCATCGGGCTGAACATCGTTGACAAATACCGATTTGTCATCATACCGCAATCGCTGCCGCTGATCCTGCCGCCACTCACGGGCCTGATCATTTCATTGATCAAGCATTCGGCTATCGTAAGCGTCATCGCGGTTTCCGAACTGACCACGGCGGGTCTGAACCTGATCGCCGACACGTTCATGGCGTTCGAGGTCTGGTTCCTGGTCGCCGGCATCTATCTGGCCGTGACCCTGACTCTGTCGATCGGCGTTAGCCTGTTTGAGCGATCCCTGAACAAGAGCAAACGATAAGTCCTGAAAACAGGACATCAACCGCAACATCGGAGGAAAACCCAATGAAATTCATGAAACCAGTCAAAAGCCTGCTCGCCGCGGCCGCGATCGCCGCGACCAGCCTTGGCGTCTCGGCCAATTCGGCGGCGGCGCAGGATCAGGAAAGCGTTCTGATCGAAATTCAGAAACGCGGCAAACTCAAGGTTGGTATGGCGACCTTCGTGCCGTGGGCAATGCGGGACAAGGAAGGCAACCTGATGGGCTTTGAAATCGACGTCGCCAAGAAGGTGGCCGAGGACATGGGCGTCGAAGTCGAGTTTGTTCCTACGGCATGGAGCGGCATCATCCCCGCGCTGATCGCCAAGAAATTCGACATCATTATCGGCGGTATGTCGATCACGCCGCAGCGGAACCTGACGGTGAACTTCACCACGCCCTACGCGCATTCGGGTCAGCAGATGGCCGCCAACCAGGAGCTGGCGGGCGGATTCACCACGCTTGAGGACTACAACGACGCTTCCGTGACCATTGCCTGCCGCCGTGGCGCCACTCCCTGCAATCTGGCGCAAAAGCAGTTTCCAAAAGCCAACCTGCGCCGTTTCGACGACGACGCCCAGGCGTTCCAGGAGGTCGTGAATGGCAACGCGCACGCGATGATCTCGTCGGCGCCCAAACCGCGCTTCTGGTCCGAGGCGCATTCCGACAAAGTATTCGTCGCCAATGACGGCGAGAACCTGAGCAAAGGTGACGAGGCTTTTGCCCTGCGCAAAGGTGATGCCGATGCGCTGAACTTCTTCTCGAACTGGATCGTGGTGAACACCTCGAACGGCTGGCTGCAGGAAACCCATGATTATTGGTTCAAGGATCAGTCGGCCTGGAAGGACATGGTCGCCGAAAGCCAGTAACGCCACTCCCCGGAGGCGCCCCGCGCGCCTCCGGCCAGTCAGGACAGGAAGATGGATCGAAACACGCCGCCTCCGGCTCTGCCGCGCAAACGCCTGACGCCGGTCGACTACGCGCTCTTTGCGCTGGTGATCGGGCTGGTGGCCTATGCGGGTTATCGGGTGAACGACGTCTTGGTCTACAACTGGGACTGGTCGCGGGTTCTGGGATTTCTGGTCCGCTATGACCCGGAAACGGGCCATTGGGTTGCCAACCTGTTGATGACGGGCCTGTTCACCACGTTGCGGCTGGCGGTCTGGGCCACCCTGCTGGCCACGGTGATCGGGGTCGTCATGGGCTATTGGCGCACCAGCGAGAACCTCACCCTCCGGATCATCAGCCGCTGCTATGTCGAGCTGATCCGGAACATCCCACCGGTGGTGTTCATCTTCATCTTCTTCTTCTTCATCTCCAGCCAGCTGTTCCCCGCGCTTGGGCTGGAAGATATCAATCCCCAGAGCGGTCTCGTGGACAACCCAGTCTTCCGTTTCCTGTTCGGTGACCCGCGCCTGCTGTCCAACTTCCTTGCCGGTCTGCTGTGCCTGGCAATGTTCGAGGGCGCCTATGTCACCGAGATTGTCCGCGCTGGCATCCAGTCGGTGCCCAAGGGCCAGTGGGAGGCCGCGCGCGCCATCGGCCTGTCCCGCACCAGTGTGCTGCGCGACGTGATCCTGCCGCAGGCGATCCGCAAGATCCTGCCGCCACTGGCCGGACAGTTCATCACCCTGATCAAGGACAGCGCCATCGTGTCGCTCATCTCGATCCAGGAACTGACCTTCCTCGCCACCGAAGTCGCCGCCACGACCACCAAGGTGTTTGAAACCTGGATTCTGGTCGGCGGCATGTATTTCGTCCTGTGTTACAGTTTTGCGGTGTTGTTCGCCTGGCTTGAACGCCGCGCAGCCCGCAGCCGCCGATAGGAGACACCGATGTTGCACACGACATCCGGCAAGCCGCTGGTTGAAATCACCGGCATGTGTAAATGGTATGGCGAATTCAGTGCGCTGTACGACATCAACCTGACCGTGCACGAAGGCGAAAAGGTTGTGGTCTGCGGCCCCTCGGGGTCGGGCAAATCCACCATGATCCGCTGCATCAACCAGCTTGAGGCGCACCAGAAGGGAACGATCGTGGTCGACGGTGTCGAAGTGTCGCCGGACATGAAGAACATCGAACAGATCCGCCGCGAGGTTGGCATGGTGTTCCAGAGCTTCAACCTGTTCCCGCATATGACCATTCTCGACAACTTGATCCTGGGCCCGATCCGCAATCGTGGCGTGTCCCGGAAAGAGGCGACCGAACTGGCGATGCACTATCTCGACCGGGTCCATATCGCGGCACAGGCGGAAAAATATCCGTCGCAACTGTCGGGCGGCCAGCAACAGCGGGTGGCCATCGCCCGGTCGTTATGCATGAAACCCAAGGTGATGCTGTTCGATGAGCCGACCTCGGCACTGGACCCCGAGATGATCGCCGGGGTGCTCGACGTGATGATTGAGCTGGCCGAAGAGGGTATGACCATGGTGGTGGTGACCCATGAAATGGGCTTTGCCCGCAAGGTGGCGGACCGGGTGGTGTTCATGGACGAGGGCGAGATCATCGAAGTGGCTGAACCCGAAGCTTTCTTCAGCAACCCTCAAAGCGACAGGGCGCAACTGTTCCTCAGCCAGCTCCTGGGTCATTAAAGCAACTTGCGAAGTACTGTTGGGGTCTGGCCACAATCGGCTACGGCTGCCTGGCGTACCAGGCAGACGTCCGTCGCTCCAAATGCCTTATCCCCATTCTCGCCCCCAATAGACCGAGGCATGAACGATCAGATCGTCCCGCATGCGATAGGTCGCCGCCATGTGTATCTTTGCCACCTCGCCCGCGCGCAGAGGTCCGGTGACAAAATCGGGAACGTCCTGCCGCGCCTCCGCCGAAAATTGCAGTTCTGTCGCGGTCGCTTCGGGTTTGATCCAGATCTCCAACGGGCTGAGTGTCAGCTTCACGACCGCGCCCGCCGTCTGAAAATAATCGATCAGCGCGTCGCGTCCCTGAAACGATCTGTGCGGGTTCTCGAAGATCGCGTTCGGGTCATAGAAGGTATCCACCAGTTCGACAAAGCGCGCCTCGTTGTGAACCCGGTAATAGTCGTGCCAGTACTGTTCATCCACCGTTCGCATGGCGTCCCCGCAATTGTCATCAGCTACTTGCTGCAAATCAGGGTGCCGTGCCTCACCGGCAAGCTCAAGAACAAAGAACGATATGCCGGTTACGCCGGCCGGGTGGACGTGGTGATGAATTCGACTGCTGGCGAAAGGATTTCCTTGAACCCGTGCGGCAGTTTGGCGTCAAAGCTCAATGTGTCTCCGGGCGACATTTCGAACAACTCCCCGCCGCAGTCATAGGTCGCCTTGCCTTCGATCATGTAGATAAAGACGTAACCTTCGTGCTGATAGCTGGGCAATGTGCCCGAGTTTTCCCGCAATATCCGGATGCGCGAGGCCTGAAAATTGCCGCTGGGCCCGCTGTGTTTGCCCAGCGTCAGGTAATCATGCGCGTGGTCGGGGGTCAGGCGACGCGACGGCAGACCCTGGCCTGTCTTCACGTAATGCACATCCGCAGCACTGTCGCTGTGCGAGAACAGCGCCATCAGCGACACCGAAAGGGCATCTGCCAGCGCCTGCAAGGTGGACAGTGATGGTGAGACATGGCCGTTTTCGATCCGCGAGATCATCGCGGTGGACAACCCCGCCTTGGCGGCAAGCTGGGTGACCGTCAGTGATCTTTCGCTTCGCAGTCGGTTCAGCGTGCGCCCGATTTCCGCGTCTATGCCCGATCCTGCCGCCATGGTTGCTGCCTGTGCCCTTTGCCCACGATTCAACGCGTGCATATTATGGCCGCCCTATCCCGGGGATCAAGAATGCCCGGTGACCACCGCCCGGGTGATGTTGCGGCATCAGACCGCAGCGGCCAGTGCCGTCTGCTCCGCTTCGGCGCGGCGGGCGACCTTTTGGCGAAACCGCATGGCGCCCGCGTCGAGCCCGAGGTTGAGATAAGGCGTCGTCCGCCCGGCCATGCCGGTCTGGACCTCCTCCAGCACCTCCTTGTCCTCGGTAAAGGCCATGACGGCCCCTTCGAACATATGTGTGTCGATGCTTTCGTCCCCGGCATGCTGATTGCGGTGCTGGAACCAGAAATACAGCGAATTCCCCGCGTCTACCGGCGTGATGAAATTGTAAGAGATATTCATGAAGGTTTCGGGCGGCAGGGCCTTGTCCTGACCTCCGGTCCCGGCGGGGGCATAGATCGATTTGTTGATCGCGATCGAGGGAACCCGGCATTCATAGTGCTGCTTGCGGTCGCAATTGGGGCCAAAGCTCAGCAGTGGCGCGTAATAGGGAGCCGGCGGCTCATTCGATATCCAGCGGAAAATCGTGACATGGTCGTCGCCCTCTTCCATCTCAAGCGGGCGGTTGTCTGTTCCCGCCCCGGCAAATGAGGTTACATGCACCCAGGCCACATGGCTGGGGTCGAGCAGGTTGTCGGTGATATAGAGATAGTTGCAGGCCATCGACATCGCGCCCAGCGGGGTGCGTCCCCATTGCGGATTGTCGAAATTTGGGATGTCGATGATGGTGGCGGGGTCGGCCTTGTCTTCGTCGCCCATCCAGATCCACAAAAACCCCCAGCGGTCCACGACCGGATAAGACCGAACCGTGGCGCGTTTGGGGATGGCGCCCTCCTGGGTTGGTGCAGCGACGCAGGCGCCACTGCAATCGAAAGTCAGTCCATGATAGCCGCAGACCACGGTGCTGCCCTCAATCCGTCCGCGTGACAGCGGCAGCTTCCGGTGCGGGCAGGCGTCCTCCAGTGCGATCGGCTCGCCCTGTTCGCCGCGAAAAATCACAACCCTTTCGCCCAGCAACTTGGCTGCCGTCAACTCGCGCCCGAAATCCGCGCTGCGCCCGGCGACATACCAGCAATTGCGAATGAAACTTTCACTGCCAATCAGATCGTTTTGCATAAGGACCTCCGGGGCTGGGTATTCTGGGTTTCGCCACGACGTGCGGTGATTAACTGCCGGTCAAATATTTTCTTACCAAGAAAAAGATTTCCTCGCAAGAGATAGCACAATTTGGACAACAGGGCGCGTCGAATACGTACAAAACGGACACTTCATTGCACAACTGTCTCGAAGCAAGGCCGCTGGAATGAACGATCACATCCGAACCTTCAACGGATCATCCGGTCGTCCAGATCGAAAACGTACCCGAGCCGCTAAAAAATATTGACGAGAAGTTATCAAGAGTAAATAATATAACCATCATGCAAAACTACTCCATCTTTTCTCTCGCAAGGAACGCGCTGACCGGACATCGGAACTGGCCTCGTGCCTGGCGGAGTCCAGCCCTGAAATCTGACTATGATATCATCATCATAGGCGCCGGTGGCCACGGTCTGGCCACCGCTTACTATCTGGCCAAGGAGTTCGGCGTCACAAACGTGGCTGTACTGGAGCGGGGCTGGCTGGGGGGCGGCAACATCGCCCGCAACACTGTCACGATCCGGTCGAACTATATGCGGGACGAATCGATCCCGTTCTACGTCAAGTCGGTGGCGATGTATGACGGGCTTACAAAAGAGCTGAATTTCAACATGATGCACTCCAAGCGCACCATGGTGGATGTTGTGCAGACCTATCCCAAACTGCGCGAACTGCGTCGCCGGCAACTGACCATGGACATCTACGGATCGACCTATGAGCAGATTTCAACCAAGGAGCTGCGCCGCCGCATCCCGGCCTTGACCGGGGGTGGTCCCGATGCCCGGCTGCCGGTGATTGGCGGGATGGTGCACACGGATGCCGCCGTTAACCGGCACGACGCGGTGGCCTGGGGTTATGCCCGGGGGGCAGATGCGTTGGGGGTCGAAATACACCAGCAGACTTCGGTTCTGTCCCTGATCCGTGGTGCGGATGGCCGCATCGAAGGGGTCGAGACCAATCGGGGAACCGTGCGCGCGCCCAAAGTGGCGGTGGCCGTCTCGGGACACACGACGACAATCACCGAAACCGCCGGGCTGAAATTGCCGCTGCGCACCATGAACCTGACGGCCTTTGTCTCGGAACCGGTCAAGCCGCTGGTCGACGTGATCGTCAACTGCCCCGATAGCGGGTTCTATTTCAGCCAGTCCGACAAGGGCGAGATGGTCATCGGCGGCGCGCCCGACATGGGGCAGAGCTTTCGCCGGGACATCAAGCAGCACGTCTTCGAGGATACGGTGACAGCAATGCTGTCACTGTTCCCCAGTTTCAAGAAACTCAAGCTGATGCGGCAATGGGGCGGGCACCTGGACATTGCGCATGATGCCTCGCCGATCATGTCCGCGACGGATATCGAGGGGCTGTTTGTCACGGCTGGCTGGTGGGGCGGGTACAAGGCCATCCCTGCCGGCGGCCTGACGCTGGCGCATCTGATCGCCAGAAACCAGCCGCACCCGCTGATGGCGAATTTTACGCTGAACCGGTTCCGGCACCTGGATTTCGTGATGGAATCCGGCACCACCACGGCCCGCTGAGCGAAAGACAGGAACATGATGAAAATTCCTTGCCCCTTCTGCGGGCACCGAAATGAAAGCGAGTTTATCCATGGCGGGCCCGTCGGCGCTAGTCGGCCCGATCCCAAGACCGCCAGCGATGCCGAATGGGTCGAATACCTGACTGTCGTGCCGAACCCGCTGGGGCCGGTAAGAGAACGCTGGTGGCACGCGCGCGGCTGCGGCACCTGGTTCGAGATCTGGCGCGATACCGCAACCCATGACATCGTGGAGGAATCGGATGGGAAATGAGAACCGTTTTCCCTCGGGTGGCCGGATCAATCGCCAGAGGCCTGTCAGTTTCCGTTTCAACGGCAAGTCCTATCAAGGGTACGAGGGCGACACTCTGGCCTCGGCGCTGTTGGCCAACGGTGTGCGGATCACCGCGCGAAGTTTCAAATACCACCGCCCTCGCGGTATCGTCGGGCATGGGCCGGAAGAGCCGGCCTCGCTGGTGGAACTCGACGGTGCTGATGCCTCGGGCAACAACCCGATCACAACGGTGCCGTTGCGCGAAGGACTGAGTGCCCGTTCAGTCAATTGCTGGCCCTCGCCTGATTTCGATCTGGGCGGTGTCAATCAACTGATCTCGCGGTTCATCCCGGCGGGGTTCTATTACAAGACCTTCAAATGGCCGAACTGGCATCTTTTCGAACCTGCGATCCGTAAATCTGCAGGGCTTGCCGCGGCACCCGGCGCCCCGCCCGCATCGGGCCATTTCGAAGCCCGGCATGCCCATGCCGACACACTGGTCGTCGGGGCCGGACCAGCGGGCCTGCGTGCAGCGCTGGAGGCCGCCCGGGCAGGCAAACGTGTCTTTCTGGCGGATGAAGGCGGCGAGGCCGGCGGCAGCCTGCTGAACCGCGACCTGACTATCAATGGCGCGCCGGCGATGGAATGGGTGAGGGATGCGGTGGCCCAATTGCACGCGATGGAGAATGTCACCCATCTGCAAAACGCAACTGTCTGGGGCTATCGCGAGCACAATCTGCTGATAGTGAACGAACGCACGCCCGAGAATCCCTCGGTCATCGAACGCAATTGGCGGGTTCGGGCAGGTGAGGTCGTGATCGCCACCGGTGCCACCGAACGTCTGCTGGTATTCGGAGACAATGACCGTCCTGGCGTGATGCTGGCCTCTGCGGTGCAGGCCTATGTCAACCGTTACGGGGTGCGTCCGGGGCGGCGCGTGACAGTTTTCACCAACAATAACAGCGCCTACGGCGTCGCCGCTGATCTGGTGTCCAGGGGCGTCACAGTGGCCGCCATTCTCGACAGCCGCCAGAGCGTCCCGCAAGCCGCGCTGGATGCCGTACGGGGTTTGCCGGTCCATAGCGGCACTGTCGCGGCGGGTGTGCGTGGGCGCAAACAGGTCAGGGCCGTCCTGGCGAAACCGCTGAACGGCGGTGCGGATCGTTGGATTGACTGCGACATCCTGGCGCTGTCCGGAGGCTGGAGCCCGAACGTGCATCTGTGGTCGCAATCACGCAGTTCGTTGCGGTTCGACGATACCATCGCCGGATTTGCCCCCGATCAGGCCGTTCAGGTCTGCCGGGTCGTGGGCGCCGCTGCCGCAGAGATGACGCTGGACCGGATAGTCGATGGCGGCGCAGAACTGGATTACGCGGTCGAGCCCCTCTGGCGGGTGGATGTGGATGGGCAGCGCGGCAAGGCGTTTCTGGATTTGCAGAACGACGTGTCGGTGGACGATGTGCATCTGGCATTGCGCGAAGGCTACGACAATATCGAGCACGTAAAACGCTATACCACGGGCGGCATGGGGATCGACCAGGGCAAGACAGGCAACATCAACATCATCGGCACGGTTGCGATGCAACAAGGCCGCCCGCTGCAGGAAGTCGGCACCACCACCTTTCGCTCGCCCTATACGCCGGTATCCTTCGGCGCGATCGGTGGCGTTCGCGAGGGAAGCGTTTTGTTTCCCTATCGCCATACGCCGGTGACCGCGTGGAACCTGAAACAGGGAGCGTTCATGTACGAGGCGGGCGCGCGTTGGCGTCGGCCCGGCTATTTCCCGCGCGGACACGAGAGCTTTCAGCAGACGGTGAACCGCGAATGCCGTGCGGTGCGCGAACGGGTCGGAGTTTATGACGGTTCTCCGCTAGGCACGTTCGAGCTCAAGGGAAAGGATGTCGGCAAGTTTCTCGATTTCATCTACACTAACGTAATGTCCAGCCTGAAACCGGGACAGGGGCGCTATGGGCTGATGCTGTCGGACGACGGACTGATCCTGGACGATGGGGTGACCTTTCGGTTGGACGAACATCGCTGGGTGCTATCAACCTCGACCGGACACGCGGACGCGATGAACCAGCATATGGAAAAGTTGCTGCAAACGGAATTCCCCGACTGGAAGGTGATGATCACCACGGTGACCAGCCAATGGAACAACGCCACGATCTGCGGACCATATGCGCGCGAGGTCCTGCAGGCCATGGGAACCGATATCGACCTGTCGCCCGACGTCTTTCCGTTCATGAGTTTCCGCGAAGGCACCGTGGCGGGCATGCCCGCCAGGGTGATGCGGGTCAGTTTCACGGGTGAGTTGTCCTTTGAGGTCAACGTAGCACCCCGGCACATGCGCGAATTGTGGGACAAGGTTATTGAGGCCGGTGCGCCGTTTGGCATCGAGCCTGTTGGCTCCGAGGCCAACCACGTGCTGCGGGTCGAAAAGGGGTTCCTGTCGCTGGGCCACGAGGTGGACGGAACGGCCGATGCCCATGATCTTGGAATGGGATGGGTGTTGTCCAGGCGGAAATCCGATTATTTGGGCAAGCGCGCCGTTGCTCTGCGGCGGGCTCGGGGCGGCATCCGGCGTGAATTGGTGGGCATTCTGCCGCAGGATCCGAACCGGCAGATCCCGGAGGGCGCGCCGCTGACCCCGGGCGGGCGGAAGCAGGCGACCGAAGGGTTGGTCACCGCTTGCGTCTGGAGCATTGTCTGCGACCGCTGGGTCGGTCTGGCGCTTTTGGAAAATGGCCATGCACGGCATGGAGAAACCGCGCATGTGCGACTGAAGGACGGGTCGATCCCGGTCACTGTTACCAAACCGGTCTTCCACGACCCGGACGGCAAATTATTGAGGTCCTGAAATGAGTTATGACGTACAGATCGCAAGGCAGGGCCTGATCGCGCTGTTCGACCTCAAAGGGACACCCGAAGCGATTGAAAGTTGGGCCGGTGAGGCCCTGCCCAAGTTGCCGGAACAGCCCAACACGCGAACAGAAAGCGATGCCGTCGAGTTGTATCACATCGGACGCCAACACTGGATTGCTCGATCCTCGCTGAATTTGGAAAAGGATCTGGAGGCAAAGCTCAGGCCCGCCGACTGCCCTGCTGACATCAGTATGGTACGGGTTTCTGACACGCTGACCTTTTTTCGCGTAACCGGACCACAGGCAGGCGAGGTAATGTCCATTGCCTGTCCGCTGGATCTGCATGACACTGTGTTTGGCGAGGATGCGGTCACGTTTTCCGAATTATTCGGTCTCAAGGCGCTGGTGATGCGATGCGAGGGCGGATTCGAATTTGCCGTCGAACAGAGTTTTGGTGATATGGTCGCAGACTATCTGGCCCGCGCCACCGCCTGAGAAAAAGAGTGTCAATGGCCCGGACGCATATCCACAAATACCAGACCCGTTATCACGCGCAGGCGACCTATTCCAAGGCGATCCGGGCCCGTGGGGATTTCGTCTTCATGCAAGGCCAGGTCGGGACCTTGCTGGATGGAACCCTGATTGGCGAAGGCGATCCGGGTGCACAGGCGGATCAGGCCTGCCGCAACATAAAACGCTGGATGGAAGAGGCCGGCGGAAGCCTGATGGATATCTGCAAACTCACGGTCTATGTCACCGATATCTCGTATCGGCCTGCCGTATACGCGGCGATCAACCGATGGTTCGAAGGGGTGCATCATTGTTCCACCGGTGTGGTCGTACAAGGGTTGGCCGACCCGTCCCTGCTGGTCGAGATTGATGCAATGGGCGTCATTGACAACGACACTGAGGGGTCGCTTTAAGGGTCTGGCCGCGAGACCGGGGATGAAATGCAATGTACTTCATCCGGTGACCGTTTCCCGTTGTGTTTGACCGAAATCGCCGCTGGATTGACATGCTGACCACGTTGACTTCTATCCTGCCGATCTTTCTGATCATCGCTCTGGGGCTGGCGCTGCGAAAGGGTGGCATTCCCAGCACAGAGTTCTGGAACCTGAACGACAAGCTGGTCTATTGGGTGCTGATGCCCTGCCTGCTGTTCACCAAGATTTCGTTGTCACCCTTGGATAAATCTGCGCTGGGTCTGTATTCAATCACCATTCTGAGCGGGTTTGTGGGTGCGCTGATCTTTGCGGTTGTCAGCGCGCGTCTGATGGGGTTTGCCGCGCCTCAGGCCACGTCGATCCTTCAGGGCAGCGCCCGCCACAACTCGTTCATCGGCCTTGCGTTGGCGGCAAATCTGTTTGGACCCGCGGGATTGGACATTGCCATTTTGGCGACGGCCATTTTGGTGCCCGTCACAAATATCGTGATGGTAGTGATTCTGGTCGCCGCATTGAAAAACAACAAATCCACCAGCCTGCCCGTTGCGATCCTGAGTGAACTGGCGCGAAACCCTTATGTCATCTCGATTGTTCTGGCGATCTGTGCCAATCAACTGATAGGCGACCGAATTCCCGTGGTCCATGATGCGACGGATATTTTGGGTGCAGGGGCCTTGCCGATCACGCTTCTGGCGGTGGGTGCGAATTTGCGGGTGCGCGCGATGGCGGCCAGCGCGTTGCCTCTGATCCTGGCATTTGCGGGGAAAATGGTAGTCTTTCCGGCTACGGTGCTGATTGTCGGTCTGATGATCGGACTGCCGCAGAACGTGCTGCAAATTGCGGTGGTTTATGCGGTGGTGCCAACCGGTGCTGCCTCGTACACGTTGGCCAAACATTTGGGCGGCGACGCGCCTTTGATGGCGGCTATCGTGACGCTTCAGACACTGATTGCCGCGGTAAGTATTCCCGCTTCATTGGCGATTTTGATGCCGTTGATCACCTGATGCGGCGCAGACCGTTTTCGCGGGGGACGATCGGCGGGTTTGCGCACAACGCGAAGCCCGGGACCCAAATATATAAATCCTATAGAAAAAGCTTTGCCGGATGCGCGCCATAGTGGCACCATCCCGTTCAACACACGTTACTTTTTTCGCTGAAGCCTTTCAGAGAAATTTTACCACCAAAAGGACCGCGATGCGCCTGATCACTATCGCCACATTTGCACTCCTGGGCATGGCCACCACAACGCATGCCCAAGTGGATGGATACGTCGGATCGGACAAATGCACCGACTGTCACAAGGCCGAAGCGGAACTGTGGAAAAACTCACATCACGCCAAGGCCTGGACCGAGGCAACGCCGGACAATATTCTGGCCGATTTCGATGGCACCGAGTTCAGATTGGGAGATATGCTGGCGCGGTTTGATGTGGACGAGGATGGCACCCACCGTATCACCGTGACGGAGCGTGACGGGCGGACGACCGACTATCCGGTGCATTCGGTTGTCGGCGTCGAACCTCTTCAGCAATACTTGCTCGAGACACGGCCAGGTCGGCTGCAGAGTTTTGACGTCGTGTGGGACACGGAAAAATCCGAATGGTTCCATCTCTACCCGGATCAGAATGTCCCGCCATCAGATGGTCTGCATTGGACGGGACCTTACAAAAACTGGAACGCGCGCTGCGGCGTTTGCCACTCGACGGGGTATGACGCGGGCTTTGATCTTGGAACCGGGACCTACCGGACAACGCAAGCTGAGATCGGAGTGGGATGCGAGGCATGTCATGGGCCTGGTGCCCGCCACGCGGAATGGGCTGAACGCGACCAGCGACCGGAACGCCCCGCCAATTTCGGATTTTCGGCAGATCTTTCCACACCCGAAGGCCTGATCCAGCAATGCGCCGGTTGCCATTCGCGACGCGAAGCCTTTTTGGCGTCCAGTCCCGAACCCGGCACGGCCTATCACGATGCCTACAACTTGTCGCTTCTGCGGCCCGGGCTGTATTATCCAGACGGGCAAATCCGGGATGAGGTTTATGTCTATGGCTCCTTCCTGCAGTCCAGAATGTACGAAATGGGCGTCACCTGTTCCGACTGCCACGATGCGCACACGGCCGAACTGATCGCCCCGGGCAACGCCGTTTGCACCCAATGCCACAATCCCGATGGAAATCCGCGTTTTTCCAGCCTGCCGCTGGCGGAATTCGACAGCCCCGTCCACCACCGTCACCCTATGGGCAGCCCCGGCGCCGATTGCCGGGTCTGCCATATGACCCAGCAGGTCTATATGGGCAACGACTGGCGTGCCGATCATTCGTTCCGAATTCCGCGCCCGGACCTGACGGCGGAAACAGGGGCGCCGGACGCTTGCACCAATTGTCATTCCGATCAGAGCCCCGCGTGGGCCGCCGCGCGAATAAGCGAATGGTTTCCGGATAGCGACAAGCGCGGACCGCATTTCGGGCAAGTTCTGGCGCGTGCGGAAATTAACCCGGTCCTGGCGTCGGATGACCTGATGGAACTGGCCCGCAGCGACCAGACCTCGGCACTCGTGCGGGCCACGGCGATCTGGCTGATCGGACAGACCGGAGATGCCGAAAAATTCAACGGTATCGCGGAATTGATAGACGCCCCGGACCCTGTCATTCGCGCCGCCACCGTCGAAGCGATGCGCGCGATTTCAGGGTATCAGCGTGTGCAAAAGGTTTCGCCGGCACTGGATGATCCGATGCGCAACGTCAGGATTGCGGCCGCGCGGAACCTGTTCGATGCACCGATTGCTCAGTTGCCCGGCAAAGTTGTCGCATCGCTTCGTAGTGCAATCGGAGAATGGCAAAGCGCCATGGGTGCACGGATGGATTTCCCTGAAACCCACATGCAATTGGGTGGGTTTGCCCTGGTAACACGGAACCTGCCCGCAGCTGAGCTTGCCTTTTCCAAAGCGGTTCAGCTGGATTCCAGGCTTGTCGATGCATGGATCATGCGCATCCGGATCGCTGCCATTTCAGGGCAGGAGGACCGGGTGCGGTCCCTGATCGCGGCGGCCCGTCAGGCCAATCCCGGCGACCTGAGGCTGGAAAACCTGATCGCGCAAATGACCGGCGCCGAAATGGATCTGTTGCCACCAGCGGCAGAGCCTGACTAACAGCGGGATTCGGGAGGAATAATAAGATCATTTTACATTGGTGTTCGGGGCAAGCATTATCTGGTCCAGCGATTTGGGGAGGATTGCAATGCGCACGCAAGTCACCATCATTGGCGGTGGCCCGTCGGGGCTGTTATTGGCCCAGCTTCTCCACCGAAAAGGTATTGATACGATCGTTCTGGAACGGAAGACCAAAGACTACGTGCTGAGCCGCATTCGCGCCGGTATTCTGGAGGTCGGCTTTGTCGAACTGATGCGCGAGGCCGGCGTGTCGGAGCGAATGGACAGGGAATGCTTTGTGCATGACGGCGCCGTGATTTCCTATGGCGGAACGGAATTCAGCATCAATTTCAAGGAGCTGACCGGCAGTCACGTTGTCGTCTATGGCCAGACCGAATTGACCCGTGATCTTTATGATGCCCGCGCGGCAATGGATGGCAAAGTCGTTTTCAACGCTGAAAATGTTACAATTCACGGGGCGGATACCGAAACGCCCTGTGTGAGCTACACAGAAGATGGCACCGAGCATCGCATCGACTGCGACTATGTCGCCGGCTGCGATGGATTCCATGGGGTCAGTCGTCAGAACATTCCGCTGACGGTGCGGCGCGAATACGAAAAACTCTATCCTTTCGGGTGGCTCGGGGTTTTATCCGAAACCCCTCCGGTCAATGACGAACTGATCTATGCCGGGTCGGATCGTGGTTTTGCCCTGTGTTCGATGCGCAATGAAAACCTCAGCCGGTACTACATCCAGTGTCCCCTGTCCGACAGCCCCGACGACTGGACTGACGCGGCATTCTGGGCCGAGCTCAAGCGGCGCATTCCGGAAGAATATGCCAATAAACTGGTGACCGGCCCGTCGATCGAAAAATCCATTGCGCCGCTCAGGTCCTTCGTTGCCGAACCGATGCGTTGGGGGCGATTGTTCCTGTGCGGGGATGCCGCCCATATCGTACCCCCGACCGGCGCCAAGGGGTTAAACACCGCGGCAAGTGATATCCACTATCTCTACCATGGATTGATCCAGTTCTACGAGGAGGGGGACACTGAAGGTATCGACCGCTATTCGGAGAAGGCATTGGCCCGTATCTGGAAAGCCGAACGTTTCAGCTGGTCCACCACCAACCTTTTGCACCGGTTCCCGTACCAGAATGAGTTCGACCTCAAGATGCAGCAGGCGGATATAGATTTTTTGCGGGAAAACCGTGAGGCGCAGTCGGTCTTTGCGCAGAACTATGTGGGGTTGCCATACTGATGCGGATGGAAAGCCAGAACCGGGTTCGGTTGCATTGGCCCGCCGAATGTGACGGTCATCCGACCGAAGTTCCAAAGGAGATGCCCGGATGAACGACCGATACCGGAACGGAATGGACGTACGCAGAAGGATTCTGGGCGATGCACATGTCAGCCGCGCCGAGGCGGCAAAATCGGAACTGGACGAAGCGTTCCAGACACTGATCACCGAAGGGGCGTGGGGCACAGTTTGGGCGTCGGACGGGATCAGCGACCGAGAACGCTCGATGCTGACACTGGCCCTGCTTGCGGCGCTGGGGAACTTCGAGGAAATCCCGATGCACATCCGGGCCACGGCCCGGACAGGGGCCAGCAAGCAGGATGTGCTGGAATCGTTTCAGCATGTGGCAATCTATGCCGGAGTGCCACGCGCCAACCATGCGCTGAAGCTGGCGAAACAGACCTATGACGAGATGGAAGAGAAATGACCGGAAACGCGCGCGCAATCCTGGACATGCAAGGAGGAGGAGCCCGATCATGTTGAAACCAGGCGAGTTCTATCAACGGGACCGCGAATGGCATCCCCCGGCCCTTACCCGGAACTATAAGACCAGCGTATCCCGTTCACCGCAATACTCACTGATCTCACTGCAAAACTCGATTGGCGAGATCACCGGCCCGGTCTTTGGTCACAATGACATCGATCCGCAGGACAATGATCTGATCTATAACTACGCCCAACCCGGCGAAAGCGCCATTGGCGAGCGTATCATCCTGCACGGCCGGGTACTGGATGAAAATGGCCGTCCTGTTCCCAATACCCTGGTCGAAATCTGGCAGGCAAATGCCGGTGGGCGCTACCGGCACAAGAAGGACACTTATCTCGCCCCTATTGACCCGAATTTCGGCGGTTGTGGCCGGACCTTGACCGACGAGAACGGGTATTATTTTTTCCGAACGGTCAAACCCGGCGCCTATCCCTGGCGCAACTGGGTCAACAGCTGGCGGCCCGCGCATATCCATCTGTCGGTTTTCGGCACCGCTTTCGCGCAACGCCTGATTACCCAATGCTATTTCGAAGGCGATCCGCTGATCCCGAAATGCGCGATCATCAACACCATACCCGACCCGGACGCGATTGAGCGCCTGATCGCGCCTTTGGACCTGAACTCGACCATCCCGCTCGATTCAATCGCCTATAAATTCGACATCGTGCTCAGAGGGCGCCGTTCGACCCTTTTCGAAAATCGTCTGGAAGGGAACTGACCATGCCGCAGGACCTGAACTATCTCAAGGAAACTCCGTCACAGACGGCCGGGCCATACGTTCATATCGGCCTGGCGCCAGGGGCCGCCGGATTTGACATCTACAAACAGGAACTTGGGCACGACATCGCAGGCCCGAACGCAAGCGGAGTGCGCATTCGCGTCGAGGGCGTTGTCATCGACGGCACCGGCAGCCCGATCAAGGACGTGCTGCTGGAGGCATGGCAGGCAAATGCCGATGGTCACTATGCGCACCCGGAAGACGAAGGCGAGGTCGAAGACGGGTTCCGCGGCTGGGGCCGCGTCATCACCGATTTCGAAACCGGAGAATGGGGGTTCGACACGATCAAACCCGGACCGACCCAAGGGCGCAACGTCGGCATTCAGGCCCCGCATATCAATCTGTGGATTGTGGCCCGCGGCATTAATGTCGGTCTGAACACGCGCCTGTATTTCGAAGACGAAGCGCAAGCCAACGCCGCTGACCCGGTGCTGAACCTGATCGAGTGGGAACGTCGCCGCACGACCCTGATTGCGAAACGCACCGAACGGGACGGGCAGGCGATCTATCGTTTTGACATCAAGCTTCAGGGCGAGGACGAAACCGTTTTCTTCGATATCTGAGCCAAATGATCCGTCATCCGGAATGGCCCGGTTGACGCACATGTCAACAAGAGCCGGCGAATGACCAAACCTTGCATCATCTGCGTTGCCATCACCGGATCACTGCCGACCAAGGCCAACAATCCGGCAGTGCCGATCAGCGTGACGGAACAGATCGAAAGCACCCATGAAGCTTTTGAGGCCGGGGCGTCGATCGTCCACGCTCATGTGCGCAATGACGACCAGACACCAAGCTCGGACCCCGAGAAATTCGCGCGCCTCAAGGAAGGGGTGGAAACGCATTGCCCCGGGATGATCATTCAGTTCTCAACCGGCGGCCGGTCGGGCGCGGGCAGAGCACGGGGCGGAATGCTGCCGCTTGCACCTGACATGGCCTCATTGTCGGTCGGCTCGAACAATTTTCCCACGCGGGTTTACGAAAATCCTCCGGATCTTGTGACCTGGCTGGCGGGTGAAATGCGGCAATACAATGTAACTCCGGAAGTGGAAGCTTTTGACCTCAGCCATATTCTGCAGGCCATTCGAATGCACGGCGAGGGTGTTCTGCCCCGGAAGCTGTACGTGCAGTTCGTTATGGGCGTAAAGAATGCCATGCCCGCCGACCGCGACGTGTTCGACTTTTACGTGAAAACCATGCAAGACCGTGCGCCCGATGCCGAATGGTGCGCCGCAGGCATTGGCCCAAACCAGATTATTGTCAACGAATGGGCCATCGCCGCCGGTGGCCACACCCGCACCGGTCTAGAAGACAACGTTCGGCTTGACCGAGACACACTGGCACCTTCCAATGCGGCGCTGGTTCGGCGTACGGTCGAACTGTGTGACCGGCATGAGCGCCCAGTGGCTACCTGGCGGCAGGCACGGGAGATATTGCAACTTTCACCGGCTAGAGATTGAAACGATGACCACCCGAAACATCCTTTGCACCTATAACGGCAAGGACACCGCTATCAGCAGTCTGCGCTATGCCATCAAGATCGCCAAGCATCATGATGGATGGCTGACGGGCATCATACGACACGGACGCCCGCTGTTGCAGACGCGTTTCGGCGGGCAGATACCGCTTGAGATCATCAAGACCGTGCATGAAAACGATGCGGCCCGAATTCGTGGAGTTGCAGAGAGGTTCGCGCGCGAAACCGCCGCCGCCGGATTTTCTGAACGGGCGGAATTTGTCGAGATCGAAGATGAGGAAAGCGTTGCTCTGAGTAAATATGCACGCAGTTTTGACCTTGTTGTCACGGGTGTCCCAGAGAGTGATGTGACCGCAACCCATCTTGCGGCCAACCCTGACATGATAGCCTTGCAAAGCGGGCGCCCGATACTGATCGTTCCCGACAAATATGAAAAAGAGGGCTTGGCGGATCATGCGATTGTTGCATGGGATGGCAAACGCTCCGCCGCTCGCGCCCTTGGCGATGCCATGCCGATCCTTGAAGAAAAGGCCAAGGTCACCGTGCTTTGCGTGGCCAAGGCCGCCCCTGACGGCACCGACCTGCTGCTGAGGAACCTTGAAAGACATGGTATCAGGGCCGAACTGATAGTACGATCCAGAGAGCGATCTGTCGGCCAGACAATTCTGCGGGCAACGAACGAGGTCGGAGCGCAGCTGATTGTCATGGGCGCTTACGAGCACAGCAAGTTCTCTCACGAGTTCTTTGGCGGGGCGACCACCGACGTGATCGCCGGTGCCGACGTGCCGGTGTTCATGTCGCACTAGACGTCCGGCCCAATGGTTCGTCCCGTCGATTGACCGCCGGGGTTTGAACATCCTGCCCGGCATCTTTGAAAAGGGCATCAGCGGTTTCGGTCCCGGTCGCAATGCCGTGGACCGAAGCGCGGGTTCGGAACGGGCCATCTTGTCGAACGTTCCATTGGATGGGACCTGTTTGGAGTGTTCACAAGACAGCCGTTCCCGCCAAGCCGCGTTCCTGTGCCAGCCGCGCCGCCACTGATGCTACGGCGAGATCCTGCAATCCGACGCCCGTTCCGTGGAATAGTGTGATCTGGCTGTCACTGGTGCGCCCCGGTTTGTCGGCGTTGATTAGATCGCCGATCGACGTGATGTCGTTGCCGGCAATCAACCCTTATGCCGTCGCGTGCTGCGCCTCGCCTACGGTGATGGATTGGGCGATCTCGTCGGTGAAGACAGAGGCCGCGGCGTCGAGAGCAGCGTCGACCTCTTGCTTGCCTTTGGTGTCGGTGCCCACGCAGGCGGTATGGGTGCCGGTTATATTCAGTCCTTCATCAGCAACGGTTCGAAGGCCGAGGTGATGGTGATTATGACATCGGCCTGTGCGCCCAGTGCCTCTTGCATGACGGGCCCGAACGCGAGGCCCAGGTCTTCGGCCAAGACGCCGAGGCGGAGCAGCATTTCAGGATGAGGATCCCAAGCGACGACCTTGTCGAATTCGCGCTGTTCGGCGGCCGCGCGCAACTGGAAAGCGGATCGGTGGCCGTTTCGCTATGGGTGGTCAGAACGGTCTTGATCTTGTGGCCTTTGTCGGCGGGCGCGCCGCTGCCCCAGGGCATTCGTTGATCTGGACGTCCAGCCCGTGCCGCTGGCACAGGTCGATCCAGCGGTGGCTGAACATGCCGTAGCGTGCGACCAAAATCTTGTCGCCGGGGCTGAGCGTGTTGGAAACCACCGCCGCCCAACCGCCGGTGCCACTGGCGGGAAATGTGATGACCTGGTCTTTGGTGGTGGCAAAGACCTTTTTGGTATCCTCCAGAACCGGCGCAAAGGTTTCCACGAAATCCGGCGCGCGGTGGTCGTGGGTCTGGGCCTGCATTGCAAGACGCAGCCGATCCGGGATGTTGGTCGGGCCGGAAATATAGACAGGGTTCTGGTCGGACAGGGGAGGTATCTTCTATTGCTTGTGGCGACTCAGAAACGCCCACGCGGGCGGCCAAAGTTATCTTTTTCGGACAGCAGTTCAGCCACGTTGCATCCCTGGACCGCGCGCTTGGGTTGCTGGTTGCCGTAGCAAACGTGGGGCGGGCAACATTGACCTACCTGTCGCTTCGTCTGGACATTCCACCAGCCACCATTCATCGGATTCTGGCCACGCTGCAAAAGAAAGACTTCGTTTCCTTCGACGAGATTATGCAGGAGTGGATGATTGGATTTGAAGCTTGCCGCACAGGATCGGCCTATCTGCATCGCACGAGTATGACCGAGATCGGGCAACCGGACATGCGGGCGTTGATGGAAAAGACCGGGGGAACGGCCAACCTGGCAGTCCCGACGGGGCGCAAGTGATTTTCATCGATCAGGTCGAGACGCGCAATTCGGTGCGGGCATTTTTCCCGCCGGGACCGCGCACGGCGATGCATGCGTTGGGCACGGGCAAGGCCATCCTGGCAATGCTTGAAGACCGCGAAGTCAAAACCTGCTGAAGGGGGCGGGCCAGACCGCGTTCGCCGAGCACACTCGCGCGGATCCCGAAGATCTGTTTGAGGACCTGGCCGAAACACGACGGCGCGGTTGGTCATTTGACGCGGAAGAGCGTTATGACAGCATATCCTGCATCGGGAGCGCCATTTTTGATGAGACGGGGCAACCTTGCGCCGGGATTTCGATTTCAGGCCCCAGTAGCCGATTTTCGGTCGATTCAGTCGATGCCTTCGGCAAGGCGGTCGCCGAGGCTGCTGCGGAAATCACCCAAAAATTCGGTGGACTCATCGGGCCGCAGGCAAAATAAACCCCCGGAGAAACTCCGGGGGTTCGGTATTGTCAGCCAAT
The DNA here is from genome assembly GCF_056541825.1 of Ruegeria sp. AF8. NCBI lineage: Bacteria > Pseudomonadati > Pseudomonadota > Alphaproteobacteria > Rhodobacterales > Roseobacteraceae > Ruegeria > Ruegeria sp. AF8. Next base: position 62,868 of record NZ_JBQFYW010000008.1, on the reverse strand, counting down.
AATGGCGTTCAGTGTAGCGGAAGGGCGCATGACCGCCGCGGTTTTCGCCGCGTCGGTGTGATAGTAGCCGCCCAAATCTGCAGGCGCGCCTTGAGCAGCGGCCAACTCGCCAAGGATCTGCTCTTCTTTGTCGGCCAGCTCCTTGGCAACCGGAGCAAACTCGGCCGCCAGCTCGGCATCGCTGGTCTGCGCCGCCAAAGCTTCGGCCCAGTAACGGGCGAACCAATAGTGGCTGTCGCGGTTGTCCGGCTGACCGACCTTGCGGCTGGGTGACTTGTTGTTGTCGAGAATACCCTGGGTTGCGTCTTCGGCTGCGCGCCCCAGAACACCTGCCTTGGCATTGTCCTTCACATCCGCCAGGAAATTCAGCGATTCCCCCAGGGCGCAGAACTCACCCATCGAGTCCCAGCGCAGGTGGTTTTCCTCGACCAGCTGCTGGACGTGTTTCGGGGCCGAACCGCCCGCACCGGTTTCGAACAGACCGCCGCCATTCATCAGCTTGACGATGGACAGCATCTTGGCCGAAGTGCCCAGCTCGAGGATCGGGAACAGGTCGGTCAGATAGTCGCGCAGCACGTTGCCGGTGATGGCGATGCTGTCGTTGCCCGCTGTTATCGTCTCCAGCGACTGACGCGTCGCCTCACGCGGGGCCATGATCTGGAACTTGTCGGCCACGCCCGCGGCTTCGAGCGCCGGGGTGACGTATTTGATCAGCTCGGCATCATGAGCGCGGTTGGTGTCCAGCCAGAAGATCGCCTCGGACCCTGTCAGCCGCTGACGGTCTATCGCGAGTTGAATCCAGTTCTCGATCGGCGCTTGCTTGACCGTGCAGGACCTCCAGATGTCGCCCTGTTCAACCTCATGCGAAAGTAGCGTCTCACCATTGGCCAGAACGACGCGGATGGTGCCGTCGGCGGGGGCCTGGAACGTGGTCGGGTGCGAGCCGTATTCCTCGGCCTTTTGCGCCATCAGGCCCACGTTGGCGACCGCACCGGCGGTGGCCGGGTTCAGTGCGCCATTGGCCTTGAAGAAATTGATGGTCTCGTCATAGACACCCGCATAGCAACGGTCGGGGATCACACAGTTGGTGTCACCCTTGGCGCCGGTTTCGTCCCAGCCCTTGCCGCCTGCGCGGATCACTGCCGGCATCGAGGCGTCGATGATCACGTCCGACGGAACGTGCAGGTTGGTGATGCCCTTGTCGCTGTCGACCATATACATGGAGGGGCGGTCGCCCTTGATCGCGTCGATGGCGGCCATGATGTCGGTATTGCCCTGAACACGCTCCAGCAGGTCGCCCAGGCCCGAGTTCGGGTTCACACCCAGCGCGTCCAGTTCCGCGCCGAATTTTTCGAATACCGGGGCCAGCCATGCCTTGACCGCATAACCAAAGATGATCGGGTCGCTGACCTTCATCATCGTGGCTTTCATGTGCAGCGAGAACATGGTGCCGTCTTTTTTGGTGTCCTCGATAGCCTCGGCCAGGAACGCGGACAGCGCCTTAACCGACATGAAGGTCGCGTCGGCCACGGTGCCAGCCGCCAGCGGCCAGCCGTCTTTCAGAACGGTCACGCTGCCGTCATTGCCGACGAATTCGATCTTGGCGTTACCGGCCTGAGCAGCGGTGACAGTGGCCGATTTCTCGTTCGCGTAAAAATCATTGCCGGACATGGACGAGACTTTGGTTTTGCTGTCCGAAGCCCATTCACCCATCGAATGCGGGTTGTTCTGAGCGTAGTTCTTGACCGCCTTGGCGGCACGGCGGTCGCTGTTGCCTTCGCGCAGAACCGGGTTTACCGCCGATCCCTTGATGGCGTCGTAGCGGGCACGAACCACCTTTTCTTCGTCGGTTTGCGGATCTTCGGGATAATTCGGAATATCGTAGCCCTGTACCTGAAGTTCGGCGATCGCCGCTACCAACTGCGGTACAGAAGCCGAGATATTGGGCAGCTTGATCACATTCGCGTCCGGAGTTTTTACCAATTCGCCCAATGCGGCCAGATCGTCTGTTTGGCGTTGTGTTTCGGTCAGGTTCTCGGGGAAGGTGGCAATGATCCGGCCAGCCAACGAAATATCCTTGGTGCCGACACTCACGCCAGCGGCCGAAGCAAACTTGCGAATGATTGGCAGAAATGAGGCGCTCGCCAGTTCCGGCGCTTCGTCTACAATGGTATACAATATGTCGAAGTTTGATTTATCTACCATATTTCTTTACCTTTTTTGCCTTTCTGGGCGTGGGATCCAAGAGTATGAAGCCACCTGCGTGGCGTCGAAAGCGGGGCGGGTTGTGCAACCCGATCCTGCAGCGACTCTGTTTTGACAGGCTCCCCTTACATCGCTATGAGCCCGGGATCAATCGGCCCGAGACGCGCATTTTGCCCCAGTCGGTGCAATTCCGTCCGGTTGCCTGTTTCGCAGGCACCTGTGGCAGATCATCGAAGGCAAATGCACCGCAACGAGTCAACGCTGGGGTGCGACGGTCAGAAGTGCAGACCGGTCGTTGTTTTTTCAAATGTTTAGGGTGATAAAGCCGAAATGCAGAATTCTGAAGAGAACCCAGACTATCGGGATACCGCGCGCACGCTTCCCATCGCCTTGTTGCGGGCGCGCGAACGCATCATGTTGCCGATCCGCGAGATGCTTTTGCAATCGGGATTGACCGAGCAGAAATGGCGCATCCTGCGCACGCTGGACGAATTGGGTGAAGTCGAGCAATCGACGATCGCGCGCGAAACATGCCTGCTTTTGCCTAGCCTGACGCGAATTTTGCGCGCGATGGAAGAGGCGGGTCAAATTGCCCGCCGTCCGGATCCGGATGACAGGCGCTGTACACGCGTCGCAATCTCGGTTGCGGGGCGGCAATTGCTGATGGACAATTTGGCCGCGGCGAATGCGATCCACCGCGCTGTGGAATCGGAATATGGAACCGAACGGCTCGACCAGCTTCTGGACTTGCTGAATGATCTGGAACAGCTGCAGATCTGAAAAAGCAACACGATCCGCTGACAAGACTGAACCCGGCGTTGGTTCGCGTGCGCAAAGCACCATCACGGCAACTGTCAAAAAAAAATGCGAGCAGTGATCTGGAAATATCCCAGTAAACCCGGCAGGGCTTGATATGAACAACGGCAGGCCAATGACCTGCCATATTCAAGTCACTCTCGGAACGCCTTCACGAAATAGTCCGTAAGCGGTTTTGTCAGATAGGAAAGCGGTGTCCGCTCATCTGTTTTGATCAGTGTTTCAACCGGCATACCCGGAAGCAGAACCTGACCATCGAGACGGCTCAGCTGACCTTCGCTCAGATAAAGCTCTGCCCGGTAGAAGCTGAACCCGGTCTTTTCATCCGTGAATACATCCGCCGAAACCGTCGCGACCTGGCCATCGATTTCCGGCGTTTGCCGCTGGTTGAACGCCGTGAACCTCAGCGTCGCCGATTGCCCGACATGAAGCTGGTCGACGTGAATGGCATCCACACGTGCCGTTACCTTGAGCGGCGTGTCCTGCGGAACCACATACATCATCGGTTCGGCGGGTTGAACGACAGACTGCAGTGCAAATATCGTGCTTCCATAGACGACGCCCGAGACGGGCGCGCGAATGTCCATTCGCGACAGTTGTTCTTTCAGTGAAAGGCGCCGCTCGACCAATTCGATCTCGCGGAATTGCAGGTCGCGCAGGGTCGTGATGGCCTCTTCCCGTCGGGTTGCGTTCAGGCGGACGATCTCGATCTCGGTGGAAGCGATCTGCCCTTTCAGACGGGCGATCGTCGCTTCGAGCTGTCCGATTTCACCATTGAGATTAGCGTTCTCGCGTTTCAGAGCCAGAACGCGGCTGTTTTGCGTCAGTCCCCGCGTCAGCAGACTTTCCTGATCTTCCAACTCGTCCTCGATCAGGGCGACCTGCTCTTTCAGGGCGGACAGTTGCGCCTTCGTGCCTTCGATCTCGCTTTCGATCTGCGTTTTCTGCTCCCGCAATTGCTCGGTCTGCTTCTCCAGAGTTTCTGCGCGGGCAACGAACAGGCGGTGCTGGCCGTCGACAAGATCCGGAGTGGCCTGTTCCTGAATGATCAACTGCTGCAGCTTTGCGTTCAGGGCATTGGCGCCATCGGCATCGCGTTCCGTCTCAAGACGCGCTTTGCGGGCCAGAAGCTCGAACAACTGGCCCTGAACGATGGCCAGTTCAGAGGACAAAAATGTGTCGTCGAACCGGATCAGCAGGTCACCCGCTTTAACCTTGTCGCCATCGCGCACAAAGATTTCCCCGACGACCCCGCCATCCGGGTGCTGAACCACCTGGCGGTTCGTCTGAACCTCGACAATCCCGGGCGACACGATTGCACCGGCCAATTTGGTTTGTGTGCTCCAGATGCCTATGCCACCAACTAATATGGCCAGCGCGACAAACCCAACGGTTGCGGGAAAGGCGATGTGCCAGGTCGGTTTTCTGGACGAAGCAGAGATATCAGCCATTATTCGCCCGCCTTTCCGAATTGCCTCTTGATCACTCCGGCGTTCTGCACCATCGCGCTCAGCACCTCATCCCGGTTGCCAATCCGTACAATCTGGCCCTTTTCGACCACTGCCAAACGGTCGCATTCCGAAATGGCCTGTGGGCGGTGCGTCATGATCATTATGGTTTTGCCGACCGACTTGAACTCGCGAACTGCGGCATTGAGAGCCTCTGTCCCTTCCGCATCCAACGCGGAATTCGGTTCGTCGAGTATCAGTAGCACGGGATTACCGTACAAGGCGCGCGCCATTGCGATCCGCTGTTTTTGACCACCCGACAGCTGGCTGTCATTGCCTTCGAGGAACGTGTCATACCCCTTTTGCAGGCTCAGGATCATTTCATGCGCCTTGGCTTTCTTGGCGGCGGCAATGACGGCCTCGGGATCTGGGTTCAGCGACATGCGCGCGATATTTTCGGCGACCGTTCCGTTGAACAGCGTGACCTGTTGCGGCAGGTAGCCGATATGCTTGCCCAGATCGCTGACATCGTATTGATCCAGTGTGGCCCCGCCCAACCGGATCTCACCGGCCGCTGCAGGCCAAAGACCCAACAATGCTTTGGCCAATGTCGTTTTTCCAGATCCGCTTTTGCCGATGATGCCGATTGCCTCGCCGGGTTCGACGGTCATACTGACATTGCGCAAAGTGGGTGCGGAAGCCCCCGGAGGGATGACGGTGACGGACTGAACCGACAATCGCGCTTTCGGAACCGGCAACTTTGTCCGCTTTTCCTCGGGCGGGATTGCATCGAGAAACTTGCTCAGCGATGCCCACGAAGTTCTGGCGCGTTCAATGAGCCCCCATTGGCCGATCGACTGTTCGATTGGTGCAAGGGCGCGGCCCAACAGGATCGAGCCGGCAATCATTGCGCCTGCGGTCATTTCATTCTGCAAAACCAGGTAGGCGCCAAGCGCCAGCATGGCCGATTGCAGGAACAACCGCATGGATTTGGTCAACGACGTAAAGCTTCCGGTCCAATCGCTGGCGGCAATTGTTTGCCGCAGAGCATCGGACCGTTGCCGCATCCAGCGCGCGGTCACGTCATTTTGCATGCCTTGAGAACGCACAACTTCCGAAGCCTGCCGGGCGCTTTCCGAAAAGGCATTCGCCAGACCCGAGGCGCTTTGAGCTGTTGCCACACGTTTGCGCGTCAATATCTGGTTCAGGAGTGCGATAACGATCAGCGTAACCCCGCCGAGTACCGCAAGCCAGCCCAGCCATGGATGGAATATGAAAATCGCCGCAAGAAAAACCGGTGTCCAGGGGATGTCCATAACGGCCAAAAGAACGGGCGAACTGCACAATGTCTGCAATGACTCGAGGTCACGCAATGCGGTTGCCGGTGCGGATCGGGCATGCGGGTGAACCGCCTGTCTGAGCGTCGCTTCAAACACCCTTTCATCCAATTCGGACTGCAACTGCGCCCCAAAACGGGCGACGATCCGGCCCCGGGCGTAGTCCAGAAGGGCCATCAGCCCATAAAGCAGGGCGACCAGCAAGAATAGCGCGGTCAGTGTTTCCTCGGATCTCGATCCCAAAACGCGGTCGTAAACCTGAAGCATGAACAAGGGGCCTGTCAGCATCAAAAGATTCACAAAAATGCTGAACAGAAACGCTACGCCAAGATGGCGAAGCCCATGATTTCGTACCGCCTGAAGCTCGTGACGCGGCTGAGGCATTTGGCTTGGACGTCTCATTGGTCAAGGTCCGAATTTACAGGCACACGACGCGCATTTGTGGCATGTGGATCCCGGGTTTCGTTTCTTTCAAACATTAACTGAATTTTCAGCTGCTTAACAGTTTCAGTTCGCGTTTGATATTTCGGTTTGTCAAAGGCCGTCCGTTTCCGAATCCGGCTTTTCTGATCCCAGTATTCCTGCGTGAGGTTCGGGAACAGTTTATGAGGGAGCTAAATACATCTTCAATTTGACTCTTCAACACCCCACAACTCCCCGTTTCGCGGAAAACCGCCGCCGGTTTCAAATTCAAGCAACTTGTTGCCGGTTTCAAACCGGGCAGAAAATCGATTCTGCAAAACGAAAATCAGGCGTCGGCCCCGGACCGAAAGGCAGGGTGTTCACCCGACGATCATCTGCTTCATTCTCAACGCTTCATATTCCAGTTCCTTGAGGCGGAATTGAACCACATCTCCGATTGTGACTACACCGCACAAGTTCCCGTCCTTCAGAACCGGCATATGTCTGAAACGCCCTTCGGTCATCCGTTTCAGTACGTCCATCAGAAAATCATCCGGAGAACAGCTGTGAACGTTTGTGGTCATCAGGTCGGAAACCGATTGCGGCAACGTTTGACCGGGCGTTTCGGCCATGCGCCGCACGATGTCGCGTTCGGAAAGGATACCTTGCAAAGCGCCGTTCTGATCCGTGACCACGAGGGCGCCGATGCGCTTTTCCTTGAGCAGTTTGACCACTTCGTGAATGGTCTCTCCGGGGCGTACCGAATACACATCTTCGCCTTTGCCTGCCAAAAGTTTTGCCACCGTGGATTGAGAATGCGACAAGTTCGACTCGACAGTTTGGCTGTAGGTGGCAGTCTCGGTCTTGTCGCCGCGTTTGGGGGCCTGGTAAGAGCTTGGGGCCATTGGCTGGTCGCCTCCTGTGCAGGATTGAGGTTTTGATACCACCTTACCGCAGGTGTGCGATCTGTATAGTGTGCAAATGCGTCACAGAGTGTCAGTGTGCTGCAAAACAAGGAAAATCCGTATGCTGCAAACCATCCATCTGACCCCGCTGACCGGCGTGCTGATTGTATTTCTTGTGGTTGTCTGCGGTCATCGGTTTCGACTGGCGTGGAAGGAGCAATTGCCGGGATGGCAGCGCCGCGCCTGGATTTTCGGAATACCGGCCGCCCTGGGTCTGATTGCGCTGGGGTTCCTCCCTTTCAAACATTAAGCGCCGTTTGACTCTGCAAATGCGCGCTGGCATACGCCGGATGCGTTTGTATCTGGAGTTTGCCTCATGCGCCTTTGGTCCGCTCTGGTCCTTCTCTGTGTGACCGCCGGTTGTCTGTTCGACAAAGAACCCCAGGTGGTTCGTCTGTCCGGAGAGACGATGGGGACGACTTACAATGTCATCGCGATTGGTGAGGGTTTGGACACAGGGACACTGTCGCAGTCGGTCGAAGACACTCTGGCGGCGGTCAACGCGAAAATGTCGAACTGGGACCCGGCTTCGGAAGTCTCGACCTTTTCTGCTTCCGAAAGCACCGAGCCTGTCACTGTATCCGCCGACTTTGCTCGGGTCATGGCGGCGGCAAACGAGGTGCATGAAAAAAGTGACGGCAAGTTTGATGTGACCCTTGGGCCATTGATCGAACTCTGGGGGTTCGGTCCGCGCAAACCCGAAGACCCGGTTCCGGAGGATGCGGATATCGCCACGGCGCTTGAGCGCGTGGGGCAGGGCGCCCTTCTTCGCCTCGATCAGACAGAATTGACCTTGTCCAAGGCAAATAGTGGTGTGGGCATCAATCTGTCGGCCATTGCCAAGGGATATGGTATAGATGCCGTTGCAGCGACGCTGCAGGACGCTGGTGTTGATGACTACATGGTCGAAATCGGCGGCGATCTTGTCACGCGAGGCGAGAACGACAAGGGGCAGCCGTGGCAAATCGGCATAGAAAAACCGGAACCCGGCGCGCGGGCCGTGCAATTGGTCGTGCAGGTCAGCGATCTGGGCTTGGCGACATCGGGTGATTACAGAAACTTTTTTGAGCAGGATGGTGTTCGCTATTCGCATATCATCGATCCGACCACCGGACGCCCAATCACCCATCACACCACCTCGGTGACGGTTTTGGCCGGGAACGCAATGACGGCGGATGCCTGGGCCACAGCGATGCTCGCGCTGGGTCTGGATGAGGGCATGAAAGTGGCCGAAAAAAACGATCTGGCCGTATTTTTCATCGCGCGTGATGTGACATCGGACGACGAAGCCTATATCACGGTGCAAAGCAGTGCATTCAAGGATGTGCTGGGACGAAACTGATCGGGACAGAAACTGAAATGAGCACATTCATACTGGCCTTTGCCCTGCTTTTGATCATTGTGGTGGGCATGTCGTTGGGCGTCATGTTGATGGGCAAGACAATCAAGGGCAGTTGCGGCGGACTGAACGCGATATCCGGGGCCGATAAATGCGTGGTTTGTCAAAAGGATATCGATCCGGACAGTCCGTTGAGGGACAAGCTGCAATGCCCGCGTGCGCGAAAGAAGCTGGAAGAAGCGGAGAGCAGAGCGTCGGTCTGACACATCTGCGTCGCTTTTTGATACAGCCGGTGCCGTCGCCAATGCCCGTCAGGCTGGCGGGATCATTCTCAAATCGTTGATTTTCATTTAACTTAGCAAGTGAAATAAATCGGGTGATGATCATGGCCAAGCCGAAGAACATTCTGTTCATCATGTTCGACCAACTGCGCTGGGATTATCTGAGCTGCTATGGCCACCCGCATTTGCAGACACCGAATATTGATCGCCTTGCCTCGATGGGGGTTCGGTTTACACGGGCTTATATTCAGTCGCCGATCTGCGGCAGTTCGCGCATGTCCACATATACCGGGCGCTATGTACATTCCCATGGAGCATCCTGGAACGGCATTCCGCTGAAAGTCGGCGAAATGACAATGGGCGATCATCTGCGCGATGCCGGAATGGGATGTTGGCTGGTCGGCAAGACACATATGCGCGCGGATGCCGAAGGGATGGCCCGGTTTGGGTTGGAACCCGACAGCCTGATCGGTGCGCGGGTGGCCGAATGCGGATTTGATGTTTTTGAGCGTGACGACGGCATGTTGCCCGAAGGACCGGACGGGTATTACGACCCGGATGGGGCCAAAAATTACAACGAATACCTGCGTGCTTTGGGGTACGAAAGCGACAACCCTTGGCACGACTTTGCCAATTCGGGCCTGGACAAGGATGGCAACGTCCTGTCGGGGTGGTTTCTGAAGCATTCCCGCAAGCCGGCCAATATTGAAGAGAAGCACAGCGAGACACCCTATTTGACGACACGCGGCATGGATTTCATGCAAGCCCAGGAAGGGCCGTGGTGCTGTCATCTCAGCTATATCAAACCGCATTGGCCTTATATCGTGCCCGAACCCTATGCTTCGATGTATGGGTCGGAGCATGTGCTGCCGGTGAACCGGTCAAAGACTGAGCGGCAAAACGCGCACCCGGTGCTCAAGGCATTCATGGATACCAAGGTGGGACAGGCGTTTTCGCGCCAAGAGGTGCGTGACGCCGTCATTCCGGCGTATATGGGCCTGATCAAGCAGGCCGACGATCAGATGGGCCGCCTGTTCGACTGGATGGAAGCAACCGGTCGCATGAAAGACACGATGATCGTGCTGACTTCGGATCATGGCGATTTTCTAGGTGACCACTGGCTGGGCGAAAAGACCTTTTTCCACGATGCGTCGACCAAAGTTCCTCTGATCGTGTTCGACCCGTCCGAGGCGGCGGACGCAACGCGGGGGTCTGTTTGCGATGCGCTGGTGGAATCCATCGACCTTGTCCCGACCTTCGTTGAAACCGCCGGTGGAATAGTTGCGGAACACATTCTTGAAGGAGAAAGCCTAATGCCGATCCTTCATGGAAAAAGAGGCGGTACAAAGCGAAACTATGTAATCTGCGAATACGATTACTCTGCGTCGCCGGTGGCAGACATCCTGGAGGCAGATGTCCGGGATGCCGTGATGTTCATGGTCGCCACAAAAAAGTGGAAACTGATCCACTGTGAAGGCGATTACAGGCCGATCCTTTTTGACCTCGAAAACGATCCCGACGAACTTGAGGATCTGGGCAATTCCGAAACGCACGCAGATATCATCCGCGAGATGTACGACCATTTGTTCGAATGGACACGCCGCCCCTCGCAGCGCACCACAAGATCGCACGAGCAACTGGTTGCAATGAGAACGAAAAGCCGTGGGCGCGGGGTGGTCGTCGGGATATATGACGAGAACGAAGCTCCGCTGCACCTGACCGTCAAATACAGGGGAAGAAAGGCGAAGTCATTCAAGGACAACTCGAATTGACGGTCGCCTGACGATCACCCGGGTCTTCCGCTTTGGCCCGAGTTCGGGGTGGTTAGCGGCGCATGTTCATGTAAAACACGAGCGCCGCAATCCATCACTTTTTCTTGAAAGCGTCCATCAGGGCTGCGCCGAGTGCGCCGGTGTAGTCTTTTTGTCTGGGCGCGGTTTTGCGCGGATTGTTCGGGGCACGCCGCCCCTTGTTCGGTGCCGGAGCACGCTCGGGCTTGGTGTCCCGAGCAGAAACGCCATCCTTGCGCATGGACAGACCGATACGCTTTCGGGCTACATCCACTTCGACCACCCGTACCCTGACCACCTGGCCTGTCTTGACCACCTCGTGAGGGTCTTTGACGAAGCGGTCGGCCAACTGGCTGACATGAACCAGACCGTCCTGGTGGACGCCGATATCGACGAAGGCTCCGAAAGCGGCGACGTTCGTCACAGTGCCTTCAAGCACCATGCCGGGTTTGAGGTCGGTTATTTCCTCGACACCATCCGCAAATGAGGCGGTGACAAAACTCGGGCGCGGGTCGCGTCCGGGTTTTTCCAGCTCGGAAAAGATGTCTTGCACGGTGGGCAGGCCGAAAGTCCCGTCGACAAACTGTTCTGCCCGCAAAGCCGCGAGAGCGTCGCCACTGCCCATGATCTGCCGGATATCGCGGCCACAGGCCTGCACGATACGGCGGGCAACATCATACGCTTCGGGATGTACGGCAGAGGCGTCGAGCGGTTCGTCTCCGTCCCGGATGCGCAGGAAACCGGCGCATTGTTCAAATGCGCGTGGGCCAAGGCGGGCCACTTTCAGCAAGTCCTTGCGGGTCTTGAACGCCCCGTTGATATCGCGATGCGCAACGATGGCCTCGGCCAGCCCGGGGCCAAGACCGGACACATGTGACAGCAATGGGGCCGAGGCCATGTTCAGGTCGACGCCCACGGCGTTCACGACATCTTCGATCACCGCCTCCAGCGATAGACCCAGGCGGTGTTGATCCACGTCGTGCTGGTATTGCCCGACACCGATGGATTTCGGTTCGATCTTGACGAGTTCGGCCAGCGGGTCCTGCAGACGCCGCGCAATCGAAACCGCGCCACGCAGGCTGACATCTAGGTCCGGAAACTCGCGGGCTGCAAGTTCGGAAGCGGAATAGACCGACGCTCCGGCTTCGGACACCACGACCTTGGTTGGCGCTTTCACCGATTTCGGAAGCAGTTTCAGTGTGTCAGCCACCAACCGTTCCGTCTCGCGGCTGGCTGTTCCGTTGCCGATGGCGATAAGTTCGATCTTGTGCTCGGCAATCAGTTTGAAGATTGCGGCTTGTGCCCCGCGCAGATCGTTCTTGGGCTGAAACGGATAGAGTGTCTCAGTGCCCACAAGCTTGCCGGTCGCGTCAACGACAGCGGCCTTGACGCCGGTCCGTATACCCGGGTCAAGCCCTAGTGTGGGGCGTGCGCCCGCCGGGGCGGCGAACAGCAGATCCTTGAGGTTACGGGCAAAAACCTGAATGGCTTCTTCCTGCGCCCGGGTCCGCAGATCGGCCATGAGGTCAACCATCATCGACAATGACAGTTTGACCCGCCAGGTCCAGCCAGCGACCTTGCCCAACCATTGATCGCCGGGACCGTCGCCACGCGTTTCCAGATGTGCTGCGACAATCGCCTCGGCCCGTGCCCCGCCGGTTTCCGGATCGGGCGCGATATCCAAGGTCACGACCCCTTCTTTCGACGCCCGCAGCATCGCCAGCGCCCGGTGAGACGGCACATTCGCCCACAGCTCGGAATGGTCGAAATAGTCGGAGAACTTCACACCTTCCCGTTCCTTACCTTCGATCACTTTGGCGGTCAGAATTGCGTCTTTCTGCATGAAGCCGCGCAATTCGCCCAAAAGAGCGGCGTTTTCCGTCAGCCGTTCGGCAATGATATCGCGCGCGCCGTTCAGCGCATCTTTGGTGGTCGGGACGGCCTCGGTCAAATAGGTTTCAGCCAGCTTTTCCGGATCGTTTTGCCGGTCGGACAGGATCGCATCGGCCAATGGCTCCAGACCGTTTTCCTTTGCAATCATGGCCTTGGTGCGACGTTTGGGTTTGTAGGGCAGATAGATATCTTCAAGCTGCGCCTTGGTGTCGGCCAGCGTGATGGATTTCAACAGATCGTCAGTCAGCTTTCCCTGATCCCTGATCGAATTGAGGATCGTTTCGCGTCGCGCCTCCAGTTCCCGCAGATAGGACAACCGGTCGGAAAGAACCCGCAACTGGGAATCGTCCAGCCCGCCCGTCACCTCTTTGCGATAGCGGGCGACAAACGGCACTGTGGCCCCTTCGTCCAGCAACTTGACCGCGGCGTTCACCTGTTCGGGGCGGGCGCTGATTTCGGTGGCAATGGTGCGGGCGATCCGGTCCAAGGCGGTCTCCTGAAACTGAGTTGGAAGAACTTTTTAGCCAGAGCGGTTGCAGAGGGAAAGGGACCGTATTGCACGGCACCGAAAAAAGTACAAAGCCATCGCGTGGGCCTCAACCTGGCCATGGAACTTCACTCAAGCGATTTGAGATATGCCGCGATGGCGGCGCGATCTTCGGCGGTCAGTTGCGAGGTGTTTTTGATCACCGCCACCATGTGTCCGCCCGCGCTGTCGAAATCGGGCGTAAACCCGGTTTCGAGATAATAGGCGATGTCGCCTCCGCTCCAGGTCAGCTTGTCCGGCGTCAGGGCAGGGATGCGCCCTTCACCGGTCGGGTTCGGCGCGCCTGCCAGCCACGCGCTTTTGTCGAGGCCGCCCAAAGCGTCGCGTGGTGTGTGACATTCGCCGCAATGACCCAGCGCCTCGACCAGAACACGGCCACGTTCAATCTCGGCCGTCGCCGCCTCGGGAACAACCCAGTCGCCAGAAAAATTGAGCCATTTCCACAGGCCCAATCCCCTACGGACCGAGAATGGGAATGCGATTTCATGCGGTTGGTTCGGCGTGTCCGCCTCGGGGAGCGTTCGCATATAGGCCCAAAGGTCGGTAATCTGCTGGTCGGTCATGCGTGTATAGGACGTATAGGGAAAAGCCGGATAGTAATGCCGGCCATCCGGGGATGTTCCGTAACGCAATGCGTTGGCGAAATCCTCCAGGGTCCAATCGCCGATCCCGGCGGTTGGATGGGGCGAGATATTGGGTGCCACAAAAGTCCCGAAATCGGAAGGAAAACGCTGGCCTCCGGCAAGCGTCAGAGGGTCCTCCGACCCCGGAGCCAAATGGCAGGAAGAACAACCTGCGGCAAGGAACACCATTTCCCCTGCCACTGCGTCGCCTCCGGCTGTGACAAAAGCATCAGAGTGCACACGCGACGGAGACGTGAGCCAAAAAAAGGCCGTGGCGGCCAACAGGACCGCCAAGGCCAATACGACGACAGTCCGGCGCATTCAGCGTCAGTTCTGCGGGACCCGGAAATCGTCGTGACACGCTTTGCATGCGCCTCCGACGGCTCCGATGGCTCCGCCAATTTCGGCAGCGCCCTGACCTGCAGCGGTTTGCATTTGTGCCGCGGCGGGCGCGAATGCGGCCCACTTGTCCTGGAACCCAGCAAAATTGGTCCAAATCTCAGGCTTTGCAGTCGTCCCTTCGTTGGCTCCGGCTTCCGACCCTTCGGGCCAATTGGTCATTTGGTTCAAACTTGCAATTGTAACAAGGTTGTCTGCGGCCGCCTGGGCGAGATCTGCATCATATTCCAAATCACCCTTGGCCATCGCTCCGAGAATGCTGATGTTCAGAGCTTGCATTCGCATCTGGCCTTGTCGCGCTTTGATCGCTGCTGAATAGTCTTGAGCTTCGGCAATTCCTGCGCTGAGAATGCCCGTAAGTACGATTGCTGAAAATATCCTTTTCATGGGTCTTCCGCCTTTCAGGTCGTTTGATTGTTAGAAACCTAGTCCGATTTGAGAAAATGCTACAGCAACTTCGGCAACCGGGCCGGGGCAGGGCGTCGGAGGGAGGGCTCATACGAGCCGGGGTCCATGGCCTGCCGCATTGGGCCGATCGAATTGAGCCTGCGCTAATCCGGCTCGCCGCCATACCGACCAAGGTCTGAAAAGATTCTTCGGCCATCCGGACTTGGGTCGGTGACTGGAAAGGTAAAGGTCCGAAACAGACCAATTCCTTCAAAACGTGGGACAAAAGTCTGAATTTTCGGGATTTCATTTGTGTTCAGATAGTTGTCGAGACGGAAACGTCCGTCGATCTGAACATCGGCAAGGGAGGATGACTGATGACACAGGTATCAAAGTTTGGTCTGACCACAGCGTTGGCTCTGACAATGACGGCATTTCCGCTGACTATAACCACGGTCGATCACGGGTTTGTGACCCTTTCAGTGCCAACAGCATGGGCCAAGGACGGTGAAAGCGGCGGTAACAGCGGGCCAGGTGGCGGTGGCGACGACGGCGATGGAGGCAATAGCGGGTCAGGCGGCGGCGGCGACGACAGCGACGGAGGCAATAGCGGGCCGGGCGGTGGTGGCGACGACAGCGACGGAGGCAACAGCGGGCCGGGCGGTGGTGGTGATGACAGCGACGGAGGCAACAGCGGGCCGGGCGGCGGTGGTGATGACAGCGACGGAGGCAACAGCGGGCGAGGCGGTGATGGTGATGACAGCGACGGAGGTAACAGCGGGCGAGGCGGTGGTGGTGATGACAACGATGGTGACAACAGCGGTCCGGGTGGCGGTGATGATGACCGGGACAGCGCGCGCTCAGATAAAAGCAACGATGACGGGCGTCGCGGACGGAAAGGCAGGGGTTCGGATGATGAGCCAAACCATCATGAACATGAGGTGACTTTTGCGGACGGCTCGAAGATAGAAATTGAGAATGGCAGGTTCGAACGCAAGAATGCGGCAGGCCGCACGGTGGAAGAACGTCCTGCAACGCCCCGAGACTTTGAGACCCTGGCGAATGCCCGCAGCACGCAGGCGACGGCACCAAGAGGAAACTCCGGTCGCGCAAGAGGCGGAGGTACGGTCGCGAGTTTCGAGATCCACGGACAAAATATAGAGGTCAATTATGTGGACGGATGGAAAGAGGAAATCGAGAACGGACGGTATGAAATGAAAGACGCCAACAACAACACCGTTGTTGAACGCGCAGCAACGCGACGCGACAGAAATCGATTGTTTGGCGCCTTCGAATAGTGCAGCGCAAGTGCCGCGGCGGCAAATCCGGCTGATTTGCCGCCGAGTGCACCGAGAAAGCCGGCGCTGACGGAACGATCACTGAGCCCTGAAAGCCCGGACTGCTGGGCTTAGAACGGAAGAACGGGTTCTGTCGCGAGTTTTGTGATCCAAAAAATTCAGACCTGATTCAACCGTCAGGGAATTCGACCTTGCTGCAAAACTCAGTACCACATTCCACCTGTTTTGGTGAAAGAGCAGTTTGCTTTTTGCGGTTTCTTTTCTTCGGCATTGGTACAGGCCTCTCGTGCCAGAAAGACACTCTGTACCCGGAACTGGAGTTCGTCGAACTGACCCCCCAGAATTCGACCGGCATCATCACCATGCGCGCGAGCATTCACAATCAGCACGACAAGCTGGTTTTCGAGGGCACCCACCGGTATCTGATCCGCAAGCGACCGACCTGAGCATTTCGCCAAACATTTGCATCGGACGGCCACCAGAAGAACTACTGGTGGCCGTTGCGCCTCAGCCCATTGCCAGAATACGCTCGGCCCGCTTCAAGATCGGTGCGTCGACCATTTCTCCCTCAAAGGAAAAGGCACCGGGCTGCCCCTTGGCTGCGGCCAGAACCCGTGTCGCCCAGCTTTTTTCTGCGTCGGATTGAACAAATGCACCGGTGACCGGGGCGACCTGCGTCGGGTGGATGCACATCATCCCGGCCATCCCCTTGGCCTTACTGGCCACGGCCTTTTGTGTCAGCCCTTCGAGGTCACGGAAATCCGGGATTACCCCATCCAACGGTCCCGCCAGACCCGATCGCGCCGAGGCAATCACCACCCTAAACCGTGCCATGTCCAACATTGCCGCCCCGCCTTCGTGGTCGGCGTCCAGACCAAGATCCAGCGCCAGATCGATGGTTCCAATCAGTAGTTGTGCCACTGACGGCAGCGCCGCGATGGCCACTGCCTGATCCACACCCTTCGCCGTTTCGACAAGCGGCAAAATTGGCTTGCCCAACTGACCCGACAGGTCGGACACGCTGGCAGTATCCGCCATGGGCAAAACCACGGCGCCGACATTCGGGTGCCGCACGGCTTTCAGATCGTTCTCATACCAATCTGTATCAGCGGCATTGACGCGCAGCAGCACCGGCGCGCCCGAATGGGCGTCGAGCCATGTCAAAAGACCCTCCCGGGCCGCGATCTTGTCGGAGTCCGCAACGGCATCTTCCAGATCGACGATCACTCCGTCCGCACCGCTGGCCTGTGCCTTTTCGATCCGGTTCGGTCGTGTGGCTGGCACGAATAGAAGTGCACCGCGAAAAGAAACTGTCATCAGATTACACCGGTTTCGGCCAGTTTATTAATTTCATTGGCCGTTAGGCCCATTTCCGCCAGAATGCCCCGGCTGTGCTGCCCCAGCGCCGGAACCGGGTCCATCCGGGGGGCGGTATTGCCCAGCCCGCCGGGCGGCAGCAGAGAGGGAACGGGCCCACCGGGCGTATCCACCTTGCGCCAGCGATCACGGGCTTCAAGCTGCGGGTGCGACCAGAGGTCGGCCATCTCGTTCATCCGCGCATTGGCGATCCCGGCGGAATTCAGCAGCACCACGACCTCATCTGCGGTTTGAGTTGCAAAGGCCTCGACGATCAGTTCGGTCAGAACCTCCTTGTTCGCCGCCCGAGCATGGTTGGTGTTGAAATGCGGATCATCTGCCAGTTCCGCATGACCCAGCACCTTGTCGCAAAAGACCCGCCATTCGCGGTCGTTCTGCAACCCCAGCATGACCGAGCGCCCGTCCCCGGCCGGAAACGGGCCGTAAGGAAAGATCGTGGCATGAAAGGCGGCGGCGCGTGCAGGCGGCGGACTGCCATTAAAGGCATAATACAGCGGATAGCCCATCCATTCGCCCATCGCCTCAAGCATGGACACATCGATCCTGACCCCAATGCCGGTTTGCTGGCGCTGCATCAGCGCGGCAAGGATGTTTGTATAGGCATACATACCGGCGGCTATATCCGCGATCGATACCCCGGCCTTGGAAGGCGCATCCGGCGTGCCGGTGATCGAAAGGAACCCGGCCTCGGCCTGAATGAGCAGGTCATAGGCCTTTCGGTCGCGGTCCGGCCCGTCCGGGCCGTAGCCAGAGATGTTACAGACGATCAGACCGGGATTGGCGGCATGCAGATCGTCAAAGCCCAATCCCATCCGGTCCGCCGCACCGGGGGCGAGGTTCTGCACCAGCACGTCGGCCTTGTCGACCAGCTTATGCAGGATCTCGGCCCCGGCCTTTGACTTGAGGTCCAGCGTCAGGCTTTCCTTGGACCGGTTGGTCCAGACGAAATGCGAGGCCATTCCCTGAACGCGGGTGTCGTACCCGCGGGCAAAATCTCCGGTTCCGGGGCGTTCGACCTTGATGACACGCGCTCCAAGGTCAGCCAGTTGCCGCGTCGCAAAAGGTGCGGCAATGGCATGTTCCAGGGAGACGACGGTGATGTCTTTCAGAGGCAACATGATCAGAAAGACCTCGGCATGCCCAGCACGTGCTCGGCGACAAAGGACAGGATCAGGTTGGTCGAGATCGGTGCGACCTGATAGAGGCGGGTTTCGCGGAATTTGCGTTCAACGTCATACTCGTTTGCGAAGCCAAAGCCGCCATGGAATTGCAGGCATGCATTCGCCGCCTCCCAGCTGGCCTTGGCGGCCAGGTACTTGGCCATGTTTGCTTCGGCTCCACAGGGTGCACCCGCATCATAAAGCTCGCACGCCTTATAGCGCATCAGGTTGGCCGCCTCGACTTCGATGAAGGCCTCGGCAATCGGGAACTGAACGCCCTGGTTCTGCCCGATCGGGCGGCCAAAGACCTTGCGTTCGCTGACATAGGCGGTCACCCGGTCGGTGAACCAGTAACCGTCACCGATGCATTCCGCGGCGATCAGCGTCCGCTCCGCGTTGAGCCCGGTCAGGATGTATTTGAAGCCGTTGCCTTCTTCGCCGATCAGGTTTTCCTCGGGAATCTCCAGATCGTCAAAGAACAGCTCGTTGGTCTCGTGGTTGACCATGTTGGCGATGGGTTTGACTTCCATGCCGGTCTTCATCGCTTCCTTGATGTCGACCAGAAAGATTGACAGGCCTTCGGACTTGTTCTTGACCTCGGCCAGAGGCGTGGTACGGGCCAGCAGGATCATGTAGTCCGAGTGCTGAACGCGGCTGATCCACACCTTTTGACCGTTGATGACATAGCGACCGTCTTTCTTGATGGCAGTGGTTTTGATCTTGGTCGTGTCGGTGCCGGTCGTGGGCTCGGTGACGCCCATCGACTGAATGCGCAATTTGCATTCGGCAATCAACGGCAGATATTTCTGACGCTGTTCTTCCGAACCGTGCCGAACCAGCGTGTTCATGTTGTACATCTGGCCGTGGCAGGCGCCCGAGTTGCCACCTGCGCGGTTGATCTCTTCCATGATCACGCTGGCCTCGGTCAGGCCCAGGCCCGAACCGCCATATTCCTCGGGGATCAGCGCCGCCATCCAGCCCTCGCGCGACAGAGCGTCAACGAATTCTTCGGGGTACGCTTTCTCTTCGTCGACCTTGCGGTGGTATTCGTCGGGAAACTGTTCGCAGAGTGCACGCACGCCGTCGCGGATATCCTGATACTGGTCTTCCATATCGATCCTCATTCGATGATTGCCGTGGCCTGCATGGCCAGCGCGCCATCATGGCGGCGGGCCCACAGGCGATAGGTATTGCCATTTTCTTCTGGCGCGCCATGAACCGAAAAATCATCGGTATCGAACACGGTAGAGATGGCGCGAAATTCAAAGCTGCGCACCGTGGCGCCCGGCCGCTCGCGCCGCAGCAGGTCGAGCAGAAGTGTGGCCAACAACGGTCCGTGGACCACGAGGCCCTTATAGCCTTCGGTTCCGGTACAGAAGGGCTGGTCGTAATGGATGCGGTGTCCGTTGAAGGTCAGCGCGGAATAGCGGAACAGAAAAACAGGATCGGGGTGGATGGTACGAGAGAATGCTGACGTTTCCGGTGCCATTGGCGGTACCGGTGCCGGTGCGTCCGGCGAGGGTTCCTCGCGATAGACGATGTCCTGTTCTTCGCTGATGCAGATCGTGTCGCCGTCTAGAATCTGATGCTCCACCGTGACAAAAACCAGCTTGCCCGACCTGCCTTCCTTGGGTGTCACCGAGCGCATGGTTGAAACCTTGCGCTGTTCGCGTCCGATGCGGACCGGCGCGGCAAATTTCAGGCGGCTTCCGGCCCACATCCGGCGCGGCAACGGCACCGGAGGCAGAAATCCGCCAAGCGCCGCATGGCCGTCATAGCCGGTATCCTTCATCCCGAAGATCGGCAGGAAATGCAGCCAGTGCCACAGAGGCGGCAGCGCCGAGCCGTCGCCATATTCCGGGTCGTCCCGATCCAGAGTGGCGGCGAGCGCATTGGCCGGAAACGGGGCGATCCGTTCCTGCAGGGTTTCCGTTTGACCCACCCAGGCCGAAAGATCCGGATTGTCCATCTTGCAACTCTCCTTGCTGGTCGGAAAACAGATACCGATTGACCTGCCTTTTGAAAATTCTTGATTTTGTAACCTTGCATTCAGCCGGGGTGAACGCAAAATACTTGCCATGCATATTGACCTGACCGATCTGCGCCTGTTCGCCGCCATTGCCGAGGCCGGAAACCTGACCCGTGGGGCAAACCGGGTGTTCCTGACTGCGCCCGCCGCCAGTGCGCGGATCAAATCGCTGGAGCAGGAACTGCACGCGCGGCTCCTCAATCGTGGAAACAAGGGGGTAACGCTGACCCCGCCGGGTGAACGGTTTTTGCAACACGCGCAGGTGATATTGCGGCAACTGGAATACCTGCGCGAAGACTTTTCGGAACAGGGCAGTATCGGCGGTCAGGTCCGGGTCTTTGCCAATACCACCGCCGTTACCGAGTTCATGCCCGAAATTCTTGTCCGCTTCCTGTCGGACCGCCCCGGATTGTCGGTCGATCTGCAGGAAAAGCAGACGCACGAAATCATCCGCGCCGTTCTGGCGGGGACGGCGGATCTGGGCATTGTATCGGGGCCGGTCGATGCCGAAAATCTCGAGGTTGTGCCGTTTTCCACGGACCGTCTGGTTCTGGCAACCGCGCAGAACCATCCGCTGAGCAAGCAACCACAGGTCTGGTTCCGTGACACGCTGCAATTCGACCATGTGGGCCTTCACGAGGACAGCACTCTGTTCGCCTTCCTGCGCGATCTGATGGACAAGAGCGGGCACCGGCGGGCATTGCGTGTGCAAGTGCCCAGTTTTGAGGCCATGTGTCGCCTGATCGGGTCCGGCATCGGAATCGGCATTGTGCCGTTTTCGGCTGTGCGCCGGCACATACAAAGCTCCGGTATCAGCGTGGTGGAAATGTCCGACGACTGGGCTGTCAGAACACGAAGCATTCTGGTCCGTGATCGAAGCGCCTTGCCCCGCTCGGCGCTTGCACTCATAGAGGAACTGCAAGTCGCCGGGCTTGGTGGCGACGATTCCTGACTGGCCGCGCGTGTCTTATTTACGTTGATAACAGACGAACCGCTTTGAAGCGTTGGCCACCCTCAGGACCGGCGCGAGGCCGATTTTTCCGGGTTCACGCTGCCGAAAGCGCAAACCCGGATTTCGTTGTTTCTCACTTAGATGGGGTCCCATGCAAAGACGTCCGCAGCCACTTCCAGCGGGTGGGAATTGTCCCTGAGGGCCATGATGGCATGCTCTTCGGTATCTTCCGGCGACCACCCCGTTCCATTGCGGACCGAGCGAACGGGACGTATCTGATTCATCAGGAAGATTTCGTTGTTGCGCACCTTGAACAACCGCCCGGTCACGTCTTTTGCCCGGTCGCTGGCCAGATACACTAAGCGGTGCAACCTTGGAAGGCTTCATTTCCTTGAGCTTGGCGACGCGCGCTTGTTGCTCGGGGGTTTCCGCCTTGATCGAAGAGATCATCCGCCTTCAGGCAAATGGCGCGATGCAGTTGGAGCGCACGTTCCAACGCTGCATGTCGAGGGCGATAGATTTCGACAACGCCACCAGCCCCATCTATGTAGCGGAATAGTTGGCCTGGGCGAGGTTGCCGATCAACCCCGAGGTCGAAGTCATGTGGATCGTCGATCCGGTTTCCTGGGCCTTGAATACGTCTGCCGCGGCCCGGCTGATATTGAAGCTGCCGTACTGGTGCACCTTGAGAACCGCGTCGAAATCCTCGATCGTCATCTTGTGAAAGAAGCCGTCCCGCGGAATGCCCGCGTTGTTGACCACAGCGTCAAGGCGACCGAATTCGGAGACTGCGGTCTGGACCGCCTCGCGAGCGCTGTCGGGTTCGGTTGCACTGCCTGTGCTGGCGGCAGCCGATCCACCGGCTGCGACGATTTCGTCGACGACAGCCAGCGCGACCGAGGTATCGCCCCGGCACCTGTCAGGCTGGCACCGATGTCGTTCACGACAACCGCCGCACCCGCCTCAGCGGCCGCCATTGCGATTGCCTTGCCAATACGGAGCCCCGCCCAGGTGGCGAGAACGACGCGATCTTTCAGCATTTCGTCCAATTGATTCGCACATTGCACAATTCTCTATGGAGAATAACATTCGCTAGATGAAAGATTCAGCCGCGCAACGTTCCGTCAAGCGGACTTCCCCATTTTTCGGGCTGTATCGTCTGGAATAGAACGATGTAGCCCGCCCGTTGCCAATGCGCTCTTGTTCTTCTGAGCCAAAATAAAATTCGGTATAGAGAAATATTTCGCTGATCCACGAAAACACTGCGTAACAGAGTGGAGAGGATGCTCAGCATGAAACGCGTCGCAATTGTCAGCCCGGTCCGTACGCCTGTCGCGCGTTTCGGCGGGGCCCTGAAGGATGTGCCGGTCGAAAAGCTGGGTGCATTGGTCGTCAACAAGGCACTGGAACGCACCGGAAGTGATCCGGCACTTGTCGAGGACGTTGCCTTTGCCCTGTCCTGCGCAAACTCGGAAACGCCGTGCGTTGGCCGCTGGATCGCGTTGCAGGCAGGTCTGCCCGTATCTGTACCCGGCATGCAGCTTGACAGGCGGTGCGGGGCCGGGCTGCAATCGATTGCGACCGCCGCGATGATGGTGGCGGCCAGGGCTTGCGATGTCGTCGTTGCGGGCAGTGTCGAAAGCATGAGCAATTTCGAACACTACACGACCGGTGTTCGCTGAGGGACAAGGTCCGGCTCGCCAAACTCTATGACCGGCTGGGTCGGGACGGGAAAGATCGCAGCCGGGCGAGCGCTTCGGCTATATCTCGGGCCTGATCGAAACTGCGGAAAACCTGGCCCGGAAGCACCAGATTCCCCGCGAAGAGGCGGATGCCCTTGCAGCCACCAGCCAGCAGCGCGCGAACCGGTCAATTGACTGGTGCCGCCTGCCGACAACAGTGGGGGGTGCCTGCCTGCATCAGGGAAACAGGATCTTCTCGATATAACGGCACCGATCGTGAAGAGCCTTTCCAATACCCTGCATTTCCCGTTTCGAGAAGTGACCGCCCAGAGCAATTGCGCTGAGCCCCAACAGCGCTTTCCGCTCGCGGCTGTTGATGGTCGACGCCGCGAGATCGACGCTGGCAAAGAGATTGCCATGCTCGACGGAATAGCCATTTTTGCGCGCGGCATTTACGCCCTAAAGATAGGCTTCAAAGCCAGGTTCATTCGACCAGTTCATTGTATTTTTTTCCAGTTCCTGATCGGGCAGCCCGGATGCCGCCGCGTAGCACCTTCCAACCGCTCCGACAAATGCCTGAAGTCGGGAGTTCGCAGCAACTTCGATCCTTACGACGTCATTGGGGGCCGCCTTTTCCTGAAGCACGATGCGGTGATCGTGCGTGAATTTCCAAAGCGCCGCAATCCGATTTCCGGTGTCGTCCGCAAAGCGCTGTCCGCTGCCTTGGATTCAGCGGAAAAAGATCCGACTGCGCGCGCGATCATTCTGACTGCAGCAGGGGGCAATTTTTCGGCGGGTGGCGATTTGTCGGAAATGGACGTACCTATTGAGGACAAGCGCGCGCAGTTCAACTTTCAGAAGGGGCTGATCAATCAAATTACCGGTGCTTCGGTCCCGGTCTTGCTGCTGTCGAAGGCTGGGAGTCAGGAGCCGGTTTTGCTCTGGCCCTGCTATCGGACACAATCATCGCGGCAGAAGACGCAAAATTTGTTGCCAGTTTCCCAAAGGTGGGCCTGATCCCGGAATACGGAATGTTGGAAAGCCTGCCGGGTCGGGCTCGACCGGGCGCGTCAGACCATGATGTACGCCAATCCGGTTGGCGCAAGCAAATGTCATGACATCGGTCTTGTCGATAAATTGTGCGGTTCCGGAGAAGCCGTTCAAACTGCCTTGCAACTCGCAGAAAGCCTTGATTCAATTGCCCCTCAGGCGCCTAGATACATCAAGGCGTATTATTGCGCACAAACCGATCCGGCACTGGATTATGAACGTTCGCTACAACCTGGCTTGCTGAAGTCCAACGACGCGCACGACGGCCGTCTGGCCTTCAAGGAAAAACGAGCGCCGAAATTTACTGACAGTTGAAAACAGAAGTGCCATCGGTCGGCCAATGTCGCGGACCGGTGAACCGTTGGGTTCAAGGAATGCTACAGGCCGATTGATGCCAGCATCAGCTTGGTTCGGCAAATTCTACGGTGCCCTCGATAATCCGCTTGCCATCAGAGCGTTGCAACCAGGCTTCGTACAGGCCCGTCTGACCGTCGACAAGATTAAACCCAGTTGTCACGGTTTCACCAACCGGACATGGCGCGACAAAGCGAATATCAACGGTTTTCACCCTCAATTGCGGGGCCGCCGACAGACCGGCATCCACTAGCAGGTTCAGCGCCAGCGTGCCATGGGAGATCGGCTTGCCAAACGGGGTTTGCGCGGCAAATTCCGGATCCAGATGAAGCGGGTTGTGGTCCGCCGTCAGATCGGCATAGACACGCACCGACACGGCATCGATGCTTAGTACCACTTCGGGCAAAGTCTCGGGGAAACGTGTCGTATTCATATTCATGCTGCCCAGATAAGGATAATTTCACCGGTCATGGCGACCTGGTCTTGAACGCTGATCAGTGCTTCCAGTGTAACCCATCGTCTTTCGCGTTTCATTTCCTTGCGCAAAACGGAAATCCGCACCAGGGCTACATCACCCTTTTTAGGTTCATACTCGCCGAAGTTCAGGCGCTGCATGGCATGGATATTTCCCTTGGGGCGCGGCGCGAAAGCCTTCAGCGAACCTTCCATCATAGCCGCCACAAGCATACTCTGAGGAAGGGGGCCATCCGACGGAATTGTCCTCCCGAAAACCTTCGACCACAATGCGATACGGTTTTCATCCAGCGGTACTTCGACCCGCCCAAGTTCCACGCCCGCTTCAAATCGTTCGTAGGTCCATAAATCGTCGTGTGTGCCTGACATCAGAAATTCCAGAAATAACCGCCTACAAGTTTTCTAACCAGAGAACGTCTTTTTGTCACACGAAGATGAGCTCTGCCTTCTCGATACATGCAAGAACCTTAGCGCAGAATATTCAGAGAAACTTGTTCAATTTTCAGCAAATTCTGGCGGATCGAAGCGGAGCGTATCGCGGCACAAGGTCAACGTGTTATCGCCTTTGCGCGCCAGTCAAATGTTCAACCGGATACGTTGGATGCACATCTCGAAGGGCATCTCAGTTTTGTGGGGCTGGTTGGTCTGATAGACCCGCCAAGACCGGAAGCGATTGCTGCCGTTCCCGAATGTCACAATGCCGGGATAGACTAAAAAATTAGCGGCGATCATGCGGGAACTGCCGCTGCGATAGGACAACAGATCGGATTGAAAAAAGCCAATGTCGTCCTGACAGGGGCGGAAACTGATCGGATCGATGACAGCATTCTTGCCGTCCAGGTTGCAGGCACGAACATTCTTGCCCGAACACAAGCTGCGGCTGGTGACCCCTTTTCAGGTGCACGATCTTGTCGTCGCCATGACTGGCGACAGTGTCAACGATGCACCGGCGTTGATGCGCGCGGATGTGGGCGATACCATGGGGATCACCGGGTCGGAGGCTGCCAAGGAAGCGGCCGAACTGGTGCTTGCACACGACAATTTCTCATAGGTTGCGGCGGCGCGCGAAAGGCGGACGGTCTGGGAGAATATCCGGAAAGTCGTCAGTTGGGTTTTGCCACCAGCGCCGGCGAAGCCGGGATCATTGCGGCAGCTCTCATATTGGGATTCGTGCTGCCTGTTTCACCGGTTCAGATACTCTGGGTCAACATAATCACGGCCGTCATTCTCGGACTGGCGCTGGCCAATGAAGCGCCGGAAGCTGAAACCATGCTCCGCCCGCGGCGGCCACTAAGTGCAGGGAATTTGACCGGAGGATTGGTCTGGCATGTGATCTTCGTAACGGCGCTTTTCCTGGCGATCATGTTCGGTCTTTATGCCTATGCACTCGACAATGCCTACCCTTTGCCACTCGCACAGACCATGTCGATGAACATGCTGGTCGTGCTTGAGATCTTCCACTTGTTTTACATTCGCAATATCTTTGGCGCCTCGGTCAACTGGACGGCCTTCAAAGGCATACGACCGGTTTGGATCAGCATCATTGTTATCAGGGTTGCCCAGTTCACCGTGACTTACGTTCCGGTGGTACAACCCATCCTTGGAACCCATACCGTGCCATCGATTGATGGAGCGCTGATTATCGGGATTGGTGTCCTATTCTTTGCGATCATTGAAACCGAGAAATACCTCGGCTCGTTCTGACAGGGCGTAGCATCCTTTAAGGCGCTCTGCCGAAAACCTGAATCATTTGCCCCCGTCCTGAATTTATGAAACACATGTGCACGCTCCCTTTGGCAAGGGTTGAATTCGTCATGTGGCGCCGGTCTGTTGCTTTCATAAGTTAGGCCGCTTTGAGCGGTGTGCTTTTCCACTGGCCTTGATGGAAATCTGCCGATGAGGTCCCTGGTCAAGCCGACGCATCCCCTTTTGAACGGCAGATTTGAGGATGGGCTTCTAGGTCCGGTTGTCATGACGCTTGCTGCTCAGAACCGGGCGGGGTGGAGCACCTTGTAAAGCGCGTCGGAAATCGCAAAGGAACAGAAGCCAGCCCAAGCCCCACGCGGTTGCGGCGCCGGCGGTGGGAACGTCGGATGACGGAAAGGCGAATGCCGACACCCGCAGGAAGGTGGCAAGCCATATCAGGGAAATCCCGATAATGAACAGGCGACCGGCCTGAAGGTTGTCGGCGCCACGATGCGATGCTGCTCTGCCGGCGATGGCCATGACAAGTCCTGCCATCGCACCCACCGTCACAATGTGCAGGGCGTCGGTGCGGGTTGCAGGCAACCCAAAGGCCTGAGTCCAGCCGATCACCGCCAATCCAATCGGCAATAGAAGGTACGATATGTGCAGAGCGGCCAGGAGAGGATTTGCCAAGGCATAAAAACTCTGCCAGCGGCGCATGGATATCAAGAGGGCGAGTGACGCGGCGAGAAGGGCAATCCCTTCGGCTTGCGGCCGACTGGTCAGGTGGCAAAAGAAGGCAGCGATCAGAAATACCGCCGCAGCGTGCCTGCCGTGGATATCCTCGACCACATCAACGATCCTGCCGGGTTGAGACAGGAGCCAGTTTCGTGTGAACGCGGGGATGGCT
Source organism: Ruegeria sp. AF8 (assembly GCF_056541825.1). Taxonomy (NCBI): domain Bacteria; kingdom Pseudomonadati; phylum Pseudomonadota; class Alphaproteobacteria; order Rhodobacterales; family Roseobacteraceae; genus Ruegeria; species Ruegeria sp. AF8. Next base: position 35,464 of record NZ_JBQFYW010000008.1, on the reverse strand, counting down.
GTGCCGCCGATTGTCAGGATCATCAGCGAAAACAACAGAAACATCGTATGCAGGACAGCATAGCTGTATTCGACATGGCCGGACAGGCAGCCGATCAGAAAGGTGCCGTCCAGACATGCCATGGCGGCAACCGCAAAACAGAAAAGCAGCTTCCGATAGGTTTTGGCGACAAGCATGCCGTGACAGAGGATGCCAGCCAACACAAGGAAATATGCTGAATTAGCAAGGACAACGGCGGGAATGGGGAACTGGCTGGCACTGGCCGAGGTGACACGCGCCAATACCCAAAGAGCAACCAGTAATTTGAGGGGCCATCCGTGCAGCGGGTCAGTCCCGGTCCACGAAGGCAGAGCGGTCAGCAGATAGCCACCCATTGCGGCGCCCGCAAAGCCAAAGAACATCTCATGTGCGTGCCATAGAGAAACGAACGGGAATGCCGGTTCGGGCAACCCGGCTATGACGCCAAGTGGCCACCACAGAACCGTTGCCAGCGCACAAAGGATCGCCGCAAGAAAAAGCGGGCGATAGGGCGCGGCCCAGAACTGGGCCAGGTAAGCACTCGAACCGCCACGGCGCCGCGTCATCCTGTGTGGGCGGCAGCACCGGACCAACTCAAGCCGCTCTCGCCGGTCAGGAAACCGTCGCTCAGCCGCATGTCGGTGTCTCGGGCCATCAACGCCCGGACGAAATCGGAGGCCGATACCTCTGCGTCCAACAAGCGGCGATAGCCGGTGCACAGATCGGCAAAACCCTTGGATTGCGGAGACAGGCGCAGAGCGGACACGCCGCAGTCGGTCAGCAATTCAACCTGATGCGCAGCGCTGGCATATGTTTCTGAAAGGGTTTGCACTCCGTTCATTGCGAGAAAGGGTTGATCTTCCAGCGTCCGAACCTTCAGGCCGTCGGGATCATCTTCGCAGGCATATTGGCAATTGTCCTTTATCCGCCCGTGCAGGCGCGCGTGATAGCACCGCCCGGAGATGGCCAGTGGGATACGTCCATGTCCCCAGATTTCAATAGCAACACCAAGCTCTCGTGCCTTGTCGGTCAATCGGCGCACAGAATCCAGCGGCAATTCCGGTGGCAGGCAGATGCGGGTCGCACCCCGTCTGGCAAGCCACGAGAGCGTGCCTTCGTTATAGACATTGACCAGTGGGCCGACATGGAAGGCAGTATTTTGGGGAATATGGGCCAATGCGGTCAGGTCATTGACCTCAACCGCCACACCCATTTCGGTCAGTTCAGTCGTCAACTTGCGTTCGCGCTTGAGCGTTACCAGCGCCAGACTGGTGAGCGACACTTGCTTTCCCGCCTCAACCAGAGTGGCAATCGCCGTCGGGATGCGCTCTTGATAAAAGGGAAGGCGCTTGGAACACACAAGCTCTCCCAGGACAAGCCGATCCACCGGCGTAGCCGCGAGGTCTTCGTAAAGACCGGACCAGCTGTCGGCGGACCAGAAAAACTGGTTTGGACCAACTGTCAATTCCATGGCGTCATCTCCAGGTTTTCTTGTAGGCACCGGTGGTCATGGCCTGACCTTCCGAAAGGCTGGCCAGCATACCCGCTGGGAGCGCACGGCCCTGGTCCAGCGCGTCGACCGCGGCGCGGAAATTTCGGACGACCTGCGCAACATACGAGCGCGACCGTTGCCGCCCTTCGATCTTGAGCGCCGTGACGCCTGCCTTTTGCAGTTGCGGGATCAACTGTTCTGCGTTCAGGCTGACCGGATCTTCAAACAGGTGGCCCTGCTTTTCGCCCGCGCTGAAACATCCCTTGCACAGCGTCGGGTAGGGGGCTGGTTCACCCTTTCCTGCCCGGTGGATGGTGTGCCCGCCGAGGCGCGCGTTCAACACGCCATTTTCCTCGACGTATTCAACATGGCTGGCCGGCGAACACACCCCGTTCATGTTGGGGGACTTGCCGGTGACATAGGAGGAAAGAGAGCATCGTCCCTCAGCCATCACGCAGAGGCCGCCAAAGACGAACACTTCGGTTTCGACGTTGATCTCGGCGTTTATCGCTGCAATCTCGGGAACCGAAAGGACACGGGGCAGAACGACCCGTTTCACTCCGAATTCGCTGGCATAGAAATTGATGATATCGGCGTTGGCGGCGGCGGCCTGAACCGAAAGGTGCCGGCGCAATCGGGGATGATTGGCGGCGGCATGGTCCAACAGACCGGGATCGGCCAGGATCACGGCATCGGCACCTGCTGTTTCGGCGTCGGCCACGGCGCGGTGCCAGAGGGTCTCGGATCCGGCGCGGGGATAGGTGTTGATCGCAACCAGAACTTTCGCGCCGTGAGCCTGGGCAAAAGACACACCCTCGCGCATTTCTTCGCGGCTGAAATTCAGGCCGGGGAAATTCCGGGCATTGGTTTCGTCGGCAAAGCCGCAATAGATGGTATGCGCACCGGCCTTGACAGCAGCGCGTAATGCGGCCGGTGTGCCGGCGGGGCAAACGATTTCCATCACCAATGTATAGTCTCCTCAGGGCGTGAAAGAAAAACGCCGGTGCGGCGCTCGGCCAGCGCGATCAGGCGTAACAGCGGCGCCGAGAATGGCCCGGAAAGACGTGCGCATTCCTGCGCCAGATCCAACTCTTCCTCATCCACGGCATTGCGCAGGGCCAGAGCCGCGGCCGTATCGCCTTCGATCGTTAGGTCGCGCGAAAAGAAAAGCGCGTCGCCGTCATAGGCACCGTGAACAAGTCCAAGCAGCGCCGCCAGCGGACCCGCGATCCTGGCGTCCCCCTGCGGCTTGCCGCGTACGACGCGAACGCGAGGTCTGCCGCCTTGTGGCTCCAGAAGAATGCACACCGGCAGGTCGGTTGGATCGAGGATGAACCGCGCTGTCGCGTGCTCTCCCAGTCGGCGGAACATACCGGGATGCCGCCTGGCCATCGTCCGGGAATAGGCGGTCAGGGACTGGGACAACGGAGCCAATGGCATGATCCCGAGAGCTCGGCTCAATACTGGCGGAAACCGTGGGATTGTCGGGGAGGGTTGAGACAATGAGCGGTCCTTTCCTGCCGTCGTTGTCCCCGTCCTAGTTTGCTTGTGCTGTGTGTGATTTGACGGATGTCAAATCATCGTTCGAATTCCTCTGATAGCTCGCGATAATTCGTGAAGGAGTCCGACCATCCGCGATTTGCCCCCATTCCCGAGCCTGCGAAGATTTCTTGGCTGGTGCGCCGAGACTGGTCAGTTTCAGCCTGTGCCCGAGCCGGTTCCGATCCAGCGCCGAATGACGGCGGTTCACCGGGCAGTTCTGGAGCGGGGTGGCCCTGTACTGCAATTCGATCACCCGGTGTGCGCCAACGGTGCACAAGCCGGGATGCCGGTCGTGACCAACCTGTTTGGTACGACGTCGCGGGTCGCCGCAGGTTTGGGTATGGTGCCCGAAAACCTGCCCAATCTGGGCGCGTTTCTGGCGGCATTGCGATCCCCGACACCGCCGACGGGTGCACGAGATGCGCTGTCACGGTGGCCGATGTTGAAGGCCGCACTATCGGCCCGCCCCAAAGTCTGTAAGTCTGCCCCCGTTCAGGATATCGTGCGGGAGGGAGCCAGCGTTGATCTGGCGACGGTGCCGGTTCAAACCCATTGGCCGGGCGATGCCGGTCCTCTGATTACCTGGCCGGTGGTGCTGACCCGCCCATTTGGTACAAGAACCGAGGATGTAGCCAGCTATAATGCGGGTATCTACCGGGTTCAGGTTCTGGAAAAGGATCGGCTGATCATGCGTTGGCTGCCGCATAGGGGCGGCGCCGCACATCACCGGACCTGGGCGCAGGAAAATGAACCGATGCCGGTTGCCATTGCGCTTGGGGCTGATCCCGCTCTGCTGCTTTCGGCGGCGCTGCCACTTCCCGAGACAGTATCAGAAATCGGTTTTTCAGGTGCGCTTGGCGGAGTTCGCCCCCGATTGGTTGCTGCGAAAACCGTTCCCCTGATGGTGCCGGCAGAAGCCGAAATCGTTCTGGAGGGTTGGATTTCGCCTGCGCAGACAGCACCCGAAGGACCTTTCGGGGATCACACCGGATATTACAACGCCGCTGAGCCGTTCCCGGTGATGCAGGTCACTGGGCTGACCAGCCGAAAAGAGCCGTTGTATCTGTCGACCTATACCGGCAGGCCGCCGGATGAGCCGGCAATTATCGGTGAGGTTTTCAACAAACTCGCTTTGCCGACGATCAGAACTCAGATCCCTGAGATCCGGGATTTGTGGCTTCCGCCAGCGGCCTGTTCCTATCGCATGGCGGTGGTGAGTATCGACAAACGATATCCGGGTCAGGCGCGGCGGGTGATGATGGCGCTGTGGGGGATGCTGCCACAGTTCAGCTATACCAAAATCATTGTCGTCGTGGACGCTGATATCGATCCGTCAAACTGGGACGACATCGCGTGGGCGCTGGCCACACGTATGGATCCGGGAAGGGACGTGATGACGATCAGTGAAACGCCTATGGACTATCTCGACTTTGCCTCGCCCGAACCCGGGCTGGCCGGGAAAATGGGAATCGACGCCACGACGAAAATCGGAAGCGAGACCACACGTGATTGGGGAGAGGTCATGAAAACCGACCCGGAAGATGCGGCCTTTGCCGCCGACCTGATGACACGCATGATGCCGGAGTTGACGTCATGATGCCTGCTCGTGTCGTTCTGGGTATCTCTGGAGCGTCCGGCGCCGCATTGGGGCTGTCGGTGGCCCGGCAACTGGCGGAGCTTGGGGCAGAAATCGATCTGGTGATCAGCCCCGCCGCTGAACGGACGATCACGCTGGAATGTGGCCCGGCAGCTCTGAATGAGGCCTGTGATGCCGCGACACGGGTCCATGACATCGCAGATATTGGCGCAAGTATCGCTTCCGGCTCGGTTCCGGTGGCTGGCATGATCGTTGCCCCGTGCTCCATGCGTACTCTGTCGGCGATTGCCAATGGACTGGATGACAACCTGCTGACGCGCTCTGCCAGTGTGCAGCTCAAGGAAAAGCGGCGTCTGGTTCTTTTGACGCGCGAGGCGCCATTGATCCTGACCCATTTGCGCAACATGACCACTGCGGTCGAACTCGGCGCCACGATCTTCCCGCCGGTCCCGGCTTTCTATCTGCGGCCGGATTCTGTTGGAGAAATCGTTGATCAGATCGCGGCACGGGCGATCGATCACCTTGGAATTGGGGCTCCTAGGGCCAGGCAATGGGAACCGGATACGACCGACACTGCACGCCTTTCTCGGTGACCTATTTCCCAGGTGATCCGCGCAGGTGATCACGAAGCTATGCCGTGGAGCCGCCTGAATGCCATCAAGAACCAGATTGCGATTCTGAAAGTCCTTCTATCTGCAATTCGAACCCGGCCTGAATATGCGCGGTAAAGGCTTCCAGCGCTTCGGTGGGGTTGCCGGACTCGATGGTGTCCACAAGAGTCAGGTGATCGCCGAGAGACTTGGAGATATCCACGTTCTCGATGGCTGAAAACAGGTGGAACGCCATCGCTTTGCCCCAGATCATGTCGAACATATCGAGCAGAAACTTGTTGTTCGCCTCTACCATGAACGCGCGATGGATACGGCGGTTCGCGATGAAGTAGTCCCTTGTGGAAGGCTCGTCGAGATCCTCTTCGTTGCGGATAAGCGCACGCAGTCTGTCCAGTGTTTCGGTGGATGCATTGACCGCCAGGATGCGCGCAGCCTGTCCTTCGATGGCGGCCCGGGCCTGATAAAGCTGTTTGACTTCGTCGTGATTCATTTGTGCCAGGCGAAATCCGCCGCTTGCCGCGACTTCCAGAACACCCTCCGTTTCCAGCCGCATCAGCGCCTCGCGCACCGGAGTTCGGCTGATGTTCAGTTCGGCGGCCAGCTTTTCCTGAACAAGCCGGTCATCGGCGGTTATTTCGCGACTCATGATCGCTTCTACCAACTGGTCGTAAACTTCATCCGCCAGCCGCCTGCGCTGGGTTTTTATTTGCTTCAGTGCCACTCAAAGCCTCACTTTCTTTGGTCTTGAATCCTGTATTCACAAAAGCAGGCAATGCCAAGTCGAATGGGGTTGCTATTGTTCGTGTACTGTATACAGTATACAAACGCGAATGAACAGGGAGCTCTTTCATGTGTGGAATCGCTGGCAGAATCCTTGCCGCTCCGGGCAAGGCTGGTGCCGATCTTGTCGACTTGATGGATGCGCAAGAACATCGTGGTGCCGACAGCACAGGATTTGCCGTCTATGGGGCGCCGAGAGACACCGGATACGTGCTTAGAGGCATGGGGTTCGACAAGTCGCGACAGGGGGCAGATCTGGACGAGTTCGAAGCGGCATTGAAAGCGCACGGGTCTGGATTTCTGTCGGACCCGAAAATCGTGACGGACGAAAACCGGCACTATTGCTTTCGCATGGAGATTTCCGATCCGGCAAATTTCCAGGCTTGGGTCTCGGATGCGGATCTGTTGACCGACCGGATCGAAATTCAGTCCTGTGGGCGAAGTCTTGAAATTGTCAAGGATATCGGCGGCGCCGAAGCGGTTGCGGAAAAACACGGTGTGCGCGACATGGTCGGAACGCACGGATTGGGGCATGCACGACTTGCGACGGAAAGCTCGGTGTTGCCCAATGCGTCTCATCCATTCTGGGCTCGGCCGTTTTCGGATGTCGCCATCGTCCATAACGGACAGATCACCGACTATTTTACGTGGAGGGATCGCCTGAGTCGCAGCGGTTACCGTTTTCTGACAGAAAATGACAGCGAACTGATTGCCGTTTGGGTCAGTGACCAGATGAAAGCCGGTTTGACAATGGAGCAGGCGCTGAAAAGGTCGATCACGTCGATCGACGGCGTTTTCACCTATATGATCGCCACGCAGAGCGGCATCGGTTTTGCAAAGGACCGGTTCGCCATGAAACCGCTCGTGGTCGTGAACCAAAACGGCGAACTGGCCGCCGCAACCGAAGAACAGGCCGTACGCCGGGTTGTGACCGAGGAATGCGAGGTCATCAACTATGACGGCCCCTCATTGACCGGGATCTGGGGTGTCGGAAACCGGAGTATTGCGGCATGAGTGACGCGGCAAGAAAAGTCGGAGAAATCGTCATTGAAGTGGGGCAACGCCCAATCCGCGAGATCAACCAGGAGATCATGGCCGCCTGCGAAACCGGGCAGTCGATACGTGTGGTCAACACGTTGTCGCGGCATAACCTCGGAGTGGGTCTGCCGGACAATGTCGACATCACCTTTGAAGGGTCTGTGGGTTATTACTGCGGCGGTCTGAATACCGGTGCCAATATCGCCATCGAACGAAACTGTGGCTGGGCCGTGGGTGAAGGTATGGCCAAGGGGCTGATCACAGTAGGCGGCTATGCAGGCATGTCCTGTGGTGCGGCCATGATCGGAGGCACGATTCACGTGAAAGGAGATGCGGGGCCGCGCGTCGGTGTTGCAATGAAAGGCGGAAACATCGTGGTCGAAGGGAAGATCGGCTATCAGTCGGGCTTTATGGCGCATGCCGGCAAGATTATCGCGCTGGGCGGCGCAGGCGCTTCTTGTGCAGACGCGCTTTGGGAAGGCGAGGTCTGGGTCGCGGGTGAGATCGAAAGCGTTGGTGTCGATGTAAACATAGTCGATCCCACAGCCGAGGAAGTGGCCGAAGTAGAGACTATTCTGGCGCCCCTTGGTTTGACCGACAGCTCCCGCAACTGGCGGAAAATGGTTTCCGGTCAGCGCCTTTGGTATTTTGAAAGCAGGGACGCAAACGCATGGCTCATGATCTGAGTAAACCCTATGAATATCCTTTTGAGACGGCGTCGGAGGAAGAAATCCGTTTCCGCGATGCCGGCGCCGTGGACGGCAGGCCCGCCGGCGTTCCCTCATCCTATGATGAAGGCGGGTCAACGCGGTGGACGCCCGAGGCAATTTCGGAAGTTCACGCGCTGGCGCAGCTTGGGCGTTACCAGGTACGCGGCTATAACACCTTCAACAAGCGATTGCCGACATTCGATGATCTAACCTTTGTGCCCGCGACAATGACGCGCCTGCCGTTGGAGGGGTATCGCGAGAATTGCGACACGACGACGGTTTTGGGCGGCGGCCGGGGGCTTGTCGAGCGCCCGGTCGAACTGAAAATTCCGATCTACATCGCGTCGATGTCCTTTGGCGCCCTTTCCGCTTCGGCCAAGGCATCCTTGGGTTACGGGGCTTCCAAGGTCGGCACGATGACCTGTACGGGCGAAGGCGGAATGCTGGAAGAGGAACGCGAAGCCTCGCGCATTCTTCTCTATCAGATGTCACCGGCCCGTTATGGGGTCGACCTAGATCACCTGCGCCGCGCGGACGCGTTGGAACTTGTCGTGGGGCAGGGGGCCAAGCCGGGAACCGGAGGGTTGTTGCTGGGCATGAAAGTCAGCCCTCGTGTCAGCCAGATGCGGACGTTGCCCGAAGGTGTCGATCAGCGGTCGACGATCCGCCATCCGGATTTTCTGGGCGCTGACGATCTGGCGGTCAAAATCGAGGAGTTGCGGATTGCAACGAACTACCAGGTCCCGATCTTCATCAAGATGGGTGCGACGCGACCACGTTTCGATGTGGCGATTGCGGCCAAAGCCGGTGCCGATGTCGTTGTGGTAGACGGTGCCGAAGGCGGCACGGGCGCGTCGCCGGAATTGCTGTTGAACCACACGGGCATTCCGACCATGAGCGCAATCCGTGCCGCACGCGAGGCACTGGATGAATGCGGCATGACGGGAAAGGTCTCGCTGGTGGCGGCGGGCGGAATTCGATCCGGTGTCGATGCCGCGAAATGCCTGGCGCTGGGAGCGGACGCCGTGATGGTCGGCAATGCCGCCATGGTGGCCCTGGGGTGCAACACTCCTCGCTATGTCGAAGATTTCAAGGCATTGGGTACATCACCCGGAGCCTGCCATCACTGCCATACCGGGCGTTGTCCAGTCGGTATTGCAACACAGGACCCGGAACTGGAGGTTCGAATGAATCCCAAAGCGGGAGCAGAAAGGGTTGCACGATATCTGACGGCCATGACGATGGAAATCACCGCACTTGCCAAGGCTTGCGGAAAATCGTCGGTCCACAACCTCGAAACTGAAGACCTGCGCGCATTGAGCTTCGAAGCCTCCGCTTTTACCGGTGTCAAAATGGCGGGAATAGACAGGGCTTTCGACTGGTGAAAATCTCTATCCTCGAACTGACCGGGCATCCTCTTCCGCTGTTGGAGGGCTTGCCCAGAACAGCGCGCCAGATCAGAAACTGGCTGGCGCCGCATATGCCCGGAGCAGAGTTTTCAGTCGCAAACGTCGTGGATGGTGAGGACTTGCCCGGGATGGGCACGTTCGACGGGGTTATTGTGGGCGGGTCCGAATTTGGTGTCTATGACGATACGCCGTGGATGCAACCGCTCAGGAAATTCCTGCTGCAAACAAGAAAAGCGGGCAAGCCGATTTTCGGAATCTGCTTTGGTCATCAGATCATGGCGGATACCTTTGGCGGCAAGGCAGGAAAAGCTGCAGCGGGGAATGTGATCGGCGCGCGGCACTTTGATTGTGGCTCAGAAGTTCTCCCCGCATACGTGTGGCATCAGGATCAGGTGACGCATGTTCCGGAAGCCGCAACAGTTACCGGAACTGCAGCACATTGCCCGGTGGGCGCGCTGTCCTATGATTTTCCTGCAAGTTCGGTTCAATTTCACCCGGAATACACGGCCGATCATCTGCGTGAGATACTCGCGCGTGGCAGAGAAATTTTTGTCACTGCTGCCGAGGCAGACCTGGCACTCGCGTCGATTCAGGATGTGGTGGTACCGCGTGATCTGGCGGTCAACGAGGCGACAAAACTTTTTCAATCAGCATCGGCCAAACGCGAGAACGCTGCAAGTTGACTTCGATCAATCCCAGTCGCCGACACAACTGTATACTGAATACAAGGTCAATGGAGTGAATTGAATGCCCGGTTTCGAAGATTTCTTTCAGGCAATCTCTCGGATTACTAGCCTGGGGCGTTCCGAGCATCTTAGCGATCGGGAACTGGCAGACCTGGGCCTGAGCCGGGCCGACCTTCAGGTGCTGCGTTCGGGGCTGCCCGGAGCCCGGGAAAGAATTGTTGCGATGGCCAGTCAGTTTGGATTAAGCGAAAAGGCCCTCGATTCACATCCGGAACTTGGCCTGGAACTCGCCGAAAAATGCGGACATTGCGAACAGGCCAGGACCTGCGTGAATGCGATCCGAAAAGGAGAGCACTTGCCCGAAGACAAGTGCCCGAACGCCAATCTCTATCGCGCCTTGTCCGGCGGTTAGCGGCCGCTGGGGCTTTCTTTTGGGCTTAATTTGCGTCTTCCGGAAAGCCTGAATCGCTCTGCGGTGCCAAAGTCTTTCAGCCCGACGCCAGCCACGAATTCCGCAAAAACCGGTGCATGCTTGAACAAATGACCCGAGCACCCGCCAGCGAGCAAAATGTTCTCATGCGCAGGATGCCAATCAGCAATGAAATGGGTGTCAGGCGTCAGGATAATCTGGTTGAATTTCGAATCCACAACCCGTTGGCCTTCAAGGCCGGGAAAGCGATGGCGGATATAGCTGCGGGTTCTGCCCAGTGTCGCCTGGCGGATCAGCCGTTCGTCATTGTCCAGATCGATCTTGTCCGGGATTACGACCGCAGCCTTGACGCCTGAACCCTCAGAAGAAGGCAGCCCGAACGACCCCTGCCCGTGGTCGATCCAGCAAGGCATTCTGCTCATGTCAAAATCCTCGGACCCATCGGGCGTGGAAGTATAAAGAACGTTGACGCCGACGACTGTCGTGATTGGCTTGACGGTTTTCGGAAACATGTCGGCCATCCAGGCGCCGGTTGCGACGACAATCAGGTCGGCCTCCAATGGCTGACCCTCCAGCATCGGGCGTTCGGACTCATCCGTCGTGATCCGCGCGCGTTTGACCTCGCCGCCAGCACGGCGGAATAGATCCAGCGCGGTGATCACGCAACGGTGCGCCATCAGCATTCCCGCCTCGGATTCGAATAGGGCATATTCGATGTCGGGTACGCGAAATTGCGGAAACCGGGCTTCGATATCGGATCGGTCGAATTTGTAATATGGAACGCCCAACCGATCGAAGGTTTCACCCGTCGCATCTTCCCAATCGCAATGCCCGCGCGTCGCAAGAATCAGGGCGCCGCACTCGTACATGAGATTTTGCCCGGTCTCGGCCTGCAATTCGAGCCAGCGCGTGCGGCTTTCTCGCGCCCATTTGGTATAGAATTCGTCCCGGCCTGAAATCGCGCGGATAACCCGATTGTAATCCGTTGATGATGCACGGGAATGTCCGGGTTCCCACCTGTCGATCAATGTCACGCGCTCTCCGCGGCGTTGCAGGGTCAGGGCCGTCATGACCCCGACGATGCCGCCGCCGACCACAATTACAGAGCTTCTGGGCATGGCGAAGATTTTCCTTGTTTCCCGATCGCATTCGTGAATACTGTATACAGAATACAAGTTTGAACAAAGTCAAAAAAGGCGACAGGGAGAGCGCACCCATGAGTTCGGATTTCGAGCTGCCTGAGGGGACCCATACCGTCATCCTCGGCGTAGGGGACTTGAACGGAATTATGCGTGGCAAGCGCATTCCGGCGAGCCATTGGGAACAGATTTGCAGGGGCGGCAATGCGCTTTCGATTGCGCTCTTCGCCATCGACATGACCTGCGATGTCTGGGACACGCCATATGTCAATTTCGGCAATGGTTATCCCGATATGCACGTTTTCCCGATGACCAAACCCGTGGCGGTGCCCTGGGAGCCGGGCGTGGCTGTTTGCTTTGGCCGAGCCGAGGGGATGGATCACGAACCGGTGCCCATCGATCCGCGTCAGGCACTTGTGCGCCAGGTTGAGCGTGCCCGGGATTTGGGGTTCGAGGTCAATGTCGGAACCGAACTGGAGTTTTACCTGCTTGACCCCGAAACAGAAAAACCGCGCGACAGCGGCATTCAAGTCTATGGCTTGGGGCGCGCGGCCCGGATGGAACATATCGTTGGCCCGATCCGGCAGCAGATCAATGAATGCGGCATTCCGATCGAGCAATCCAACCCGGAATATGCCGCCGGTCAGATCGAGGTGAACATCCGATACGGCGAAGCTCTGACCGCGGCGGATCGGGTGGTTTTGTTCAAGTCACTGATCCGGCAGCTGGGAATTGCCCATGATTATCTGGCGACGTTCATGCCGAAGCCATTTTTTGAACAATCAGGCAACGGCTTCCATACGCATTATTCTCTGTGGAAGGACGGAAAGAATGCCTTTGCGGAAAATGGCAAGATAAACGACACCGCCAAAGCGTTCATTGCGGGTCTGCAAACGCGCATGTGTGAAACCGCGATCTGCGGCAGTGGAACGGTGAACGGTTATCGACGCCGCGCGCCTTATACTTTCTGCCCGATCAACGCGAGCTGGGGCTATGACAACCGGACGGTGGGCATCCGAGTTATCGAAGGCTCGGACAGTTCCGTCCGTGTCGAAAAGCGGGATGCAGGCGCCGACGCAAATCCATATCTGCTGCTGGCTGCTGAAATCGCGGCCGGACTGGACGGCATCGAGCAAGGGTTGACGCCAAGCGAACCTACGATGGGCAACGCGTATGAAGAGGGGATCGGAGATCCAATTCCGACGGACCTTCCGACCGCCATCGGGCTGGCGCGCGACTCGGAATGGCTAAAGGGTGTTCTGGGCGAATTGCAGTGGGAACTTGTGCTCCAGCAGGCCGAGCGCGAGTTGGGCTTTTTCACCGAGCAGGTCACGCAAGTCGAATTGGACCGGTATCTGAGGACGTTCTGATGCAGATTGGCAAAGTCACCGGAACTGTCACTGCTACGGCCAAGGACGCTCGGTTGGTAGGGCAAAAGCTTCTTATCACCGACATTGTCGACAGCCGGGGCAAGGTGCTTCAACCCGCCTGTGTTGCTGTGGACACCGCTGGCGCGGGAGCCGGGGATACCGTGCTTGTGGTCAGCGGTTCCGGAGCCCGGATGGCGGCCGATCTGTCCACGGTACCGGTGGATCTGGCCATTGTTGCCGTCGTGGATCACGTCACCGTCGGCTGAAATCAACATGTATCGACGCATTATTTTGGAGGAACGAAAATGGCGAAACCAGTTGCGGGGCAGATGGCCCTGGGCATGATCGAAACTCGTGGCCTGGTCGGAGCGATCGAGGCGGCGGATGCTATGGTCAAGGCGGCCAGCGTCACCATTGTCGGACAAACAAAAGCCGGAGGAGGCCTGGTGACAACGCTCGTCCGTGGAGAGGTGGGTGCCGTCAAGGCCGCCGCCGATGCGGGCGCGACGGCGGCCAACAAAGTGGGTGAGGTTGTTTCGGTTCACGTGATCGCGCGCCCCCACGACGAGTTGGAAGCAATTATCGACGGGCTTGGTGCGGGCACAACCGCCTGACCCTGCGCGACTGCTGACTAAGGAGCGATCATGTCCGCCGGATTCGAGGATTTCACCCGCGCCGTGACACGTGGTGCAACCCGGAATGCCGCGTCACCCCGGCAACTCAACCGCGTCGCCGTGTTGGGCGGCGGGCCGGATGCGCGCTTGTTGGCCGCCTTGTGTTTGGCGGAAGAGGCTGAAGTCACTCTCTTTTCGGCCTATGGCAGTGAACTGGACCTGTTGGAGAAATCTTCGGGCATCGCGCTGCGCGGCGTTGGGCCGGTTGGGTCCTATCATGTAAATCGGGATGGCCCTTCTGTCCGCACCACGGCCGAACTTGACGCAGCCGTCCGCGGGGCAGATGTGATATTTCTTACCGGCCCGGTTCACAAGCAACGTACCTATGCAATGGTTCTTGCGGATCACCTGAGTGACGGGCAAATCCTCGTGCTTGCACCGGGTCGGTCCCTGGGCGCGGTCGAAGCGGTGTGGATGCTCCGTGTCGGAGGCTGCAAGGCCGATGTGACCTTGATCGAGGTGCAGGGACTGCCATATTGGTTCGTCACGGAAGGTGCCGCGTTGACATTGTCCATGGCGGCTCCGATGGCTGCGGCAACTTTGCCGCGCGGGCGGATTTTCGCGCTGAACAGCCTGCGCCGGTTCCTGCCCAATTTGCACCCCGTGGATTCCGTCCTTGTCTCCAGTTTCGGAGATCTTTCCGCGGCTGTCGAAATCCCGGCATTAGTGCTAGGTGGTGTCGCACTGGAAACAGGCGGGCCGAAGGTGCCAATGGGTGGTGAACCGCTGGCTGAAAACGCCACGTTTGCAGCGCTGATAGGTGACGATCAGCAAGCGATGATCACGGGGCTCGCCGAAGAACGGCGCCGGGTTGCCGCCGCCTTCGGGGTCAGGGATCTGCCGGAAACCGATGATTGGGTTGCACGCTTTGCAGGGACGGAAAGGGGCGAATACTCGCGTCCTGTGCCGGACCGGCAAGCGGCGCGCCATCTGATGCGCGACGGGGTTCTTGGGTCTTTTGTGCCTCTCAGGTCTGCGGCAATGCTTGCAGGCATTCTGACCCCCCTTACAGAAAGTATGATTGCGTTGACGGATCAGATGCTTGGAGCGGATGTGGCCGCCGCAGGCCGCAAACTGGAAACCATCGGGATTTCCACGGACGACGTCGATCAGGCACGGCGCATTTTTGATACCATTGCCACCGGAGCAACGTGATGGATGCCGATCTGAAATCGATCGCCGCCGCGCGGCGAGCGGCTGAAACGGCCTTTGACGCATATCGCACCTTTTTGGGGACCGACCCGGTGCATGTGGATGCCATCGTCGATGCGATGGCCCGGGCCATCGAGCCCGAGGCAGAGCGGTTGGGGCAACTGGCCGTCGAGGAAACAGGATACGGCAATGTCGCGGACAAGCGGGTCAAGAACCTGTTCAACGCATTGTCGGTCGCGGATTATCTGCGGGACGTGACGACCCTTGGCCTTTTGTGGCGCGATGACGCGACAAAAGTTGCGGCTTTTGGCGAACCAATGGGTGTGGTCGCAGCGCTTATTCCCGTGACAAATCCGACTTCGACCATCATTTACAAGGTGCTTTCGGCCGTCAAAGCCGGCAATGCTATCGTCTGTGCCCCACATCCCCGCGGTGTGCGTAGCGGGTTGGAAACAGTCAAGGTCATGGCTCGCGTCGCCGAGCAGATGGGCGCTCCCAAAGGGCTGATCCAGTGTCTTAATGCCGTCACGATCCAGGGCACGGCAGAGTTGATGCGGCACCGGAGGACATCGGTAGTCATGGCGACCGGCGGCCCGGCGATGGTCAAGGCCGCCTATTCCAGCGGCAAGCCGACGCTTGCGGTCGGGGCCGGAAACGTGCCGTGCTACGTGCACAAATCCAAAAAGGGCGATCTGGCTGAAGTGGCCGAGATGATCGTCACGTCCAAATGCTTCGACTATGGAACCGCCTGTGTCAGCGAGCAAGCTGTCGTGGCCGATCCCGAGATTGCCCGCGATCTGCGCCACGAACTGAAACTGAAGGGTGCCTATTTCTGCACACCGGCTGAGGCGGACCGGCTGGCCAAGGTGGTCTTCAGGGGACCGCAGGCAATGGATTCCGAACGTGTGGGGCAAAGCCCGCAGGCGCTTGCGGATGCTGCCGGATTTTCGATTCCGCCACATACGCGCTGTCTGGTCTCGGAAGAAACCGAAGTTGGATGGCAACGTCCGTTGTCGGCGGAAAAGCTCAATCCGATATTGGCATTCTACGAGGCCAAATCGACCGATCACGGTATTGAACTGGCGCAGTCCGTTGCAAGGTTCGAAGGCTGGGGACATTCGGCGATTATCCATTCAGATGATCCGGAAATCGTCGCCAGGTTCGCAACTGTTCCGACCGGACGGGTGTTGGTCAACACACCCGGTATCATGGGCGGAATGGGGTATTCCACCGATCTGGAACCGTCCTTCATGCTTGGAACCGGAACATGGTCGGGATCGATCACCTCGGACAACGTGACGGCCTTGCATCTCATCAACATCAAGCGGGTTGCATATGAAAGTCGGCCCTGGCGCGACATTTACGAGGAGTATGGCGCATGACCGATATTACCATTCGGGCGCTGATGCAGATTGACAATCTGCAACCCAAATTCGCTGCTTACAACGGGGCAACCGTACAGGGATCAGTGCCCTTGTCCGGCGACACGGTTCTGATTGGTGAGTTCGCTCCGGGCAATGGGGTGTTTTCACTGATCGACCGGGCGCTCAAGGCGTCGTCGGTCGAGGCGACGACGCAACTGGTTGAACGTGAGTTTGGTTTTTTCATTCTTCGTTCGCCCTCCAATGCCGAAGTGTCGGCGGCGCGCGACGCCATGCTGGCCGAACTTGGCGCGTCGATGTCGGATCGGCTTAAACCTTCGATCAGCTCTACCCAGATCATCACCAGTGTCGAGCCCTATCAGGCGCAATTGCTGAATAAATGGCGCAAGGGGTCCCTGATCGTTCCCGGACAGACGTTGGGGATCGTGGAATGCGCACCAGCCGCCTATATCTCGATTGCCGCCAATGAAGCGGAAAAGGCGGCTGAGATCGACATTGTCGAAGTGCGGGCCGTGGGACGGTTTGGCAGGTTGTTTATTTCCGGCTCGGAAAACTCGGTCAAAACGGCAGTCGAGGCGGCCACACAGGCCATTGAGGCCGTGGATGGGCTTTCCGGCTAATGGCACGCGCGCGGGTCATAGGAACCGAAGCCGTCGAAGAGGCGCGGCGGCGCGGGCGGATCGTGTTCGAGATCCTGCCGGGCGACATCGTGACCGCGCTGGCGCGGGAAACGGCGGAACGTCTGGGCATTGACCTGGTTGAAGGTCCGGTCGAGAAACCGGCCCCACCACGAACCGACGGCAAAGTTTCCATGCGTCGCGTGCTGTATCGCAGGTCGCCCAAATGGGTCGCCCCATCCCGAGCGCCGCGAAAAGCGCGACGGTTGAGGAAACTGGCGCTGATAGGCGCAGGCGGTGTTGGCGGCAATGTCGCCCATTTGGCAGCGTTGAACGATATCGCGGACGAGATTGTACTTGTCGACATAACACCGGGTCTGGCAGCGTCGACGGCACTGGATCTGAACCATACATCCGGTATCACCGGCGTTCGGGCGCGGTGTGCTGGTGGAGAAACGCTCGAACTGGTCGCGGATGCAGATGTGGTCGTGGTCACCGCCGGTCGTGCGCGCCGTCCGGGTATGAGCCGGTCTGATCTGGTTGACATCAACGCGCGTGTCATCCGACAGGCCGCCGAAGCAATCCGATCTGCCGCACCCGAGACCATTGTGATTGTGGTGACCAACCCGTTGGACGAAATGACCGTGCATATGCTGTGGGCCACGGGTTTCCCGCGCGAGCGGGTTCTGGGCATGGCAGGCACGCTGGACAGCAGCCGGTTCCGCCATGCCCTGTCGATTGCTGCTGGCGTATCACCGGCCGACGTTCACGCAATCACGCTGGGCAGTCATGGTGACGAAATGGCGCCCGTTCCCAGCCTGGCCCGGATCAAGGGTCGCCCGCTTGATGTTTTTCTGACGCCCGATCAGATCGACACGTGCGTGAGAGATGCCATAACCGGCGGCGGGCAGGTCGTGGCATTGAAAAAGTCGGGTTCAGCGACGATTGCTCCGGCGCATGCCTCACTTGAACTCATCGACCATATTCGCGGTGCGCGAACCGGGCCGGTACCTGTGTCGGTGATGCTGAGGGGCGAATACGGAATTGACGGCGTCGTACTTGGTGTTCCTGCACATCTCGGTGCCTGCGGACTTGTTGCGGTCGATGAAATGCGTTTGACGGAATCCGAGTATGCCTCTCTTCACGCCGCAGCCGATGCCATTCGAAAGCGGTTGAGATTGTGACGGTTCGCATCTGGAAATCCGGCGGTAGATTCGAGGAGATCGGGTCATATTCCCGGGCCAAACGGGTCGGGCCATTTGTCTGGATTGCGGGAACAACGGCGATCGAGCCGACCGGACGCATTCACGCGCCAGGAGATGTCGGCGCGCAGACCCTGTATATTCTGTCCCGGATAGAAGACGCGTTGAAGCAGGTCGGGGCCGAATTGCGGCATGTAGGGCGGGTGCGCGCCTATTTGACCGATATGAACAATGCCGGAGAATTCGCGCGCGCACACGGAGAAGTCTTTAAGGGAATCGACCCCGTTCTGACCGCCGTCGAGGCCGGGCTGACACAGCCGGGTCTGATGGTCGAAATCGATGTGGATGCGCTCATTCACGACAAAAACGGGAAAGTCGCAGGTTTCTGAAGATGACTTTCCAAGAAAGGATTTGATCGGACTAAAGTTCTGTGTACTGTATACAGAATACAAACTCGGCAATCAGAGACACAGGGAGCTTTTCAGATGACAAAATCAGCGCTCATTGGCGGGGCATGCATCGCGCTCATGGCTTCGGCAGCCGTGGCCGAGATCAAAGTGGGATATATCGGGTCCCTTTCCTCGGATACCGGGCTTTCGACGCTGCGTGGCGCAGAGATGGCGATCGAGGAACTAAACGCGAATGGTGGTGTCAACGGGGAACAGATCACGCTTGTCTCGGCGGATACCGGCCAAGACCCGACCGAGGGAGTTCGGGCCTATGAATATCTGGCGGAAACCGAAGAGGTTGATTTCATCATATCGGGTTCGATCGATGACGTGTCGCTGGGGTGGCTGCCCCGAATGCAGGAATATCGCATCCCGACACTGGATACCTGGACGTCGTATATCGGTATTATTGATATGGTGGTCGAAGACCCCGAGGGCATGGCGCCCTATTTCATGAATATTGCCTCGGACGAGGCGCTGGCGACATTGTACATCAATTTTGGCGCGGACGTCCTGAAGGAAAAGATGGGCTGGAACTCGGTCGTCATTCTGGCCGAAGACACCGCTTTTGGCGAGGCCATCACCGGGCTCGTGACCGAAGCACTGGCCCCGGTTGCCGGCATCGAAGTCAAGGACATCATCACCTATGACGTTGCTACCGTTGACTTCGCCCCGATCTTCAGCAGGGCGCAGGATACGGGCGCTGACTTCATCTATCAGGTCTCGTCCGTGAATGCTCAGGTGATCTCGTCGCAATATGTGAAACTGCAGGTGCCGATGGCTATGACCGGTGTAAACGTGGCGGCACTTGGCATGGAATACTGGGACGACACCGGAGGAGCGGGCGGCGGTATCTCGACCCTGTCGCCAGTACCCTCTGTGGGCTTCAGACTGGACCCGGTAAGTCAGAAATTTGTGGACGAATACCAAGCGAAATATGACAGCCGCCCACTTTTGCCGCATTTCAATGGATTCAATGCCTATCACGGGTTGAAGCAGGCGATGGCCGCCGCGACAGAAGCCGGAGGTTTCGAAGATGTCGACGCCTGGGCCGCAGCGATGAAAAAACAGGATCTGGTGCTCGATATGGACGGTCAGCTTTGGCTGCGTTACGCGTTTTGGGGCGATGACGAAGTCGAACCGGTTACACAGCGCACCTATCCGCACAACGCGCGTTTTGACCTGTCGGAGCCGTTCGATGACGCGCAGCCATCGATGGTGGTTGTGCAGTGGTACGAAGACGGAACCGCGGCCGTTGTCTACCCCGACAAGTATGCGACGGGCGAGTTTACTCTTCCCAGCTGGATAAAATAGGCCCGCAGGGATAACCCGGCGTGCTTGCTTGAAGCGCGCCGGCAGCCAAAGGTTTCTTGATGCTGCAGATACTGATCCAGGGGCTTTTGCTCAGCGGCCTTTACGCGCTTATCGCAATGGGGTTCACGCTGATCTTCAGCATCGGCCGCGTACTGAACCTGGCTTACGGCGCGTACCTGATGGTCGGTGGCTACGTCTATTTCTGGATATCCCAAACCCTGGGAATGCCAAAGATCGTCGGCGTATTTATGGCGGCTGCACTGGGCGTCTTGATGGGTGTTCTGAAATTCCGGCTGATCGTCAAAACACTCAAGGGCAATCACGTGGCGATTGAAATCTCTACTCTCATCCTCGCCGTTGTCATACAGGCCGGGATTGTCCTGATCTTTGGCGACAGCAGTAAGATCCTGCTGCCCATCATTCCAGGCGTGATCAAAACTGCCGGGGCGTCAGTTACTTACAACATTCTGGCGGCCACTGTTATCAGTTGGGCGATCCTGATCGGCCTTTATCTGTTCGTGCGGCTCACTCATACAGGTCGCGCGATGCAGGCGGTGTCGATGGATGCCAAGGGCGCCGCTATCTCGGGAATCGACCCTGACCGTATCAACCTGATTACCTGGGGCATTTCGGGCGGATTGGGCGCCATCGGAGGCGTATTCTTTGCCAGCTATACGCAGCTGTCACCGTCAATGTGGGTGGCGCCGCTGATCATTTCGGTCGCCGTGGTCATCGTTGGGGGCATCGGCTCGATCATCGGGACGCTTATCGTTGCTCATATCGTCGGCTTCCTGGAGGTCATCGTGGTGGCCACCCTGGCACCCGAATTGCGAGGCGTATTCACCATGTTGCTGATCATCGGAGTTCTTGTGATGCGGCCACAGGGGCTTTTCGGGCGCGAGGAGATCTGAGATGGATCTGCGCTGGCATCACTTTGCGCTTTGGGCGGCCCTGATTGCCGGTATGGCGTTGCTGCCGCAAGTTGTCGGCAACGGCACCCTCAGAACTATGATTTTTGCTAACTATCTGGCGATATTCGCGATCAGCTGGGACGTTCTGTCAGGGCGAACCGGCTATGTGAGCTTTGGTCATCCTTTCCTGATCGGCATCGGAGCCTATACAACGGCAATCCTGACCAAGCGCTTCGATGTGGCGGTCGAGATTTCCATCCCGGTCGCGGTCCTGGTAACGATGGCGGCCGGGCTGATCGTTCTGCTCCCGGCGCTGCGGATACGCGGAAGCTATTTTGCGCTGGTGACGCTGGCGTTCATGGAATTGCTGTATCAGCTTGTACAGGTGATCCGGCCCGATCTCACCGGCGGCACACGTGGCATGTCGGGAATAAGAACACTGACACGGGGCGCCGCCAACGGGTATTTTTTATCGAGCGGGCTTATGCTTTCCGTTGCGATCAGCATGTGGCTGTTGATGAAGACCCGTTTGGGAACTGCCTTGGCCGCGATCGGCATGAACGAAGAAAGCGTGCGGGGGTCAGGCCTGAGCACGACAAGGCTCAAGGCGTTCGCGTTTCTTACCAGCGCATTTGTCGCCGGATTGGGCGGGGCCTTTTACGTCCACTACCTCGGGTCTCTGGCCCCGCGCGCATTGTTCGATATCAACTTCCTCTTCACAATTATCGTTGCTGCCCTGCTTGGCGGAACCTCGACGATCATAGGTCCCATGATCGGAGCCTTTTTCATGACATTCCTGCTGGAATATCTGCGACCTGTTCTGCCGGGAGCGGAACGGTATTTTGTCTACGGTGCTATCGCGCTGGTTCTCTACATGTATCAGCCAAAAGGATTGGTGGCGCTCTTCCAGCGCGCTGTTTCCGGCCTGAGAAACAGGAGCGCGCCGTGACCGTGGCTTTGGAAATCGCCGGTCTGGTCAAGACCTTTGGCGGCCTCAAGGCAACCAACGATCTTTCTTTTGCGGTGCAGCCGGGAGAGTCGCTGGGTCTGATCGGACCGAATGGCGCGGGAAAGACCACCGTATTCAGCCAGATCATGGGAGAACTTCGACAAAACAGCGGTACAATCAAATTGTTCGGTCAGGAAATATCCGCCCTTCCGACTTCGCGCCGTATCCGGGCTGGGGTCAGCCGCACCTATCAGATCCCACGCCCCTTCGGTGAAATGAATGTGGCCGAGAACATTCGCGTCGGTCTGATGCCGGACGATATCTGGCACATGATTTTTTCGCCGCCGGATAAGGCGCGCGAACGTGAAATTGCGCTGAGTGTGGGATTTTCGGAAGATGACCTAGCGCGAACGCCATCTGAACTGGCGATGGGTGATCTGCGCAAACTGGAAATGGCTCGAACAATGGCAACTGCCCCGAAAGTCATGCTGTTGGACGAGGTTTTTGCCGGATTGACCGTTGGCGAGATTGCACAGATATCGGACCTTATTCAATCCATGCGTAAGGACGGGATGACTTTTTTGATAGTCAGTCATGACCTGCCCGCGCTGGAGCCGCTGATCGACCGCGCCATTGCAATCGATCGTGGCACGATGATCGCCGAAGGGTCGTTTTCGGATGTAATGAACGACAAGGCGGTCCAAGCCTCATATATTGGGGGCGCTTGATGTCGTTTCTCGAAATCGATGCCCTGTCCGCATTCTACGGTAAAGCGCAAGCGCTGACCGATATTTCGATTGCCGTAGAGCCGGGAGAAATTGTCGCTGTGATCGGGCCGAACGGTGCGGGCAAGTCAACCCTGCTTGACAGCATCATGGGGTTGGTCAAGACCGATGGGGACATACGGCTCAAAGGCGAAACGCTGATTGGGCGGTCTTCGTCGGAAATTGTGCGCCGGGGCGTTGGGTATGCGCCCGAGCGGTTCAATTTGTTTCCCTATATGTCCGTTCGAGACAACCTGATGGTTGGCGCCTACACCGCACGCGAAGATGTGGAACGCAACCTCGAATTGGTGCACAAACTTTTTCCGCGCCTCGAAGAACGAGAGGGGCAGGAGACCTCTACACAATCAGGCGGTGAGCGGCAGATGGTGTCGTTCGGTCGTGCCCTGATGACCAGCCCCGAGCTTTTGCTCGTTGACGAGCCGACAATAGGGCTCGCCCCGAAAATCTGTCACGAAATTGCGGAAGTTCTGCGCAGACTAAACCGGGAATTCGGGTTGACGGTCGTCATAACCGAGCAAAACGCAAATTTCGCGTTATCGCTGGCAAGTCGAATCTACATCCTCGAATCCGGACGCATGCAAATATCCGGCACAGCGGACGAATTACGAAACGATCCGAGATTGCTGGAAGCCTATTTCGGGCATCACTGAATCCGGCGAAATGCGATCAAGGGCGTTCCTGCAGCGGCCCTCTGAAGGCGCCTGTTTGCCATCCTTGTCCCGCCTCGGCAAATTCCCCGATCTCGAGTGCGAACTGCCAACTGGAGAACCTCGTCGAGATGGTGTATCGAACAACCGGCAGAATTGTTGCAGGCGAGGCAGTTCCGACATGAACCACCCCTATGTGAACCTTGAGAGCAAGGCCCATTGGCGGACCGCAGTGACAGAGCATTCGCCCTTTTCGATCAAGGATCTCTGGGCACCCAAGTTCGAGATTTCATCCGTTACCGGTATTGCAACGGCAGGCTCCTGTTTTGCGCAGCACTTTAGCAGAGCGCTGATCCGGCGTGACTATAACTGGATCAACGAAGAACCTGCCCCCGGCGGGCTGCCTGAAAACCGGCATGCTGACTATCACTTTGGGACCTTCAGCTTCAGAACCGGCAACATCTACACGTGCCGGATGTTGTGGCAATGGATGGAATGGGCCACCGAAGCCAGCACAATTCCGAGACTCTACTGGACAAAAGACGGGCGGGTTTACGACCCGTTTCGACCAGGTATCGAACCCAATGGATTTGCAGATACGACAGAGGTCGATCATTCTCGCGCCGCCACCCTCGCCGCCATCCGGCGGGCGCTTGCGAACGCGGATGTTTTTGTTTTCACGATGGGTCTGACCGAAGCCTGGCGGCACAAAGAAAGCGGCGTCGAATTTGCAATCTGCCCGGGCACTGTCGCAGGACAGTTCGATACGGATCAGCATCAGTTTGTGAACGCATCCAGCGCCGACATCAAAGCCGATCTTGAGGCCGCAATATGTCTCATGCGCGGTCTGAATCCAGAACTAAAGTTCCTGATCACTGTTTCGCCTGTCCCGCTGGTGGCCACGGCCGGTGGCGAACACGTTCTGACCGCAACCATGCTTTCGAAATCCGTATTGCGCACGGTCGCCGGCGAAGTCAGCCATTCGGACGATCGCATCGACTATTTTCCCTCGTATGAAGTAATTGCTCATCCATTTTTCCGCGGCATGTTTTATGGCCCGGACCAGCGCAGCGTCGAACCGTATGGCGTTGATTTCGTAATGAAACAGTTCTTTGATGCGCAACACTCCGCATATGGCGCGACCAGGACAACCAGGAAGCGTGTTGCATTCCAAGCTGCGGAAGAACTGAGATGCGAAGAGGAAATCCTGAATGCCTTCGTCAAGTGACGGGCCAATCCGGCTGTGCGTTTTCGGAGATAGCCATTATGCGGCTGTTCGTCAGGCTTGCAACGAGAGCATGGTCGATCTGACCGGATTCGATGTGGAATTCTGGGGGCACACAGGTGGGCGGTTCAGAAATCTGAAATGGCAAAACGACCGGATCGAACCCGCCGATGAATACACGGCCCGGCGCTTTGCGAAATTCAATGAAAACAATCGGACCTGTCTGGAGTCGAAGGACTTTGACGTTCTTTTTTTTGTAGGATGTCGTTTGACGACTTCGTTTCATTTTGCACAGCTCCTGCATGAGTTGCGTCAACCGGACCAGTTCATGTCATCCCAACTGCGGCTGGAGGTGGTGCGGCATCATCTGTTTCGTGAACCGACTTATCTGTTTGCGCGTCAATACGCGGCTTTGGGGCATGCAAGAGTTATTTTTGCGCCAACTTCATTCGATACGGCTGGTATGGAGACCGCCTATCATGCCGAATTCTCCGGCGCCTACACGGTCACAGCCGAGGAGCGGAATGCAATTTGGGACTTGTGGGCGCAAAACATGGCGCTGGATGATATCTGTTTGCTTCCACAGCCCGATGACACAGTGACAGAAGGGTGCCTGACCTTGCCCGAATACGCTTCGGACAATCATATCGAGCGCAATGATAATACGCACAAGAACGCCGCCTATGGCGCGAAAATTCTGCAACGCGCGATCGAATTGGCGTCGGGTTTTCAATACCCCGCCATTCCGGCAGCCCTGATGTAACGCGAACCGCCCGGCAGCTTTCAACGATGATTTCCATTCGATCAGAGCTTGCGCACAACCCTTAGAGTACCGTTGCCCAAACCCAGCACCCGTGCGACCTCGCGAACAATGCTGGAGTCGGAAAACTCCTACCAACTCAAAAAGGATCGAATGGATACCCTTTTCAAGTCTAGCGAATGTGGCGGCCCGGCGCCGCTTTCCGCTGCAATTCCAGCATTTTGTCGCGGCTTTTTTCTGCTTCGCGAAAGGCTTGCGCGCCGCCGCTCAGATATTGATTTGACCAGGTGTGATCATTCCGCGCCCCGTACCAGGCTGCGGCCTGATGTGCGAAGTACGGGTTCCACAGGTGAGGCCGACCCAGAGCGACCAAATCGGCGCGGCGTGTGTGCAGGATCGTATTGACTTGCGCGGCTTCTGTTATGGCTCCGACTGCCATTGTCGCGATCTTAGGCACGTTGCGCACAGCTTCGGCCAGATGGGTCTGGAACATGCGGCCATACACCGGCTGTTGGTCGGGAACGGTCTGACCTGCCGAAACGTCGATCAGATCACAGCCCGCGTTGCGGAATGCCTCGGCGATTGCGATAAGATCGGCTTCGGTCAGTCCTCCGTCCTTCCAATCGCTGCCGGACACCCGCACCGACATCGGCCTGTCGCCTGGCCATGCGGCCCTCATCGCAGTGAATATCTCCAACGGATAGCGCAACCGGTTCTCGAGAGATCCACCATATTCATCATTGCGCCTGTTGGTCAGTGGTGAAAGGAACGAAGCCAAAAGATAGCCGTGCGCACAATGCAGTTCCAGCATGTCGAACCCGGCACGCGCTGCGCGCTCCGTGGCCTGTACGAAATCCGCCTTGATCCGGTCCATGAGTGGACGGCCCAATTCTGCTGGAATCTGACTTTCACCTTCGAACCACGGCAGGGGAGAGGCGGAAACCAATGGCCAATTTGCGTCTTGGTCCGAAATCGGATGATCCGCCTTTTGCCAGCCCAGTTGCGTTGAACCCTTGCGCCCTGCATGACCAAGCTGCATTGCCACTTTCGCAGCTGAGTTTGCATGGATGAAATCTACGATACCTTTCCAGTTCGCTTCGTGTTCGTCCGTCCACATACCCGGACACCCCTGGGAGATACGCGCATCGGCTGAAGGGCAGGTCATTTCGGTGAAGAGCAGGCCCATTCCCCCCATCGCATGGCTGCAATAGTGCACCTTGTGCCATTCCGTCGGATTGCCATCCATATCTGCCGAGTACTGAGCCATCGGGGACATCACGACACGATTTGTCAGTTCCATGCCGCGAAGTTTGAATTTGGAAAACATGGGGGTAGGGCGGGATTTACTCAGATCTTCTCCGCTTTCGCGCAGATGGCGTGCATACCATTCATCGTCAGCCTTGCGAACGAATTCCGCATCCCGGACGATCAGATTGTCATAGGTGATCGATTTGGCACGGCACATGACCACCATCGCAAACTGATATGGGTCCATATCCCACGATCGACCCATGTGTTCGAACCAGGCGAGCGAGACATCGGCGTTGTGTTGGATAATCTGGCAGGGCGTGCGTCGCGCGTCGTCATATGCCTTAAATGCCGTTTGCACATCCGTTTCGGCATGTTCGATCAGCGCATCCGAAAGCGCAATTGCGCACTCCATCGCCAGTTTGGTTCCTGAACCGATCGAGAAATGCGCACTGGCCTTGGCGTCGCCCAGGATGACGATGTTGTCTACAAACCAGTTTTCGCAGAAAATTCGGGGAAAATTGCGCCAATTCGATCGATTCAACAACAGAGGGTGGCCCTGCAGTTCATTGGCGAAGGTCCGTTCCAATTTGGCTTTGGAACCTTCCTCGTCGAACTCCTCGAACCCGTGCCCCTGCCATGTCGCCTCATCCATTTCGAACACCCAGGTCGAATGGTTTTTTTCATACTGATAACAATGAGCAACCATGTGTCCGTGCTCGGTTTCACGAAAAAAGTAGTTGAACTCGTCCATTGGCCGGGTCGAACCCATCCAGCAAAAGCGATTGGATTTCCACGTTGTCGTCGGTTCGAAGCTGTCTTTGTAATGTTCACGTAGCGCCGAGTTGATGCCGTCACTGGCAACGATCACATCAGAGTCGGGAAATCGAGCTTTCAATTCGGCCGGGTCGATTTCAGCGCCATAGGTAATTTCGACACCCAGTTCAGAGCATCGTTCCTGAAGGATGCGCAGTAGTGTGTGCCGGGAGGTACCGCAAAATCCGTTCCCGCCACATCGCATTTCATTTCCTTTGAAATGAATTGCCACATCGTCCCAATAGGCGAATTCATCACGAATACGCTCGAAAACCACCTTGTCCCGGCTAAGGAATTCGTCCAGCGTTTCGTCCGAGAACACCACCCCAAAGCCGAATGTGTCTGCGGCTTGATTGCGTTCAAATACTTCGATTTCCCAATCAGGCCGGGCTTTTTTGGTCAACAGCGCGGTGTAGAGCCCGCCAGGCCCGCCGCCAACGATTGTGATTTTCATCGCAGTTTCCCCCTCCGATTTAGTGCACCCGGGTAGAGCCACTTCCAATATGGGTTTCAATTCATTCTAGCATGAAACTTTCATGCTTAAAGTAAATTTGTTGATGTTTCCTCATATAGCCTGCACTGGGCGAAACGGATGGTGGGCATCCCGCCGCCTATGCCATCGAAACTGTTTGTCAGGGAATTCGGTGGCCCGGTTCCAGATCGCTGCAAAAGTCAAACAGCACTCTGCTCCGGACATGCCGCCGTTCAATCAGCTTCGGCGAAGAAGGAACTGTGGCCATGGAAAAATGTACGACACTGATTTTAACGATACAACTCTGTGAAATATGATACAGTCCAAGCACATTTTTTCATCCATGCTGTAATCGAGACAGTGTTTTTCCGAACCTGACAACAAATAAAGGAACCTGTTTATGTCAGATTCCCATTCAATTCAGTTTTCGCTTCGCCCTATTGAGAAAAGCGACCTGACAGTTGTGGCGAGGTGGTATCAGGATGTCGAAGATCTTGCCGCATTCGACCGGACCGGTCGAGTTCCGCTCAACGTTGCGGCGACCGAGAAAGAATGGGAGACGGCCATTGGGTCGATGACCGAAAATGGCAGATGTTGGTTCGCCGTCGAAGCTGAAGACTCCGAAGTCGTGGGTATCGTCGGCCTGGAGGGAGTGTCTTCGATAAACCGGGACGGGGTCATCGCTTTGTTTATCGACCGGTCGGTACGCAGAAAGGGTGTCGGATTGCGGTCTGTGGCACTGGTTCTGGATCTTGCATTTCGCCAGCTTGGACTAAATCGTGTCACATCATTTTATCGCGCCGACAACCAGCGAAGCCAGGCATTGATCACACGGGCCGGCTTTGAGATTGAAGGCAAGATGCGCCAGGCATGGTTCAACGACGGGCAATATTCGGATATGATTGTTGTTGGGCTTTTGAAGACGGACTGGGAGTCACGCCGTCAAGAACTGGCCCGGGTGCTGGACCCGGAAACGACCGTCGCCTTCGGAAGAACGAATTCGTCCAATTGGCGCTGGCCTCCAAAAGACTGTGAAGCGCGATAGGGGAACAAAATGCAAGCGATCCAGTTGATACTTTCCGGATGATAGCCTGATTGCCAGTGTTTCCCGTGGGGCGAGTGGAGTAGAAAAGTTTGACTATTCATAAAGATAATCCAACTTTCCAGCATAAACTCGGTGCTGTCCTGTTTGCCGATGTTGTTGGCTATACCCGGCTGATGGGCAAGAACGAGATTGACACTTACAGCGCTTTGCGAACGTTGCTGGAACAGCTTGAAACCGCATGCAACAGATATGATGGCCGTGTGGTTGAGGTGCGTGGCGATGGAATTCTGGCCATGTTCGACACTGCAACCAATGCAGTTCGGTTCGGAATTGAACTACACCGCATCGCAGAACGCGCGAATTCGTCTGCCCTTGAAGACCGGAAAATCCGGTTCCGTGCAGGAATTCACATGGGCGAAATATTATTGGATGATCGTGGAATTCACGGCGACAACGTCAATATAGCGGCACGTTTGCAGGAGGTCGCCGAGCCGGGACGCGTCTTTATCAGTTCGGCCGTGTACGAGCAAATTCGCAACCGGTTGCGGTACGGCTATGAATTTCTTGGGGCGAAGACTCTCAAGAACATCATGGACCCTGTGCAGACCTATTGCGTGCGCAGCGAAGTCGAAGGAGTCACCCTTGCCGCCACGGTGCGGCCGAAAATCAAGAAAGCAGATCGTGAACGCCCCAACATTCCGTCCGTCGCTGTTCTGCCCTTTGTCAGTTTGGGCGGAGATCAGACCGACAGCTGGTTCGCGGAGGGGCTGACCGATGACATCATCCTGAACCTTTCAAAATTCAAGAACCTGTTTGTCATCGCCCGGAACTCGACCTTCTTTTTCAAGGCCCAGGCAATGTCGCCTCAGATGGCCGCCCGCGAACTAGGCGTTCGCTACGTTGCGCGCGGCAATGTAAGAAGGGCAGGGAGCCGGCTGCGGATTACAGTCGAATTGATCGACGCGGACAGCGACCAGACGATCTGGGGTGAACGCTATGACCGGGAGATCGAGGATGTATTCGCGATCCAGGATGAGGTTACTGAATCCATCGTCGCGGCTACGGCCGTTCTAATCGAGGCGCAAGAGAGGCAGCGAATGGTGCAATCCGTCCCGTCCGACCTTGCTGCTTATGGCTTTGTCCTGCGCGGGCAACAGCACATTTTCAAGTATACCCGTTGGGACAATCACGAAGCTCAGGTGCTGTACGAACGCGCGTTGGAGCGGGATAGCAAATATGCCCGGGCTTCGGCCGCGCTTTCGCGAACCCTCAATATCGATTGGCGTTATTCATGGAGCCTAGACGAGGACCATGCCCTTGATACGGCACTGTCATTTGCGCAAAGGGCGGTTGAACTTGACCCGACGGATGCGCGCGGCTTTGGTGAACTGGGTTTCGTTCATCTCTATCGGAAAGAGCATGATGCCGCGATTGGGGCATATCGTCGGGCATTGACGCTGAATCCTAATGACGCGGATCTATTGTCGGATTTCGCTGACACGCTGGCCCATTCGGGGGAAAACGAAGCCGCGATCGAGAATTTGCAACGCGCGATGCGGCTGAATCCATATTTCCCAGATCAATACCTTTGGCATTTGGGTGGGGCGTATTTCAACCTTAAGCAATATGACAAGGTCATTGATTCAGTGACGCGGATGAACAACCCCACAGAAGGGCAAAGAATGTTGGCGGCCAGCTATGCGCAACTGGGGCAAATGGATCTGGCACGGTCCATCGCCCAGAAGCACAAAGAGGCGCATCCAAATTTCTCACTGGGTCATTGGGCGAAGGTTCAGCCCGACAAGTTGACCGATGATACCGAGCATTTCGTCGACGGTCTGAAGAAGGCCGGATTCTGAGAGTTCTGCCAATGCATAAGGTGGATTAACCGTCGCTCAGTCACCCGATCCGCGCGCCTTAGCGCCGCTGACCTTGGCCCCGCTGACCTTTGCGCCACTGACTTTGGCCCCACTTACCTTGGCCCCACTGACTTTTGCACCGCTGACCTTGGCCCCGCTAATGGCTGGGCTGTCGAAGCCGAAATAGATATCAAGCAAAACCTGTTCGAACATGCCGGTCATGACATCCATGCGGATGGTGTAATCGGCTTTGTCGTAGTTCCAAACACGTATGTCATTTGAGATTTGGTAGTCAGCTGACGCCACGCCACTTATCGAAGGATTTTGGGGAGCCCGTGAAGCCAGACTTCCTGGAGCGTTTTTCTCTGCCCCTACCTCATTCACGGCTACTCCGTCGCCATGCACTAGAAAAACAGTCGGCTCGGGAAGTTCATAATAGGTGCCTTCGTAAGCGAAACCATAAATTCGTGCAAATTGCGCGTCCAGATCGAACTGGCTGTCGAGCAAGTTGTTCCGACCGCGGCCCCGCGCACGCAATGCGCCTTCCTTGAAAATCTGCTTCGGGGGCGTTTGCTTTTGTGTCCAGAAAGTATCGCCGAACTCATCGCCTTCAAGAACCGCAACCTTAGCATCCTTTAACACGGTTTGCCGGTTCTCCAGTTTTTTCTTTCCCCCACCGGCGTCGGCTACCTTGTAGATCCCATTCTGATTTGCATTGTTGCATCGCACCAGAACGAAATCATCATCTGCAATGGCAATACCATCGATACTTAGGTCTACATCATTGAAATTAACAACTTTTTCAGTGGTGGCGAGGCGAACCGTTTCATCAATTCCCTTCTTTGGAATCTGCAGGTCGTCGACAGCACGCCCAAACAACAACACTTCCGAAAAACTTAACAATGACTCGGTCACAACAATTTCCCCCTGTGGCTGTTCCGGAGGCGACGAAGGATTCGCCGACTTCTCCACGTGTTGACATGCGAGTGCGCAAGTCGAAAATTTTGAACAAATTGATTGTTTCCAAAATGCCATAAATTGACTGAAAAACAAAGCCATTTGCCACTTCTTAACCCGGGATCCGCGTGCGAACCGAAACAGCGTGGCTGGTGTCATCGGGGTTGGCAAGGCGTGGCCCGGCTTTCACCAGGCCGATATCGCGCATGCGGAAGTTGCCCTCGATGATCTGCCGGAACGCGCCGCCGGTGATTTCCTGATCGACGATGAGCAGCGCTTTTTCGACCCCGAAATAGCTCAGCATGTCGGCGTCCAGCATGCTCCAGGCGTCGGCAAGGTAAGACCCCAGGAAATCGCGCGCCTCAAGCAATGAAATGCGGAACCCTTCGGGATTCATGGCGTAGCGCTCGTCAAAGATGGATTGCATGACATCCACGTAGTCGGGTGATCCTTCCAACCGGTCCGACAGATCCTCGATTTCGGGCGAAATCAGGCCGTGGAGCAGCAGCCGCTCGTGGAAGATATCAACCAGAATGTCGAACATGGCTCCTGTCAGTGGTTGCGACAGGGCGTGTTCGCTGGACCATCCATCCGCGAATTCGGAAAGCACCGAGCCGTTCGCCGCCATCCGGATCTGGGCGTTTTCGGACAGTTCGGCGAACCTGTTCAGGCGGTTGAACGTATAAAGGTTGCCATGTGTGTTCTTGAGTAGCGCGTCGACCACCGAACCAAAATGCAATGAGGCCAAAAGGGCAATGAGGTCGGCGGCGGATTCGTGGAACCCATAGTATTCGCCGGGCGCATGTTCGTCAGTGGGCAAGCCGACCACGCTGTAGATAATGGCATGTCCGATCTCGTGCGCCACGACATCGAAATTCAGGCTGTAGGGCCGGTATTCGTCGCCGTGTTCGAACGTCCCGCCGGTTTCCAGGAAACCCCAGCCGATATGGGCATTGTCGAGACTGGGCAGGAGTGAAAGTTCGAGCCGGTCAAAATCCTGTCCGAAATGCCACGGGATGGGATGCCCGAAATATCCTTCCCACACGTCCATCGTGAAATGTGCGGAACCGAACAGATGCGTCGCCTCGAACGCCGGGTTTGACGGGGTGATATGGATAAAGTTCCCGAACTCGTCCGGTATCGGTGGCGGCTGGATGAACCCATCCCAGGGCGGCAGATACATGCCAGGCCCATTCGGGCCGGGAACGATAGCCCCATATGGTGTGGTCTTTCCCACCGGGTTGACGGCGTACATTCGAGGCCCGGACGGCCCTGGACCAATTGTGCCGGGAGGGGCGGAAATTTCGACCAGCTCAAGCTCGGCTTTGCTGTCAAGAAATGGGGATTGAGGATACAGGAGGAACCGGGTTCCGGGCGCTTCTTCTGTCGAATTGAATGGCCTGTCCATGAATCCCTCCGCATTGCGTCAAATGACTTTGCGTCTAATCCCGGGTTTGTTCTCCGCCCTCGGCCCGGTCATTGCATCTGGCCCGGTACTGAAACTCCCGTTCGACTATATCATGAAACGCGGCCCTATCAGCGACACCAATTGTTTTGATGTAGGTGTCGAGATTTTCGGGAACCGTCTGGTCCAGCAGAGTTTCGAAATACCATATCATCAGGCGCGTACGATCGGGCGAGGTGAAAGATCCACTCGGCTGAACGATTTGAGCCTTCGCACGGGCGCGCTCTTTCAGCTCGGAATATTCTCCGGACCAACGCAACTCGTTCAAAATATAGCGTTCCAACCGCATCGGGTCAGCATCGGTGAGGGCCCGAACCAAAACGGTTTCGGTCAGCATGGCCTCGTACCCGGCCTCATCCAGATCGTTTTCATTCAGCCAGCCAAGCATGTGCGCCTTGTGCGACAACCCCAAGCGGGTCCGATGCTGGGACATCACGTCAACAAGCCATCGCCGATCGATTGATGGTTTTGCGCCCACAGGTTCCTGCGCAAGCATCCTCAGCATGGCACGGTCACGGACAAGCGCAAAGCGGAAGGGATCGAGGCGCAGTTCATCAAGTAGCCGCTCTGTCGGTGTGTCCGGCTCCGAAAGTTCCGCGTCGATCCGGCGTGTCAGACTTTGCCAGACAAGCGTACGCTCCAGTTTAGGCTTGGATTTCGGAGGGGCATGATCTTCGGTCATATGAAGCGCCATTGCATTCAGCATTTCACGGGCATCTTCGGCTTTTGCATCTTTACGCCCATGAGGCAGCCATTCGGCAAATCCAGTCACCAGTGCCCCGTTCACCCGGTCAAGGATACCCGGCCAGTTCCGGTCCCGATAATTCAGCGCCTTTGCCGCCGCGACTAGAGCCTCCGCTGCCTTCGGTGTAATAATACCTTCTGTTCGCGCCTGCTCGGCGGTCGCCCGGATCGACACCATGGGCTCGCTCAGCGGCGCGTATCCAAGTTCGCCCGGACCATGCAGCACCGCCACCTCGTCATCGTCCCGGATGACACCGGATCGATAAGCCTCGAATATCCGGCCCACGCCGATCATTCCGTACCCGTCCAGTTCGGCGGCACGCAACGCGCCCATGCTGGCGCTGCCATAGACCGGGATGCCCTGTTCCAATGCCCAAAGAATTTCCTTATGCCAGACCGATGGGACGCCTTCGAAATATCCGTCTATGATGCCGATGGCCCGGGGTCGCCCACGGGCGACCCGGTAAACGTCGCCTTGTCCAACCGGTGGCAGTATTTCGGCGTCCAGAATGTTGCACACTTCATCCGCCGTCAGGGTCGGGCCGACAAAGATCGCCGCACGCATCAGACTGCTGCCTTGACGCGCCGCACGCGCGGGCCCGGAATGAAATCGGGATCGTCATGCGGGGCTTCTAGACCCGGAATTACCACGCGTACGACCGCGATTCCAAACTCGGGACGCGACAGGTCGACGGTTGCAACCTGCTCGACTCCGGCGCCGGCCAGGCGTTCAAGCAGCCAGGACAGGTCTTCGTCGAAAGTGGCCGTGACATGTGTAGGGCAATCCTGAAAACGGGCCATAGGGTTTGATCCCGCAATCAGGTCGCGCACGTATCGAGCCTTGGCCGCAAGGGCGGATGAGGTAAATTCCGTTGGCTCCAGATCGTCGCGTGCGCCCGAGATGTAGGTCAGGCGGGTCTGCGCCGCCTCGGTCACCGCCCTGAGCAGCGCAATGTTGCGATCCGGGTGGCAACCGTCACCAAGGCCGATGTGACCAGGAGCCTCGCCTGCCTCGCAAATGGCGCATCGAAAACTGGCGACACCGATATCGGACGTGGTTTGCCATATCCCCACATCCAGTCCGGCATCTTCAAACCGTCCCAAAGCGTCGGTACAGCGTGGATCGTCGATTGTCGCCGGGTCGATCCTGTCCGGACACTCTCGGAAATGCCAAAGCGTCGTGGCATCTCTTTCGATCACCTCGCAAATCGCATGGCATGTGGCCTCGCCGAGGTCATTGCCCGAAGCCAATCCGTTGGTGGTGCGCGGAAACATTCCGTGGCCACCGTTGGGCAACTCGGTATAGTCCGTATCGACCATTTCCGCAGGCAGCCAACAGGGCGCACCTCCGATCAGATCGGTGCCCTCGATCCACAGAATTTTGCGTTGCGGGTCGAATTCGCATCCGATCACTTTCGGCAAGCGCTCCGCATCTGCTACCGGCACTGTCGCCGCCATATCGGCATAGCTTGCGTAACGAACGGGCCGGTCGACCCTTTCGGCATGCCATGTCTCAATAGCCTCCATCACACCTGACACTTCGGCGGCAATCAGTGACAACCCCTTGCCCAACGCCACCGCGACCGAGCGAGAATTTGGGCGGGTCACCATCACCGTCGGAAGGCCGATACGATCAAGTCCGGTCAGATTTGCGATGCGGGTAATGCCCATTTCAGCAAGAAAGGGGCGGACCCGGGCCAGCGTTTGCGCCGGATCGCGCAGGCGATGAGTGTCGACGAGATATCGCTTTCGCGATCCAGAGAGCATCAAGAAAGACCAGACTTAAACGCAATAGTTTGGCCGGCCGGAACCGGCCGGAGCAGACAACTGACATCAAGAATGGTCGATCCGGTTTGCCCGGTCAACAACTCCGCACACAAAGCTTTTGAGGTTGGCGACGTTGTGGAATGCTTTGAGTTGGCTGTATCCCATTTGTTTTTCTCTGTTTGGTGTATAGGTTTGGTTTATT